>CAYYQL010000018.1:14621-45544 GCA_964473825.1 uncultured archaeon
GGATGGGGCACTTGGAACTGGACGAATGCAGTACATGTCTACAATGAAAGCGATGGACTCCACTTCAGGATTCATGTCAATACGATGTTTTGGCAAATGAACGTCACGGATTCCGCATACACCGTTGTCGTGACTGCTCATACTGATCCCTATATCGACCCAACTCCACTTACATTCTATATCACTGTAAAGGCCACATCAACAACACTCGGAAAGAGCACGAGCGCCATCGACGAGTTCTATAAGACACACGAAACTCACGACTTCTGGCTAACCATCAGTACTCCAACTGTCACAAATTTGACAGACCTGGATGTACACACATACCTTGTCAAACTGGGTGCCACGAACGTGAGCTGGGGCGAGCTGACAGATAATGGCGACTACTACACCTTGCCTACCAGTGCTCTGCATGGATTGCCTGTGGGATTCTATACAGTCACGATTGCTCTGTCGAAGCAGAACTATGTCAACAGGACGGTTGTCCTAGATGTCAATATCGACCCTGTCCCGATGATGGTAGATTCGTTGATTGCGAACAGCTACCTCTGGGACACTGGAAGTGAAATCATTGCCTTCGAGTTCATAAACGACCTGAACGGAAGCAATCCCGAACTCTCGGGGGTTACAGTGACGTTACAGTGGTTCACTGGCAGCTGGGTATCTATTTACAATATGACACCTCGGACACTCAGTCCAACGCTTGGAACCTACACAACGACCTTCCCCTCTGATTTGTTGGATGCTAGTGCCGATTATTTCTTGCGGGTCACCTGTTCTAAAGCCAATTACGAGACAGCCGCGGCTAACTCCTCATCGCTCCATGTTAGTCCTGCACCAACGACTCTTGATATCGTGAGTTCATCCACAACAATTGTGGACTGGCTAGATGCTGGCATGTTTGACCTCTCATTTGTTCGTGATAGCGGGAGTGTGGGCCTGTCCGGTGCTTCTATAACGAACAACTGGACCCAGCCGATGTCAGTGAGTTATCAGGGCTCTGGCACCTACAGGCTGAGTTTTGATACGTCAGTACCCTCGGGTTCCTATACCATTGATCTGGCCTTTTCTCTGGCAAACCACGTTGATGGTCTGGCTCAAGTCGAACTGACTGTCCGGATTCCATTGCTGATTGAGGCGGATTTCAGTTCAATAGAGAATTCACTTGAGACCTATTGGACCCATTCTTTCGATATCAATATCACCCTCTACGACCAATCGAGAACCGACACTCACGTGGTGGCCGCAGCTATCACCTACTCGTGGTATATGGAGTCAGTGATTGATCAGAGCGGAACACTGACAGAAGGGCCCTCAGGGCTCTACTATATGACTCTGAATGCAAATGATGCCCTTCCAAACGACCTCTCCTATATCGATGACTACTACACCATTGTGCTCACGGCTGAGAAGTCGGGATGCACCACCGCAGTATCCACAATCTACGTGGTGATCAGTTCAACTCCTAATGAGATTGTGTTGGCTCAAGATTACTATGAGCAGTTCTATGATGACACATTCGACGTTTCGTTCTACTGGAATAACACCCTGGATAATGCCCCGATAACCGAGTTCGAGACCGCAACTTATGCCGTTTTAGATATCTCAGCCAACGTCACAACCGGTGTGAACGAAGGTACAGGATGGTACACCATCAGCCTCAACACCAGAGAACTGGGCATGATTGCAGCGGTCCAAGGGTCGGTATACGTCTTACGCATCAGGATGACACTTAGCGGGTTTGAGTCCCACGAGCTAACAACCGTGGTGGTTCTGATTCGAGAGGCTCCGACTGCTCTCATCATAGAAGAGATTAGTGAAGTGAACTGGAGCGACCAACTGGAGATAGTGGCCCGTCTCTGGGACACAGAGCATAACGTATTGGTCGATGGCCCCGCAGAGGCCACTCTCATGGTTTACGGTACCGACTACAGTCAAGTTGCCAGCAACAATGGTTCTGGAATATTCATTTGGACGGTCCAGACCGATGACTGGTTCAGCGGGAGCACAGAGTACCTCTTCGAGTTCGCGTACTCGCTTGAGAACTATGTTGATGGCTCAAACTCAACAAACATCTACCTGAACCCGATTCTCGCAGTGATCACGAAGGATGTATCGCAAACAACCCCCATTTCTGTGGTCTGGAGTGAGGAGTTCGGCCTTCGAGTTAATGTTAACCAAGACTACGGTACACTGAGCAGTCCCATCAATGGTCTGACTGTAACGTACACATGGCTGGGCACATCCGTTTCTGGTGTCTTCACAGGCATTGGCAATGGTGGATATATCACCACAGTCAACTCCAGCGAGATTCCTGTTGGCGAATATGTGCTTGTGGTTGATACATCTAACCAGAACTACACCTTCAGTAGCTGGAGTGTAGATGTCACGGTGAGTCCTGTGCTAGCCGACCTTCATCCGAGCCAGAGCTCCTTTGAGGGGATCTATGGTGGGTCTGCCTTCACAGTACGGTTGACGTACAACATCAGCTCAGGCATGACTTTCGCTGGTCGCATCCTTGAGAATGCTGGAGTGGTTTCAGACTTCGGTGGCGGTCAGGTTGGAACTTGGGATGCATCAACGGGGACTTACAGGTTTGTTATTGATCCAACGACGCTGGATGCTGACCTGATACCTGGCGTCTTCACGGTTAATTTCACGGCCACACTGGAGAACTACACCACGGCCACGATACAAGTCATCTTGGACATTTCGGCATCGACGAGTCTAACTGTGCCGAACATCCAAGTACAAATCGGTCAGACTGCCACAATATACGTGAATTACTATGATAGCACGAAGGCTCAACAGGTACCGTTCGACGCAGTGACCTCGCTGACATTGACAACACCTCTCGCTGAGTTCTCAAAGGATGACTTCCAAGTTGCAGATGACGGTCGGTACTACCTAGAGATATCCCCGTCACAGATTGGAGAAATCAGCAGTGAGCCCTACACACTTACAGTGAGTGTTATAGCTGACGGCTATGAGCGCCAGATTGGTGTCAGCGCCGAGGCTCGTGTCATAGAAACTCAGTATACAATTCCTCTCGTCGTTACCACGCTTGTCATTCCACAGTCTCAGCTCTTCTTATTCCTGATGATGATAGGTGGCTTCATCGTGGTCGGTACCGTAGTCACGGCGGTGCGGAGATGGAGAATGCCCTACCAGATCAAGCAGATCAACTCGGCTCTCAAGGACATCGAAGACAACAAGAGAGCTAAGGTTGAGGGCATCAAGAACATGGGGATGGTAGTTTCAGAGCTCCTAGCTCCAGGTCTTGCAAATCTCGATATTGAAACGCCGCATATCGATGTCGCCCCAGAAGTTGGTTACGAGGAAATTCTCGGCGAGGATACTGAAGACCTCTTGGGCGAACTCGACGCCTTGGATGAAGTTGGGGAAGAGGGTGCGGCTGACTTAGACGACGTTGAGGTGCGGGACTACGAGGCCGAGCTTGAGGCAGAACTCGAGTCAGTAGAGGAAGGCGCAGAGGTAGAGGTTGACGAAGAAGCTGAAGCAGAAGTTGAATCCGAGACAGAAGCTGAGGAAGAAGCTGAAACAGATGCTGAGAGTGCCGAAGAGCCATCTGAGGTCCCTGAACTTGAGGAGGAAACTGAAGCGGAAATCGAGCCTGAGGAAGAAATAGACGCAGATTTCGAACCTGAACCAGAGGAGGAGGTCGAGGCGGAAGAAGAACCCTCTGAAGAAGAAGCCGAGGTCGAGCCCGAGGATGCAGCAACTGAAGAAGAGCCCGATTCAGAACCCTCTGAGGATAATCGAAAGATGGAGCTCATCGAGAAACTTCCCGACGAAATCAGAGAGGCTATCCCAACCGAGGATCTGAAGCTGCTTAGCATTGAGGAATTGGAGGCACTTCTCGAATCTGATGCCGAGTTTCTAGGAGAATAAATCTGATGAACCACAAAAGGTCGGAAGCCTTAGCTTCCTTCCTTTTCTTTCTCTTTTCTCTTGAATGACGTTATGTAGTGTCAAGTACAAACAGGATAGCGATATAAGCGATTCACAGGAAGACATTCTAGAGCATCAAAAGAGTGGGAACTATAGTTTGGTGAATGTAGGCCATTTGCTTACACAGCTCCCAGCTAGTCAAGATTGACGGGCTTTTCCGTCATTGCCCCCACTTTACTTGTGCTCATACAGTGAACCGAGAATGCTTCTATCTGTAGGAAGCACAAGATAGCCCAATGCTTCAAACTGGACGAACTCTCTCATATATGGACCGTGTAGAAACATGATTCGCGAGATATACGTGTTCAAGGAAGGACAGACCCTTTTCAAAGATGTTATTGTCCCAAACAACGACCTTGACACGGATGCGGTTATGATGCTTGTTTCTTCTTCGGCCATGAAGCTCCAAGAGTGGAAGATAGACAGTATGGAGATCGAGCGATTTCGATATGTATACATGAATTCACATGATACCCAATTCATTGTCACAATGGATCGTCAGGCTTCGTTGCAGAAGGTGACGGAGGCCATGATGAACATGGTTTCAAAATTCATGACTGCCTTTGAGAGCGTCCTAGAGTCTGACGAATGGAAATCGACAGACTTCTCTCCCTTCAAGGTCGGATTTCGCTCTCTTGTAGGCCGGATTCCCGTGAAGGTATGTCTTGCCGGACATGGTGGAACTGGTAAGACCACTCTTCTTGAGCTCGCAACTCTGCCCTCCCAAGGCCCCCCTCAGGAGTATGTTCCAACTTTCTTTGGTGACAAGGCTCTACTTAAGGCGGACTTCGACCCCTATGTTTTTAGTATGTTCGACCTCGGAGGTCAAGACAGGTTTGTGCAGGAGTGGGGGAAGATTATTCGTGCAGGAAGCATGGTTATCCTGGTCACTGATTCTACCGAGGAGAACATGGCTTGGACGAAACGTGTAGCATACCCCGTGCTGAAGTCTGAATTACCTTATGCGCGTGCAGTCGCAATAGCCAACAAACAGGACTTGAAGGGGGCACTCTCACCTGAAGAAGTTGGCCGACGCTTGGATGTTCCAGCATATGGAATGCAGGCAAATAAGAGGGATTTTCGTGACCGGTGGCTCAAGCTGTTGAAAGGTGTGGCGTTTGAAACATTGGAATACAGAATCGTCAATGAGATAGAGGTCGAATAATATGGATATTTCAGAGGAATCCTCACGAAACGTAATGGACGAGAAGGAACGTAAGAGGCTCATTACCGAGATTGGACGAATTAAGGAGGTTCTTGACAGTTTCAAATACGGACTGAACTTCGAGGAGTTTGCGGATGAGGTTTTCAAGACTGTGAATCGTCAGACAGTGGTAGTCAAGCGTCTGGAGTCGACGATGCTTCAAATTATGGATCGGATGAATGCCTTGGAAACGAAGCTGGATGAAGGAATAGAAGTCCGAGTGGCTTCCGTTTCGGGCGACCTGGAGATTGGTGAGAGCAGAACGGGGGTCACCACTGACGTGGCGATGGAATCGGAGGGTGATGTGGTTTCAGAGGGGGAAATAGAGCGAAGTCGAAAGCAACTTGAGAGCGAGGCATCCGAATTAGAGATGAAGATTAGCCGCTTATTTGAGAAAGAAAACGAGCTGTTGGAAATGGGCCTGAATGATCCTGCTAGTGCGGAGGAATATGAGGAAAAGGCACGAGTGGCCAGAGAGATGCGCTTAGACTTAAAGAATCAGCTCAAGATTATCAAGCAAGAACTAGACTAATCAGGTGATTTGAAAATGGGATTATTCGATCGGTGGAGAAGAAAGAAAGAAGACAAGAGAGACACTAGGGTCAAAGGGCGGGAGATACTTACAAGTCAACCGCCCTCTGCAAGAGTGAAGCAAGTACAGGATCTTTCACCCGAGGGTCAAAGCCAGTTGGCTGCCCTCGTTGCAGAATATGAGCGTCTGAAAAAGCGCCGAGAGGAGCTTCAAGATGAACGTGGCCAACTCACAGAGCGACTTGACCGGGGAGAACTTACACCCATCGCGTTCAGGAAGGAGCTTATGTCCCGCATTCAGGAAGCCTCTAGAGTCACGGAGAATCTGAAAACAACCTCTTCAAAACTGGCTTCTATGGGTTATCGGGGCATTCTTCACTGAGGTGAGGAACACTGTCCGACGAACACGACAGTCCTCAAGAGAATACAGAACCCTCTGGTATTGAGGAAGAGACCAAGCGTCTGATAGACGAAGCCACGGCTGGAGATGGCCCTAGATTCGGTACTGATAAGGGCACTGCGTCGCGAGCGAAGCTTGAGGTGGGGCCTGAAGAAGGCTCTGCCGCAAGACTGATTGACGAAACATTTGCCCGAATACAGGTCAGAATGGAGGATCTTCTCTCAACTGTTGAAGATAGCCTTAGGTCCACACAGGATGGACTTGACGGACAAGTCAACAAGGTCATAGAAGATCTATCCTCAAAGTTGAAGGCAGCCGGTCTCGGTGTCTTCACCACGAAGGCTGTATCCATCGTCAAAGAAGAGGTACAATCAGGTCTATCGAGTAAGGCGGTTCTGTCAGCAGTATTTGACACGATTGGCGAGGTACGCGATGAAGTTGGCGATATCGTGACCAAGGCCAGCAGAGGAGCCGTCCGCAGCGTCGGAGAGACAACCGTCAATCTTCGGTCAAGGTTAGTGCGGCTTCATGCCCGACTCAGTGAGAAGGAGCAAGACCTCGAAGCTGCTCTGGCCAATATTGGGCAACTACGTTCTCGTGTTGCTGAACTCAAGGTGATGCTTTCATCAAAGACTGAGGCAACGGCTGGGAGTCAACAGGAGGTTTCTCGTCTAAAGCAGGTGGTATCGAATCTTGAGGAGGCTCTTGAGACGCGGGATGCCTCGATATCAACACTCAAGGGAGAACTCCAACAGGCAAACTCACAGATTGACGAGCAACGAAATCTACTCGCGAAATTAGATTCGGCCGAGGAACTTGTAACCGACTACGAAGAGAAGACAAGAGAGGTTTCCGTACTCAAGGGAAGACTTGCTGAAGCCAATGAAACAATCTCTCAGAGGGATTCAACAATCGACATTCTTCGAGAGGAGGTTGGACGACTCAGCAATTCAACGGAACAGATGAGTGCCAAGATTGGTGAGTTTGAAGAGAACCTCGCTATTCTTCGCGGAGAACGTGAAGCCGCGAAGACTGAAGTCGAGCAGCTCACGGCCCAGATTACTGAGCTCGAGGCTCGGTGGGACACGCTTTATCAGGTTGCCGAGGAGGAACCCGGCTTCAAGGCCTATTTTGTTGTTGCAGACAAGAAGCACTGGTTTGAGCTCTCTCATCTCTCATCGGCACTTGGAGTACCGGTCGTGTTACTGAAGCGACAGCTTCAGAAGTTCATTGATGCCGGTCTTCTGGAGATTGATGGAGAACGCATCCGTCCCCGTAATCTCTCTGAAGTGGCTCAAGAGGCCGCAGGTGTTGATGAGAAGCTTCTCGAGGATGCAAAGGCTGGTCTAGATGCCGCCAGTTCGCAGGACCCCGAGGATGAAGTGATTCAGTCTGAAGAGGAATCGGGAAGAAAACAACGATAGCTAGCTGAGTTGGATTCACAACCTCAGATAAAGGAGAGCAATGATATTGACACGGTCACTGGACGACACAATGCGTTTTCTTGAGAATTACACGCTCGCTTGGCATCATTGGCTAATCGTGTTGTCACTGTTGAAACTTGGAGGAGCTGCGACAAAAGGACAAATCATGCCAGCGTTCAAGAAGGAGGGATTCTCCCCTCACGCAATCAATGAGGTATTTCGGACTGATTTGATTGAGCTAGGCCAGGCAGTCGAGGTAGAAGGAGGGACCCATAGTATTCAACCGGACACGATGATCTATCTTACAGAAAATCCCAAGTTCAGGTCATTTGTAAAGAAGAATCTGAAATCCGTTGTTCGAACACTCAAGAGACGAACTCCAGATGCTTAGAATCTTACATATCTCTAAAAGAATCAAGTCTTTACATGTAAGAAATGTGTAAGATTTCCTCCTTGTTGGTATATTGTGTCGGTCATGGCGGTGGAGAGGTGGAACGCAGAAGTCTCTTGCAGGCGACGTTCACTCACCAAACTGTAAGAAACAGATTTTATATTGCCAACGTGATTTCAGGCACAACTCTTTTCTTGAGATTACATCTTTGGAAGGCTGGGATTTCGATGACCATCAAGGCATCCAAGTGCAGTCAGTGTGGGCGGTTTGTGATACCTCCGCGGGAGATTTGTCCCTATTGTAGGAGTACTGGTTCCGACATTCTGACGGTACAGGTTTCTTCTCGCGGCATAATCGATAGCTACACAGTCTTGCATATGCCACCAGAGGGGTTTACTCCTCCGTTACTTCTGGCACTAGTGCGGCTAGAGGTAGGTGCGTCGATTCTATGCCTGGGTGAAACTGACATTTCAGATAGCGTGGCAATAGGCACTCCTGTTTCTGTTGAAGCCGACGAGGAAGAACGGTTTCGATTCAAGACAATATGACCTGATCAACTCTGTTTTCAGTTACTGATGACCGATTTCTCACTGTTTCCTGAAAGCGCATAGGTATTGATTTAAGGAGTGATGCCTAACGCCCGCGCAAGTGGATTGACATGACTGCTCATTTGAGTGACGTTCTATGGACAGAGGATGAGATAGATTTTCGCGAGGAAGTGCGCGGCTTCTGTCAGAAAGAGATTGCACCAATCGCTGATGAGATTGACCACGGTCCCTATCCGCGGGAGCTTCTTCGGAAGATTGGAGAGGCTGGATACATGGGTGTGCTCCACGAGAAAGAGCTTGGCGGGTCGGAACGAGGGAACTCGTTTGAGATTATTGTGGCTGAAGAAATATCCGCTGTGAACGGGGGTCTAGACATGGCTCGTATGGCCTCTACGACTCTCTACGGAATGCCAGTCAGCAAGTTTGGCACAAAGGAACAGAAGGAAGAGTACCTCAAACCCATCATAACAGGGGAGAAGATCGGCTGTATCGGGATTACTGAACCCAATGTGGGATCAGACACCGCTGGTATGGAAACCCAGGCCAAGAAGGATGGCGATGAGTGGGTTATCAACGGTGAGAAACGCTACATCACAAACGGAAGCCAGGCTGACTTCATGTGCTGTTTCGCAATCACTAATCCAGAAGTCAAGGCGAAAGAGGGAATGACCGCATTCATCCTCGATACCAAGGCAGATGGATTCAGCGTTGTTGAGGATCATGACCTCATGGGAATGAAGTCTGCGAGAGTGTCACATCTGAAGCTTGAAGATGTTCGTGTGAAGCCAGAGATGGTCCTTGGTGAACCCGGTCAGGGCTTCTGGATTCTTATGGATGAGCTTGATAGTGAGCGGACGGCTATTGCAGGTGAGGCAATAGGATACGGCCGCACTCCGTATGAAATTGCGGTTCAGTATGCTGATGAACGAGAGCAGTTCGGACGGAAAATCAGGCAGTTCGAGGGTATCAGTTTCAAGATAGCTGATATGGCCATGAAGTTAGAGGCTGGACGTGCGTTGACGCTCACAGCAGCGAGAATGCTCGATAAGGGAATGAAGGCTACCAAGCAGGCAACAATAGCCAAACTGTATACGACTGAGGCTGCCATAGAGATAACCAATGATGCTCTCCAGATTCTCGGTGGTGCCGGGTACACGACCGACTACCCGATAGAACGATTCCTTCGCGATGCGCGTCTAATGACTATCGGAGGGGGAACCGTAGAGATACTTAGGTTTCTTATCCAACGGGAAGTTTACAAGGAGTTCTTCCCTTGAGCATAGTAACAATGCGTTTGACAAGAAAGAGGAATATATCATGACAAAGCTGGAATATCTGATGGTCTATGCGGAATCTGGTCTTCCTATCTACAGCAAGTGTTTTGGGGGATTTTGCAGAGCGGCCTTCAAGAATCCCGAAATGTTATCTGGTCTGCTCTCCGCCATAGAAACAATACCCCCAACTCTAGGGGCTGGGCTATCCTTGAACTCGATCACGATGGGGCATACCCAGATGCGGTTCTCAAAGAAGATGCCGAGCGGCCACTCGGTCGTCATCGGACTCTCTGAGGAGGCTCCTGAGGTTGTTCAGGCTGTATTCGAGGCTGTTTCCGATGTGCTCGATATGCCCAACTTTCGGGAAAAGGACTGGGGCACTATCACTCGCGACGAGATGGATGAATTCAAAGAAGAGCTGCTTAAACGCTCATTGGTTGACGCTCTTCATGATCACGGCGGCTTTGAGGATGCATGCCCTCTGGGCGACCAATGCCCGATGCATACCGATGCAGTGATGTCTCGCAGAGAAACGATCTGGAATTCAATGAAAGCGAAATATCGCGCTCTCAGAGAGAAGATGTCCCGGAAATAGAATGCGAGGGGAGGGAACCCCTCCCCCAAAAGCTAGTCCTTTGCGAAGGCTACAATCCTGAAGACTCCCTCGTGTTCCTCAATGGTTGCTATGAAACTATCACCAGGTGACACGGTGAGTAGCTCGTACCAATCGGTCGTGTTCATCCAGTCTGCCATTCCCTCAATCCACTCAAAGGTCGAGTTGTCCGTTCTCAGAACGATGTGGGTGTTACCGTCCGATACATAGGATGTTACATTCAGGGCTGTTGCACTAAGGTCAAAGCGTTCGTCTTCGGTTGGAGGCTCTACAAAGCCGAGCATCTCTTCTACCTCTTCGATGTATCCTTCTCTCACGGCAGCGACGAGATCCGGATTGGAGGTTGTTCCCTTGGATTGAGTGAAGGAGAGTCCCTCCGTCTGTGCGTCCACGATGCCGAACGCGTGGAGTCTGAAGTCACTTATCTCATATGCCTCGGCATCCTCGTTGTAGGTGGAGTCATACCAGTAGACCGGGCAGTACCATGTCTGACGAATATAGGTTGAGTTGATTTGTACTGGATACAACAGTGGCATAGCTCCAAAATATGACCCGCTGACAGGTTGTGCAAACTGCTTGATCACTTCGTTGACTGCAGCCTCGCCGCTGACAAACGAAAGATTGGACATATCATAGTAATGGATACCATCTGAAGTACCTCTCATAAGACCACTAAGAGTGAGGCTAGCTGCATCGGGTGGATGTAGCGCGACTAATGCCTCTACACGGTCCGTATCAGGGTTGAGTATGTATCTGGTATCCTCTGTCATCCTAAGTCTATCTCTTGACGCTTGGATGAACCACAAGAACCCTCCGGCGAAGAGGTCGAATCCGTCGTCCCTTCTATATCCGCCCCAGCGGTTTATCTGACGCTCCAACCATTCCTCAGAATATGCCTGTGTTATCCAGTCGGGTGTTTCTGCTAGAGTTGCGTATGTTCTCACTGTACCATTCTGACAGTAGACCTTTGGTCCCAAGGGGCGCTCGATAAAATCCCAGCCAAGTTGTGTACGTGTCTGTACATAGACCAGATTGTTAGCAGGATCCCAGGTGGGGTAGGCATACTCGTACGCAGATGTCATGTCTTCGAGGTAGTTACCAAACTGAATGTTTCGATCCCAGAAGAGCCCCTCACCTACAGGTATCTGTACGTCTGTGATGACTTCAACCAAACTTGGATTGTTTGCATCTACTACGATAAAGCCTTGGATGAAGTTCTCTGAAAGGACGTTAGTGGACACGACTATACAAACCCACACGAGCCGCCCGGCACGGGTTGTAATGTGCGAAGCAGCAATCTCAACATTTGAGCCTATCGATGACAGAAACTTCCTTGCAACAAATGAAGCATAGAGCGAAGTCACGAGGCGAACTCGATCATCAGGTATTGGGTTGTTGAACAGCATTCCTTCTTCTTCGGTGATGAACTCGTTTACTGTCTGTGCATTGGCAACATCTGATGTCCAAGTTATGACCCCAGTGAAGGCTGGAATGACCAGTACAATGATGAAACCCATGCACACAAATGGCAGCCTTAGCCCTTCCATAAGATCCTCGACTCGTCCTCCCGGACGGAAACCGCCTGAGAAAATCATGAGCACTCCAAAGCTCATGAGAAGACCGATGGTGGCCCAGGGCAGCGCCATCATGGAGAAGATGCAGATTATCACCCATGCGACAGTCCCCCATATCAATCGTAGAGGCAACCACCGAATAAGTGCTCGTGCTCTCAGCATTCCGGGTCTATATGGCAGAGGGATTGCGTGCACTAGTATTGAAATCAAGAGGAACAACATCACATTCATTCTTTATCACCTATGGCAGTTGACCTGTTTCCGCATAGGCTTTTAGTGTTTTCTTCCCATCTCTTTTCGATACCTCGCTACAGCTCCTCCCTCGTTAATCAGGTCAAGCATATATTGTGGGATTGGATCCGCATTGAACGTCTTGTTTTCAGTCTGATCCACTATTTTCCCCTTGATGAGGTCAACTGAGAGCATATCACCATCTACTATCTTTGATGTTGCATTCTCAAGAATGATGACCGGTAGGCCAATATTGAATGAATTCCGGTAGAATAGTCGAGAAACGGACTCTGCGACTACGCACCTAACACCGAGTGTATGGAGTACTTGAGGTGCTTCCTCACGGGAAGAGCCTCCGCCGAAGTTACGTCCTGCGACTACTACATCGCCTTCTTCAACTCTCTTCGCAAAGTCCCCGCGAAGCCCCTCGAGAGCATGCTGAGCCATCTTCTCGTAGCCGAGAAGTGTAAGATATCGTCCTGGCACAATCTGGTCCGTATCAACATCGTCACCTAGGAGCCATGCTCTGCCTTCTATTTTTGTTAATCCTTCTGCCATAGTCTAGGCCTCCCGGGGGTCCGATATTCTTCCCTTCAGTGCACTTGCGGCAACGGTTGCAGGCGATGCCAAGTACACTTGTGAGTCCGGATGTCCCATCCTTCCCCTGAAGTTGCGATTCGTTGATGACACACACACCTCTCCCTTCCCCAAGACACCAAGATGGCCTCCTACACATGCGCCACATGTGGGATTGGTGATGACAGCCCCGGCCCTCACAAGAGTCTCAATGATGCCTTCATCAAGAGCGGCTAAGTATGTAATCCTACTTGCCGGAGTGACTACTAAACGAATATCGGGATGAATGTGTTTGCCTTTCAATATCCTTGCCGCAGCTCTCAAATCCTCGATTCTTCCGTTAGTACATGATCCGATGAACGCCTGGTCGAACTCGACACCCTCTGCTTCAGAAACGGGCTTGCCGTTTGCTGGACTGTGAGGAAATGCTACCATGGGTTCCAAGGGTTCGTGAGTGAAATCGTATTCCAAAGAGTCAAGATACTCTGCGCCGTCATCAGGGTATACGGGTTTCCAAGACAAACTTGGTGTGGTTGTTTCGAGCCACATTCTGACTGCGTCGTTTACTGTCATCAGGCCGGTCTTTGCACCTGCTTCAACAGTCATATTGCAGATGGTCATCCGAGAAGCAACGGACATTCTATCGATTGTAGGCCCGTGAAACTCCATCGACATGTAGTTGGCTCCATCAGCACCAATGTCTTTGATGATTTTGAGTATCAAATCCTTGCTCATTACCGACGGACCCAATTCGCCTTGGACATCTACTCTCATGGACTGGGGAACTCGGAACCAGTTCTTCCCCGTTGCCAGTATTATGGCACTGTCGGTAGCAGCTAGACCGGTTGAGAATGCATTGAATGCGCCGTAGGTTGTTGAGTGCGAGTCAGACCCAATTACGAAATCGCCAGGTTTGACCAATCCCAGCTCGGGCAATACCTGATGGCAGATACCACATTCGATGTCACAGAAGTGTTCGATACCCTGTTCTTTGACAAACTCACGGTTCCGTCTGTGGATCTCTGCACTCTGCGGATCCTTGGCAGGTGCCCAGTGGTCATTGACAACGAGAATCCTCTGTGGATCCCAGACTCTCTCAAGCCCCATCTCTTCTAGAATCGGGAGGATTCTTGAGCCTAGCACTTCATGGGTCATGAGCAGGTCGACTTCGGCCTCAATGATTTCTCCTGCTGTTGCCTTTCCCTCCGTCGAGTGACTTGCAAGAATCTTCTCAGCAAGAGTCTTCCCCATCAATCATTCCCCCTGAATGGCTTGCCTGGCCCTCTTAGCAGTCTCCGTGCCGACCTCCTGCGTTGATGAGGGATCGACTTCAGCCCACCTGTCGCGACAGATATCAAAGGTTCTGACTTCACCCTCTCGAAGAATTCGTGTAACTCCTTGTCTGATGGCTTCTGCTCCAGAAGTGCATCTGGGATCCGCATGTCTTTCACCCAGCCAGTCGAGGAGCATCGCCGCCGACAAAACCGCAGCAATGGGATTTGCCCTGTTTTGCCCGTAATGCTTTGGAGCAGAGCCGTGAACTGGCTCGAAGACTGCCTTCTCTTGTCCGATGCTTGCTGCCGGAGCCATCCCGAGCCCCCCTTGTATGGCTGCTCCTATGTCTGACACAATGTCACCGAACTCGTTCGATGTGACCACCACATCGTATCTTGATGGTTTTAGAATCAATCCCTGTGCAAATGCATCAACATACTGGTAGTCTTGTGCCACGTTTGGAAAGTCTTCTGCAACCTTCTCATACATCTTTCTAAAAAGCATGCATCCCGCAAGGAGATTACTCTTGTCCACACACGTGACTCGCTTGGCTTGGTCTGCAGGTGCTCCACTCCGCTTCTGCGACATCTCAAATGCAAATCTGGCTACTCTTTCACTTCCTTTCTGACTAATAATCCGTACATCGATGGCTGTTTCCTGCTCTCCCCCTCTTGTGAGAGTTCCCCTGACAGGGCTATAGAGACCCTCGGTGTTCTCTCGGACTATCACAAGATCGATGTCTCTCCCCTTCCGGAGGTTAAGAGGTGAAGGAACTCCTTCATACAGCTTGACTGGCCTGACATTGGCATAGAGGTCCAAGTCGAACCTTAGTCCTAATGCAATGCTGTAGCCTGCAAGATTCCCATCTGGTAGTCTGATTGCGTTTCCATTGTCATCGATACCGCCAACAGCTCCGAAGAGTATTGCATCAGCCTTCTCTTTAACGAATCTCTCTGTTTTGTGAGACCACTCTCTACCTGTCTCAGCATAGTACTCTCCTCCGCATTCAAAATCCTTGAATTTGAGGTATTTCGTTCCCTGCGCAGCCTGGATGTGTTCTAGCACCTTGGTTGCCTCAGGGATGACTTCTCTTCCTATCCCGTCGCCCGGCAGTACCGCGATAGTGTATTCTCTTGCCATTCGAATCCCCTGATTTCAAAAGCTTCCAAGCCAACCCAAGTCGACTCCCTTGTCGTCCATCAGGTTGACCATCGTATCAATGCGTTCCCCATCCACATATCGTATCTTGCAGCGTATCGTGAAGGCTCTCTTGCATTTATCGCAGCGAACCTTCCAGTCCTCAACAACAGGTTCTAGTCCCCTGCCTGTGATGGTATCAGGTCTTCGTTCAAAATCAATCAGTGATAGCTCATCACCATCACAAGCATATGTGCACTCTTTGAGGGGGATTCCTTCCATCCCTCTTCTTCCCAGTGCAACAAAGACCTCGTCAGGCAGTTCGTCAAGGCTCCGTTCCGCCAATCTATGCACCTTGCTCTTCATCAGCACCATTACGGATAAATGAGACGGTCTTACCAGTTGCTGTATGACCAGACTAGTGACCTATGCCATGGCTGACAGGAAATCGATTGGTATCCAACTGGAGGGAGGGGTACTTGATCTCCCTGAGCTTGCCTCTCTCCTGAACGTAATTCATCCGGTTCGAGGGGAGTCTTTTCCAACAGTGATGAATGAGCTTCTTGAGTGGGACCAAGGTCTTGATGCTGTCAGAGAGATGCTGTATGGGTATACTGCTCTACCTGATGGGGGTCGTCCGTCCCTGTTACCCCACGATGCACTCACCATCAAGGCCCCCATTGAACGTCCAGGGAAGGTGGTGGCACTTGGCCTCAACTATCGCGATCATGTAGAGGAAACAGGGCGTGAGATACCTGATTTTCCTGTCATCTTTGCGAAATTCTCTTCCTCAGTGGTTGGTCCAGATGCCCCAATTCCTCTCCCCCGGGTGAGTCAGAAGATCGATTGGGAGGTTGAGCTCGGAGTCGTGATAGGTAAACGCTGCAAAGACACATCGAAAGACGATGCTCTCGAGCATGTGGCTGGGTACACAGTCTTGAATGACGTTAGTGCAAGAGACCTACAGAGAAGCGATGGTCAATGGGTCCGAGCGAAGTCACTTGATGCCTTCTGTCCCATGGGTCCAGCGATAGTGACTTGCGACGAGCTCGGTGATGGGTCGGGTCTCGACCTGTGGACCAAAATCAATGGCAGAGTGAAGCAGTCCTCCAATACATCCAACCTGCTCTATGGTGTTACTGATATAATCCAGTACCTTTCCGCGTCGTTCACCTTAGAACCCGGCGATGTCGTCGCGACCGGCACCCCAGCAGGAGTTGGAGATGCACGAGATTCCCCAGAATACCTGCGTGAGGGGGATGTTATGGAGCTCCATATCGAAGGTATAGGAACACTGCGTAACCACATAGTTGGGTGAAGCGAATGGCTTCATAGTCGCCTGAAGTGGACTCTGATCTCCTGCCCTGCCTTGAATTGTGCCTTGACTCTTGCGACTTCTGGGGCAATCTTCTCAATCTCTACCTGTTTGTCGTCGATCATAGCATCGATCGGTTCCCATTCACTAGAGAACACGAAAAAGACACACTCTTCCACGTGAGTATCTCTGTTCACGACAACACTCAGCTCGTTCTGAGATGGATCCCAGTCTTGATTCTTCAGCTCAACGGCTCCTTGCGAAAAGTGTATCGACGTACTAAGAACACACGGGACTTGCGTCTTTGGCTTGATGGTCAACAGTCTACAGGAATGAGGCTCCACGTTTTCGATATTCACTATGTCCTCGGTCTCACCCTCGTAGGTGTGCTCCCAGAACTCGAAGACATGGCAGGGTACGCCTTCATCGCGTCCTATGTCAGTCAATGAGAACTCGATATCTGTGGCTTCTTCCGTCAGATTAACGACTGCCACAATGGTCCACTGGCCCATATGACAGTCGAGTGGCAGGGCAAACAAACTGGGCTCGGCCTTGCACAGGGCATCGGGGCTGAAACCACCATTTCTCATTGGGGGCAGTATCTTGTCCACTAATGCTAGGCGCTCCTCGTTGACCTCCATCATCCGATCACTGAGTAGCACGGCGCCTCCGCTCACAGCAACAACCGAGAGCCAGAGTCGCACCTCATCGAGGGTCAGGTTATTATCATCCTGTCTCACGAGAATACAGTCCGGGTCGTTCATCCAGAACCTGTTGTGGAGGTTCGCTCTGGTCATAGTATTGATGCAGCACTCGTAAACTCCTCCACCCCATTCAAGACGCCAGTCTGTGGCGATGTCGGTACCTATCCTCATCATGTTGACAAGGCCGATACATGGCCCGAGGGGCGCTCCGCAACCCAATATGAGTGAGTTCCCCACCGATTCTCGTATCTTCTCCAGCCCTCGTCTGAGAGCTTGTGTGCCTGTCAGCTTGTTGTCATACCTTTTACCCTGAACAGCGGCATGGTATAAGAAGTCGATTTTGAAGTACTGAAAGCCCTCTTCTCTCAGTGTCTTGAAAAGAATCTCAATAAAATCAAGAACAAGGGGATTCGTGAGGTCGAGGGCGTAGTACTTACCCAGCCAGAGCGGGTTCTCGTCTACAGGAATGGGCTCATTGTTATCATCTCGCACAAACCAATCAGGTCTGTCCTTGAATATCTCCGAGTGCTCAGAGGCGATGAAAGGTGCTGTCCAGATGCCAGCCCTATAGCCAGCTTCTTCGGCCTCTTTCACTATCTTGCCAAGCCCTGACGAGAACCTCTCATTCGTTTCCCAGTCGCCGACTGCCTTCTGATACCCATCATCCAACTGGATCCACCCAATGTCTGGGAATCGCTTCTTCAGGAACGATATGTTCTCTACGATCTCTTGTTCATCAGGCATTGTGTAGTAGAAGTACCAGCTGCACCAACCAGTAGGCACATCATCCCAACTGATTGCCTGCATTCTCTTGGCAAGAGTGTCAGTATACATCTCAAGACACTCTGATGGATTGTTTCCAACTGTCACAAGGAGTTCTTCAGACATAAGAGTTGCATTGGTACCCAGAGCAATTCCATCCGTGAAACAGCTAGATGCTATCTGTGCTAGTCTCTTGTCTTCTTCTTTCCTGCCGAAGAACATAATCTTCGGATGTTGGTCTCTTAGTGTCACGAAGCCCAGAGTAATTGAATTGTTGCTCTTCGTATTGTGAAGAACCGAGTAATAGTGGCTTACGTTCCTTCCATTAGCTATCTCTGAGGCTTGGCTCAATTCCCAAGAGTGATACCCATTCCTGAAGAAGAGGAGTTCTTGGGACTTCCACCCGGTATAAACTCTAGTGGCATCGTCTACATCGATGACTAGGGGGTCTATCGAGTCTACCTTCACCGAGTCGCCAGTTCTGTTTTTGAATTGCACTACAGACGAATACCCTGGGTATTCCTTTGTTATACTTAGTTTGACATGAATCTCAGCTGTCTGTTCCGTATTCTGCAGACGGATTACTACTGCCTTTCCTTCTCCCCGCTCATCCCTGAAATCCAGAGTGCTGAAACTCTTGTAGATCATCTGTCTCGAGTCGAAGACTTCCTGTTCCGTATGAACCTGGATGTAGCCACGCGAGAAGCACATATCTTTCTCATCAGAAGAAGTCAGCATAAGGAGGCCAAGCTGTGTATCGAAGAAAATCGTGACATTGCCATTGCTCAGGCGGATTCCCTCTTCAGTCACTTCAAGTTGACACGGATTCTCGTCAGACAAGTAGCCACCAACCTCTCTTCTGCTGCCTTATACATCTCCCTCTTATCCTTTGCCTGAAAGACTCAGTTAGATAGTCGTGATGCCCTTTCTATGGCATCGTCTGCTGCTTCATACTCAAACAATCTCTTGTGAGCTGTGGCGAGAAGTTCCCATACTTCTCTGTCATTCGGCTGCATCTCCAAGTATCTCTTAGAGTAGACCTTGACCTCTTCCCATTCATTCCGCGCCTCATGTATCTTGGCGGTGTAATATAATGCCCTCTTGTGATTTCTTTCTGGCCCCATGAGTTCATGAAACACTGTCATCGCTTCATTCCACTCTTCGTTCTCATAGTGTTCCATGGCCTTCTCGAATCTCAGTTCCATATCACTGTATTCAGGTATCTTGCTCGCTATCTTACCTGTCACTAGAGTGGTGGAACAGCACACAATCAGCATCGTTATTATCACAGTGACTCCCAGAACCATCAATGGTTCAACCGGCAGTATTCCATGGCCTCCTAGCCAAGCAACCACGATGCCGGAAATAAGCACGACCCCCCCAATTGCGAGCATTATCTTGATTCGGCTTCTTCCCTCTCTCTCAGGGACTTTGTCCAAGTCTATGCCTTCATCAAGCATGGGATAGTTCTCCGCCTACTAGGAGTCTAGACTCCTCTTTTAGGTCTGCTGACTCAATCTCCGGGCCGGTTCTGATCCTGAGACTTGAACCTCTTAGCCTGTTTCTTCCTTTCCTCGTATTCTTTGTGTTGCCGCTGAGCTTCGAGATTCCTCATCGAAACGCTAATCCATCGGCCCACATGGTGCCTGAGTGATGGATTGAGTTTCACAGCCAGTTCACCATATACCACTGCTTTCTCATGTTCTCCCTCGATGAAATGGGCATTTGCTTTGTTGTAAAGCGCCTCTGCATAATCTGGCTTGAGCGCCACGGCTCGTGTATATGCTTCAATTGCTCGTTTCCCTTCCGCTAGACGAGAAAAGCAATTGCCCAGATTGTTCCAGACCTCGGGATCGTCGGGATTCAATTCGGCAGATCTCTCATAGCATTCTCGAGCCTTCTCATAATCGTAGAGCTCGTAGAGGGCATTTCCTTTGTTGAACCATACCTCGGGAATCATGTTATCAATGGAGAGGGCGTCGTCGTAGGCCTTTACTGCCTCTTCAAGTTCTCCCGACTCTTGCAGAGCATAAGCCAGATTGTAGTATCCTTCAAGCGAATCTGGATTCTCCTTGAGGAGCTCTTTCAGATTCTCGACTGCTTCCTCGTACAGTCCTGCCTGTATTAGCTCAATTGCTTTCTGTAGTTGTTCACTCGAGTCTGACATCGATACGCCGAGGGTACCTGACTGAATAAAGACTTCCGAAACAGGACTAATCTGGGGTGCTGGCACTTCTTCTGCCAATTATCGTAAGGATGATTCCAATCCAGCCGATTGACTGTGAAATGGCCTCCAAGAGGTTAATGAGACCCTCTACACCTGCGAAGTATACCACCTTCACAAGTTGTATGATGAGCCCAATGAGCCCCATACCTGCGGCAATCCCTATGATGAATTTTCCCGTTCCCACGCGTGGAGTGGTGATGAGAAAGCCACCAGCAATGACTCCAATTCCTCCGAGACCTGCAATGAAGACCAGCACCTTGAGCAGGATATCTACAATAGGAACCAGAAACTCCAGTTCAGGAATGGTTCCAATCAGACTCAGAAACTCAAGCGCACCGATGCTTCCCACAGCACCTGCGATGATGAGAAGGATTCCGCCTACTAGGCAGAGAAAAAGCGGTCTCTTGTTCTGCAATTCTACAATCTCCGTGGGTAGGATATGTGTCAGACTTTTGTGTCTATCTGTCGGAGTCTCGCTACTTGGGACTCCAGAGTCTCTCGACTCCCAGTGCTCGAAGCATGGCATATGCCTGGGATATGCCTGCCCCGACATCTTCAGGGCAGTGAGCGTCCGAGGCAACAGTAATCTTGGACACACCTCGCTGCAAGAGTGCCTGAGTCAATTCCTCCCCGGGCATGGGTTGGTCTAAACCCTTTCTCAAGGGTGATGTATTTACCTCGAATCCGATATCGTGTTTCTTCATGAGCCTGGCAAGCTCCTCTACGTGTCGTATCCATGATGAACGGACTGCTCTACCGAAATGCTTCTCTCCATACCTTCTGTAGAGGTCGATGTGGGCCAAGATATCGAAGAATCCAGTTTCTATGGCCTCTTGTAGTGACGAATAGTACTTGGATGTTGCCTGTTGCAGCGTACATTTGCTGAACACCTCATCTGCACCTTTGGGGGTTGATATGGCCTTATGATCGACAAGGTGTACAGCACCAATGAGGACGTCGAAATCAGTATCAAAGAACCTGTCTGGGAGTGCGCTCTCAAATTCGGGATGGTAGTCTATCTCCGCACCGAGGAGTATTCTTAGACCCGAGTTCTGATACCTGTCACGTGCATCAAGCACTTCTTCAACATACGCTTCAATCCATTCTCTAGATTGAACCGGAACTCTCTCTCCGTGAACCATGACAAAGCAGTCATCAGTAAGGAGGTCTGTGTCAACATGGGTGGTAACTGCTATCTCTTCAAGGCCTTTCGCCAGAGCGAACTGGCAGAACTCGTCAATGGAGCCTACCGCATCGATTGAGTAGTTGGGGTGTGTGTGGTGATCTTGCAAGATCCAGTTTCTGTTCGTCACGGCATACTCACCCCCTCACTTCTAATCGGTTCTTTGCTGCCCATCTCCTGTGTCATCCTCTCTCACCATAGCCCTCTGATTCCTCCACAGGAGAGTGCTTCAGCGGTTCTTCTCTCATGAAGAGGGCAACGATTGTTGCCAATACACTTGTTATAACGAGAAACAGGATTGATGCTTGGAGCCCATACAGGTCTCCTATTGCCCCAAAAATCCATGGTGAAAGTGCTCCTGGAAGTGCTCCCAGTGAGAAAAGGATTCCAAACGCCAGTCCCTTGCTCTGCTGCGGACTCACCTCTGTCTGAAAGGCTTGGTCTGGGGGAGTGCCCCAATAGTAGAAGAATCCGATCCCCATCAACGTTACAGCAAGTAACGTCGGCGCTAGGGCGAAGTTCAAGAGGAGAAGCAACGGTGCCATGATGCCCGTGCTCATGATCATAAAGGGCACTCTCTTTCCGATTCGGTCTGAAACCGGACTTGAGACTGTTTCTGCAACAAAACCTGTTGATATCATGAGTGTTGTGAGAGACCCTGCCCATACTGGTTCGTAACCGTAGCTTACGACAAGATAGAGGGGCATGAGAAGACTTGTGCATCGGAATGGTACCCCTCTGAGTCCCGAGTATAGTATCGCTAGGAAATAGTTTCTGGTCCATCCATCCGGCCCATCTCTATCATCTGGGCTGATCTCGCACTGCGAGCCAGTACTGTCTTGGCGCATCAGTACCATCACAGGCACAAAGAGAAGGATTCCTGCGAATCCGAGAAGAACAAGAGAATCTCGCCAACTTCCAAGAGTCACGAGAAGAGCAACACCCAGCACGGGTATCAGCGCCGTTCCAATCAGTCCTCCCATAGCTTGGACTCCGACTGCGCTGGCCCGCTTCTTGGTGGGAAAGTGCTCTGAGAGAGCCGGAAACGAACAAGGATGGAACAACGAAACGCCTAGTCCGAGGGCAAGCATCAGAACAAAAAGATAGATGAAATCGCTTGCGAAACCTGCCATGAGTATGAAGAAACCACCCAATAACACGCTGGTCGGAATGAAATAATTCCGCCATCCACGGTCTGCGCAGTATCCAACACCGAGATGTGCTAGGGTCATAGTCAATATTGCTGCACTTGTGACCATTCCCGCCTGTGTCAGGCTCAGGGAGAGCTCTTCAGTTATCACTGGTAGGAACGGGGCGATTGCTCCTGTGTAGACATGATTTAGGAAATGGGCAAGTGTGCATGCAGCCAGTACTGCAACCGATGCGCTGGTGACCCTGTTCACAACGCTACCTCACTTTTTTGCGTGGTCAGGCAGACAAAGGACAACGAATTAAGAGTGCTGGTGTCAACATCTAGGAATCACTTGAGAGAGGAGCTTTTTGTGCAGAAGTAGCAACATCAGGCAAGCTGATGGCCAAGGATAACCTCGGCCATCAGCGCATCCGATTTTCGACTCGGTTTTTTGTGTGGGTTGGCTATGAAATGCTCCCTTTTAACCTTCCGAATCTAAGCAAGCTAAGTGTATCTGGAAGCACTTGGCATCTGTAGATCATATTCTACAGCAGACTTGTTATCCACATTGTGATTTTCAGAGCCAACAGATCATTGGCATCGGAGTTGTAGTGACCTCTCATTCCCCAGTTATCAATGAAGAAATTTGAGCCGCTTACAACAATACGTCCTCCACCCTCCTCTTCCAAACAGGAGAGCACAATCTTGCCCCCAAGGGTGGCGAGCGTTACCGCTTCTTGAGGGATTTTCATGGGGGCGCCAACAAAGTCGAAATCTGATATACCGCTCGTTATCGGGTGGGCGGAAAGGTCGGTTACAAGTGCCGGGCTGGAGCCGAAAGGCACTTTTGTGTAGTTGAACTGGATGCCCGTCCAATTGAGAAAGTCATTGAGGGAGGCGATGTCGAGACTCGAGTTCGACAAAGCAGCCACGAATATTCCTCCTCCTTGCTCGTAGTATTGCTGATACGCCTCCTTCTCTTGCTGCGAGAAAGGAAGCGAGAACTGCTCAAACTGGTCTGGAGTTGATTCGTTGAAATCCCACGCACACGGATCGAGAAGGAATACTCCATCGTATTCCAGCAGCGTGGCAAGCGATGTCTGTGAGCTGTCTCTGATCTCTGTGACGGATATATCGTTCGCGACGAGCTTCTCATAGAGTTCTCTAAACTGCCCGTAAGTTGTGTCAATACTCCACGTCGTGTGACTGATGTCAAATGCAATTCGTGCCACTGGGTCATCAGCCTCGAATTCGATGAATAGTGATGCAACCGAAGACTCCGATTCAAAGGTGATATTTGCAGCGTAGGTGCCCGGGCCGCTTGTAGGTACTGAGATGTTCAATCTGAACAGGCCGGTCTGATTGATCGAGTAGGTCGCGGGAAGCTCGAATACCTCTGGGGTTGTGGACTCTACCTCCACTTCAAAGGTTGTATACTGTGATGAAAAGATTTGAACATTGAAATAATACCTATCTCCAAGGAACAGCCTCTCAAAATCGAGTGGCAAGTTCTTCGGATGGACATAAGCGATGTGGGGTATTGTTCCCGTCACATTAGACTGAGCGAGTAAGTTGATTGCTGCAGAGATGTCAAGGCTTCCTGCTCCAACCACGTATGGTGCATAAGGCATTTTCCTTGCTGAGCTGAAGAGCAACGAGAAGATCAAACCTGGGCTCCAATCGATGTTGTTTGACTTGCAATAAGCAATAATGTCGGCTGCACCTGCACTGACTTTGGGTGCCGCGAAACTCGTACCGTAGTATCTTGCAGAAGACGTCTCAACATAACCGGGGGCTGCGATATCCGGCTTGACCATTCTTGTGGCTGTTGGTCCTCTACTTGAGTATTCTGCTGGAATTCCATATTCATCGAGTCCTGCCACTGCTATGCAATGAGGATACACTGCAGGAGTAGATATCGTGTTTCCTGCCAGTCCGCCCTCTCCAGAGTTACCTCCAGCAGCTACAACGACAGCTCCATGGTAGAAAGCATATTCCATGGCCTCCTCTAATGGGTCCCCGTAGGTGGGACTCCCACCGAGACTCAGGTTGATCACTGAGCAATTCTGTTCTATTGCCCAGTGGATTGCTGCGATGAGTCCTTCTGTTGTCGCTCCTCTCTCTTGAGCCATGACCTTGGCATTTACAAGGAGTACGTTGCTGCTTGCCTGAACAATTCCTTTTGCAACCAGAGTGCCATGGGGAGTGCCTTGCGGACTCGAATCGGTAACTGATGGGTCCGAGATGTTATAGCCAAACTCTGGCAAGACAAAGCTCCTTTCAGCTACTACCTTTCCCTGCAGTGTCAAATCGATGTTCATCCCCGAGTCGAGTACGGCAACTCTCACTGACGTTTCAGACTCTGGACTTGGGAAATCCAGTTCCAAGATCGCGAAAATGCCGCCGCTGAGTACAATCATGGCAATGATGATAATGGCCAGAATCTTTCTTGTGCTTGAGCCAGTACTCTTGGGTCGTGTAGGTGATGGTTCCCAGTATCTGTACAATGATTTCACCAGCTGGACCGTATTCAATGCGGCCTATCTGTTGACTCCTTAGACCACATGAACCTATCGGCAATGGCATCTAGGGCTAAGAAGCATGGTAAGATATATGAGCTCTAGCCTCCCTGTTTTAAGGAGGCGGCCTAGACAGAATCGCAAGAGCAAATCGGAAGAGGAACTCTATGAACGAAATCATTGAGTTGGCTTTGGCACAAGTTCATTTATTTGGTTCAGGGCGATTTTCTGCTCTAGGCAACGAGAGGTAGACACCTTGTCCAATCAGGAAGCCATCACAACAGCTCCATCAGAAGATGTGGATTATCACACGATGCCACTTGATGATGTTGTCAAGCATCTTTCAACCGATGTGGCAAACGGACTCTCAGAGGAAGAGGTCAGGGCACGCCAGCAACAGTATGGGCCAAACGCCATCAAGAAAGTCAAGGGCAGTTTCTGGAAGGTATACTTGGCACCCATATTGAACTGGCTCATCACGATTTATCTTGTAAGCTCCTTTGCGCTTCTCTTCTTAGCGTGGGCTTTTCCCTCGCCAGAAACTGACATCAGCCAGGCCCTCCTCTGGTTGGCGGTTGTGACGGTCAATTGCATTGTGGCGATTTTTCAACAGTTTCGGGCACAGAAGAAGCTCGAAGCACTGGAGAAGCTGTCCACGGGCGAGTGTCGGATCATCCGAAACGGCACCGAGAAGGAAATCCTGCCTCAGGAGCTTGTGCCCGGTGACATTGTGAAGCTTGAGCAGGGCGACCGCGTGCCTGCTGATGCTCGTCTTGTCAATGCCTCCAATCTCAGTATTAATGAGGCCTCTCTCACGGGAGAGAGTGTTCCTGTGGCCAAAGAAGAGTCTGCAGAAGTATCAAGAAAGGCTCCCCTCACAGAAATGAAGAACATGGTCTTCCTTGGAACATATGTTGCCACTGGAACTGCTTTGTCTATCGCAACAGCAACAGGTAGTAATACTGAGATTGGCAAGATACAGGGCTCTCTTGAACGACTGAATACAGGTGATATTCCTCTCAGGAAGAAGGTGAACAGGCTTGCGAAGTACCTCGGGATAGCCGCGGTCGGCCTTATGATCATCTCCATCCTATGGCGTGCCTTAGTTCTTCCACTGCTGGATGCTTCTGGTTTTGACTTCGGCATCTATGCGGTTGCTGCCCATCTCACTGAGGGAATAACCAGGGCAATGACGATCATGCCCATCAATATCCCCCTGTTGACTACAATCGTGCTCTTGACAGGAGTATTGGCAATGGCCAAACAGGGAGTCATCATACGCGACCTCTCCGCCGTGGAGAGCCTAGGCCGGGTCAGCGTTATCTGTTCAGACAAGACCGGTACCATGACACGCAATGCAATGACTGTCACTTACATCTGCGACATGGAGCATCTCTACAAGGTGACAGGAACAGGCTACGAGCCTGAGGGCGCAGTCTATCGTGTACGAGATTCGAAACTCCGGGATAGCGCGAATCCTGAAGACTTGACGCTTGTTTCAGATATTTCTAATATGCCCCCCCTCAAGAAACTCATAGTATGTGGAGGAATCAACAACGACGCTGCTCTCATCAAGAAGCAGGTCACTGAAGAGGGTGAAGAAGTATGGACTCCTCTGGGTGATCCAACCGATGCTGCCCTTCTGACTTTGTTCCGCAAGAGTGGCTTAGATGAAGATGCGATTCGTTCTCAGTATAAGATTGTTGAAGAATTCCCCTTCGAGTCAGAACTCAAGAGGATGTCTAAGATATGCGAGGACGATAGTACGTACATTGCTTTTGTCAAGGGCGCCACTGAGGTGCTTCTTGAGCGCTGTGACTCAGTTCACAAGGGGAATAACGTATCTACACTGGACTCGGAGACGCGGCACAAGATAGAAGAGATGTCTGTATCATTTGCAGAGCAAGGCTATCGGGTCATTTCTTTGGCCTACAAGAACATGAATACAGTGCCTCGGTCGAACCGAGCACGTGAAGAGACAGAGAGCGGTCTTACATATATCGGGTTCGCCTCGTTGGTTGACCCGCCGAGATATGGGGTCCGCGAGGCTATAGATGCCTGCCACAGTGCAGGGATCAATGTCATTATGATTACGGGTGATGCCTCAGCAACTGCAAAGACTATTGCCTCAGATCTCAATATCATGTCTGACTTCTCTCTCGTCGCTGAGGGCACCGAGATTCCTGACCTGTCAGATGATGACTTTGGGCGAGTCAATGTGTTTGCCCGTGTTAATCCGGAGCATAAACAGGTCATCGTGGAGCGGTATCAGGATCAGGGTAAAGTAGTCGCTATGACTGGGGACGGAGTCAACGATGCGCTCGCGTTGGCGATGAGTGATGCTGGCATTGCAATGGGCATTACAGGCACCGATGTGGCCAAGGAGGCGGCTGACCTGGTCATCACCGATGACAGTTTTGCTTCTATCGTGACCGGGGTTCACGAAGGACGAGGCCTGTTTGCCAAGATACGAATGATGGTGTATTTCTATATAGCCGTCAATCTCTTTGAGAGCATCATATTTTTCGGGGCGTTGTTCTTCCTTCCCGCGTATGTCAACATGCTGTCCTCATGGCAGAGCCTCTATCTTGTTGTGACAACGCACTCTTTTCCAGGTCTGGCTCTTGTGTTTGATAAGGTGTCACCCAATGCAATGAAAGAGAAACCTCGAGATAGCGAGGAGATAATCAACAGACCGTTTGCCAAGTTCATGGCCATCAATGTCCTCCTTATGGCCTTCGGAACAGGCATGGTATATTTCCTGACATTCACTGGTTGGATGGGAGTGGTCGGTCTGTATCCTGAGAATATTGCCGGAACCTACGCAGGGATTGTAGACGCTCCCTTGAAAGCCACTATCATGATGCTAACAGTAATCCTCTTGGTGGAGAGCACATTAGTATTGACCATACGCAGAATCAACATGCCCCTTCACGAGAGCCTGCGAGAGCCTGGCACCATTAGGTATGTATTCTTCCTGGGACTCATCTACTTGGCACATCTCCTGCTGATGTATGTGCCTGTCGTACAGGACATACTGAGTCTCTACGGTTTGGACTTCTACTTCATGCCGCTCACATCATACGACTGGTTCATCTGCATTATCTTGTCTCTTCCTGCAATCGTCGGAATGGAACTGTACAAGATGTACCTTAGGGACCGAAACATAGAGCTGTAAAGAATTCATGGTGATTGTGTTCCAGATCTCCTCTACTATGTTCGGTTTGCGTCCCTCCCTTGTAGATACTGAAAATCTCGGGGCGCTACAGAAACAGAAGATATCTTCCCACAGATGACCTGTTCAAGGGTTCATGGTGAGGTATCTATGTATTCTGTATACGCTCCGTATCTACTATGGGAACTCTATATATAATTGTCAGAGTTAGTCTTACTCGGATGAAATAGCCTTGGCGCGAAAGACAACTCACAAGATTCAGTTGATGAAGGAAAAGGGTCAGAAGATTGTCATGCTCACAGCATATGACGCTCCTACAGCTAAGATACTGAGCGAATGCGGTGTTGACATCATTCTTGTGGGCGATTCCGTGGGGAACTCACTCTTGGGTTACGAAAGTACAATCCCTGTGACTCTTGAGGATGTTATCCATCATTGTGCAGCTGTGAAACGTGGCGGGCCAAAATCGCTGATTGTCGGGGACATGCCTTTCATGTCCTATAAGGTCTCCATAGAACAGGCTCTTGAGAACTGTGGTCGGATGCTGCAACAAGGTGGTGCTGAAGCAGTGAAGATTGAGGGGGCAGGGAGAGTGCTGCCAACGGTTGAGGCCATTGTGGACGCGGGCATACCTGTCATGGGCCACATCGGGCTGACGCCACAGTCGGTTTTCGAGCTTGGTGGCTATAGAGTACAAGGGCGGACAGCGGGCAAGGCTGAACTTCTTGTTGAACAGGCAGAAGCCCTTGAATCGGCGGGCGCGTTCTCTCTGGTGATCGAACTCGTTCCCAGCGAGACTGCAAGGCTCATCACAGAGGCTGTTGATATTCCAACTATTGGCATTGGCGCCGGCCCTCACTGCGATGGGCAAGTCTTGGTCTTATGGGACATGCTGGGGTTGTTTGAGGAATTCAAACCAAAATTTGTGAAGAAATACGCAGACATCCGAAGCGTGATAGTCAAGGCAGTGCAAGAGTATTCTGATGACGTTAGGACGGGGAGCTTCCCCGACTCTGATCACAGCTTCGAGATGTCTGAGGAGGAATCAGGCCGTCTGTACGGACGAGTCAAGCCCAATGATGAATAGACTATTCTTCTTTCACAGTCTTGTTCAGGGCATCTACAAGCTTGTCCGTATCGATGCCATGTGCAGTTGCACCCTGCTCGATATTCTCGTATCTGGCAGCCATGCACCCTACACAATGTAGGCCCCATTCCATGAATGTTCTGGCTGTCTCTGGCCACTTCATTACTACTTCGGATATGCCCATTTCTTTAGTGATCGTCTGTGCCATTGTAATCACGCTTTATTCATTATCGTTAATTTTAACAATAGTATACAATCGCTGTGGCCTAATATATTTTTGCTATCAGGCCTCGAACACGAAACGGTCTCCCACACATCCCCTGATGTATCTGCTTCCGAAACTATCTCGCATCTCTTTCTGTGCCTTTGATCCTGTGCAGTGGATGGGCGTGATGTAATGCGGTTGGTGCTTTTCCAGGTCCGAGATTGTTGGATCTATCCTGTCTTCGTTCTTGCCACCCAAGTGAAATCCTCCAATGATGTTGAGAATATCGTTCTCCTGGGTCATGCTTGAGGCCTGTCGAGTGATGTTGACAACACCAGCGTGACTACATCCTGCCATTATGACTATCCCTCGCTCACCGACATGTGCCACCAAACAGCTGTCATCAATCACATCTTCATCCTCCACCCATTGTGAGTTGATGAATGCCCTATGTCCCGGGAAGCCTCTCTCGTAGGAAGTGGTCCGAGGAATCTCTCCTCCTGTCATAAGGGTGGAGTCGGCAAGGAGCGTTGGATTGGGGCTGTAGACAAGCCTTCCGCCTGCACTCTCGATCTCCTGCTCTGTCGGCACTCTGGAGAACTCTCGGATTCTTTTCCAGAACAGAAACTTGCGCTCAACACCCCTCTTGCGAAACATGGCTTCGTGGACGTAGACAGAAATCTCTGGCTTACCGATGGTCTCTATTGCACCGAGGAGACCGCCCATGTGATCCCAGTGCCCATGGCTGATTGCAATCGCATCGATTTGTTCGAGGTCAATCCCTAACTTGGCCGCATTGTACAGGAGCAGTTCGCTCGACGGTCCAGTGTCATACAGCACCTGATGGGCTTCATCATCAACTTCTGTCTTGACCAAGAGAGCAAGCCCATGCCCTGACCGTAGGTTCAGTTCGTTCTTTTCAGGCTGTTCTATCCATTCAGGTGGTGGCGAGACTACCGGGGCCGTGGTCTGCTTGTAGCAGACGGAGTTGTCCACTAGGATTACGATCTCAAGTCTGTCTATAGGTTGAAGATGAGTCACTTCTCGTCAGTCCTCACAGTCTCTCTACACAACCATATGGTCAAGACCCTTGTCCCGCAGGACCTGTGGAAATACCTTGAAGAGCGGCTTAATCTTAGAGAGAAGACCCAATGCCTTGGGTATGGATCCCTCCATCTTGACCTCTCTCTTAGCCATGGCTATGGTCGTGTTCAGCTTCCCCTGCCAGAACTTGTTCGTGGTTTCTGATGTGCTCCAAACAGAAATCTCGGGATCAGCATCACTGTCAAACGCCAGAGTACCTAGTTCGCCGTCTGGGCCCGGATTCTTGAAGTCGATTGTAACATGAAGTTCGGGCTGTTCAATGTCGAATCTTACGATAATTCCCGACTTCTCCAGCTTCTCCATGACTTCTTCATTTTGCTTCGCGCGTTTCCAGAATTCCTCAAATACATCTTTCAGTTG
>CAYYQL010000019.1:0-44262 GCA_964473825.1 uncultured archaeon
TCTGTGCCCCACCAGGAACTTTCAATTCCCTCAATCTGGGATTCTCTTCTGCGACATTGCGTTATCGGGGATTTAGTCGGTCACTGGAATTTTGACTTTCAATTCCCTTAATCTGGGATTCTCTTCTGCGACTTGACCATGACGAACAAAGAATAAACGAATATATGACACTTTCAATTCCCTTAATCTGGGATTCTCTTCTGCGACCATCGACGCTAGAAAACAACATCGGTGCTATAAGGAGTACCTTTCAATTCCCTTAATCTGGGATTCTCTTCTGCGACATGGTTGGATCCGCCAGTGTCCTGTTTCTACTGATGCAGACACCACCCTTTCAATTCCCTTAATCTGGGATTCTCTTCTGCGACTCCCTTTCCTTTTGAAAACGGAAAGTTTTTCGTGCTTCTTTCAATTCCCTTAATCTGGGATTCTCTTCTGCGACGTCCTGGTCACGCACATCAAAACGAACATTACAGGATACTTTCAATTCCCTTAATCTGGGATTCTCTTCTGCGACAGCTAGTGATAGACCGAGATGCTAGAGCTCATATTGTACTTTCAATTCCCTTAATCTGGGATTCTCTTCTGCGACTTCCTCTCTTTCCTCCTTCCTTTGCCCTTGGCTCGGCTTTCAATTCCCTTAATCTGGGATTCTCTTCTGCGACTGCGGTATGTATCCCTATATTGTGGGTCATTTGGTATCTTCTTTCAATTCCCTTAATCTGGGATTCTCTTCTGCGACCTCAAAGTCGAAATAGACAGGGACTACAGTAGTCACTTTCAATTCCCTTAATCTGGGATTCTCTTCTGCGACTGTTGCTCGGTATAATGCTGACCATTTAGGGTTCGGCCATTTCTTTCAATTCCCTTAATCTGGGATTCTCTTCTGCGACACTTGAGAATCGCGCCTAGTAACGAGATGGGCTGGGGGCACTTTCAATTCCCTTAATCTGGGATTCTCTTCTGCGACGGAGGGAGAGATGCAAGGCGCTGTTTGTGTATCTTGCCTTCTTTCAATTCCCTTAATCTGGGATTCTCTTCTGCGACCAATCACTGTGTTCTTCCTCCCATTCGCGTAGATCCTCTTTCAATTCCCTTAATCTGGGATTCTCTTCTGCGACACGGACCACTGGTGAACACACGAAGCATCTGGATCCGCCTTTCAATTCCCTTAATCTGGGATTCTCTTCTGCGACAGGCCATGAAGAGAGCCGTCGGGAAGGAGTAATAACAACTTTCAATTCCCTTAATCTGGGATTCTCTTCTGCGACACGGCATCCGGGGGGAGGTACGGCATATGCAATCAGTTACACTTTCAATTCCCTTAATCTGGGATTCTCTTCTGCGACAGTCTACTTGCCCAATCAATACCGAGAGAAGCAATAACCTTTCAATTCCCTTAATCTGGGATTCTCTTCTGCGACACAAACTCACTAAGAAAATGGAAAAGGAGATTGAGAAGACCTTTCAATTCCCTTAATCTGGGATTCTCTTCTGCGACTCAGTGAACGTCCACGTCCCGTTCGCAGAGTGCGTCACCTTTCAATTCCCTTAATCTGGGATTCTCTTCTGCGACTAGGTCGGACAAATGGGTCGTCTCGGGGAGTGACCACTTTCAATTCCCTTAATCTGGGATTCTCTTCTGCGACTCGAGGACTGTCTCTCTGGCTGAGTCTTACTGCTCTCTCTTTCAATTCCCTTAATCTGGGATTCTCTTCTGCGACAAATGGCAAATTGGCGACCTACTTATAAACGGTGAGCAAAACTTTCAATTCCCTTAATCTGGGATTCTCTTCTGCGACTATCACCCTGTCCCTTGGCAAGCGAGACTGCACATCAATCATGGTGCATGGTTGGATCTGAAACTTTCAATTCCCTTAATCTGGGATTCTCTTCTGCGACAACAAACGAAAAAGGTCTTTGACAACATACGTCTTCTCAACTTTCAATTCCCTTAATCTGGGATTCTCTTCTGCGACAGAGTACGGAGAACTTCTTTATGAGGCTCATTTAGAAGCTTTCAATTCCCTTAATCTGGGATTCTCTTCTGCGACGCAGGAGTTCTCCCAGCTCGTCCACCTCCCCTTCGTACTCTTTCAATTCCCTTAATCTGGGATTCTCTTCTGCGACGTTCAGACAATGGGAATCACCGAATACCAGTTCGTCAATGCTTTCAATTCCCTTAATCTGGGATTCTCTTCTGCGACTAGGCCACCACCTCGTCCATCTGGTCCACGAGCTCGGCATCTTTCAATTCCCTTAATCTGGGATTCTCTTCTGCGACCGGGGACGACCGCGGAGGGATAGCCGAGTTCGATATGCACTTTCAATTCCCTTAATCTGGGATTCTCTTCTGCGACGATGCCTACGTGGCCGAGGTGAAGCGCCAGGAGCTCTCCTTTCAATTCCCTTAATCTGGGATTCTCTTCTGCGACTGTAGTTCGCCGTACTTGCGGGCCAGCGTGAGCACGCCGTCTTTCAATTCCCTTAATCTGGGATTCTCTTCTGCGACTGACCTCAGAGAGAAACTTGAGCGTGTCACTGAACGGCTCTTTCAATTCCCTTAATCTGGGATTCTCTTCTGCGACCTGACCCGCACGTACTATCTTGAACGGCTGACACAACTAGCTTTCAATTCCCTTAATCTGGGATTCTCTTCTGCGACGTGCTCCTCGAGTTCGCTATCGAGTCCGGGGCACGACGCGGCTTTCAATTCCCTTAATCTGGGATTCTCTTCTGCGACCCGCAGGTTAATCGCTCTATTTAGCAAGAAAAGACCTCATAAGTCTTCTCTCAGCAGGCCTCGGCGGGGGCCTCCATTCTGCATAGCCCTTTATAAGAGCCCCCAACTCTATCTGTGCAGGGCGATTCATTTACCCACATGGAGGGTTTCGTATGGAGACTATCATACTAGACGACTTTGGAGTCTTCTTAGGAAAGACCAGTGAGCGATTCGTGATCAAGAAGAAAGGAAAGAAGGTAGCAGAGTTTCCTGCAAGAGAGGTAGAACGCATCATAGTGGCCTCGTCTGGTGCTTCGATGAGTTCATCGGCGCTGTATCTTGCCGTCACCAATCGTGTCCCGGTGGCATTCACCTATGCATCGGGGAGACCGTTCGCTTTCCTGACCCCCACACAGGGACACGGCACGGTTCTGACGAGACGCGCACAGTATACGGAGGCCGAGTCTACGCGAGCAACGCACCTTGCCAGGGAGTTCATCAGGGGAAAGATGACCAATCAGCGGTATCTCCTGAAGTCATGGGCCAAGACGAGAACGAGGACCGCTCCGGATGTCGCCCAGACACTCTTTGACTTGTCGGATTCCGTTGAGGCCATTGTCAACGAGCTCGATATGTTCGACGGTCCGCTCAACTCGACAATCAGGCTTGACCTGATGAATGTGGAAGGGCGAGCCGCTTCGGAGTACTGGGGAGGAGTGGGTCTGTTGGTTCCTTCAGACTACGGCTTTCCGGGAAGGCGCACACGCGGCGCATCAGACCCCTTCAACATGATGTTGAACTATGGATATGGTATCCTATACTCGGAGGTCTGGTCCGCTGTCACGACTGCAGGTCTTGATCCATTCGCGGGGTTCCTGCACGTTGACAGACCAGGACGTCCCTCCTTGGTCCTCGATCTCATTGAGGAGTTTCGCCAGCAAGTCGTTGACAGGACGGTTCTACGCCTCACGCTTCGTAAGTCACTTCGTCCCGAGGATATTGTGGAGAATGGAGAACTATCACGGGGTACAAGGCAGGAGATTGCCGCTGCAGTCATCGAACGACTCTCTGACAGAGTACTTGTTGACAACAAGAAGATACCTATCAAGAATGTCATCGTCCGACAGGCGTGGGCGGTGGCGAAGTTTGTCAGAAGGGAGAGTGAACGGTATAACCCGTTCTTTCTGAGGTGGTGAGGATGAAGCTCCTCGTCATCTATGATATCACCGATGATCCTCTGCGAGGCAAGGTGGCCAACCGGCTCAAGGACTACGGGCTTGAACGGATCCAGTACAGCTCGTTCCAAGGAGAGTTGCGCCGCCACGAGCTCGCCTCGCTTGAGAAAGATATGCGAAAACTCCTGAATGACGGGGAAGAAACTGACTCTGTACTGCTCTTTCCTCTCTGCAGTTCGTGCTTTGAGGGACGTCACATGGTGGGAGCAGAGAAGGAGATGAAGGAACGTGAAACGGGAGTCTCGTTTTACTGAGTTTACAGATGCTGGAGAAGGCTACATCACGCCCACGGATATCAAGCAGTACGTGTTCTGCCCTCGGGTGACCTATTTCACAAAAGTAATGCAGCTCCGACCGATTGTCGGTTCGCAACAGGACGCAGCGAAAAAGAGTCATGATCGACTTGCTCAATTGGAGAAGCGCCGCGAGTCGATATTGAAGACTGACATTCCGGTTGAGATAGAGTCCAAGAGCTTCGAGGTGTATCTGCGATCAGAGAGACTGCAGGCTCATGGTGTGTTGGATATGCTTGTTGTGACAACAGATGGTGAGCACATCCCTATAGAGTTCAAGGCCATGTCAAGCAATCGAGGAGCAATCCTTCTTGACCACAAATATCAGCTCGTCCTTCTTGCCCGTCTTCTTGAACACTCACGCGATGTGATTGTTCGAAGAGGTTTTGTACACTATATGAACGACGACCAGACCGTTAAGCTTGTCATGACTGATAATCTGCGAGGGCGGGTGAAGACATACACCGATAGGATCAGCAACATGCTTAGAGAGGGGACGATTCCAGCGCCACGAGCGAGATGTCAGTATGGGCGCGTGGGATGTGGATTCGCAGATAGATGCGCCGACTTCTAGAATAATACGCTATCCTCTGTTTTCTAGTTGCATTGTCTGACAGAAGTGTCAGATCTCCCTCTTGCCTGCTCCAGGATGCCTTGTGTTGTAGAGGCTTAAATAGGTTCCATCAGATTGAGGAGTGGACTAGGCAAGTGGGCCAGTGCGATAGCGCGGAGCTCGCGGCCGAAAGCCCGAGGGAAGTCCACGATTTCTCGACGGAGGTCCTCACTCTCCATGAAAGGGGCTGCATCAGCTCCCGGAGAGTCCGCGGCTGTTCACCCTGCTCAATCGAGCCTTGCTGCCTTCGGTGACGGAGCCAGCAAGGGTGATGATGAACCCGCCGTGGCAAAGACTGTGGAAAGCCTCACTGTGGCTGAGAGTGATGCCTCAGGGCATGCACAGGAGGAGGAAACCCGGACTGTGGGAGGGATTCCATCCCGATGACCACGGACAAAGGCCCTGCTGACCCAGCGATCTTCGGGTTTGCTGGGGGCGGTGACGCTGGCAGGGGACGGGTGGAACACAGAAGTCTCAGACAGATGAGGTCACTCAATCTGTCAGAGACAGTTTATTCTAGAGTATGAGATTCCACAGACACTGGCCCACCGGTTTTGATGTCTTACTATCTGATATCTCAGCCAAAGAGCAAAACACCAAAGAATGGCACGCTTGGCCAAAGCAGCTTGAATTCTACAAAATATCAAGGTCTTATATGGACGCCAGCAGGATAATAGAGTGACAGCAGAAACCAAGTGATGTCCATGGTACCCACTACGACGGATGAGCAGTTTGATATTCTTGAGGAGGGCCTGATAACAGAAGCTCTGACGAGAAGATGGGACATCAAGTATGCCAAGTTCGCAAAGGACGGCAGCCAGTCGCTCTTTGTCCACGCCCTCAATACATCATACGTTGCCAGAATTCTCGGACAGCACGTATTCGACCTTGAGGGAGATGATCTCTTGCTTGTTTACTTGAGCGGATTCCTGCACGATTACCAGAAGGCAGAAGACTCTTGGCAGGAGGCAGCTGTGGCATTCATCAAAGGCAACAGACCCGATGATGCTGCATTCGCACACGACGATGGATCAGAAGATGCAAGAGTACGCTTGAGAGAGATTCTTGAGAGAGTTCAGGAAAGTGCGACAAGCCATGGAGTTGCCCTCGACATCGTCGCCCTTATCGACCGCATTCTCAATATTGTGGTGTATACTCACGACAGCAAGAATCCGGCAGAGGGGGGACGGCGAAAGAGGCAGGTGGGCCCGATTGACCAGATTGCCAGAGTCATACGACTGGCAGATGCAATAGCGAGCATCCGGCAACCACGCGAAATCCTGAAGAAAGCAGATGATTTGGATATGCCTGAGGGAAGACAACTCTCATTCGACTACCACGAGATATCTGTGGTCAGAGGGCTGGTCACCAGCTTCCTCAACGAAGCGATTGTTGAATCCATGGAGGAACTTGGATATATCCCGCTGCTCCATTTTGGTGCCGGGAGTGTATATCTCTACATTGGAGAACAGAGAGAAAATCTCGATTTCGCCACTATCATCAAGGACAAACTTGACAGACAGGTAGAAGCGTTCCAAGACTCTGATGCATATGAAACGGGGATGACGAATGCAGTCATTGGCCCTCTTGTTCAGACGAAGTGGCCTGCCATTCATCTTGTGCGAGAAAAGGACATTCCTGAGATCATCAGCTACCTTTCTTCTCTTCCGGCCATGAACAAGGATGAGAAATACGGCAGGGGTGTGGCAAAGAAGGCAAAATCAGCTGAGAAGAAAGGCGCATTGGAAGTGTTTCTGAAGAATACAGGTTCAGACACTGACCCCATACTCGCGATGATGACCTCAGACTTCAACCTTCTCGTGTATGTTGCAGATTTCCTCAAGAGTTATGCTGCTTTCGCGGAAGAGGCAGATCGACTTGACGAATTCGTCCGAGATGTCGATGGTTTCCTCTCAGAGGAGTTTTCCGATCTGGCACTAGAATCTCTCAGCGATATCACACATACCACCGGATTCATCCGTCGTCTAGAAGCTGTGTCAACCATCTGGAACCTGGAAGAAGGCGGTCTTCACCGAGACCCTGACAGAAGGAAGCGTCTTGAGAAGGCGTTCATACGGATTCTCCGTGAGATTCTCACCAAGTATGGGAGTTGCGCCCCCAAGCTGCTGACAGACCGTGCCAAGAACTTGCTTATCTCGGATGTTCGCTATCTGCCTTTCTCAGTTCTTGACGACAAGGAAATTAGAGACCTCAGTGAGGGGCCCTCTGACAGATACCTCAGAGGAAAGGATCAGAAGAAACGGATATGTAGTTTCTGTGGCGCAGAAGGGGCAGATGATGCACCGGCCACGTTGTTCGGTGACGGTTCGCAGCGCTTCTCAAACTTCCTGAAAGCGGGAACGAAAATCGGCGCAGGAAGAAAGGCTCAGGTCTGTGAGGTCTGCATGGTTGAGTCAATGCTCAGAGCATTCTACTTTCCCTCAGCTCCTGCTACGACGATGGTAGTGATTCCGGATTTGTCGCTGTCGCCAGCAATGGCCCGACAATGGGCGAATGCAGTCAAAGACTTCTCCAAGCGTGAGAGAGTCGGCCTGAGTACAGGCTCAGTATGGAATATGCTTGATGTTTACAAGAGACTTGCCAGAGGGAAGACAATCAACAATGCTTCGCAACTGGTAAGCTTGCTGAGACCAACCAACACTCGCGTGAAGGCCCTTGTATCGCATCTGAAGAATGTCAGAAGCAGTCCCGAAGAGGTCATCTTCGAAGGTGAACTAGACTCGGAGGATGAACAGACCTTTGAGAGAATCGCACATGCTCATCTTTCTGGAGATATCAGGATACACGACAGGCTTCTTGAGGGGTACAAGAAACCAAACAGGATTCAGGGAACAGCATACTTGACTTCTGGGCACATGTTTCTGTTCTTCCGAAATCCCCTCTATGAAGATCGGGACGAGTCACCGAGTACAATCGCAATTCGAGCGCATCTCTTGGCACTGATTATAGCCAAGATTTACCATGCACGGGTCATCGTCATCGATGGCTTCCAGGCCATTACGGATATCTCAATGGACGGTGTTGTGAAATCGACTCTGCCGGCACCCGCTGCATCTGCTCTTAGAAGCCTGGGAGTGAGCGAACAACCACGACTACATGAAGTGATGCCGGCACTGAGGAAGCTGTCAGCTTTGACCCAGATAACGATGAGCTACGTCAAGAAGATGGGGAAGGATCGCCTCCTTCGGATGGGGTCGATGAATCGTGGCGCAATCTTGAGGCGTGCTCAGATGGAAGATTCACAACAAGTGAAGAAATACCAGAGGCAGTTCGTCGAGCTGCTGGACGTTCTCCCTGCAGCGGCAGGAGAGGACGAATTTGCATCAACTTAGAGGTGAAGTATTTGATAATACGAATGGACAAAGAAGAAGAGAAGACCGACATAGAGCAAGTTAGAGAGGTGAGGAAGAGGGCTGCAGATGCCCTCGTTTCGTATCTCAAGACCTTCTATCCAGAAGATAGACAGAGGGACTCGAAACACGCCCTGATGGGACCTGTTGGCAAGCTCCTCACACAGATAACAACCACTGGGGAGATTAACTGGGGGGCGGTAAAGGGATATGTCTTGAATATTCACAAGAACCAGCAGGGCGGAAGGAGCGTCTCAGCAGATGCCGCAGAACGCCTAGAAGACGCCGTTGACCTGCTGGAGGACCTCAGAACGTTACTCCCACCAACGAAATGGCTCAAAACGGTAGAGGACCTTGATGACGAGGTCTTCTTCGGCGCATACAAAGAGAATCTCGTTGGACGGAGGAAAGGAATCCAGAAAAAGTTCCATGATTGGCTAAAGGCAAACTACGACTCGATTGATGAGCTCAACAAGCATCTTGAGGAAGAGGAGGAATATGCTTCCTTTGACAAGGTGCCTGATCCCTTCTCAGCCCCACCCGAGATTAAGGAAATCGTGGATCAGTTCTGGAAAGACTACAAGAAGACAAAGGAGGAATGAATATGGCTACAACGAAGATGCCAGAGAGTTTTGCAAAACTGGAACCCTATCTTGCGAAGGAACTCTCTCCACTTCTCGATGCAAGAGTTGTGCAGGTATTGCTCTTGAGGCAGACTCACGACTACACAATCTTACGCACGGAAGAGAGCAGAGAACTGAACACAGTTGTGGTTCCCGAGAGTATCGAATCCACGAAGCCCACGGTGAAGGTCGCTTTTCTCGCTTCCAAGCAGAAGGCGCCCGAGACGCGCATGTTCTCGCGCTTTCTAAGAACCGCGGATGACAATATAGAATGCTACCTGAAGGACGAGCTGTGCATGAAGTGCCCACGTTGTGCGTTGTTTGGTGCAGTTTCTGTGAAGAGCGGCAGAGATTACAACATCAAGCATAGAATCGAGTACTCTACTGCCTTCTCGGTGGAAAAGTATGAGGACCTGCTTGAGTCTATCACATTCAACGCAGTCGGTGAAACGAACCAGCTTACAGGGCAGGCATTGAACATCACTCACAATGTGCGCCCCTTGGCTAACTTCCCATCTGTGGTGTCCTTGAACACGGCTACTTGGCAGGAACTGGCTCTCTATCTCAAGACTCTATTGGCCACCAAGGCCTACGGCGCCGAAACTAGGACAAAGGGCGACATGAGGAACATCGTGCTCGGAATCGTTGGAGGACTTGAGGAAGTCATCACATCGCTCGAATACTCGTTGGAACTTGCAGCTCGATGGGAGGACGATCTTCCAGATGCAACTCACGAGATCCTAGAGAAGTACGCCAGCATAAGCGCATCGCGGGCGAACCTAGTGGTCCTTACAGCGAACGAAACGAGCGAGTTAATCTCTGATGTGCAGGACATCAGCCCAGACAAGGCCTTTGTAGAAAGCATGCAGAAGCAGGTCGATAACTTCGTTTCGCAAGCAAAAGCGTAACAGGAGATGGTGCCTCGGTGTCCAGTCACCTAAGTGTGAATCTCGGAATAATGACATGTCATGACTATCTCTTCTATGCTAGTCGTGACTACGGAGCGACTGCGAAACCGGCTGACTTCATTGGGAACTACGCTCTCATGTATGCTATGAACCGGCGCACCCCCGAAATACGCCGAATGATAGACGGAACAACTCCGCACTACAATGAGGACTTGAGCAGGATGCCTGTCTATGTTACGCCCGCAGCATTCGTCGACGACTTCCCTCATGAAGTATCAACGGGGCAAAGCTGGATTAAGTCATCGGTGCTTCTCGGAGCAATGCGGAAGGGGCATTGGAATCGAGGCAACATGACCAGGCTAACTTGGAACAGCATCGGAGAGAGTCTGTTAGAGCGGATGGAGCAAGACAACATCAATCTGCCAAAGAAGGGAGCATACTATCAACATCCCCCGCTCTCGTCACTTTACTTCTACGCCGTGGGCGAATCTCTACCTACGGTGTTCAGACTCGGCAAGAAGTACTCTCCTGTCAGAGCGTCATTCTATCCCCTCGACGTGAGAGAGAAGGAGGGGCGCTTTACTCCAACTTGTCCCGTTACAGTCAGCGACCTTCCGGAGTCGACCCGCATACTTCGCGGCAGTCTTCTTACGGTTCCCCCAACACCTACCCTGATCCTCTCAGAACTGGAAGGAAAATACATCGAGGGAAAAGACCCCGAAGGGGTGGTTCATCGGTTCCCGATACCGGATACGGAAAAATACCACGAATCTTGGGATTGAGGTGTCTGTTGTGAGTCAGGAGAGCCAAGTGACTGTCGGCCCGGTTTTCATACCCCAGTCGGAGGTCCAGCTTGGCGAGTTTGAAGCGCTCTACGACCACCAAGTTGCAGCCATCGAGTCCGAGAGCAGTGTAATAGTCGTAGATGCCCCCACCGGCGCAGGAAAGACGCTTGCTGCTCTGGCCCGTGTGCTGGAAAGAGACCTACCAACTGTCTTTGTCTATCCTACGAACGCGCTGGTCACAGACCAGGCTCGAGCAATCAGCGTCCTACTCCAGAAGCTCGGAAGAGAGGTGAATCTGATTGACCGTGAATGGGATCCCAAAACGCTTGGGGAGAGCTCCGATCGGGCTGTTGATGTGCTTCACTTAACTGGCGAGACCCTTCAGGACCTAGCTGCTGGTGGAGCGAAAGGAACAGCCCTTGAGAAGATCCTGAAAGGCATCTATCAAGGGGATAGGCTCCGACTGCTACTTACAAATCCCGATATGCTTTACCTAGCCATGAGCGGACGATATGCGCGGCATGGACGTATCATCGAGCAACTTGATACATTCAAGACGTTCGTTGTTGATGAGTTTCATCTGTACTCAGGTCCTTCTCTTGCACGGCTTGTGTTCATGTTGAACCACCTCAGGGTGAGCGATTCGAATCCCGCGGTTGACATCGTATTCCTCAGTGCGACTCATGGCGAGACTATTGACTTGATTACCAATAGCTACATGGACGTAGATATTGTGAGGGCGGAGCCACTCACTGAGCCCAGCAGTCGCAGCCGACAAGTGCGGCACGAAACCCTCTGCAAGCTCACCACGAAGAACAGGGTGATGACTGGTACCGAGGATGCAGATCAGGTCGCGAAGAGCCTGATAGAGTTCTACTTCCAAGACTACATCTGGCCAGGAGAACCGCCCAATGTCAAAGTGTTGGGAATCTTCTCTTCCGTTACCTTTGCTGTACAAGTGACGGAGAGAGTCAAAGAGGAACTGACAGAGAGGGGACTGGATGCAGACGCCATAGTGAAGCAGCTGCACGGTCTGATTCCTCATAGTGCCCGGCCGAAAATCCAGACCCTATCCGAGTGTATACTGGTGGGCACCTCTGCAATCGAGGTGGGTGTCGATTTTGATGTTCCATTCTTGGTCATGGAGGCACACGATTTAGCATCTTTCCTACAAAGGTTTGGCAGAGGGGGCAGACACAACAAATGCGAATCCATCCTCTACCTTCCAAACACTATGGTAGACAGACTCAGAGATGCATCATCTTGGTCATTCCCTGATCTTGTGAATCTGGCTGCGGATGCATTCAGGGAACTTCCCTCGTATGCCGCATTCATGTGTAGCTCCCAAGCGAGAGAAATGCTGCTGTCCATGGCCCTAGCCGGAAGCCAGGAGTTGGAGTTCTACCCAAAGAAGAGGATGACCTACAATGTGCAGTCGGCAGTTGAACACTTCCGTTTCTTGGTTGATGCCAATGCGGCAGTGAGTATTGGAAACGAGTCTTTGTCAGAATCTATAGGGCCCTTGGAATCGGAGATTATCAAGATAGACTTGTACCATCCGCGGGTAAAGACCATGGCAGAGTATAGTTTTTTGCGAGGTACAATGAACTCGATTCTGGTAGCATTTCCCGGGGCGCTTGTTGGAAGCAATCTCGCAAAAGTCTATTCAGAACTTGATGTGTTTGAAGTCTTCAGATTGAGAGGAAGGCTAGAGGAGGCAAAGGCTCACTGGGAGATGATTCCAGCTGCGTACAAGAGAAGATATGGCGAGAACGACCCAGTCTTCATCGTGGAGGAGATTGGGAAAACGGACTACCCACGGGTCTTTGTGACTTCAGATGCATATTGCAGACGGTGCACGGCGGTGTTCAATGATGATGTCACGATTCGAGTCGGCAATACTCGGATGCGGCATATCCTTCGTGATCTCCTACACAGGCGGAATCTCGTCTATTTCTGGAGAGGGATGAACCGAATGACCGATTATCGAATCCCTCGAATCTACGCAGAGGAGGAGAATGGTGCCGTCGTTATTGGCGACTGGGCCCTGGTTGCAGAATACCTTGACAAGGAGGAGGAGTCAGAATGATAACACTAGACTTTCACGTGATGAGTCCATTCTCAGGAACACTGAACTACACTGGTAGCCCTCTGCGAGCTGCCTTTCTCAACTTGGTGAGAGATTGCGATTATGAACTGAGCAACAATATTCATGAGACGGGGGCCATTCGCCAGTATTCGTTGCACCCGTTTCCGTTTAACCGCCAGTTCAACACGAATTTCAACGAGGGAGAGGAGTACAGATTCAAAGTCAATCTTCTTGATGCTGACAAGTTCAAAGACGCCATACGAAATATCGCCTTGGGCATCAATTCGGACATACGACTCCATCATCACGCATTCCCAATCAGGCGGATTGACTTCGATCATAATGATGCGAATCAGCTCATGACTGGATGGACCGAACCTGTGAAGGAGTTGGATGTCAAATCGATCCGAATAGGCATGTATTTTGAAACCCCTACTCAGCTCTCAGTGTATGGAAGCGACTATGCATGTGTACTTCCGCAGCCTGCGCGCGTCTTCACAGCATTGCTTCGGGTCTGGGAGTCTATCGAGAAGAGCTCGACAGTCGAATATACCTCGGAGTACCGCGACTGGGTGGAGCAGAACGTTCATATCAGTCGCCACCGTATTCATACTGCACATGTCCCGATAGGAAGGCGGCGACAAGTTGTAGGATTTGTGGGCGATGTGGACTACATCATAGACACAGCGGATTCGCAGCTGGTGGCTCTTACGGTAGGGCTGGCAAGATTCGCTGAATTGAGCAACATAGGAAAAAATCGCACTGCCGGATTTGGCAAGGTGTCAGTCGATGTGACTGGGGGTTGAAGGATAAGGCAAAGGCATGATGGAGTTGGAGGGTGGAAATGTATCTCATTCCTGAGAATGTGAAGAGGAGGCTGTTGAGACGGTATCGAAAGAGGTCTCGCGAAGTAGTTGTGGATGAGAGGTTCAGAGGGTGGTCATGGGAGTATCCGCCTCTCGACCCGCCGTACGACATCCATCTCTCCCTCAGCGAGCTTGCCGGCAGATACTGTGAATCGATGCGCGATATCTATCTGAAGCATGTTGAGGGAATAAAGAAGCCCACAACAGCCAAGATGATCATGGGAGGACTCTATCACGAGATTGTGGCCCTTGTCTTCGAGAATGCAAAACGCGGCCTCTACAGCCTAGGTCAGGTGACAGGTACAGAACTCGGCAACCATCTCACAGAGATTCGTGATGACGTCATCGAGGACATGATGAACAAGACCAGAAAGCCGGACGTCACTGACCGCGGCGGGGGGTGGAACCCTGAGACCATCAGCACGAACCTCGCATGGCTCTGGGACTACGCAGTCAGCCAGATTATAGCATCCGTTGATCGCGTTCGAGCTGACCAACCGTATATCGGTCTTGATGCTCTCGTAAGCACTGCCTTGCCCATCGTTGTGGAACAAAAGCTCGACGGAAGAAATCTTGGATTGAGTGGCTACCTCAGCGCTGATGCCTACGGTTCTGAGGGTGTGGTCATGGACATCAAGACGGGGCGAAAGTGGCGATTTCACAGGCTTGCCACAACTGGATATGCCCTGGTGATTGAGAGTATTCACGAATATCCGGTTGACGTTGGTTGTATCATCTATTGCTGGTTAGAAGGAGCCCCCAAGCCCACAGTCAAGTACGAGGTGCACAGCATTGATGAGCCATTACGACAAGAATTCATCGAGAACAGGGATGATGCCATGAAGATAGTATATGACGAACGTGATCCAGGGTTACCGACAAAGTGCTATGAGGATTGTCCGTACTGGCACCACTGTCACTGAAAAAGAAACCAGCTCCGAGGGAGTGCGATGACACCAGACCGCTCGGAGCCTTCCATTGAACTAGGGTGGGGCACTCAGGCCCCTTAGACCCACGACCAACCGTGTCTTACCACGGCCAGTCAGGATCCTCAGGATCAAAGACAACTACATACATAGTAATCGATGATACTGGACCCAGTCATAGTGAAGGCCTAGAACGCTTCAAGTTGCGACAGCAGACGAAAGCTGTTACACAAGAGGAAACTTTCCTCTCCAACGGAAAGTCTTATCGGAGAGCAATGCATCGAACCTGCAGTCAAAAATGAAACTCCACGTGGCTACTCTAGGACTCCACGCGAATCAACGCGTGATTCGTTCAATCATGGAAAGAGGTGCACAGAAAGTAGTGCTCTTGTTCACCGACAAGAATGAGTCAGAGTTACCACGGTTGTTATCTCTTTTTGAGCAGTCAGGAATACCTGTTGAGAAGATCAAGACCAAACCTTGGAATTACGACGCGGTTCTCAAGGATATCCTTGAGGTTGTATCGCACCATCCCAATGCAGAGATCGAATTCAACGGATCCTGCGGAACAAGAATCATGACGGCAGCCGTATACATGGCCGCCATACTAACACAGTCCCCTGTGTTGATTGTTGCTGAGGACGAAGCGGGAGAGCCCAAGGGAGATCTCCTCACAATCTCTCCGGGCCAGACCATGAAACTCACACCTCCCAAGATGCGAATCATAGAGAAGCTACTAGACGAAGGCGGCTCAGTTGAAACCCAGAGTGACCTAGGCTCAAGGCGTAGCCTGAAATCGGGGTCCATCACGAAACATCTGCAAGAACTTGAGAGAGCAGGGTACATCCGTCGGAAGAAGTCAGGCCGGGCGAAACGTGTGACCCTGACAGACCTCGGACGCGCTATGTTCGATGCCAAGAAGGTCAGAAGACAGAGAATCTGGAGGGGGTAGGTGTCTGACCTCCAGTTCTGAGGATTGGATTGAAGGAGAGGGGGTCGATAGACTCTGGAAAAGGCATGCTCAAAACATCTATTCGCAGTTTGGACTGCAGGCATCCCCAAAGCCTGAGACTGTAAGACTGGTTCGCGAAACCCAACACCTGCCGCCCCATGGGTACTCAAGAGAGGGACCCTCACTCGTACTGTCACAGGAAATCTCCAACGCTGATGTACCTCTAGAGGGAATCGTGGCTAGTGAAGCCCTTCGGAGTGCCATCGATGAACTTGCAATCTGTTCCGAGGCCAAGACTGACATTTCCATGGAATATGCGCGTCAGGCCCTCTCCGGTACTGACGAAGAAAAGTGGCGTGAATGGTGGGCTGAGACCTACCCCAAGCAGAGAGTGTCGCCTAATCTACTACATCATCCTGCGAGGGTTTTCACTCGGCTCTATAGCATTGCAGGAATAGAAGGCATCCATTCCCTTCTCAGGATGGTAAGAGCCGTATCAAGGACTCAGGACGAACTCGACCTGGTGGACTACGTTCGGTTACTGCACGTCAGAATCCGCGAGATGAGCTCGACCCTCAATGAGACTGAGCTTCTCATCGCAGCAGAGCTGACTCGCAGTCACAATGTGACTCTCAAGGAGGTGGCGGAGAAGACAGATTTCAGTCCGCAGTGGGTCTCAAAGAACGTGCGGGAGATGAAGAAGAGAGGTGTCTTACGAGAGTTCCAACACATCAGATTCTCCAAAGTTGGAATCCGGATGTTCAATGTACTCCTCGCTTCGTCACGAGAAGAGGTCGATCCTCTGGAGCTCGTAGAGAACTGCCCATTCTTGTATGGATATCGCAGGATTCTGACCGGACGTTGGACTCTCCATGCAGTCTTGACCGTGCCCGACTCGGTGCATAACATCAAGGCCATCGAACAGCTTCCCGCTTATGGGAAGAAATGGGGTGTCTTGGTAGACATATCTGAGGTCAGTAGTTCCTGCACAAGATTCGCATTCGAACACTATGACTGTCAGTCGCAAGCATGGAGGATTCCTTGGCAATCAATTCGAGAAGCCGCAGCTCTGCTACTGAATGGTCATCTCGACATGGATCCAGTGGAGCTCGAATACGCCGAACAGAGAATCAAGTATCAGTTGGACAGGCTCGATATCAAGATCATGGATGCCATAAGACGGCGTCTACCGAACATTGCTGCAATACGTCGGGACGTTCAAGCGAGTCAGAACAAAGTGGCGAGCAAAGTTCAGAAACTGCGCGACCTTGGTGTTATCGTGACCCGTAGGGAGGTACACAACATAGGCTTGAATGAGGGAGTTGTTATCAAGACACAGGGAGAGAGTCTTGTCCCCGAGTTGCTCTCATGGGTGAACTATCTCCCGAGGTCGATCACCTCCCTAGATACTGCTGGCAATCTGTTTGTCTCGTCGTACCTTCCCCTTGGTGGCGCCTATGGGGCCATCAGGGCAGCCAGAGAATTCGGCCCAGATGTGTCAGTTAACGTTGTAGGAGACTATGTGTATGGAGGCTGGGGATTCCCAGCGGAACTCTGGGACAAAGACAGGCAGCTGTGGACTGCGCCACGCGAGAGAATCATGGATTGGATCGAATTGCTGAGGTAAACCAGAATCAATCTCTGATTCTAGATGGCCTGACAAGGGGGCTCTTATAAAGGACTATACAGAATGGAGGCCCCCGCCGCGGTTCTTCGAAAGAAGGTTTATGAGGACTTCTCTCGTTAAATAGAGCGAAAAACCCGCGGGTTGCAGAAGTAAATCCCAGATTGAGGGAATTGAAAGGGATATAGGTCTTTCATCCAGACCCCGTAACGGTGGCGCTGTTGCAGAAGTAAATCCCAGATTGAGGGAATTGAAAGTTGCTAGGATTACACTCGTTGTTCGATCAGACATGTTTCCGTTGCAGAAGTAAATCCCAGATTGAGGGAATTGAAAGCCGTAGTATTTGTCTTTGACAATCCGCACAAGCTCCATAGTTGCAGAAGTAAATCCCAGATTGAGGGAATTGAAAGCTCAGCTCAAGGCCTTCATTGATTATCAGTTCAGCCCAGTGTTGCAGAAGTAAATCCCAGATTGAGGGAATTGAAAGGGGTGTAACCCTTGCGACTCTAACGCTCGCTCTATCAACTCAGTTGCAGAAGTAAATCCCAGATTGAGGGAATTGAAAGACAACGGCCCATTTAGGCCCCTGTTGGGTTAACTCAAGGTTGCAGAAGTAAATCCCAGATTGAGGGAATTGAAAGACCACCGGCCAGTAGCCGATAGCTGGTTGACGGGGGGACTGTTGCAGAAGTAAATCCCAGATTGAGGGAATTGAAAGGTTCAGGAGGCGCTTGAAAGACGTATTTCTCTTTGTCGGCGTTGCAGAAGTAAATCCCAGATTGAGGGAATTGAAAGTTTCTTTAGCGGCGTCAACGGTAAACGTTGGCGTTGGAGAAGTTGCAGAAGTAAATCCCAGATTGAGGGAATTGAAAGTTTCTTTAGCGGCGTCAACGGTAAACGTTGGCGTTGGAGAAGTTGCAGAAGTAAATCCCAGATTGAGGGAATTGAAAGAGACACTTACGCACGCTAGTCGGCCTCCGGGATAGCACCATGTTGCAGAAGTAAATCCCAGATTGAGGGAATTGAAAGGATATCGAGGCCTTGATTGAAGTTCACTCTGAGACCGTTGCAGAAGTAAATCCCAGATTGAGGGAATTGAAAGGTTCCATCTAAGAAGAAAAGAGGAAGAAGGAGGTCAAAAAGTTGCAGAAGTAAATCCCAGATTGAGGGAATTGAAAGAAGTGTTAAGATTTTGATAGGGAAGTTTGTCTTGTCCTGCAGTTGCAGAAGTAAATCCCAGATTGAGGGAATTGAAAGTTCTTGTTCATTGATTGTTTGCATAGTTGTTTCATTCGTTGCAGAAGTAAATCCCAGATTGAGGGAATTGAAAGACGACACGCCTCTCCAACTTGGGCATCCGATACTGTGTGCGTTGCAGAAGTAAATCCCAGATTGAGGGAATTGAAAGGGATCAGGCAGTCCTGTTACCGAAGTAAACTCGGTATGTTGCAGAAGTAAATCCCAGATTGAGGGAATTGAAAGGGCTCGTGTGAAAGGTAAGAAATGGAAGAAACAGCTAGTTGTAGGGATGGATCTCAAATCGAAAGAATGGTGGGAGAAGAAGTTGGAGGCTCTGGGATTGCAGAACCCCACCTCTTCCAATCAGTCTTGAAACAAGAGAGTACAAGTCCGGGCCTACGTTATTTTCGGAGTGAAGTGATGAGTGGTAAGAATGAGGTGGCGCCCACGCGGGTAATCGTGGTAGGAGGGGGGAGTTTCGTAATTGAGGGCATGTAACGAAAACTAGCCCGCACAGGCGCCTTGTTGTCGACGTTTCATGCCGCTCAACTATAGTTGTGGAGGGCTTCCTAATAAATCCAACTGATGTGTACAGCTGCTTACTCAACACATCCCGACATTAGTATGCAAATCCACAGAAACAGTAGTTAATAATTCATATCAATACCAATCTCCCACCCCTTAGGCTAGTGGGTCACCGCACAGGCCTAAAATTCGGCCTCTAAGGCACATTTCGAGAGAAGCACCCTTCTATTATATACCCGTTTCAAGTTCTGGAAACATACATTCCGTGTGGATGAGGGTCAGCGGACCCTACGGGATGGCATTGGTATCCAGACGTAGAGTCTGTTCGACGGATGCGGTAGCACGGGAACAACTCGCATTGTCTCCTTACGGACGACGACCGTGAAGTGTCAATGAGTCCACTGAGGAAGTAGTATCCCTCGGTGAACACCGTCATTGATGCTCACTGGCCCCGCGTTCTGGCCCAGTCCATCCGAACAAGGAGTCCGTGCAGGCCCCGCCCCTAGGGGTCTGCGGCATTGCATAGGGAACAAAACAGTAGGAGAGGGGGGGACACCCCTCGTCTCCTACAACTTTTTTTGTGGAGATGTCATACTCATGATGAGACTCATGTTTGATCATGGTTCAGTAGGTGGGAATTCGGTTGTCCAAGAAGCCTGATGCAGAAAGGGTCACGCATGTCCACAGGATATGGAATCAAGCGCAGGATGAGATCAGAGATCGTTTTGGATTGGATGCTCCCGACCTCCAGATAAAAGAGGTGGTGATAGATGGAACTCATCGATTTGGCGCCATCAAGAATGAGACCCTCTATGTCCCTGATGATATCCCCATAGAGGGGGTTGTGGCCAGCCTCTGTCTCCGCAAGGCGATGGGCAGTGACAAGATCTGCAGAAACTGTATTGACGATCTAGCCATGGAGTTTGCCCGTCAGTTCTTGGAGGGAGATGCGAGAGAACGCTGGTTCAAGGTTTGGCTCGAGCACACACAGATGCGCTATCCGGACAGCCCACTCTCCTATCATCCAAGCTGGACATATCGCTTTGTTCACAGGATGGTGGGCCAAGAGGGTTTGGATGAGATTGTGCGCGAAGTCAGAGATCTGGATCGTTGTGATATATTCATGGGGAAGGAAGACTACGTCATCTTCCTGAAGACCCGCCTTCGACGGTTCGTGGTTCCGCTTAACTCAACGGAACTCAAACTCCTCGACGTCCTGCTTCGAAACCCCAATACCGCATTCAAGGATATCAGCGACGACCTGAACATGAGCCCACAATGGGTATCAAAGAAGATCAAAGACCTGAGACTCAGGAGGGTATTGCGCAAACATGACAGGGTACCGCTCTCCAGGATTGGGATCCGGAGTTTCCATGTCCTCATCGGCTGTGAAGACAAATCCCGGAGTCTTGTGTCGTATCTGACCAGCAGTCCTTTCCTGTACAAATCTCATAATATGATGAGCGGCATCTGGGATCTTGAAGCGTCGCTGTGCGTTCCCGATAACAGGATTAATGTCCTTGCCCTCGAGAAGTTCGTGACCGAGATGGAAGAACGCGGGATTCAAGCAGAGGTGCTAGAGGTCGATTCTACAGGAATCTCGCACTGCTATGACCACTATGTGCCCTCTGAGTCTGGATGGCATATCCCTTGGGAGGTCATGAGGGTACAGCTGAGGAAGATCTACAATGATGAGCTCGCCGATGTGATTCCTCGGATAGACGAGCGGTCAAACAGAACGAACCTCTATCTCGATGAACTCGATATGAGGATATTCAATCTTGCACAGAAGGGGATCACTTCAATCTCCAGGGTTAGAGACAGGCTACGCATGGCACAGGAGACCGTGGCACACAGACTGAAGCGACTCAAGAACGATGGCCTCATCGATAACAGATACTCAGCCCAGAACATCGGCCTCATCGAGAAGGCGCTGATAATGACAGAAGATGAACGCACCGGGGAGGCCATGGCTGCATGGGCCCAGCGGCTCCCTCAGGCAATCATCTCCTTTACACGAGAGGGGACTCTTTACAGCCAACTCTGGTTGCCTGTTGGTGGAGGATATGGAGCCATGTGGGCCCTCGATGTTCTTCCAATCAGGGTAACAGCTGGCCTGTTATCCCTTCCAGCGGTGTTCAACTACTGGATACCGCACAGGCTGTGGGATGTTGACAACCAGAGTTGGCGGCATTCATCTGAAGCACTAGAGAAGTGGTTCACATCGCTCGATGAGGCTGACCGTGAGGTCAGACCCTAGGCCACTTGGGACGAATCTCCACACCCGAACGTTCAAGCAGATCAGGAATGCGTCGTCTCGACTTCTCGATGATGGCCTGCTCATCAATTGTGAGAAGTTCTCGGTTACGCATGAGGACTCTGCCGTCGACGATAACATCAGTAACATCCCTTCCAGAACCCGCATATACCAGATTTGAGACGGGATTAGGTGAGGGATTCAGGCCCACATAGTCTAGTGATACCACAATCAGGTCTGCTCGCTTGCCCACTTCCAGAGAACCCACCAGACGCTCAATGCCCATAGCACGAGCTCCTGCCAGAGTAGCCATCTCGATGACATCTTCAGCACTCACAACCAGCGGGTCGTCTGCAATCGGTTTGTGAATCAGTGCTGCAAGCCGCATCTCACGGATCATATCATAGGTGTTATTACTAGGTCCACCGTCACAGCCTAGGGAGACCGCCACACCGCGGTCGAGCATATAAGGGACCTTCGCAAACCCTGACGCTAGTTTGGTGTTGCTGGCGGGACAGTGGGAGATGTGTGACCCTGTTTCTGCCAGAACACCCAGTTCATCCTCTTCGAAGTGGATTCCGTGGGCGAAAACCATGTCAGGACCCAGGAGATCCATGTCCCTTGCGAAGCTGGTGAGATTCGGATAGCCCCGCGACTCGACATACCGGACGTCGTCAACAACCTCTCCAAGGTGCATGGTCATTCTGGTCTTCTTGGACCGTGCAGTCTCAGTGACTTCTCGGAAGAGCTCGTCAGTGACTGCTCCAAGAGAGCGGAGGCCATACCAAACCTGTATCCTATCATTCGCCTCACCGTGCCATTTCTCGTACATGTTCTCGGTCTCGCGCATGCAGTCATCAGCATCTTCGACCATCCCGGGATACATGATGTCATCACTGTCGGCATAGCCGGTGGAGTCCATGATGATCTTTGAGAGAGCACCCCGCATACCCACCCGTTCCAGTGTCTTTGCAATACCGTCGAATCCGTAGCGGGTGTGAATCATGCACTCGATAAAAGAGGTTGTTCCCGTCCGTATCATCTCTGCCATACACAGCTCTGCGGACAGCTGGCCGTCATCCGTCGTGTAGTTTCCCTGAAGAACCCAGACGCAGTTCTTCAGCCAGTCCACCAGAGAGACATCATCGGCACAGCCCCGTATCAGGGCCTGAGCAAGATGCACATGCGTGTCGATCAGACCCGGCATCACAATCGAGCCATGAGCATCGATCACAGTATCAGCGTCATGGTGCTTGAGGTCCTCTGTTGGCCCGATTTCACGGATTGTATCCTCTTCGATGTATAGAGCGCCGTCCGGAATAATCTCGCGTTTCTTGTTTAGAGTCAGCACATATCCGTTCTTCACAAGGATGGACTTTGACAAAATGGCAACCTCTCTATGTGATGTATTTGGTTCCAGTAAAAAGGGGTTCGCCATGTCGGTTGATGCGTATTATCATCCTGCCAACGGGACCGCATATTCGTAAGCAACAACTTAAAGGTGGATTCACGCAACACCAGAAGGCCCAACATACCAAGAAAGGGAGCCAAATATGTTGAAGCACTTCATCACCATCGACACAGACCTCTGTACAGGCTGTCGGAACTGCGAGCTTGCATGCTCCATCAGGAACTCTGGGGTATTCAATCCACGCCAGTCCCGCATACAGGTTCTCAAGAAAGAGGCACAGAATCTCATTCTGCCGGTTGTATGTCTACAGTGTGAAGAGCCTCTCTGCGAAGAGGCCTGCCCATCAAATGCTATCAGGCTTAACGATGCGGGGGTTCTCACTGTTAAGAAGGATGTATGCATCGGATGTCAGAACTGCGTTACAGCCTGCGTCTACGGGGGGATTGAGATAGACCCGGTCACGAAGAAGGCAATCAAGTGCGACCTCTGTGGAGGGGACCCGGCCTGTGTGGACGCATGCGAGTATGGAGCTATCAGTCTCGTTGAGCGAACCGAAGAAGGACTTCGCACGCGACTGGTTGGGATCAGTCGAGCCGCCAAGCAGATAGGTATAGAGATGGAGGAGGCATGAGAATGACATTTCCGTACAAGGGATATGCAGGGCACTACTTGGATATCGACCTCGAGAAGGGGAAGATCCACAAGAAGGAGATGGAGAAAGAGTGGGCCCGACTGTATATGGGAGGAACAGGAACTGCTGCAAGAATCCTCTGGGACAGAACAGGACCCCAGACAGATCCACTCTCCCCGGACAACGTAGTGGTAGTGGGGACCGGCCCGCTCACAGGCGTTATGTTCTCTCCGTCTGGAAGGATGATGTTTGCGAGCAAGAGCCCCCTCACCGGGATATGGGCAGAGAGTCACGCAGGCGGTTTCTTTGGTCCTGAGATCAAATATGCCGGGTTCGACATGATTGTCTTCAACGGAAGGTCGCCAAAGCCAGTATATCTCCTGCTGCAGGATGGACGAGCAGAGCTGAAGGACGCAGGGCATCTGTGGGGCAGGGAGACCGATGTCACCACTGACATAATCCGGGAGGAGAATCGAGACCCCTCCATGGAAACGGCTGTCATCGGTCCCGCAGGAGAGAATCAAGTCCTCTACTCATGCGTCATAGTTGACTACTACAGGGCAGCGGGACGTACAGGCCTAGGTGCAGTCCTTGGTTCGAAGAATGTAAAGGGAATTGCCGCATCAGGTGCCCTCCCAATCGAGGCTCATGATATGGACAGGTATCTTGAGGCCAACGAAGAAGAGATGGCAAGGCTTCACGACCCGTTATGGACCGAGTCTATTGCATCGCTGAGAAAGTATGGAACCACCGACCTCGTGGCGATGATAAACGAGATAGGCAGGCTGCCAACCAAGAATCACTGGACCGGTTTCTTTGAGGATGCAGATGATATTGGGCCCGAAATTATCGCGAACAAGTACAGAGTGGGCCAGGAGGCCTGCCATGGCTGCGCGATAGGGTGCAAATACATCTACCGTGTAAGAGAAGGCAAGTTCCGAGGAGGGCCAGCTGGAGGTCCCGAGTATGAAACCCTCATGGCCTTCGGGTCCAACTGCCTGAACAACGATGTCGAGTCAATCTTTCATCTGGGTCAGAGATGTGACCTGCTGGGAATGGACACCATCTCCTGCGGGAAGACCATCGGTTTCGCCATGGAACTCTGGGAGAGAGGTATAATCGATGAGAGCGACACAGGGGGCATTGACCTCTCATGGGGAAATGTCGAGAGCATGGCCAGGCTAGTTGAGCTTATTGCACGACGCGAGGGTTTTGGGGCCCTCCTTGCAAAGGGCACGCGGAAGGCTGCTGAAGAGATCGGTGGAGATGCATGGAAGTATGCAGTCCATGTCAAGGGCTTGGAGGCCAGTGGTCAGGATCCACGAGCACACCAGTCCGTGGGATTGACCTACGCCACGAACGTCCGGGGTGCAGACCATCTCCGAAGTCTCTCCTCCCTTGAGGAATTGAACTACCCAGAGGTCATCATTAGCAGATTCGGAGAGAAGAAGGCGGAGGCCATCAGCCAGATTATGTCGCCGAAGTACAAGGGCGAGGTAATCAAGGACATCGAAGACCTCTATGCTGTTGTTGACTCGGCTGTGATCTGCAAGTATGGCACTATGTGGCCACCTGTATTCTATTTCGATACTTTTGCGAACGTGATTCCACCCCTCACAGGAATGGAAGAGTGGGCGGATGTCAAGTACGTACGTGATGTCGGAGCTAGAGTGTCCCATCTCAGAAGGGCGTACAACCATCGTCTCGGAGTCACAAGAGAACACGAGACTCTCCCAAGGAGGCTTCTCAAGGAGCCCATGCCTACTGGACCAGCCAAGGGCGGGCTACCCGACCTCGACTACATGCTCGATGAATACTACGAGTTGAGGGGTAGTGAAAAAGAGACTGGATATCCCAAGAGGTCAATGCTTGAAGAGCTGAACCTCGACTTTGTCGCTGAAGACCTTGAGAAGCGTAAGATGTTGGCTAAGCAGTAGCATCATGAAGCTGAACACCTGGGGCGAAAGAAGTCTGTAGTGCTCTCCGGCCGCCCGAGATCAACCGGTGACTGAGAGTCTCTTCAGAGAGGGTCTTCTGCATGAACTCCTCCAGTTCTACATCAGGTTCGTCTGCAATTCCAGCCTCGATCAGTGGTACAAGACGTTCCAAGAGAAAATCCCTGAGTTGACGGAGCTCGTAGGTTATTCGGTTTGCGCCTCCGAATCGTTCCTCACAGGTGAAACACTCCTGATCGATGAGACCTGAGAAGTAATCAATGCTCTGCGTGTTCACGCCAGATTCTCTCAGCCGATTCATGATGTCCTCTACCGTGAAGTGTCGATTCCTGCTTGTTTGCATCGTGACTCACCCATCCGGTGACAGGATCAATCAGATTCAACTTTTAAGCGTTTTTGGGTGGCCTACCACCTCCCAGAGGCCTCCGACAAGCGCTATCCTTATGATTGAGATGCCCCCAGTTACTGGTATGGCAAGTACGCGTGTAGAGATTGCTGGACTGCGCTTCAAAAACCCGATCCTAACCGCTGCGGGGCCTGGGTCCAAAGATGGTATGACTCTACTGTCTGCCGCTGCAGGAGGAGCAGGGGGGCTCGTCGCCAAGACCGTCAGTGTGAGGCCAGCTGAAGTGCCGCGGCCCAACATGAGTGCTCTCGGAAGTGGTCGAGTCGCATCACGGAGGGGGCTTCTGAACGCAGAGCTCTGGAGTGAACTCTCCGTCGAACGCTGGGTGGAGAAAGAGTACGCTATTGCCCTCAGTTCGGGACTGCCTCTCATTGCAAGTGTGGGCTACACCCCCGATGAGGTCACGGAACTCGGACCCAAAGTCGCCGGTGCAGGAGTTCATGCTATCGAGTTTAGCACCCATTATGTTGGAGGACATCACAAGATAGCAGAGGCACTGAGAGAGGCTGTAGACGTCCCCATCTTTGCCAAACTAAGCCCCAGAGTGGATGTCTCAGATGTGGCCAGAGAGATCGAACCTTTTGTTGACGGCTTCGTGGCTATCAACACCTATGGACCGTGTCTTCGGATCGACGTTGAAACAGGACGCCCCACCCTGGGAAGTGACAACGGATACGGATGGCTCAGCGGAGCAGCACTGAAGCCTATCGCCCTCAGATGTGTGGCAGACCTTGCCCAATCAGTGGAGAAACCGGTCATAGGAGTTGGGGGCGTGAGCAGCGGAGAAGATGCCATCGAGTTCTTCATGGCGGGCGCACACTTGGTGCAGGTATGTACTGCCGCGATTCTCAATGGAGATACAATATACGGTCAGATTGCCAGAGAAGTGAATGAATGGCTAGACAACCATGATTATGGCTCACTTGAAGAGGTGCGGGGAATGGCAATACCATATATCAGAGACAATCAGTCGCTGAGTCCCCCTGCTGAAGTTAACACGGAGATGTGTACTCTGTGTGGACTATGCCCCAAGTCCTGTGTCTACGACGCAATCACCCTGGACAGAGAGAATGAGGTCCTTATCATCGATCCTAAGAAGTGTACAGGCTGTGGACTCTGCGTCACTGTCTGCCCAGAGCATGCACTATCTCTCAGATGCTAACAATCTCAGAGAAAGACGAAGTCATCAAGCCCGGTGGTGAGCCGTTTCGCCTTGCCCTTTGTGACCGCATAATCGTTCTCGATGCGTACGCCACCAATGGATTTCAGATAGACACCCGGTTCGATGGCCATGACATTGCCAGCCTCAAATCTGGCGGTCTTGTTGTACATGCTGGGGTTCTCGTGTACTTCGAGTCCGATGCCGTGGCCGAGTCCGTGGGTCATTCCCTCTTCTGTCTGGGGATCCAGCCTTCGTGACTTGTAACCATCTTTCTGGAGGGACTCGAAGCAAGCCATGTTCATATCGTCAATAAGCACGCCATCACTCATCTTATCAACGCAGGCATCCGCAGCTCGTTTCACTGCATCAAACATATGCTGGAGTTTCTCATCGACGGCACCCTTCACAATGGTTCGGGTCACATCAGCGACATACCGGTCCAGTTTCAGCCTCGGGAAGACATCCAGTATGATTGGGACTCCAGCCTTGAGGACATCATCAGGTTTCCCCAGATAGTGCCAGTCAAATCCCTTCTTGCCCACTGCAGTGATAGCATCCTCAGCAGATTCAGCCCCATGACCAAGGAGAGCGTGCTCCAGTGCGAGCTTCACCTGTCGGACAGTCAACGGTCTCTGTTCGTAGAGGAGTTTCTTGTTTGGACCGATCTCTGTATCGTTGATGAGATCGATGACCTTCTTGATTGCATCCACAGTTGCATCGCCCGCCCTCTTGATGGTCTTGATCTCCTCGTCAGACTTCGTTCCTCGAGCGTCTTTGATGAGGTCTGGAAGTATCTTGATGTTATATCCCAGAGCCTGGATGGCGAGCACCACACGGGCCGGTAGATGATCAGGAATCCCGATGACATCCCCATGGAAGAGGTCGCCCAAGACCTTGCGATATACAACCTCTGGGTGGTAGTAAGGCCTCTTATCATCGCTAATGAGATCTGTATAGAGTTCGGTCATATCTAGAGTCTGCTCAATGTGACTCTCCCTCTTGATCCGCTCCAAGGTATGGAAGTATGCAGCGACTACTCCCGTCTCTCCACGGTTCTTGAAGTATATCACAGAGTCGGGAGAACGGAAGCCTGTCAACCAGAAGATGTCAGGAACCTCAAACGCGTTTCCCTCTGCTACAATGGCATCCACACCGGCCTGTTCCATCAATGGGTCTAAATCCTGAAGCAATGATTTCACTCCCTAGTGAAAACTCAGAACGGTTGTTGAGAGGATAAGTGTTCTCGTTTGAACTATAGATAGATCTTCATTCGGTCCTCGACCTGTTTGCGGGTGGGCAGGTCATAGGGCCCAATGGTCTCCAGATTGAAGGACGCGCAGGTGGCACCGAACAGACCAGATCTCCTGATATCACCACTTCGGAAATACTCAAGCAAGAACCCAATCATGTAAGTGTCACCCGAGCCGGTGGCATCAACGAACTTGTCGGCAAGAACCAGCGGGATGTCAACCTGAGTATTCCGGGTGTAGATTGTTGAACCCTTCTGGTCTCTCGTGACCACGACGATTCTGGGGCCGAAACTCAGGATCTCTGTCACCGCCGAGACCTCGGACTTGGACTCTGTGGCATGCATCATCTCTTCTTGGTCAGCCTTGACAACGTCCACGAACCTGAGCACGGCATCACGACTCATCCATTTCCCATCCAGTACCTCGCCGTCCTCTATTCTTCGCGTGTATCCCTGGATGTCTAAGGAGGTGAGAGAGCCACGCATCCTTGCCGCCTCGATACAGGAGGGATGTATCTCATCTGGCGTCAGAGGGCAGAAATGGGTGATGCTCACCCCAAAATGTTGCGGCATGAAGTCTTCTGAGCGGATGCTAGGTGCGATGTGCTCTACTCTCTGCGTGCGATTTCCATCCTTATCATACTCGTTCACAAAACGGGTACTTCTCTGGCCAGAGACTCTCAGGCCAGTCAGGTCAAGTCCAGAACTCCGCAGAAGGGTCATGTATTCCTGCTCAAAATCGGAACCAACCCGAGTCACGATTCCCGCACCAAGAGCGCCAATTGTTGGGGCCAGCATCGCATAGGCAGTCCCACCACCCAATGCCTCACGTCTCATCTCAGGCGTAATAAGCAAGTCTCTGCTGAGATGTCCAACAACGACTATCTCCATCTTAACCACCTGCTGCAATGTCAAGGAAGTGGGGTCAGAATAGCAACATCAGCCTTTCGCTTTGTCACAGGTCGCAACTGTTAATATGTCAAGTCGGTAGGCATAGTGATTGAGTGTTCCAACTTGGCAAACGTCACAGTGAAGTTCTATGCAGGCATCCGCGAGGCTGCAGGTATGAGAACAAGAGAACTTGAGGCCGAAGATATCAGAGGGCTCCTCTCCGCCCTTAGAGAGGAGTTCGGTGATGAGTTCATGGATGTCATCCTAGATGATGAGACAGGTGACCTCAAGAGGTTCTACTCATGCATGATCAACGGGAAGAGAATCGAACTCCTCGACGGTTACGATACCCCTCTAGAAGACGGCGACAGAGTTGCCCTGTTTCCGCCTGTCGGAGGAGGTTAGGGGGACCAAGAGAATGAAGAATGTAGACCTGGTCATCAAGAATGCAAGAATGCTGCTGGAGGGCGGCATCGCAGCCGGCGGGGTCGGGGTGTTAGATGGAAAAATCTGCGTCATTGCACGTGATACCCATCTGCCTGATGCGGATCGAGAGATTGACATCGAAGGGAAGCTGCTGATGCCAGGGCTCATCGATGGCCACGCCCATTTTCACGACCCGGCTATGTTGGATCATGAAGACTTCACAACAGGTTCCCGGGCAGCAGCAGCCGGGGGCGTCACCACGTTTGTTGATATGCCGTTGACATCCAACGTGATACGACCAGCCGATGTGAATGAGAAAATTCAGCAGGGTGAGAAGATGTCTGTCATTGACTTCTCGCTGTATGGGGGAATGATTGATGCTGAGAACTACCTCATGATTCCAGAGCTCTCGTCAATGGGGATTGAGGGTTTCAAAGCCTTCACTTCCGACCCTTTCTACGCAAATGGAGGTGTGATAGCAAAAGCACTGAGCGAGGTCTCGGAGGTGGGCGGGCACCTCACGGTACACTCAGAGGACCAGGGAGTTCTCAAAGAGTTTGCTGAAGATATGGATGGCGACTGGGATGCACCAATCTCACACTCTCTCTCTAGACCGGATATTGCTGAGAGTCTTGCAATCAGTCAGAACATAGAGATTGCCAAGCTCACAGGAGGGCACCTTCACATAGCCCACATAACAACCTCACAGGGAGTAGAGAGAGTCGCAGACGCAAGGGCCGAAGGGGTCACAGTGACTACAGAGGTCTGCCCCCATCATCTCGTCTTCACCAGAGATGATATGAACCGCCTGGGGCCAAAGAGCAAGATGAATCCGCCGCTAAGGTCGTCCCATGACAGAGGGGCCCTCTGGTCAGCCCTCTTGAGAGGCACCATAGACATGACAGTCAGCGACCATGCCCCGGCTCCAGTAGAGAAGAAGATGAAGGGAAGAGATGATATTCGAGATGCGTGGGCCGGCGTCGACGGAACTCAGATGATACTCAGGGTGCTCCTCTCTGAGGGAATAGACAGAGGTAGACTCTCTTTCGACAGGCTTTTACATGCTGCATGCAGGAATCCCGCGAAGATATTCGGTCTATACCCCAAGAAGGGAGTCATCGCAATAGGTTCAGATGCAGACTTGGTGGTGGTTGACCGAAACGTCGAACAGGAGATCACCGCAGACATGATGTTCTCAAAGTGTGGATGGACTCTCTATCAGGGAATGAAGATGAAGGGGGCACCCATCATGACCTTTGTCAGGGGCATAAAGGTCTTCGGAGAGGAACGTATAATGGTGAAACCGGGTCACGGGCAGTTCCAGCCCATGGGCGGAATGAGGAGGAATCTTGGAAGATGAACGACTCGTCTGAACTCAAGTATGCGATTGGCGACCCCGAGGTCTGCACTGGTTGCATGATATGCGCCAATGTCTGCAGTATGTACTATTTCAAAGTCATAAGCCCTGAAAGAGCCCGAGTCAGGGTGGTCCGTCTGGATAATGGGCTGGACTTCCCCCTCTTCTGCAGAAACTGCCCCGACGCACCCTGTATGGAGGCATGCCCGGAGGGGGCCATCAGTCGAACATCAAAAGGAATTGTCATTGTGAACAATCGGAAGTGCGACGGGTGTGGCGACTGTGTTGAGGCCTGTCCGTACGATGCCATCTGGATCAACCCGGATACGGAAAAGGCCATCAAGTGTATTCAATGTGGTCAATGCATAGAACGGTGTCCGGTGGATGCAATCTGGATAACAACCGATGAGGAACTCGGAGACAGGGACCCGCAGGGGCGAATCATGGATCTCCATGACAAGCATGCAAAGGTTCTCTACCCAGGGAGGGAGGCATAGTGATAAAGGGGATTGGTGGAGAGATCCTGTGGGTCGACCTGGACAGGTCCAAGATAGAGAAGCGTCCAGTTGATGAAGAGACCGTTCACAAGTACCTTCTGGGAGCAGGAATACTCTCAAAGGTGCTCTATGACAAGATTCCTGTGGGAATTGACCCGCTCTCCTCCAAGAATGTTCTCGGAATTGCCACAGGGCTGTTGACCGCATCCATGTTCCCTCAGGCCTCTCGCCATGTCATTGCAGGTCTGTCGCCGCTGACGGACATCTGGGGAGAGAGTCATGCTGCAGGATTCTGGGGGGCAGAGCTGAAGTTCGCAGGGTATGATGCGATATTCTTCACTGGTGTATCTTCAGACCCTGTCTATCTCAATATCCATGACTCAGAGGTTGAACTGCTTGACGCTGAGCCTGTCTGGGGACGTGACGTGTTCGAGACTGATGACATCCTGCGAGAGCGTCATGGAAAGCAGTGTCGCGTGCTATCTATCGGCCAAGCCGGTGAGAACCTCGTCCGGTTTGCAGCAATAATGAATGACAGAGACAGAGCCTCTGCAAGATCGGGTCTGGGAGCGGTCATGGGCTCTAAGAGAATGAAGGCCGTCTGTGTCCGAGGTACCGGGAAGCTAGAAGTTGCAGAACCGGGGAAGTACTTGGAGACCATGGACAGATTCTATGAACGCATGCTCGCGAATCCCTTCACTCCTGAACGCGCGAAGTATGGTACGACCAACCTCATAGAGATGATGCACAATATCGGGAGACTGCCGAGCTATAACATGAGGGAGGGGGTCTTCGATGATTATGAAGACATCAGTGGTGAGACCATCACTAGAGAATATCTCGTGAAGCCGCGGGCGGATTGGTCTTGCTTACAGCGCTGCGGTAGGTTCACAAGGGTCAGAGACCTGCCGTACAAGTACATAGGTGGATCTCCCGAGTTCGAGTCCCAGGTCGCCCTAGGGTCAAGGTGTGGGAACAGAAATGTTGAATCTGTCCTGTTCAGCCATCATCTAGCAAACCAGTATGGGATGGACACCATCTCACTGGGAGGAACGATATCGTGGGCGATGGAGGCATGGGAAGAGGGGCTCTTAACAGAAGAAGACACTGGCGGGCTGAATCTTGACTGGGGAAACCATGAGACCGTCGTGAAACTGACCAAGATGATTGCATTCAGAGAGGGCTTCGGAGACATACTGGCAGAGGGAAGCTATCGGGCTGCAAAGAAGATTGGGAAGGGAAGCGATGAGTTCGTCATGGCAGTCAAGAAGCAGGAGATTGCGGGACAGGAGCCACGTGGACAGAAGTCTATGGGTCTTGCCGCTGCGACTGCAGCAAGGGGAGCAGACCATCTCTATGCCTTTCCCGTGTTAGACGAGGCAGGGTTTGATGATGAGATAAAGGAACGCCTTGGAGAGGAGTTTCTCCCCGAGATGGCTGACCGGCTTGATCCCACCTACAAGGGAATCATGGTGAAGGAATGCGAGGACTATATGGTCATGATAGAGAGCGTCGGAGTTTGCAAATACGGGACGCAAATCCCTCCCGAGTTATACTATGATGACATATCTGAGGCCCTAAGGGTCCACAACGGGATCGTGCTCTCACCGAAGGAACTGCAAGAGATAGGGGAACGGATAGTCAATCTCAACAGGATGTTCAATGTAGAGAGAGGCGTGACTCGCCAAGACGACAATCTGCCCAGAAGGCTCACTGAGGTCCCCTCCCCACGAGGACCTGCAAAGGGGGAGGTTGTGGAACTGGAACTGATGCTGAACGAGTACTACACACAGAGAGGGTGGGACCCCAAGACAGGAATCCCAACAGAGGAGACTCTGAAACGACTTGGTCTGAAGTAGACCGATCATGCTGCCCATTCGTCTTCCTCGGTCATCACTGTACTAGTATTGCGTCTTCCTCTGACAAGGCCATTACTTCGGATTCAGAATCAAGCATAACTCCTCCCAGATCAAGAACAGCAATTCAAGTTTCCATATCTAAGAAGACGCCGGTGGTTCTCTCTCTCCGACCCCACACACTCTGCGACTGAGAATTCTCAATGTGGATACGTCTCTAATCACACGTGGCACAGACATTTGTGACCGTATCACGAACGCCATCTAGATTCCTTAGGTCATCAACGACAAAAGAGCTGAGCTTCTCAGGGGTCTTGAACATTCCCTTGATTAGCAGGTCGTACGCACCATAGATCAAGTATGCCTCATCGACCTCCTCAAATTCTCGGACTTTGGTCAGAATCTCTCGTGCTTTTGCCGACTCAATCTTAGCCATTATGAAAGCCATTATCATTGTGTGCCACTTTACCTATGGGATTACTGGATGTAATTATTCGTCGCTCACAATAAAAATTGTTGCTTCGCTACTACAAGACGAGGGCGACTTCAAACTGGTTCCCTCTTAACGAAGAAGAGCCGTAAGTGCCCATGAAGGAGACAAGAAAGTTAACAAAGTGAAAGTGACAATCAGTAATACTTTAAAACCTGTAAGGGAAAGCTCGGAAAACATAGCGGAGGCCAACCTTCTTTGACATCGACAGCAGATACCTCAAGCTCATCAGCAAGAACAAAGAGAAAGCGAAAGAAGGGCTTTGAGCCTCAGATTCTGTCATTCTGCTGCAACTGGTGCTCTTACGCCGGAGCAGACTTGGCGGGGACTAGCAGGATGCAGATGCCGCCCAATGTCAGAATCGTCAGGGTGAATTGCACTGGCCGCATAGACCCATCATTCATTCTCGATGCTCTCGCCCAGGGAGCAGATGGCATCCTGATATCGGGCTGTCATCCTGGGGACTGCCATTACACCAGTGGAAACCTGAAGATGGCGGGTCGCTTCGCACTGTTGACCAGTCTCGTTGAGCAGGCAGGATTTGACCCAAGACGCATTCATCTACAGTGGGCGAGCGCTGCTGAAGGTGATGTATTCAGAAACGGCGTGACTGAGATGGTGAAACGAATCAAAGAACTGGGTCCGAACCCTGTAAGGGAGGACGTGTAGAATGACAAAGAGAGTAGCATTTACGCAGCTCACCTCGTGTTGGGGCTGTGACCAATCATTGGTCGATCTCCATTTTCGACTTCTTGAAGTACTCCCTGAGCTGGAGATAGTGTTCTGGCCGGCCGTCGTCGACTTCAAACTGAAAGATCTTGAGAGCCTGCCCGATGAGTCGATTCACCTCGGATTCGTTGAGGGAAGCTGCAGAACCAATGAAGATCTGCACCTGCTGAAGACGATGCGTAAGAAGAGCAAGTTCCTGATAGCATGGGGCTCATGCTCATGTTTCGGTGGTGTCCAGGGCCTTGGAAACCAGTGGCCTATCGACGAACTGGTAGAGAGGAAGTTCCTGCAGGCGGACTCCGTTACAGATCCAAGGATTCCAGAGAGCAATATGCCGGGTTTTCTCGGGATAGTCAAGCCAAATCCCGCTCATGTCAAGTTCAACATGGTTCTTCCAGGTTGTCCACCCACGTCGGACAACACGTACAATGTTGTAGAGGCGCTACTCACGGGTAAGCCATTCGACCTCCCGGAGAAGACGGTGTGTGACGAATGTCCAAAGGAACGAGAGGACAAGCACATCGAGAAGTTCTACAGGACCCACGAGGGGAAGATAGACCCTGATAGATGCCTTCTTGATCAAGGGTATCTCTGTCTGGGTTTTGCAACCATCGGGCTCTGTGGGGCACAGTGTCCAACAGTGAACACACCATGCAAGGGATGCTTTGGACCCCCTCCGTCCGTTAGAGACCATGGTGCCAAGATAATCTCTGCTCTGGGTGCTGTGGCAGAGATGAGTCCAGAAGAACTGAAGGAGGCCTTTCCTGACCCAATCGGTTCCTTCTATTTCACTGATTATGCGGCATCCTATCTATCGAGCATTACCGCGAAGAAGAGGGAGGAAAAAGGCAAATGACTGACGAGAAGGTAATACGGATCGAACCAGTGACTCGATTGGAAGGCCACGGTGAGCTGACACTCAAGCTCTCGAAGACTGGCAAGGTGAAAGATGTCCAGTTCAATGTCTCGAGCACACGGTTCTTTGAGAAGTTCCTTGAGGGACGCTTCGCAGAAGAGGTGCCAAGGATTGCCGAGCGCATCTGTGGCATCTGTCCTGAGCCGCACCATCTGGCTTCAGTCAAGGCGGTAGAGGCAGCATGGAGAGTGACTCCGCCACCAGCAGCAGTCAAGGTAAGACGACTGTTAATCAATGCCAAGCAGTTATCATCACACGCACTCCACTTCTTTGCACTGGCTGCACCTGACTTCTTAGCTGGGCCCTTTGCAGAGCCATCCAAGAGAAATGTTGTCGAGGTTATCAAACAACTCCCCGATGTCGGAAAGCTCGCTCTAAGCGTCATGAAGTACGGTCAAGAGCTTGCCACTGCTATCGGCGGGAAGGCCATCCACCCTGTCACGGCAACTCCCGGTGGGATGTTGAATCCGTTCTCCGAAGAGAAGAGAGACAACTTCCTTGGTCTCATGGACGGACTCAAGGAGAACATAACAGAAACGGTGGAATTGGCGAAGAAAGTCGTTGAGGATTACTGGGACCCGATAACAAAACTTGGCGTTGTGCCGACTTATTATCTAGGGACCCATGATAAGGGAAGGCTTGAGATATACGATGGAAACATACGCGTGATGGACCCAGAGGGCAAGATAGTCGAAGACTTCAAACCGAAGGACTATCTGGACTACTACGGGGAGTATGTGCCGGATCATTCCTATGCAACGCACATCTATTACAAACCTGCGGGGTATCCAGATGGAATCTGGAGAGCGAACTCCCTGGCCCGGGTCAACATTGCAGACAAAATGAAGACACCTCTTGCCCAGGAGGCGCTCCAGGAGATGCGCGACAAACTGGGCAGGCCAATCCACGCGGTGTTTGCCTACCACTGGGCACGGGTCATCGAGATGGTTCAGGCCATGGAAGAGATGGATGAACTGCTCCAAGACCCAGATATTGTCAGCACCGATGTCAAACTGACAGATGTTGAGCCACGCAAAGGTAATGGAGTTGGCTGTGTCGAGGCACCACGGGGGACTCTAGTCCATCATTACTGGACAGATGACCGAGGAATCATCACCAAGGTGAACCTCGTTGTTGCAACAAACAACAATATAGCGGGCATTGAGAAGAGCCTCATGCAGGCAGCCAAACAGATATTCGAGAAGAAAGAGCATGAACAGCTAGACCTACCGGAGCCGATGATGAAGTAGTGATAAAAATGACAGATGAAATAGACGAAGGCCTGCTGAACCTCCTGGAAATGGTGGTTCGCTGCTACGACTGCTGACTATCCTGCGGCGCTCATTTCGTCGTTGTGGACGATGAGGGTCGCGAGATAGTCCGGAAGGAGTTAGTGACTGGCGGCGGATGAAGGCCCGGCGTAAAGATGTGAGCCGGGTTGGACACGCCCCGCAAGGGCGCGTCGGTCGCACTCCTTGGATATTTCTTTAACTACTAAAAAACCATGAGATGTACGTAAAATTGGAAGTAGGACTATTGTCGGTTACCGAAAAGCGATGTAGCTATCGAGGTCCTAGAATTGAGAGAAGGAACCGATTTGCTCACTGGTTTGTTCTAGACATTTATTTTTCAAAAGGTTGAAGATTCCGTCCGGGTACAGTATAACCGGAAAGAATAGCCCAAATTTTTCTTAGATCCGGTGGATCTAAGGCGAGATTACTTAGGGCCTCGTCCTGCCAAGCACCATGCTCTAGTGAAGAAAGCCACTCCCGAGCTTTTCGAATAGACGGCATGCTACCATCTAGAAATTCCCTAAATGCATCCGCCATGAGTTTGGCTGCAGCACGAGGAACGCCTGCATTGCACAGAACCATGCCTTCAAGCGTATCGATTCCAAAATAAGCCATCGCCGGTAGGCTGAGAATCTCATACTTCTTCCTCAAATCGAGGCCTTCAAACCCCTTGTTCGTTCTCATGCTTTCTATCAACGCACCAAGTCCCCAGCTGCCAAACACGCGAATGGAATGAATGAGATCCACTGCTGCGTCTATGCGTTCAATTACATTGTTCATATCGAATATCGTAGGCACGGCAATCTGGGAAACGGGAACTCCCTTTACCCAGAGAGCAATTGCTTTCTTCAATTGGTCACTGCTGATATCCTCAAGTTTCGATTCAATCTCGGGTATCTGTTTTAGCATTGCTGCGAACTGCGAAAGGAAGGGTCCACCCGGCTGCAACAAAGATTCTACATTCACATATTCACCTAGCTCAATCTTTTCGCTACTTGAAGAAATCATCTGGACGGATTGAGGCGAAAAGCCAGTCCTATCAACTCTTTCCAGCAAATCATCGGAGTATGACAAAAGACTTTCAGAGAATTCCCTACACCCATCCAACAATTTCTGCGCCTCATTCGGATTTGACTTCAGTAGATTCTGATATCCTAAAGTCGCTTGAACTAGGGTGTCGATATGATTCTTAATATCCTCTTTGCCCTCCATCTGGCGATATGCGTGAGTAAGATACTGTATGAAGCTTGACCACGCCGAGTCAACTTTGAAGGCGTGTTCAAGATTCACTCTGCCAGCCTTGAGAACCGTGTCAATTACAATTTGCTGTAATCCTGTGACTAGATTGTCTACACTCCGATTCACAAACGAATTCAAGTCTTTGTCATCGTCTTTATTCGTAAACACAATCAAGCCGACCAGGTCCTGATGAGCTCGCCCCACTCGACCTGCAATGTTCCAGAACAGGTCCGAACTCATGGGCTTGGGGGGTTGACCAATGAGATAATCATTCAGAATAAGAGAGGATATGGGGAAATTGACCCCATAGGCTATTGTAGGGGTTGCAACTAAGACCCTCAGTCTGTTCCGTCGCATTAGCCATTCAACGAGGAAACGAACCTCCTCTGAAACTTTGCCGTGATGGTAGGCGATTCCCTTCCTTAGCAATGAAACCAAATCATATTCAGATCCATATTCCATTTCAAGAAACCTGCAGACTAATTCAATATCAGGGTGATCAGTATCAGCGCAAAGGTCGGAGAGGAAATTAGCTATCTTGCGTGCGTATGTCGTCTTTTGACTATACACGACGAGATTGCCACGGGCTGACAAGAAATGCCCAAAGATAGCTGCAACCTGGTATTTCGCAAGTTGAGATTTCGTGAGTTTCATGCCCGGGTTGGAGCAGCAATCAATCTCGCCTTGAAATGCCAGAGTTTCATGTGATGTATAGAGTGGTTCTAGCCGAAACTGCCAGTCTTTTCCCCATCCAACAGGTTTAGCAAAACCAATAAATTGCTTGTTCGGGCGCCATTCAAGCCGTATGTCAGTACCTTCTGTGCCCCCAAGCCACTCTGCGAGGTTTCGGGAATTCGGTATAGAGGGAGCAAGAAGCAGAAAGCGTGCCTCTTCACAATCTAGCTTCAGTGTGGTAAGAAGCATTTCTGACTTAAGAGGGCGTTCGTTATTGTTGCGACTGCCTCGGAGAGAGTCAGCCTCATCGAAGACAACAAGTCTGAGTTTCCTGCTTGTTTCTCCAACCCTGCCGCTACGTAGAAGAAGATCTAGCTTCTCTGGCGTTGTCACCAAGATATCAAATCCCCCCTCTTCTACTAGGGCCTCCTCCGTGGGATCAATCTCCGAAACAGGAACAGCCTTCTCAACTCTGTAACCCAAGGGCTCCAAGTCTACCCTTAGGTCAACTGCGACTTGGTTCACCAGAGTTCTCGTAGGAACAATATAGGCAACCCAAGACTCCGAAGTATTCTCAAGAGTATAGACAATCTTAAACTCGGCGAGTAGAGTCTTGCCTGCGCTAGTTGGCATAGTCACGACTATAGCCGGAGTTGCGTGCTTCAGAAGGTCATATTGATATATTGCATCACGTTGTGCCGGCCAGAGCTCGAGTATTGGACCCCCTTTATCCGGGCTCGCCAGATGTCTAATCATATCTGATAGCGTAGTTTCAGTTTCAGCTAGAAGAGTCCATATGCTTGATTCGATTAGTTTGGCTGCTGCTTGCCGAATCCAGATAGATATCGTAGTTAGCCTCGCAAGTCCAGAGTCTTCAGCCAGCTTTAGAGCTCTACCAAAATGATGCTGAAGTCCATCTTCTGTTGGAATCCTTTCTCCGGATATTAGAAACTTACCAAGAATCTCCACTGCTCGGGCTAGATGATATAATGCAAGAAGTTCTGTGGCTGCAGGAAAGCCTTTGTTCCGACCCTTGAGATATTCACCCTCTTTCTCTAACTGCCATTCTCTCAGCTTCTGAATTGACTCGACAGCATTCTTTAGTTCATCCCAATTCCCCTTTCTGACTAGAAGTAAAAACGTTCTCATGATGCCCCTGTAGACAGTCTCCGGCCAGCTTGAATCCTGGGATGATAGGGAAGGTACCAGAGTTTCCAGCCACTTACTAACATCGATAGATCGCTCACCAAGAACGCCAAGACAGGATGCTTTTACCAAATGGGTCAGCAAGTCTGTCATATTGTCAGGAACTGGTACGGTGCAATAGAAACTAAACGCCCTAGCAGAGAGATCGTGTATGTCCTCCGTATCTCCTTCCACGCATTTCGCGAATACCTGCATCTCAAGAAGGCCAGCTGTTTGAAGCATCTGGTCAATCTCTGATGCCTGGACAGAACACTCATTCTCAGGAATTGCGGCTCCCAGCATGAGCTTGGCAGAGGTTTCTTTTGCGTCAGAGAGCTGATCTGAAGTCCATAATTGGTATTCTTCATTATCAGGCGACAGTCATATCAATCCTCCCTCTTAGTTCAAGAAGGCAATTTTCGAATGGCAGTTGAATGTAAAGTGCAATCAGAACAACCTTAGGTGATGATGAGTTAGAGTATCGTTGTAGCACAACATCTAGGTCCCTTCTGTCTGGTTGTGTGTCCTTCACAAGCAAGCCATGTATCTTATATCTGCCATCTTTGTGTTGTTTCAGTGCCTCCATAAATCGATCGATCTTACCGAGTTTGCTGCACCTTATATAGAGCCAATGAATTGCGTACGTGGCTCTCTTGCCCTGCAGAGACACGAGTTGGCTTATTAGTCCGTCTTTGCCATAGAGACATCGTGGTGGGGCTCCATCACTTGTCGTCTTTACTTCGCCAAATGCAAAGAAGGTCGAGCCGTCTTCCTCAGAAAAACCAATGATATCTGCTCCTGCGCCACTCTCTCGCGCGTTCTTCTCATCCCAGAAAACTGACCAAGGAAGTTCAACTCGAGAGGTTTGCTGAAGGTAGCATGTTGCAAGAAGTTGGCCAAGCTTCGGCTTGTCAAGATACCTTGTCTGCCGGATATCTTCCTGGAGGTAATCAAGACTGAATTGGGTTGAGGTTGCCTGCTGTAAGTCTTCTTCTGACAGTTGAACCAAATGCCTCCTCAGGCACGGAATAAAATCCCCGCAGAGATACGTAAGGAAATCATCACCACTTAGAGCCTTCATCCCGAGCATTTCCACAGAACCAATTGATTCACTGTATTCCTGTACCCACAAACGGATCACCAAGCATGTTGACGCATCGCCTCAGAGGCAGGAGTATCTTCGGAATATGCTTTGGAGCACCGCTCGAATTCCCCATTCAAATTTTGGCAGTTGGACAAAGACACCGTTCGCTGAGTGCTTTCAGCCACTATTTGTCCCAATATCAAACGCCTCCAATTGCTAGCTTGATGTATCTGATATAAGTATTCTCTGCAGAATGGCTCTGTAAAATAATTCTCATATTGTTCACGAAATGAATTCTGTGAGCAACGAAATGGGTCTCTTCTGATAGTTTTGAGTTGCTCCATACAAGTTTTCCTTCATCTAAGCCATGTGAACTCGATTTATTTTACAGGGCCCTGCAGAATGACACTCTACGTTCATGGATCTAGACACTACCCAATGAAAGCAGATGGTCGTCCTTCCTAGCGCACCCTATTCTTGCCTCTAAGTATTACGTCTGTCAAAATGATTGGTTAGGCCCGTATTATCTAATTCAATAGAGAGTGGTTAAAGTGAATCGACCAGGAATATGAGATGAAAACACCACGTCAGAGATTCGGGCCGGACAGGTCCTGCACCGCAAGGGCGCGCTGGTCGCACTCCTTCTATTACCACTCCTCGTCCAAGGTACAAAAGCAAAGTGAAACAATGGCTGTTCGCGGCAGCCTTGGGTTTCCCAAAGCTTCGAGAAAAATGGAGGCTCAACATAGTGTTTGGGCGAGCGATCCCCCGTGTTTCACCATATTGCTGGATGAAGTGTGAACGTCAATCCGATTCTTCATTTGAGAGATAAAACGCACACCCTTCATTGGATTTCTGAATTCAAGGGATTTCGTATTATCTGCGAAAAATATGCAGGCTGCACTGAGGAAAAAGACCGACCAGACATATCTTTCAGAGGGTTCTCGACAGGCTCTGCTATTCCCAATGCTGCTTGATGTACCTCAGTGTTTCTTCTAAATCGTAGTGCACAGTACTTCCCCCAGCTCGAACGTATAGGACTTGTCTTCCGTCCTTCTTCATGAAGACAGGATTTGGCGAACGTCGAACATCAACTCGGCAAATCTCCACTCCATTAGAAACCGGGAAACTTACCATGTAGTATTTTCTGAAGGCCCCTCCAACTTCTCTATTGAATATGTTGGTCAGATGAATCTCAAACCTGTCCGAGTCCTTTCTGCTGCTGAAGGATGCGTAGTCGTCCTCCAGTCCGAGGACTTCGCCTTCATCATCTACCCCGATGAGAAGGGTTCCTCCCTCAGAATTCATGAAGCCGCAAATTGTCTTCAGAACTGGCTTCCACAATTCCTTGTTTGGTTTCCCTTCTTCATAGCTATATATCAATGAAGACTTGAATTCTAGAAAGCGGGATTCTTTAGATTGTATTAGCTCCTCTACACTCAGATTCCGGAGTTTCTCTGGCGCGAAGGCATGTGGACTCTTTCTATACCAAAACCAAAACCCCCCAAGAAACACAAGCCCTCCAACCCACATTGAGGATCGAATAGTGACCAGTTGAATCATAGATGTTGGTGAGTACGACTTGGGCACTTGAATGATATATCCGTCGGCCGTTCCAATGTAGAGATAATCCCGTCCGGTATTCTCGGGAACGAGAATCGACCGAGGGTCTGCAGGATACCGGTTGAGTTTCATTTGCTCTCTAGTAATCTTTGCAACGACGGTTTGGTCATCTCTATCCAAATCAAAATACGCTAGACCTCCATAAGTGCCAACATATAGTAGTTTCTCATCTTTGTCAAATCCAAATGCATTGACTCTTCGTGATTCGAGACCGTCATCTTCTGTCAATCTAGATCTGACTAGATTCGCGTGTGTACCATTCTCTTGGAATATGAATAAGCCATTATCGGTTCCAACGTAGATCTTGTGATGGTACTGATAGTATTCAATGCAGTTCACGGATATCCAGTCCCCAAACTCATCCTTCTCTGAATAGGTGAAGTTCTTTCCGGTCCTCAAATCGATGAAAGAGAATCCCCGATCCGTACCTGCTAATAGAATATCCCCCCGAATCTGCATACTCCTAACATAGTTGGAGGGAAGCCCATGTGACGTGTTGATGAACCTAATCTCTCGCGAAGCCATGAGGCATTCAACGATTCCAAAGCCCGGACTACCAAAGAAGACCCTAGAATTGGCACCATCATCATAGTATTCGACTTCTTCGAATCTCATGTCCTCGGTCATATTGCGGATGAAGAAGGATTGGAATTCATAGGTTGAAGAGGGATATGTGTGTGTGTAATGATATACTGAACCGTTCTCTCTTCCGGTTGTGTAGAAATGACTGAATCCTGATAGATATGGTTCTATATCATATGCGTGGGTAGTCCATGTACTATTGTCCATTTTGATTGGTCCAGTAATATTTCGGTTTCCTCTATCATAGAAGTATAATCCGTCCAGCCCCTGGAAAATAATCTCGAACTCATTTGGGTCAGCAAAAGCCATAGGTCTGACAGTATAACCACCATAGGGGCCGACATGTGTCCAGATTAAATCCTCATAGTTTGGCTGAAGATAGTGTACGTCTAATGTTGCCACAGTGGGAAGTACAAGGAATGTCACTATCAGCATTTGCAAGAACCGCCTGTTTGTCCATCTTAGGCTTCGCTGTTCAATCTCAGGCTTCGTCTCCCTGATAGTCATATGTCAAAGAGCCTCCAGTATTCGCAAGATGCTGTAGAGTGAATTATGTATCGTATGTATGGCCCAAGGATGAGTGATTTTGTTAGATGATACCCAAACTGCTCCGAATGTTAGGCCAAATCCGAGTCTGGTCAGGAGCGCACTCAGCATTGAACTGACCGGATCGAAGAGAACTCGTGAATATTGCGCATCAGAAACAAAGTGAAGAAACGCAAATATCGTTGAAGAAACAAGTAGGCCCATCACCCTGCTTCCGAAATACTGCGAGAGTCTCGGTTGAGCTATGGCTCGAAAGACCAATTCTTCAACGAAACCCGTTATTATCCCGAGGGATATAATTAGGGATATCATACGCGTGAAGATCTCGGGTGTTATGAGTAACGGCAAAGCTCTAGAGAGTGGTATTAGACGAAACAAGAAAACGATGACCAAGGCCATCAAGACGACCTTTGTGAGATTGTCTTCATCTCCATCACCTTGCCCAAAAAAAAGAGGTTTCAAAGATTGGCCCCAACCCCGAGTCAAAATCAGTACAATCGGAATAGAACCGATAAGAAGCAAAATGCCTGAAAAGAGAACGCCGAAACCCTCTAGGAGCGGCAGAACGACCCATGCAGCAGTTAGATAGAGCAAAATGATGAGAGTTGCTTCTTCGAGCGGATTGATGTAGAGCTTGATTGTATTTGACAACTCGTGACTATAGGCACTTATCAGCAAATAGGCAAGAACTAATGAAGTTAGACCAAGAACCAAGATAGAGATGTCTGAATAGGTGATTGCAGCTGCGACTGCTAGCGATGAAACGAAAACCACAAACACCTGCAGGATTGCCTTGTCGCGTTCAAAAATAGGTAATGTGTGTCTTTCCTCCGGCCCCTGCCTTTCAGGGATATTTGCGTCATCTACTTGCACAGTACTACACGCCCCAATATGCGATTCTCTGATTCTTGATATGTAGGTATCCAAATTTAAGGTTTCGAATTCCTATATCCTCTTTCCCACTCGGCACATTGTGTGGCGCTCATTTCGTCGTGGTTGACGATGAGGGTCGCGAGATAGTCCGGAAGGAGT
>CAYYQL010000020.1:0-43601 GCA_964473825.1 uncultured archaeon
CTTCTTCATTTTGCTTCGCGCGTTTCCAGAATTCCTCAAATACATCTTTCAGTTGCTCAGAATCATCGAAGTACGGCACTTCACTCACCTTTGAAACCTGAGTGTACTATATAGGATAGAAGTCTTACGGCTTGTGTTGAATCTGCCGAGTATTGGGTTGACCGGCGCGTATATGACGAATTAGGATATTCATTATCCCTAATTACCGTGTACTACTCACTCAGAGGTGATGTCCTGTGACGCGTCGGAGACCAGACCTTTTCGGTATGACGCAAGAATCCATGATTCTGTGGGCGTCAGTGAAGATGAACGTTCGGGTGCGAGAGGTTCGAAATCTGAACCAATCCGCTGTGATGCCTTTATCAGCGCGCTCGCATTATGAATGCCAACGTACAGGATAGTCGGCTCATCCCAAACCTCATGCGTTTTTTGATTTGAGCTGTGAATCTTCATCCTCAGGCCATTTGGATGAAACTACATGGTGTCTTTCCATTTCGTCTAGTCGTCATGGTCAGAAATGCTGTCAAGGAGCACATCAATTTCGGCCTTGATGAGTTCTTTCACATTTCGAGCATCAGTTCGACTTCTTCAATGCCGATAGCCAGAAGGCGTTCTCTTATCTATTGGAGCAGCTCTAGCCCCTTTCATGGAGAAGGATCATTCTGGTATGTAAGACAGTGCAACTCATTATGAACGGCAATGTAAATGGCACCGCAAGAACCGTCGTGCCATTGTCTGCCATCTCTTCGGAGAGGGCGGAATTAGAGGAATGTGATACGAATGACTAGGACTGTATGTATCGCGGGTGGTGCAGCATGACATTCCAGACTTCAATCTTGGAAATTTGGAAACCTATTCTGCAATCATTTACACTGATTGACAGTGTATTTCGAACATAGAGAAGAGAACGAGTTGATATCAATACAACTCGTTCACTCAGTGGTTCATTCAGGCTTGAAGTACTCTATGTCTGTTAGCCCACCTTTCCGTTTTGACTTGTCTTTAAGGACTACAGATACTCGCATCCCGATTTTCACGTCACTGGCATCAATTTCGCCAAGTTGGTGAATGAGCCCTCCATCAGTGCCATCCATCCTGATGAAAGCGACCACTACAGGTTCAGCCAGCTTCTCGCTATCTCTGTCCTCATGTGTCACTGTAAATGTGTCAACAACACCGGTTGGTGGGACTTCTACATATTCATCGAGTTTCTCGAAGCATTTCTCACAGTACATTCGGGGAGGCATGTAGGTTATTCCACACTTATCGCAGGAGGCAGCAAGGAGCTTACCCTCATTTCGTAATGCCATGAAGAACTTCTCACCTGCTATGCCTGCAGTATAGATGTAGTCTGCCTCCATATCTCCGACAAGATGTTGCGCCTTCAATGGATTGGTTATTTTGTCGAATGACATCTTTCTAGTCCTCCTTCAGTGGTTCGAAAAAGGCAATATCGCGAACAGAGCCAACTCTCTCCCCCTCGGGCTTCCAGACAGCACGGAGTTTCATTCCTATATGTAAGTCGTCGGGCTTACAGTTCCCTACAAGGTGGAGAATGCCCACGCCCTCACTTGCTCCGTCAAGATCAATGACCGCGACGAGAATCGGGTCATCTATTCGGTTTGCATCAGCGTCAAGATAGGATATCGAGTAGGTGTTGATTGTGCCAGTATCTTCGACTTCGACCCATTCATCTGTAGAACGGAAGCACTGTTCACAGAACATCCTGGGAGGCACTATCACCCGTCCACACTCTCGGCAACCGCGTCCAATGATCTTCCCGTTTTTGAGTCCTTCTAGGAACTTGCTGTATGCAATCCCCGCGCTCCAGACATACTTGGCATTGGGTCGCCACCGGAAGGCGATTGCGTCTTCAGCCTTGAGCTCAGAGTCGCGTAGATATACTCCCGGAACGTCTTTCATTTTCTCACTCATCTCACTCATCTCCTGAATACCGTAACCGTGCCAACTTGCATGAGATCTCCCCATGCTTGGCACACACCAGTTTCTGCTCCATCTACTTGCCGCTTGCCAGCTTCATTTCTCAATTGCCAAAATGCTTCACAACACTTCATCAACCCGGCAGCTGCGATGGGATTCCCTACTCCCAGTAAACCTCCAGACGGACATATTGGGAGGTCGCCATCACGTTGTGTTACCCCTTCTGCGGTCAGCTTGGGGGCTTGGCCTTTCTCAGCGAGAAGTAGGCCTTCCATGTGATGTAGCTCCTTGTACGTGAACGGGTCATATGGCTCTGCAAAGTCGACCTCTTTCGGAGGGTCATCAATCTTGGCCATCTTGTACGCCATTTTTGCCGCCTCAGCAACATATTGTGGGAAGTACAGATCTCTATTTGTCCAGTAGGAGCTATCAAGTGACCATCCCACTCCGTCGATCCAGACTGGAGAGTCAGTGTACTTCTTAGCAACATCTTCAGAGGCCAGGATCAAAGCGGCCGCCCCGTCACTGGGCGGACTGATATCCAATCGCTGTACTGGCCAAACCATAGTCTCAGAGTTCATCACGTCTTCAACTGTTATCTTGGCTGCCAGTTGAGCGCTTGGATGATCCAGTGCGTTGCCTTTGTTCTTCACCGCAACTTCCGCAATGTGTTCTTTTGGAATATTGTGGGCCTGCATGTAGCGGTTCATCTCCAAGGCGAAGATCCATACAAGATTCGGGTTCAGAGGTCTAGTTATTATTGGATCCCATATTGTACGAAACGCCGTTTGGGGGTGCGGTTGACATGGACTCATCTTCTCTTCTGCGACTACCATACAGGTATCGAAGAGACCAGAAGCCACATGCCACCAACCCGCTATCGGTGAGAACACCCCTGTGCCGCCACCTACAAAGGGTCTCATATATGGCCTCCCAACTCCACCTGCGCCGTCCAGCAGGTTCTCTGACTTCATGTGGATGCCATCAAAGGCGTCTGGAGCAGTACCCATCACTACACTCTCGATATCACTCAGATTCATCTCGGCTGAATCGAGTGCCATCTTCGATGCATGATACGACAGCTCTTTTCCAGTCTCCTTTAATCTCCGCCTGAAGAGGGTGATTCCGGCTCCAATAACTGCTACGCGTCTCTTTATTGTCATTCTCCATCTCCTCCTATTCTTCGCTCCCGAGAACCAGCATGCTACCTGTGGCTGTGGGCACACCACGCCATGATTGGGCGACTGCTGTGTCTATGTTTTTCAATTGCCTTTTCCCTGCATGACCTCTCAGCTGCAAGACGCATTCCAATACTGATTGAAGGGAGGAAGCCTCAAGTAAGTTGCCTGCTCCCAATCGGCCACCGGAGACATTGACGGGGTTTTCTCCATCTCTGTAGAATGCTCCATCTTCAAGGAGCTTGCCTGCCTCCCCCTTCTTACAGATTCCGATAGCCTCCAAGTGTTGCAGCTCTTTGTATGAAAACCAATCATCAACCTCCAATAGGCCAATCTCCTTCTTCGGATTTGTGATTCCAGCCATTTTGAAGGCCTTTTTGGCGGTCTTCCGTGCATAGGTAGCATCACTCCAATCTCGTGATTCTAGCCAGGGAGTTTCAGAAATCCAGCTTATTCCTTTCAGCCATATGGGATATTCTGAGAGTTCCTTGGCCTTCTCCTCCGAGGCAAGAACAAATACAACCGCCCCATCTGCAAGAGGACTGATGTCACGTCTGGTTAGTGGATCAGAAACCATTCCTGATTTCATCACCTCATCCACAGACATCACTGCAGGATATGCTGCAAGGGGATTGTCTAGCGCATTGTTCTTGTTCTTGGTGACCACGTGCGCACAATGCTCCCGCGTATTGCCGGACTCAGAGAGCCACTTCTTCATCTCAAGACCAGCAACAAAGAATGGATTCACATCCATGCTTCGATTATACACTGGGTCAAGTGCGTGGGTCACAATCCCTGTGAATGATAGCAGATCCGAGGCTTTACTATGAGACTCGACTGCCGCAATATCAAACAACCCCGTTTCAATCTGCATGGCCGCTGTAATGAGCGCCTGCATTCCGTCTCCGCTTATTGTACAGACCGAGCGAAGGACCGCACCAAGCTGGTCAGGCACAAACTCGTCAAAAATCGAGTAACCTTCCCAGTAGTCCTCAGCACCTGTGATGAAACTGCCAATGTCTTTCCTTGGATCGACTCCTGCATCCTCATATGCCTTGAGGGCAGCTTCAAACATCTGTTCTTTGAAGGAAACGTCGGGCGTTGTACTTCGAAAACCAGTATGTCCAATACCAACTATAGCTACTGTCATGGGAAGTACTTCCTCCATCTTGAATACCCAAGATTCCGAACATCCAACCTTGGTTATACCGGGAGATATTTAGGCCTCTATAAAGCCTTCCGAAATTTCGTGAGAATCAGCAACAGCTTGACCGGATGAGTAATCTTCATCTCAAATCCGTCAGGCGCGTAACTCTCGTCTTCGTATTTGCTATCGTTGATGGCTGAAACGTGGCTATCGCCAACGAGCTCCGCGGCTTGGACCCCTGGGATGCTGAGTTTGGCATGCCGGTAAAGGTGGTCTGGCACGACAAGAAGACGCGTCGCGGCACGGTGACCGACTGGCACTTCGAGCCCGCAGACGACTGGGAGCCGAGCCCCATGAACGACGAGAAGCGTCGCATCAAGGAGCTGTGCGAACCCGTCTTCGAATGGGTCAAGACGATGAAGTAGAATACACATTGATGAGCTGGAGTCGATAACTCCCAGCTCACTCTTCTTCTTTTTCAGATATCGTTTTCTTGAGGAAACAAACTCTCCAAAACTTATTCCTGCTTGTCGTAAGATTGAACGTAATGTACCTTGAGCTAGTTTCTTGTGATCCGGAATTATCACAACTAGATTTCGTGGAGTCAGAAGTTTCTTCATTCTAACATGAGAGCCCTTTCTACCTACTATCTCAAATCATCTATCTGCGAGATACCTGATCATCTCTTTTCCAGAGAGAACTGGAGCTTTCAACTCGAAGCCTCAAGAAGAGAGATAATTGGCTGGCCTGTAAGGGGTGGTCTTATTGCATCTTCATCTTCAAAATAGAGTTCCAGCGCTTCCTTGAGATTTGCCAGAGCCTCTTCTATTGTTTCACCTTGACTAGCAATATCTACATCTGGAGCAAGTGCAACATAGTGCTTTTCTTCACGACTAACGACCACAGTAAAGAACATTGACATCGAAACCACCTTCAAAGAATTCTCTATTAGTCTTTGTCAACCAACCTTTTGAACGCGTATCTGAATGAACATATGACCTGCGTAACTAGTCGCCCTGTCACCGACTGGGTCAAGACCATGAAATAGGCTCAACATGAACCATCTGGGCGGCCATCTTCGTCCAGTACTTCCCTTTTTTCTGGTGCCGTATCTCGGAAGTTTCCTCGGATGGGCCAAGTAAACTCAATGTATCATCTAGAGCTCTATCTATGCAGACTTCAGTGTCCTCAGAGAACAGCATTCCACTTGATTCAGAGCTATGACGAGGACTTTTTACGGCGATGCAGAACAATCAGTGTTCCGAATACTGCGGCGACCCCCCCTCCAATAATGGTCACGATGAGGGACAGCATCTGGAGGCGAACGATGGGGTCAATGACCGTCACCATGACTGTGTCGGAAACGCTGTTGCCATGCACATCAGCCGCCACTATGGTGTAGATGTGGGTGCCAGCATCAAGACCGTCCACGGAGATGGTGATGGTCGCAGAACTCGAGTTCCACATCCCTGATTCCAGCGGCAGACCATTGAGGTAGATTGTATACGTGTCGGGGCTGAGGTCCTCAAGGACCCAGCTGATGGTGTGTCCTGTCGTGCCATGCTCGTACTCGATGTCTGCTGGACGACTGATCGTGGGCGGTGTTGTGTCCACCACGGTGACAAGCACCATGTCACTCCCCTCATTTCCTAGGATATCCCTTGCGACAAGTGTGTAGGCGTAGACTCCCACGGCAAGCTCGTCGATAGAGATGGTGATGGTCTCGGAGCTTGTGTTCCAGACTCCCGTTCTCACCACTGTATCGTTGCGATAGACAGCGTAGCTGTGGGGGTTCAGGTCCTCAGGACTCCACGTGATGGTGTGCCCAGTGGTCCCGTACTCGTACGCGATATCTTCCGGACCGTCGACCGTGGGCGGGATGTTGTCGATCCGATAGGGATGGTTGTCGATGCTCTCTGCTGAACCCGGAATGAGGTAGGCGCCGTCGCCATCATAGTCGTCCCAGTAGTTGCCGTGTGTACCATTGTCCCAGGTATTCGCAGTGCCGTTGTCCATGGCATTGTGCTGAGCGTTGTCGTAGAGCCGGTTGAGAGACAGCAAAACATCCTGACTGGATCTGCTTAGACAGACGCCACAGACATTGTCGGTAGCGGTATTGTTGATGAACACGCAGTCAGAGCCACCCAATAGGAAACCTCTCTCACCGTTACTAATGGCCGCGTTGCTGATCAGGGTGCATTCATCAGCGTCCAACAAGAATCCCGTCCGACCATTGTTGATAGCACTGTTCATCGTCATGGTGAGATGATTGTGGGAAATGAACAAGAAACCATGGTCGGTGGCATTGCTGGCAATATTCCCTATCATGATGGATGCTGAACCATACAGGAAATAGAACCCGCCCAGATTCTTGACAGCTCTGTTATCCGTGAAGGTGCCGTTGGAGTAGTGGAAAAAGAAACCATCTCCTGAACTGTTCGTGACGATGTTGGCTGTATAGATGCAGTTGTAGGCGAATTTGGCAGAGATTCCCTTTCCACCAGTATCGCTGATGGTGTTGTTCTCAATGATAGAGTCACGAACAATCCAGAAACTGATACCGCCCCACTCGCTATCGTTGATGGTGTTGTTCAGGATGGTGCAGTCACTTGAGTGATCGATGTAGACTCCACATTCATTGCTCCATAGGATGCTGTCCGCCACGGTGCAGTTAGGCGACGAAGAGAATCTCACTCCGTACCCGTGCAGCTCAATGACACAGTCCTTCACAGTTCCATGGGTCACGTTGTCAAAGACGATGCCATCGCTGCTGGTCGGCAGAGGTGCCGAGATGAGACAGTCCCTTATCTCGAAGTAGACATCTGTGTTGTTGACAGTGATGCATGTTGAGCTGTGTATGATCCGCAGCCCCTCGATGACATAAGGGTCATCTTCAGTCCCGCTCCCCGGCCATTCCTGGTCCTCGAAGTCAGCGTTCCCGTTGATGGTGATGGGTCCGTGGGGGGTATAGGAGAGGACAGAGTTCACCTGCTGCTCCTTTCGACTGACCCGGCTCTCTCGGAATGATCCATGGGTGACCATGCAGACATTCGATAGAAGCAGCGCTACAAGGACCAGCAGTGTATAGACTCGACGTTCCCACTCACCCATGTTTGCTCCTCCAGGTCTACGTACCAACACCATACTTGGAAACAGGCCCTTTCAAGTCTTTCTTGCAGTCCCATTCTCCTTGAGTGTTTCTTGATGCTCTGGATACGGAAGTGTGTCTTTCAGCACCACAGTTGAGTAACCGGCAGCACATCCTGGTGTTGTTCCGTGATACATCACTCTCTACCCTCCTGCTATCGTTCTTCGACGGCTGCCTAAGAGATTTGCATTTCCATCTTCGCTACCCGAGTTTCGGACCAATGACAAAGCCTCCGTTCGGATTGCCATCATATTTCTGAGGGGTGTCCTCTTCATCACGTTCTTTGAATACCATGAAGCTATCAAACGCCTCGTCATACACAATCTCCTGAGCCACATTGCACCCATATGATCGTATCAGCCCATTCCATTCAAGGATGTAATGGTAGGTCCATACTCCATTCTCCAGATCATGATCCTCGAATGATACTCCGTTGTAGTGGCAAGCCGATGTCGCAAACACATTCGCACTGTTGTCGATGTTTTCGAGGTCGTCCAAGAAGCCACCAGAATGACAGAAATCAAGGAATAGGAAGATGCGCCTTGCCACCGCTGTGGCCAGTATTGAGGCAATCTCAGAATCGTAGAGGTAGCTCTCCTCCCATGTAACGAAGTATGTTTCAGTTGTTTCACCAATCTGGCCACCATGACCAGCGAAGATGACTGCGATGTGATCATCAGAGTCAGCAACACCCACCAGCCAGTTCAGGGAGTTCACGATGTTGGTCTTCGTCGCCAGTGCGTAGTAGCTCTGATAGTAGCTTGTGTCATCTCCCAGAACCCTTACCTCATCAAACTCAATCGTACAGGTAAGGAAGCAGTACCAATCGTTCGCGTCATCATCGGCATAGTCTAAATCATTAACTCCCGTGGAGTCATCATAGTCGCTGATCCCGACAATGACTGCGTAATAGTTGACTGTTGTTGCTCTTGCATCTGGGATTGACCCAAGACCAAGGATCAGGACGCCAAGGAGCAGTACAACAACAACTCGCTTCCTCCTCGGCCACCTGTGGTTGATATCTACAGCATGAAACACAGACATATACCCCCTTTGTGTTAGAAACTCACGAAACTATTAGATACATTGCCTTATATTTTTTTGTTCAAAGGTTTGGTTATAGAAGCGCTGTCAACCCGACACAGAGCTATGATGGGCGCGGCGAGACGTCCAGCACGTCTCTCAAATTGCCCCGCCTTGTTACGCCGTTGAGTCCCGTTTCACTGATGACGAGAAGCGATTCATCAACGAGCGCTGCGAGTCCGCCTTCGAATGGGTGTGGACAATGAAACAGACTTGAAACGAGGGAGATGGAATAATTCAGCTCTCATCCCTTTTTCATACAACTCCAATTCGTTTCTTTCGATGTCACAGGAGTCTGTCGTATCTCGGTATTGAGAGGACACCTTCGAGTTTATATGCCGAATCTGATGTAGGGGTGTTTGGAACAATCAAGAGGGGTCGAACATGCTCGACAATAGTGAGATAGTACGAAGAATTCTGGAAGCCGCACCAGAAGGCATCAGTCTCATTGTATTATTTGGTTCAAGAGCCCGAGGTGACCACTCTGAAGCAAGTGATCTTGATATTGCCATCAGCACAACAGAAACAGACGCGCAGAAACGATTTGATCTTCGACTCCAGGTCATCTCTGCACTGGAAGGGCCCGAAACTGCCGTAGATGTGGTTCTTGTTGAAGATGCGAATTGGACTCTACGTTATCGCATAGCGAGAGATGGAGTTGTACTGTTTCAGAGGAATCCCGACTCGTGGTCCGATTTCATTGAAGAAGTCCTCATACGATATCCCGACTACAGAATCTTTGAACAGCGTCTGCTCAGAGAAACACTGGGAGGTCTCTAGGGTGGGTCTTGATGCAACAATTGTCGAGCGACGACTAGCAGTCATTCTAGAGGAGCTCAAGTTCTTGAAGATCATAAAAGCACAGAGCTATGATGAGTTCTTGACTGATGGAAAGAGCCTAAGGGCAACAGCTAGAGCCATTGAGACCATTGCCCAGTCGATAATCGATGTCAGCAGCCACATTGTTGCCCAGAAGAACTACGGGCTTAGTGATACCTACAAAGGTACAATCGAGCTCTTAGCTAAGAACCACATCATCCCCAGTGATTTTGCATCTAGTCTACAGAAGGTCATTGCCATGCGGAACGTGTTAGTGCATCAGTACATAGAGATCGATTTCGGAATAGTATGGGATTCAATCGACTCTCTTCTGGTTGATGCGCCGAGATTCGTCCGTGCAATTGAGAAGTATTTGAAGGCCGAAGCGGCATGACACACGAGACTGTAACATCATTGTCTAGGCGATGTTCCAGAACACGACAAGGTCATCCGACCACTTGAAACGTCATTGAAGAAGAATCAGGCTGCAGTGAATGCAACCATAGTCGTGGAAACTCTACACTATCTTGTGAAACGTCTAGGTTCCCTGGAGGGACCAAAGAGAGGGCGCATCTTTCTGAGCTATGAGATGCCGTTCTACAGTATAGATGAAGAAACAGCTGATTTGACGGTCACGAAACTTGGCTAATTCACCCATCTTGGGATTGGTGGACGAAATCCGACAGTCTTGGCAACTATATCAGTTGAGTGTATAACCAGCTTGATGACGCATGATCAAGCGTTCAAACGTATTCCTGACCTTGATGTGGTTGATCCAGTATAGATCTGTGAGCCGGTCTTTGAGTGGATAAGAACTATGAGATAATCATGTAGCATGAAGAGCTGGAGTTCTCCGGTCCCCTCCTCTCAGCCTTCAGTGTATTCACGATCCATTTCCATTCAGTACTAGAGTGATCCATGTAACTCTGGTACTGGTGTGAAACAGACAAATGAAGGAACCAAAGCAGAGGATGCAAAGGTATAAACTCGAAGAAATGCTTGAAAGAGCCATCAGCCGTGGGAGATATTGTCCATGCCCAAGTTACCTGAGCCACGCAAGAAACGCTACATGCAGAAGATACATCATGGTCGACATCGGATTGCACTTGTCAAAGAATGGCAAAAGGAAGGAGCATCTGAATATGAAATAAAGAGTCTGTTAGCAATAGAGAAAGCGGCTCAGGAATCTATTGAAGTTGCTACAGACTTGATGGCGATGATTCTGAAGGACATATCCATCCCGCCGACCGATGATTACACTAATATCTCAAAGGTTAGAGATGAGGGTATCATAACGGAGGAAATTGGAGGGGTTCTGAGAGAAGCCAATGGGCTTAGAAATCGTCTTATTCATGTGTATAATGACATAGAGCAAGAAGTGCTTTTGCAAAGCATCAAACGAGTCATTCCCGGAATATCCGAGTTCTTGGATGTGGCGGAAAAATGGTTGAGCGGATGATATCTAAAACCAGAGATGAACTTGATTGGATGCAAGAGATACCTGAGATTGATGCAGTTCTCCTATTCGGTTCTCAAATTGAAGGTACTGCCACAGATACAAGCGACTACGACCTCTGCGTTGTTGCTTCAACTCTTCAATCCGCAGACGAGATGGCAGAACTTCTTGGTAAGATTTGGAGGCAGTTGGATGCAAACAAGTATGATGTTTGGGTCTTTGAAGAGCTACCTTTGTACCTCCAGATGACTGTAATCGGTAACCATGAGATTCTTTTCTGTGACGATGTCCCCGACCTCTATGAATACTTCTATAGATTCAGAAAAGAGTGGAGAACCCAAGCGCAGAGGCAGTCTCTGGATTTTGAAGTCGGTGCTGATCCGATGAATCTCAAGGAGATTTGGAAAACAGGATCCTCGTCCACATAAACTGCGCTTCACTTCATAACCTCAATAAGGTGATGATAGGGTTCCTCGTCAGTGGTGGTCTAATCGCATGTTCCTCCTCGAGATAGAGTTCCTAAGCTTCCTTGAGCTTCGCGACAACCAGCTCATTTCTCTATCTCCTCACTCAAGAACCGATCAGGGGCCAATTCAAGGTCCAGAGGGTTGATGAGCTCGAAACTCATGTCATGATAGGATATGCCAAATGTATATCTGGCGACAATCCATGGTATTGGCTATTATCACTTGGCTTAGGAGTTGTCAGAACTTGCAGACGTGTCCAAAGTGTGGGAGAGCGAATGATGTGACGAGGAAGTTCTGCGTTCGTTGCGGGGCCTCTCTCCTAAATAGAGAAGAAGAATTGACGCCAGAACCTGTCAGGGCGCCTGCAACCGAACCAGTCCTAGAAGAGACTGTTGAATCCGAAGAAGCTGGCGTAGAACCTCCGGGCGAGGTACCCTCTGATTTGGTGAAAGCCGAAAAAGCTGGACCGGCCGAGTCCCATGTGCTGGACCGTGAGAGCGGGAAGGCGGTTGTCAAGGACATCCTTGAGAAGGTAAGAGCCGTGCAGACGGTTCCCCGGGCGGAACCTGAGGTCAAGGAGCCAACCTCAGAAGTGGAGGTCGTTGAGGAAATACCCGTTGAGGTTATTGAAGAACAACCGCCCGTTGAGGCGCCAACGACTGAGCCAGAGATTGAGCCCTCCTCTCCCGAGCCCCCAGCTCCGCGACCCAAAGAGGCTATTATGCATGACTATGCTCCGGACGTTCCTCCTTCAGCTGTTGCAGAGGCTGTTTATGAAGTCGCACGAGATGAGAAGATCAGAAGCATTGATTCAGACATCAAGGCCTATACCATCGAACTCGGACAGCTAAACTCCGAGCTGGACAAGTTGCGGGCTCGTCTTGACTCCGAGGTTGACCGTTACCTCACCGTTGCCGAAACAAAACGGACTCATTTTGAGGGCCTAGAGCGGGAGCTGAGCCTCGCAAAGAACGAGTATAAAGAGGCAAGTAAGGAACACAAGAACTCGGAGAAACGTCGGAAGAAAGAGTTGTCAGAAGCAGAAAAGCGTATCCGGAATTCGGAAAAGCGAATCAAGAAGGCGGAGAACGCCAGACAGAAGCGAGTTGACAAACTGGAGAAAGAGCGGCGAAAACGCGAAGAAGAAGCCATGAGGGATTAGGTTTCTCTTCGAATGGGTCAAGAGTATGAATTGCAGCGGTGACAATCGAGTCGGCCCTATAGGCCACTTGGCCGAATAAGAGAAAAGCCCGTCTGCTCCTAGAGCAGAACCATGCACAATCAGACCCCCTTCGCATTGTGTGTCATCGGTGGATTGTTGTTGATCATAACTGGATACACCCAAGGTGTGGGAACAATCATTTTGATCTATCAGCTTGTACATTCGCTCGCGGCGTTGTCACCATTCTATCCCATCATTGACTCTGTATTGCTTGTCCTCTGGATTATTGCTTGGCTTGGAGGTTTTGCAGTGATTCTTGGCGGATATCTCCTGACGACGACACATGTTGGGCTCGGGAAATTCATCATTGCAATCGCGTCGGGCTTTGGACTCATCAGTTTTGTTCTGGCATTGCTCTACGTCGGTATCACGTCGGGACCCGTGGGCCTTCTTGTGCTCACTTGGTTCGTTCTGAACTCTGCTTGGGCACTCGGGCTTGTGTTGACGGTGATTGCCAGGACGAAGGCAGTATAGAGTCCTTCATCTCGATATCCGGCCGTTGATGGTGGTTTTCAACACGCCACCATGTGGTGTTCTAGAACGCTCTTTCCATCCAAGGTCCTTTGTAGTCTCTTATGAAGACAACTCCAGCTAGGATTGCCATTACTCCAGCGAGAAACCCTGGCGCAAGGAGAATGATTGCGTCGCCCAGTTCGGCTCCGAACATAAAAGGCACAACGATGGTCATGATTCCCCCACATATCCCACAACATGGGGTGGCCTGTACTCGTTGTCCTGTGTCTCTGGTTGTCACCGTCCTGGTGTACGTCCCGTCGTAGTTGGGTGTTTCGACTACAGTCTGGTCCATCACGGCAGTGAGGCCTCCCTTGTATGCCATGCCCATCCCTAGAAACATCACGATGGACAGAGTTCCTGCAACCATGGCGCCGACCCAGTCATCAAAGGCAATTAGACTGAGAGCAGCCTGAGCGATGAGGAATAATGACGATATGAAGAACAGAATCGCACTGTTTCTTGATCCTTTCAAGATTCGCATTCTCCCTAGAGCCTAGGATTATCCAATCTAAGTAATATCTCTTTCAGATACGACGAACCAAGGTTGTTCTGATTATTGGTCGTTGCCGAACACTTCAGCCACGATGTTCTGCAGTATCACCATGTCTGCGAAGTTGCCGCTACCTCGCTTTAGACCCTCAGGATAAGTCTTCTCCACCCTCTTCTTGAAAGCCTTGAGATACTCCTTGACCTTAGGCGTTTCATGTCTGACGAGAGCACTGTAGACGGCATATGTCCCCATCTCGTGGACTAGCGTAAGTTCTCTTGATCTGACTCTTGCTGGAATCTCGGAAGGATTCTTCTTGAGTTCCTCATCAAAGAAGTAAGAATAGAGTGGCTGACCCGTGTCCTCATCGAGTATCAGGCAGCCCAACACTTCCGGTATCATCATAAATCATGCTGCATAAAGCGTATCAGGATATTACTGCTTGCACGGCGAAATGGAACGTTCAAGATCACGTTAGTTTGCTGTGTCTGGCTGAGAGAAAGGCGTCTTCAATCAGTTTCTCTCGCGTCGAAGAAGGATATGAAACACATATAGATGAAGGAAGCTTCTCTTTGGGAGGTGAAACTCGTGGGTATATCGATTCGTTTGCTAGCTCATGCGAGCGTACAGATTAGGACAGACACTCAGAACATCTACATAGACCCAACGACAAAAGGGACAGGTCTCAAGAAGGGCGACTTCAGCCCTGCAGATTTGATACTGGTCACACACGGCCATCAGGATCATTTCGACAAGGGTCTAATCAAGAAGATTCGGAAGTTGGGGTCACCAGTGATAGCTCCCGAGGGCCTCAAGAAGGAGTTGAAAGGGGCTGTGGTGTGGGGGATGGATTCAGGTCAGCACATGGTGATAAGTGACGGACCTACCATCTGGACGACTCCGGCATATAATGTGAAGAGATTCCGCTCCCCCGGGAAGCCATATCATCCTCAGGGATTGGGAGTTGGCTACATCATCAAGCTGGATGATAAGAAGATATACCATGCCGGCGATACAGACTTGATTCCGGAGATGGAGCGGCTCCCCGAGCTTGATGTCGCACTACTCCCAAGTGGCGGGACCTATACGATGGACATGACTGAGGCTGCTGAGGCGGCAATCCTCATCAAGCCGAAGATTGCGATTCCTATACATCTCCGAGATGCCGACCCTCAGGGTTTCAAAGAGCAAGTTGAGAAGAACTCTTCAGCGAGAGTTGTCATTCTGGGTCACGGTGAGGAGTACGTGCTTGAGTGAGTTTCTCTCTGAAGGCAACTTGTTTTCCGTCCGAGGAAAAACATAATTACCACACGGTGAGTGACTTCCATTTGATTGGTGATATGTGTGGTTAGAGAACTCAGTATTGGGCTAGCTTTCATTGATTCCGCCTCTAGAAAACGAGAATTGTCGAAGGAAGAGACCTATGTCACCACCCTTGCTTTAGCTGAGCATCAGAAGGTTGGTCATCCGCGTGTTGCAGGCCTCAGTCTGGTTGGATTGCCCTTCTGGCTCGTCCAGACAAGTGCTTCAACATCAATAGTGCTCGCTCCCTCAAGTGCCACTTCTGCTGAATTCGGATTCACAGAAAATCCCCATGTTAGTGATATGCGGAAGACACTCATGAGTGGAGTTTCAGAGCCCAAGGATGTCCCAGCTGCAGTGGACCGATTGATCAAGAATTTGGCTGAGCTGGAGAACAGAACTCAGAGGATTCAATCGGTGGAAGACCCGTCTGCTCTACTCTCAGCCGCGGACTATGTCAGTCCTTCTTCATCAGAACAATCCGTCTCGCTCATCGAAGGCGCCGTCACGTCCCAAGATGCACTCTTGGCGAGCGGGACTTATCAGGATCTGAAAGAGTCAATATCTGTTCGCATCAAGGCCATGGAAGAACTCCGTTCATTGGCAGACGAGAAACTAGGCGGCCAGCTATCAGTCATCGAGAACATAATCTCCACAGATGAACGAAGGTATCAGCAGCAGCTGGAACACATGCAGCAGACCGTTGATTACGACATAGAGCAGTTAAGGGAGAAGATCAATCGTCAGGTCTACTCCCTACGCGAGAAGCTCACAATGGACCTGCGTGCGAGGACTGCTGATTTTGCCCGATCACTGACTCAAATCGAGTCACTACTCGGCAATCTGCTCGGTGAGACAAGGTCCTCTCAAGCAGCAGTCAACGAGAAGGGCGAAGACGTACAAGGGGCTGTTTCGGTTTTCATGGATTTCTCTGAAACGCTTAGAGACCGTACCTCGGATATTCCTGAGGTTGTGACAAAGGTTGAGTCTTACGCTCAGATGCTGCTAAAATCTGCTGAGGAGCTTCGTGAGGGTTTTGATGAGGAACGGAAGAAAGCCGAGGCCATGTATGAAGAAGAGGTCAAGAAGAAGAGGGATCGGGTCGAGGCCTTCAGAGAAGAGATGGATGCAAAGATTGAGAGCCTCCGGGTGATACGTGACGAGGTCAAGGTATCGCTAGAGCGACTGGATGCAGAAATCAACAACCGCATTGTTCAGCTTCAGGCTGAGTTTCTCGATGTCACTAGGATCTCCATAGAAAACGAAAGAATCGAGGGGATTGCACCCCTTACTCGGCTAACGGTCAACTGTGCAGTCATCACTTATCCTGATGGAAAGACACAGCTTCTGTTTCCGTATTCTGTGCCTGATGAGCGAATTGGTGCGACCTTACATCATCATCCAGTAAGTCGCCCGCTTGCAGAGAGGCTTTCCTCTAGTGTTCAGAAGTGGCTCAAAGAAGACCCTACCTTCGCGAACGCCTTTGAACGTGCAATCCGAGAGGGGAACATCTTCCTGCAGGAAGATGCCGGACGCATCATAGAAGACGGGTTGTTCAAGCTTCAGGCAAGTCAGAGGCTCCAAGACGGCGCAAAGGGAATACTCAAGACCATCTGGAACCGTTATTCAGGTAAGTGCCCGAAATGCGGTGTAGCGGTGGCAATCGGTGACGAGTTCTGCCCGAAGTGTGGTGCAACCATCTGAGTTTCTTATAGCGTATTGTGGTGGAAGAGCCATAGCTCGTGCGATATCATCTACCTACCTACGTGCTGACGGAGTTGATGGTTCTACAACATCTTGCCTTCCGGGAGTTCGTTGAGTAGGAGTCCCTCTTTCTCGGCTTCCGCAATAGCCTTTGCAGCTTTTCTCCCTCCGATTGATTCGAGTGAACCGGCTGCCGTCTGTCTCACAAAGAGCGATTCGTCCTGAAGGACCTCTATCAATACATCAATGGCTTTCTTGTCACCGCGTTCTCCCAGTTTCAACGCGGCCTGCAGGCGGACCATGTACCTCGGATCGTTCAGACAGTCAATGAGGTAAGTCGTGGCTTGGGGATGATCGATGTTAGCCAGTCCATCAACCGCTCCGAGTGCAACTTGTTGGTCTGCACTGTGGAGTTCCACGAGATAGTCTTGGATCATCTGGTCAATCGGTGCAGTCTTCTTTGCCGCTGTCTTCTTGGGATGCTTCTTCACAACTTGCTTTGGAGATGAGAGCTTATTGGCTGATGCAATCATCTTCTTGGCGGTCGTGGTTCCAAGACCATCTACTTTCTGAGCCAACCTGGCTGGTTCATACTTGGCTAGACTGGCGACGGTCTTTATTCCTGCATTTCTCAGCTTCTCCTCGGTCTTCGGTCCTATGCCCGATACATCCGAAAGCTTGGGTCTGCCAGATTTCTTCGTCACGAGAGTCCCACCTTACGATGCTGTACTGTGAATAGTCTGGCTATTAAATCCATTACCATAATGTCATTTTGTTTGCATTTCTCTGAAACTTGACGAGTGACCAACCATGGATAGGTGTCATCTTTTGATCGGATGGTTGGAGCAATCGGCGATTCTTGCAGCAGCTGGAGGAAACCCTGCGATAACCGCCTCTTTGGGAGAACACAAAACCCTTTTGAGACATGTCAGGAGTCGGGTGTGTGGTGAACGAATGGTGAGGATAGCCATGGCACAATTGAACCCAACAGTGGGCGACTTCGAGGGTAACAGGCGATTGGTGTGTGAGTATATCGAGCGTGCAAAGACTGCTGGAGCAGACATCGTCGTGTTTCCCGAGCTTGTTATCAGTGGCTATCCGCCCCAAGACCTGTTGAACGCCAGAGCCTTCTTGGAAGACAATCAGAGATCATTGGAACTTATTCGTGATTCAGTAGAAGGAATAGTCGCCATCGTCGGATCTGTGGAGTACAAGTCAGACTGGCGACTGTATAATAGTGCGGCTGTAATCCAAGATGGTCGGATACTCGCAATGGTTCGCAAGACCTTGCTTCCGACCTACGACGTGTTTGATGAGGAGAGGTACTTTGAGGCGAATCCTTCCGACGATATAGAACCCGTTGAGGTCATGATAGACGACAATGTCTACAGACTTGGGGTAGAGATCTGTGAGGACCTGTGGGATGATGATTACAGCGTCAAGGTCACCGACACTCTTGTTGAGCATGGAGCACACATCATCATCAACATTTCGTCCTCCCCGTTTCATGTGGGAAAACGCATAGAACGTTTCAAACTCATGCATGATCGTGCCAAGAGACTAGAGGTTCCAGTCTTGTTGACCAATCTGGTTGGCGGGCAGGACGAACTGGTCTTTGATGGGCATAGCCAAGCTGTTGATGCTTCGGGTGTTCTTGTTTGCCTTGCCAAGCAGTTCGAAGAGGATCTGGCTTTGGTTGACCTTGACGCAAAGAGTGGGCTTGCCGAGCCAATCTCTGAGCCAACATACGACAGGGATGCTGAGATATTCAACGCCATTGTGCTTGGCATTCGAGACTACTTCAGAAAGACAGGGTTCAAGATGGCTGTTCTGGGGCTGAGTGGAGGAATAGACTCAGCAGTCACAGCCTGTATCGCAGCGGAGGCCTTGGGCTCGGAGAACATCATTGGAGTCTCGATGCCCTCAAAGTACTCCAGTACACATAGCAAGACAGACGCTCAGCAGCTTGCTGAGAATCTCGGCATGCATTACATCCAGTTCTCGATTCAAGACATCGTCAATAGTTATCATGATGGACTGGCGTCACCTCTTGCCACCATCCGTGATGAATTCGGTCTGACACCTGAAGATGACGATCCCGTGGCGGACGAGAACATTCAGCCCCGAGTGAGGGGAAACTGCCTCATGGATTTCTCGAACAGGCTGAAGGACCTTAGGATTCTCGTTCTCAACACCGGCAACAAGACTGAGCTCGCACTGGGCTATTGCACGCTCTACGGTGATCTGACCGGGGGCGTTGGTGTCATAGGAGATGTGAGCAAACTCCAAGTCTACAGTCTCGCTGAATACTACAATTCTCTCAAGGGTGAGAAGGTGATTCCACAGAACACTATCGAGAAGCGCCCCTCTGCTGAACTCAAGGAAGACCAATATGATCCCTTCAACTTCGATATTGTGAGTCCGATGGTTGATGAGATTGTAGAGAATCGCCGTAGCAGACGAGAACTGATTGACATGGGATACCCCGAAGATGTGGTTGATGACGTGTATTCACGATTTGTCAATGCTGAATACAAACGTTGGCAGGCACCTCCCTGCATACGCATCACGAGAAAGGCATTCGGCACCGGGTGGAAGATGCCCATAGTCAATCACTACATGGGTTGACTTGTCTCTGCGTTCTAGCCTCCAAGTAGTACGACCTCGATGATCAAATAGAAGACGCATGCGTTCCCCAGATATAGTGCCATTACTATGTAGGACCAGAACAACTTGAGAACATGGCCGTAGTGTCGTATCATGGCATAGATGATGTAGGAGGAGCTTCCCAGAAGGAGCTCAGGGACGACGATGTATACGGCCACAGAGCTGATTGTTAGTACGTTCTGTGCTGACCAAGAGGGGAGCGCCCACATTGTTGCTTCAGCACCAACGAAGAGTACGAAAGACGTGATCAGTACGGCCAGCTGGGTTTCCCAAGCAGAGTGCTCTTCCTCCACTCGCAAGCCCACATAGACTATGATGAACAGCGGAATTGACCAGAGACCTGCCATATAGAGCGGCACTGTGCCTATCATCGGGGAGCCGTCGTTTGGAAAAGAGAGGACCCCTAACTGTGCTGATAGAAACCAGTCAGGCAAGAGTTGGAAGACACTCAAGGGCATAACAAACATCCATATTTTGACCCATTCTGTGTGGCCCAGCAGATAACCACCGAAAGGGATCAATGTGTTGTACACAATGACTATGGCCAGCATACGCCATCCTACCGGTGTTGCGGTGGGCGAAAACAGTAATGCCAAAGCAACGAACGCGAACAGCAGATGCAGTGTTATCAGGTTACGAATGGGCCTAGCTCGTAGTACTTTCTCCATTGGACTCCCTCGGATCTTTCGGTTCCTTGATAGAACTGTTCAGTCAGGCGCTGAAATGGCCCGTGCTCTATTGAATCTTTAGGCCGAATCCGATGGCCAAGATTCCTGACATACACATGACATCGCATAGCTATGTCGGTGCCTTTCCTGGAGTAGAATTACTGCATTGTTAGGTTACTCCATGTTTCAGTGAACGGTCTGTCGGGTCCGATAACTGGAAAGAGAACTGCCGCATATGGAGTATCCTGGAAGCATTTCAAAGAGGGAAGGTGGTGGCCAGGACCAATAAGGCATCGTAGGAGGGGGGGGAGTTATGAGGGCATGTTACAGAAATTAGGTGCCCTACCAGTTGCCTGACCACCACAGTATTCTGTGGATTACTGTCTAATAAGCTCTGTCATGATTGCCGCCCGGAATCAGATGCGCAACATAGGCTTAGAAACATCCGCTAACACGACTCTCTATAATACAGTTTTCAAACAGAGGGCGAGTATGATTCATACCTGAAGACCTTTCTAAGAGTGGGGATCCAGCTGGGTAAGTGACAAGATTGTAACTATTGAGAGTGAATGGAGGCGCTCTCTCGAAGTGGCATCCCCTCCTGATTTCTGGGACGATGCTCCCCACGAGTATCTCTCAGTCGAAAACCTGTCTCTTGTCTCTGCGGTCTGCTGCTATTGCGTGTTGTTGTCAGGTGTGGCGAAGCGTTATCATGCAGAGTTGTGTGTGATTTCAAATTCGATGAAGTGTACAGTGTATTTTGAGTATGCGGTTCGCATCGAGTGAAACCCCCTTTCAAAGGCCACATTAATATGCCAATTTCCTCAGACTCGTCATGATTGTCATGTCAGATGAACACAGATACAAAATGACAACACGAGTTCTCAAACCGATGTTTGTTGGAGTGGATATTGAAGGAATGGAAGAATTTGAGGTGACCTCGGCGCCCGATTGGTGGCCTGAAGCGCCAGAAGGCAAGTTCTCCCCGCAGACTCTCCTGGTGGCAGCTTCTGGGTCCTGTTTCACTCTCTCATTCTTCAAGGCAGCAGGCAGTCTTCGGGTTCAGGCTAAGAATGTAGATGTTGTAGCAGAAGGAATAATGGTTGAAGATGGACCTGTCTGGAGATTCGGGGAGATTAGGCTGGATGTCAAGGTCTACATCTCGAGTGATGAAGACAAGAGCAAGATTGAACGAGCAGTCAAACTGGCCCATGAATTCTGTCCTATCGCCAACACGTTGAAGTGTCCTACCAAGCTTGATTACGAGATTATAGTATCTTGATAACGATAGCACTGGATGCAGTATCAATTCGGTGGTGCAATCACGGGGAGATGGATCTCTGAAGTGTAATCATGACCGCAGGTGCATTCAAGTTTCACAGACCATTTTCTCGGAACCGGAACATTGAATTCTTCTACTAGTCCCTCAAGACTCATCTTGATTCCTGCAATGAGCGATAGATAGACCTTTGCCAGATTTCGTACTTCTGCAGGGAAGTCCAGATCGGAGGCGAAGTACTTGACGACCTCCTTACACTGAGGGCACTTGGTCAGAAGCAGATGCGTCCTGTTTGAACACCTCTCACAGTTGATTTCGACCTGTTCCATCTTGGGCGCTGCAGGGACTTCAAGCTGCGTCACTATCTTGTTGCCACACACACCGCAGAAATAGGTCAGTTCATGGTCATTCACATACACTACCTCGGTGTTTCTGACTATGATGCTTTCCAAGTTAAAGGTCTGGTGGAGACCATGACCACGGTTTTATAGGTGAGAGAAGACTGCTTGACTGACGGTCATGGAGTTGCCCGCTATGATGCCTGTTGATTCACTTCAGTCTGGCGATAGTATCGGTGCAAGATTCTTACAGATGTCTACTCTGCCTATGGTCATATTTGCCTCTCTCGTTTCGTATTCCCTATCCATCATCTGGTTCTTAAGGACGGGGGCTGAGATGCTTCAGGGCATTGGTCTGACAGGGTTGTATTTCTTGGTGACAGTTCTAGGAATCCAACTCTATCGTCCGGTGTTCAGACTGTATGAGGAAGATGGACATAGGATTATGGAATACAGCGGACCGGGCTACAATTGGGCGGTCTTGTTGGAAGGACTAGTCGGGTGTGCCCTGGTTTTCAGCCTTGCGTGTTTTGTTTTCTTGAACTCGTTGCCCTCGAGCCCAGAGATCGCCTCAATTATCGCATACTTGGCAATCGGCTTTGATTTTCTTCTGATTCCTTTTATCCCTGTGGTCGCAGGTTCTCCTCGTATCCCCTTTCTCAAGACATCCGTCCGAGTCCTAGTGTCTGACAAGAATCAGGTCTTAGACGTTCTGGACATTAAAGTAAGCATGTTGGATCTGTCGTGGTTTCCAGTTAGAAACAGGGATGAGCTCTGCGAATCTGTACTCCAGAGGTTTCAGGAGATGATCACAGAATGTGCTCTTCCTCATTGATTGTTGCAGATTGAACCATGCCCGTTCCTATCAGTGAACCTTGCGGATTTTTCGAGCGACCCATATATCGGTGTCGCCTAAGGTCTCTAGGTCGACCTGAACCTCTTGCCCTATTTCCAGAGTTTCGGATTCGGTGTATGTGTCTACCTTGGCTCTAATGTGTTCGCCGTTTGGCAGCTCAAGGCCGATGTAACCATACTTGATGTCTTTTCCGCCAAATCGGCCAAGTTGATGTGACGCTATCCTTCCACTCAAAGTCTTACTCATTGATTCTTCACACGTTAACTATAGTAGACAGCTTTATGGCTTTTGTGATACGGGCTTCCGTCTTCTACTGTTTCTCCAGTACTCCAACGTAGATTGATTCATCGCCGAGAATCTCTGAAACTCTCCAACCAGCTCTTTCTGCAATGGACTTCATGAGTGCGGGTGTCGCTAGGAGTAATTGCCACCAGTCACCAGTCGCTCCTTTATACCGCAGTCTTATCTTGACAAGGCCAGGTGGATTTCCTTTGTCCCTGTTCTGTTCATGATAGGCTAGATGAACAGGATTATCGGTAGTGAGAGGGTTTCGTGACTCTGCAAGAATGAGGGCTTCTGGTGAGGTGATGTCATGGAGCCTTCTGAGCATGTCGACAACTCTGTCAGGATGGCCCAAAATGCCGAAGTTATTTCCGAACATGATAGCAGTGTCGAAGACCCCCTCGGTGAACTCTAGGTTTTCAGCATTCATGAGGCGAACATCCTCAACGCCCCTATTCCTGCTCGCCTTTACCGCACCCGGAGACGCGTCTATACCGGTGACCTCATGTCCTTGGTTCTGAAGATAGATGCTGACTCGGCCAGCACCACAGCCGATATCAAGGACTCTTCCCTTAACCATTCCAACTGCTTCTTGCTGGCCCTCCAGCCACTCCTTAAACTCTGCCACATACTGCTTCCCCAGACTCTCATCCACGTAACCATCATCACGTTCTATCTCATGGATGGCATCCTTTCCATCGGCTGCATCGAGCAGCACCATTCCAAATACATCGGCCATGATACTCCGTTGACAAGAATCTATGAAAAGGCATTCGGACGCCCGCGGCAAAGGATTATTACGTTCTGGTCCACCTTGTAGGTAGGTTCGGAGGAGAAACACAATGAGCAAATCTGATATTGAATATGATTTGGAGATAACCATCTACGGGGCTAAGAAAGATGACGTCGACTCCTCCTTCAAGAAGCACATGTTTGCTTCGGAGGAATCCCACATATATTCGACATGGGTAAATGTCGATGCTTTGAAGAGACTGGCCTTTCTTTTCGAGGGTGGAGTTGAGAGTGCTGGAGGTATCTTTGAGATCCTCTGCGTTTTTGCCGTGATGGGTGCAGTACTGGCAGCTTTTGCCTTCTGGCAGATTGTCATTGTCTTCGTGGTGATTGCCGTACTGACTCTACTGAGTGGCGGAGCGGCGCTGAAGTATGTTCGTTCCACAAAGATTCAAACCTTGGCCGAGAGAATTGAACCTCAGGCATTGGATGCATTTGTGGATGAACAACTCAAAGAAGGGCGATTTGTCAGGGTTAGTGCTGAGGATTCAATGGACCTTTCTGAGCGACTGCTCGACTCGAATAGTGCGACGGATACGTTCCGCTACGGAATCATAACGGCGATACTCATTGCAACGTTGTTTTTCATCGTGGAAGTGTTGTATCTACTTCTATACCAGTCTTGGATGACAGACACATGGTTTCTTGCTGTCTGGGGCATCGCCTTTCTAGTCGCTGTCGTGACCATGGACGTTGGGGCGCTCTGGCGGCATAATCTGGCACACCACATCGGCGAGAAATATCGCGAACTAAGCGAATGATGCTAGTCGATTCAGACAACATCGAACACAATGGACCAGAACTCTCTCTCGGAGACCCCCGTACGGAGACTGTCAATCTCCTTCCTGACTCTCTCAAAATCCTCAACAGATTGCTGCTTCTTCTGAGCCTCGTGATTGCTCTTGACTCTCTCAGTAATCTCTCTGACTTGATTCGGAGTGGCTTTCACTCCTCCCATCTTCAGCAAGTATTCCACGTAGCCTCGCCCTACGAACTTACCGAGATGAAATTCTCTTTTTCTTCCCACGGTGCTGGGGCTGATTGGTTCATAGGTCATTGAGTGAGTTAGTTGTCCATGGGAGTGAATGCCGCTGGAATGTGTGAAGGCATTTGCACCCGATATTGCCTTATGAAGTGGTAATGGAACTGCGAAGTACTTCTCTACCATCTTTGAGAGCTGGTAGAGCTTCTCGGTAGCAATACCGGTGTTAATGCCATACAACTCCTCTAGCACCATCACAATCTCCTCAAATGCTGCATTACCTGCTCGTTCACCATAGGCGTTTACGCAGACTTGGGGATAGGTTGCACCCTCTTCAATGGCTGTCAGCGTGTTGGCTGTGGCAAGACCGAAGTCATCGTGACAGTGTACTGCGATGGGCACCTTGTACTTACTACTTGTCCAGAGACGCTCCTTTATGCCTTTCATGATGTATCTCATGACTTCTGGTCTGACGAAACCCACAGTGTCAGCCACACAGATCTTATCGGCCCCTGCATCGATTGCAGTTCTATATGCCTCTACCAGGAAGTCGAGTTCAGACCTTGTAGAGTCTTCAGCAATGTAGTCTATGGTGAGTCCGTGGTCCTTTCCATATTCGATGCAACTGCTCAGACGTTCTAGCATGTCTTCTCGAGTCATCTTCAGTTGATACTTCAATCTGAAGTCTGATGCTGCTATGAAGATGGGTACTTCTTCGACTTCTGCCTCGATGCATGCGTCAATATCTGAGATGACTGCACGTGCAGGAGCACCCACAGTTGCTCTACTCAGGCCCTCTTTTGCAATCGTCGCAACAGTGTTTTTCTCGTCGTTACTGACCGCCGGGAATCCCACAACAACGATGGCTGTGCCAATCTCGTCAAGCATCTTGGCGATGGATATCTTCTCATCTACCGTCAATACAACTCCCGGTGTCTGTTCTCCGTCGCGGAGAGTTTCATCCCAAATCCAGACGCGGGAGGGCAAACTGGGTGGCTTCGTACTCTCTTCTCGATTGTAGTTGACAGCTAGGCCGGCCTTTTCCAGGGATTCCATAAGCTGGGTTCTACCTCTTCCTTCTTGTATCTTCAGTTTGGTACGATTCACTCAAATCTGTAGTGGCCGTGGTCCGAGATGGACGCAAGGCTCTTATCCAGGGCCTCGGTTTGCGCCTCATACTCCTCCTTCGATACACTGCCAGCATCCAGTGCTTTCTTTGCTTTGCCCTTCTTGTACTCGATTTTGGACTTGGCTACGTGCGACAGCCGCAGAGAATTCTCAATCATGGACTCTGTTCCTGTCAACTCGCCTATTCCTTCAAGAAGAGGTCTCCAGCAAATCTCCTCTATATGAAACGCGTACTCTAGTCCTCTCTCTTGAACTCTTTCCCATAACGGGCATCTTTTCACAATTATCTCAGTTCCCTTGAGTTCTAAATCCTGCCCAATTGAGGTCAGGATAGATGCTGCTATTTCAGCGGCAGCCTCAGGGCCGCTCCCTCCTGCTCTCTTCGCGGCCTCTCGTCCTATCTGCTTGAAACCTCTGCTATATCCATCGTGCATCGAGAGTGCTCCAGTAGTATCTCTCAGTCCCCACCAGAGCCCATCAAGAAATGCTACAAAACCCTCCTGAAGTGTGTTGAGATCTTCCATGGTTTTCATTCCTCCACCTCGAAGTTGTTACCCCATTCGTCAATGAAGGCTATCTCCTCCGGTGGTTGTCGAGGTGGTCCCAGTGTCCTTTCGTATTTCGCATATCCGAGAGTCAGACACAGTATCGGCACCCAGTGAGGGTGAGGAATCTTCAGACGTTCACAGACAGCTCGGATATCGTCGAAATGATCAAGCTGAACAGAAGACACACAGCTTCCGAGACCTAGAGATGCAGCTGCGAGTGTCATATTCTGTAACATCATTGAGCCTGCAATGATGGCGTGACGCGGTGCAGACCATCCATACACTCCGCCCGTCCCTCTGAGCGTGGGTTGCGAATTACCCACATGAGTGCGGTCAACAGCCAGAACAAGCAGTACCGGAGCGCCATCGGTTTCCATATTCCCCTTGATATACTCAAATCGTTCTCCTGTGATGAGGATGTCAATGGTCCTCTCAAGGCTCGCCTTAGAACGGATATATGACAGTCTTCTCTCAAGTTCTTGCCGCGGGGTTGCTCTCCCAAAGAGCTCGATGGTTCTATCCACGGCCATCTGACCTATGAACTCCTGCGTTTCTTTGTCCTTCACAACGATGATACGCCATGGCTGCTGGTTTTCTGCACTTGGTGCATACGTCCCAGCCTCAATCACTTTGTATATCAACTCGTCCGGAACTTCGCGTTCATTGTCATAGTCTCTGATAGCACGTCGTTCCTTTATCATTGAGATTGTATCGTTATCCTGCAAGATACTCAGTCTCCGCCTTGATGACGTTCGCCGAATTTATTTCGGCCTTAAGTAGCTAACTGCTCCTTTGCTCCTGTGATGTCCATAGCGATTCTCGGAAAGCGCTGTCCCAGGGGACAAAGACGTCCCCCGGCACAGGTTACTCTACTCTCGTCTCGATTCACGTTAGCGGTGCGTCACGGCCTTCATACTTGACAACGAATCCAGTATCTTTCCCTGTATTCTCTTTGAGCACAGTCTTGCCTGCCACGAGTCGCTGAATCTGGTTTGTCCCCTCATAGATCTGAAGGAGTTTCGCATCTCTCAGGAGTTTCTCAACTGGGTACTCCTCAATGTATCCATATCCACCGAAGACTTGCACAGCATCTGTTGCATTCAGCATGGCAGCATCTGATGCGAACGCCTTCGCCATTGCGGACTCCTTTGAGTTCGGTTGGCCTTGGTCAGCAAGCCATGCTGCATATCTCGTCATCCAGCGAGCCCCCAGAGCGCGTGTTCCCATATCAGCTAGCATGAAACTGATGCCTTGGAAGTTACCAATCTCTGTTCCGAACTGCTTTCTTGCTCCTGCGAACTTCGCTGCTTCATCAACTGCTCTTTGAGCAACACCAGTTGCAATGGCTGCTATCCCTGCTCTTGTTTTGTCTAGCGTCATCATAGCAATCTTGAATCCCTCGCCCTCCTTACCAACAAGACAGTCCTTTGGAACTCTAACGTCATCAAAGAAAACTTCGCTCTGCACCGAATTACGTTGTCCTAATTTCTTCTCAATATGCCCGATTTTGACACCTTTGGTCTTTGGGACCATGAAGCAGGAGAGCCCTTTGTGTTTCAATTCTGGCTGCGTTGATGCAAATACAGTGAACAGAGATGCTACTGACCCATTGGTCGACCAGCACTTCATCCCATTGATAATGTATTCGTCGCCATCCTTTTCCGCACGTGTCAGCATTCCCGCAGGATCGGATCCTGCATCTCGTTCTGTCAGGCAGAAGGAACCGAATTTGACCTCCTTTGCAGTTATCAGGGGTTGAACATACTTCTGTAGTTGCTCAGTAGTGGCGCCAATCACGAGGGGAGCGAAGGCAAGATTATTGCACATGATTGATGTTGCCATGCCTGCGCATCCGTATCCAGTCGCTTCTGAAACCAGAGTTTCAGAGAGGAGTGACAATCCTGGTCCTCCGGCCTCCTTGGGAATGTGGAGGTTCATCAGACCTGCTTCATACGCCTTCTGAACTACTTCCTTTGGAAACTCATCTTTCTTCTCAAGCTCGTGGGCATAGGGAGTGATATGTTCGTAGGTGAACTGCTTTGCTCTGTTCCAGAGCTCCTGTTCCTTCTCATCTAATTTGAAGTCCATTCTTGGCCAGCTCCTTTTGCCCGGCAGTCAGAACTCTCCCTTAAATCAGTTGTTGGAAAAGAGCCGTTGCGTTGCCTCTCGCATATTCTTTATATGGAGCAATTCCTCAAGCCCTTCTACCCTATACTGGGTGGAGTCTCAGGATCATGCCACTGAAGAATACGAATATCGTGAGCGCGGCTCAGACCAAATTTGGAAAATTGGAAGGAATAACGCTCAGAGAGATGTTTGCGGAAGCAGTCGATAAAGCAACCGTTCAATCGGGTGTTCCGAAGGAAGATATTCAGGCTGCGTTTGTCGGCACCTTCATCCCTGAGATGCTGGTACATCAGGGTCATTCAGCACCATTACTGGTTGACTTTGCCGGGATGAGAGGCCTCGCTGCAACGCGACATGAGGCAGCTTGTGCCTCAGGCGCAACAGCTCTTCGAGCAGGGATTATGGCCATTGAGTCAGGTATGTACGACACCGTTCTAGTGGCAGCTGCAGAGAAGATGACGTCTGTAAGCACCAACAGAGCGACCGAGGCTCTTGCGGCAGCTGCAGACGACGAGTTCGAGTCAAGTATAGGTCTCACATTTCCAGGTGTCTTCGGAATAGCTGCTGTTGCCCATATGCAGCGTTACGGTACAACTGAGGAAGATATGGCTCGTGTGGCTGTTAAAGCGCACAAGAATGCATCAACAAATCCCTTGGCACAGTTCCAGAAGGAGATCACCCTAGAGAAGGCGATGACACCACGTTACATCGCGTGGCCGCTCAAGTTGTATGATTGTTCGCCGATTTCAGATGGTGCAGCAGCCCTAGTTCTGACCTCGAGTGAGAAGGCAAAGGAGTACACTGACCTTCCAGTCAAAATCGTCGGTAGCGGACAGGCCTCTGCCTCCATGAATCTCTGTGATCGGATTGACCTCACAACCTTTGAGGCGTCAGTCCGTGCCAGCAAGGAGGCATATGCTATGGCCAACCTTGGTCCAGAAGACATGGATTTTGCTGTTGTTCATGATTGTTTCACCATTGCAGAGATAATTGCATCCGAAGACATCGGCTTCTTCAAACCAGGTGAAGCTACCAACGCTGTTCGGGACGGTGTGACTGCCCGTGATGGGGACAAACCTATCAATCCCATGGGTGGTCTGAAGGCAGTTGGTCATCCTGTTGGCGCGACTGGGGTGAAACAGGCTGTGGTTCTCTACAGGGAACTCATCGGTGATGCTGGTCCAAACCAAGTACCCAAGCATGATACTGCAATCATGCACAACTTTGGTGGGACGGGCGCTACGTGTGTTGTAAGTATCATGAGGAGGGCTGATGCATGAGCGAGAAACCAACGATTGAACAATACAAGAAGAACATCCAAGAGGAGAGATTCAAGGCCTATCGTTGTACCGGCTGTGGAGCTATCATTGCGCCTCCGTCTGGTGCCTGCTATGGCTGTGGAGGTGCTGAGATGGAGTGGGCTGAGGTTAGCGGAAAGGGAACCTTGATCTCGTTTACAGTTATCCACATAGCTCCAGATGAATTCCAAGATGAAGCCCCCTATTTCATTGCAATTGTTGAGCTTGAAGAGGGTACTCGTGTGAGCGCCCGGCTCAAGGGATTTGATCCGATGAAGCCAGAAGAGGTTTCTTTGGGAATCCCTGTTCTGCTTGACTATGAAGAGAGCGAGAGCGGCAGGAACTACCTGGCGTTCAGACCCGCATAGTTGTTCACGCAGGGCTGGTTACAATCAGTTCCTGCGCTTCATTCTTTTTCTCGCATGAGCAAGCTTGATAACTGGAGTGACTTCAAGATTGGTGAGGACACCACACTGATAGAGAAGCAGTTTGAAAAACTCCTACATCTGGATGTTGATTGGAAAGAGAGCACTTTCGGTCAGTGTTCAAAGAATCTCAAGGCCAGATACGATGCAAATCTCTTAGCTGAACACCTTCCACCGACATGGGGAGTACTCAACGGTGATGCCACTCTACTCACCTCTCTCGGTAAGGCCCTGCCCGAGGATACACGGGCTGCTCTGGAGAGCACTGAGTTTGTTGGAGTGTTCGGAAGAGTCATCGAGGAGAAAGGCTGGGGTGGTGCCAAGTGTCTTCAGTATCTCTACGTCTGGGACTATCAGGCAGTCCCTGCTCACGAGGCAGACTATGAGCCAATATTCGTCTTCTTGGATGGAGGACGCAGATACGTAGTCTATGATCTGGTGCACTACTGCTCTAGAAGTCTTGATCTCAACAAACCTGGCAAGTCTGGCCCAGGACTGAGGATGATTCCCGGGTGGCACTCGTTTTTGCCCGCCCCCAACTTGGAGGTATCTTCTCTGGACAGCGGTATAAAGATCAAACCGTTGACAGATAAACACATTGAAACCTGGTGGAATATCCCGGAACCAGAGCCTCAGCTCAAGATTCGGAAATATATGCTCGACCCGTTTCAACTCGAGGCACCGGGTCATTTCATGGAGACGCCCGATGAGGAATCCCTCACCATATGCTGTACCTTCTTGGAGATTGAGAGGGCGCTGGCTGAGTTCGAAGACCCAAGACAGGGTCTCGTAGAAGGGATAAAGCGGGCCATGACACGGTGCATCGGTATCTTTGCATTACATCGTCTTCCGGCACTGATTCAGCTCCTGAGTGAAATGTCTCAAGTGGGCTTGGTGGCCATGCCTGCACCAATATCTTCTGTCGGAATGAACTTGGCGGCGGTTGGCAACCTGCTTCGAGATGGATTCATCAGTCTCACCAACGCAGGAAAAACGTTCTTCGAATCATTTGGTCAAGCATCTGATGGTGAAGAGTAGCTTGAGGAACTGCCTTCTGGAGGGCCTCCCTGCACGACTGGCTCCTCAGACTCCTGTGGTTCCTCAGCGCGATGCACTCTCAACAATCGGTTACTAGTCATCTTTCCCCAGTCTACCTTGACCAGTAGGTAGATTGCGATTACAACCAGAAGCACTGCGAAGACTTCTGTCGACCTCGATACCATGCTGGTTGAATCGGTTGCTGCGAAAATCTCTCCGACCCAATCAAGACCGAATCTGCCAGCCCACGCGACTCCTATGAGAAACATCGATTTTCCAATCAACAGTGGAACCAAGACCTTCCACCAAGAGTATCTTACAGCTCCCAACGGAACAATAACGACATCATCAGGAAGGGGCGTTGCAGCGAGAAACCAAATCACTACCGGAGTGGCTCGTGGATAGAGATGCACAAACCGCCGGAAACCGTTGATGTGCTCATCATCGAGCACTTGTCCCCCTAGATGCCCGATAAGGTACCCTGTCATCTCACCTAGGCATGCACCTATCCCCGCCAGGAAACCAACAAGAGTTGGATCGAATATGAACAGAGATGACACACTATCTCGCAGTCCTCCAAGCACGAATGGAACCCCGATGTATGGAAACGGCACCAGTATAGTCGCATTACCCAAGAAAGAAACAAACAGCGAGCCCGCATAACCCATTGTCAATGACACATCTAATAACGTAAGATAGAAACTATTGAACGGACTTGTGAGCTCGGGGTTGAGCATGACCAGAACCCAGTATCCGAACAGGCCTGAAATCACAATGATTAGAAGCAGGTCTGAACGTTTCATGTTGTGTGGCTCACCTGCCTGCTGGCTCATGCAGTAATATGAGCATTCCTCTCTGTTGCTCTTCTCATGGCAGGCTTAAGAGGCCGCGTCATCAGACAACTGACGGAGCTGAGAGATTGAGAGAGAGTCTTCCATACGGTCTGGGGTCTCTCCCCTTGGACCTGGATACAGGTGATATTCAGAGGCTATCCCCTAGGACCCTAGGTGTGCATCCTGAGCCTAAGCAGGCAATTTGTCGAGCCTTGAGGCACCCAATTGGGCAACAAGACATACGACGACTGGTTTCTTCTGGCAAGTCCACAGCCATCGTCCTGGATTGTCATCTGGGACTGACAGACATAACAGAGGTTGTTGATGCAGTATCTGAAGCAATAGGCTCTCAGGAAGAATCGGATAGGACTGTCAGCTATGTAGTGAGCTCGTCTGCTGGCAGAATGACGGCGCTGCAGTTTAGGCGCGAGATTGACGAATGCACATCTCTCCGAAGCGATGAGGTATTGCTTCACAACCCTGACAGAGAGGAAGGCCATATCGAGGTGGGAGTGTCGCCCTCCATAGGAAATCGAATCTTGGTCGATGAGACTGTGGTTGGAAGCGAACTTGTTGTATCTGTTGGCTCCGTCATACAGGACTCATTCGCCGGTGCCACTGGTGGAAGAATGGCAATACTCCCCGGAGTGAGTCACCGTCAGACAATCAATCGCAACAAAACCCAGCAAGCTATCGATGGCGTTTCTCCATTCAATCTGCAGACCAAGTCGTGCATGGACATGATGGAGGCATCTCAAATGGCTGGTCTTACTCTCTCAGTGAACCTTGTCTACGACAGGATGGGAAACCTTGCCTCGGTTAGAGCAGGCGTTCCCGAAGAGTCTTGGCTACAGGCCGTCGACGATGCTAGGCAGCTTGCACTCACCGATTTCACAGAAGCTGGAGATGTTGTTATCGTGAGCCCTGGTGGATTTCCTTTCGATTTGACTCTTTATGATGCCGTTGATGCACTGTTTGCAGCATCACGGGTCTGCAGAAGAGATGGTGTGATTGTTCTTGTGGCAGAGTGCTCGCAAGGTGTGGGGCCGAAAGGATTCGTGGAGGGTATTTCTCAATCAGGGTCGCAGGCTGATGCTCTTGTAAGAATCCAGACTGGTTACAGTGATGGGATGGAGAAGTCAAGATACTTCTGGCGGATTCTCGAGAATCACCGTTTAGTCATATGTTCAGGTCTCCGACGATCTCACGTGGAGGAGAGGCTCTATGCAGATGCGGTGCAAGACCCCCAAGAAGCCGTGGAGCTTGCAAAGAACTATGCTGGAATACGTCCAAAAGTCACTGTGATTGAATGCGGGAATATGACATATCCGTCGTATGTCTCCAAAGAGCAGTAGTCCTTGTACTGCGGTTTTATCTCTCAAATAATGCGTCACTTGCGCCCAATGCCTGCTCGATCTCTTTCTTTGTGAACTCCTCGAGCTCCCCCTTCTTCGCGATACGTATTGTGACAAGAGCTAGGTCATCTTCTGGTTGCATCTCCCACGACGCCTCGTAGTCTGGTTCTTCCTTCACGAACTGCTTAAGCATCTGGAACCATGCATCTTTGACCTCCTCAATCTTCGGAGCCTCTTTGTAAATGAACTCTAGGAGAGGGATTGTAATCTCGACATTGAGGACTCGGCCGCCCATAATGTAGTAGTTTCTGATGTCCCAAGGCATTGTGAGTGCTCCTCAACTGGATTTCGAAGAGCGACAGATAAGTGTTCTTCGCGCTTTCTCGACTAGTCGTTGTCGTCTGTTTCAGGGGACATGAGTGCCTCAACATCCTTTATGAACTTCTCTGCCTCGTCTTCGTCTTTCTCAGGTTCTTTCTCATCTGAAGCATCTTCGTCTTGTTCTGAGGGCTCTTCGGCTCTCATATCGGATGGTGTTTCAGAGACCGGAGCAGGCTCTTCCTCAACGCTTTCTACAGCTTCTTCTCCCCCGATCATCTCAATCTCACCTTCTTCTTCTCCTAAGATTCCTAGCCCTTGACGTTGGAGAACTGTGTGGATGCTTATGGGACGAATCAGTCCCTTCTCCTGCATCTCCAGCAGTACATCCAGGATTTCTGCCTCTGTTTTGCCAGTTTCCTTGGCGGCAGGTTCGAGTACATCCGCAATCCTGAACTCGTCTTTCTCATCAAGTCTTTCAGACAAAACCTTGAGTATCTCTGATTCAAAGCCTCGAGCTTTTTCCCTCTCTACTATTATATGAGGGAGCATCCAGTTGTAGTTGAATGTTTCATTGAGGTTTCCGATTACCCATTCAGGATCAAAACAGTCAACGGCTCCTTTCCAGTCGGTGAGATGTGACTCATATTGGTTCTCAAACATCTCTACGAAGAACTGAAGCCGTTCTCTGAGGAAGGGGCTCGTTTCTCCCTCTAGAATAAGAATTCCAATAACGTATTGGCTGCTGTAGCTGTTCAACCAGAGACCCTGATACTGAATCTCTTCGAGAGTGCCGCTTACTCCATCGCCCTTTATCTCGCCGTACACACTCGTGATTGCGGCAATGAAGCCGCTGATGAGATCTGGCTGAATTCTTGTGTCCGTGAAGGGATGATAAAAGACACAGGTGCCGCGATCGAGATAGACCGCCATGAAGTGCCGCAGTGTCTGAAGATCATGAAAGGCGTTCAGTTGCCTCTGAAGTACACGTTTCTCGTGTGCCTTGCGAGGCTTGTGAATCTTGTTGTATGCACCAGCCACCACTCCCAATATCGCTATGACCAAAACCATGTACAATCCTGGAGGCCGAGTAAGAAACTCAATGAACTGTGTTATGACGCCCGGTGTAACTGGTATCGTCCCCGATTGTTCCTCAACACTCCAGACCTGTCGTGTTCCTTGGAATACTGCAACAACTGTGACGTTGACGGCGTTGGAGGGAACTGTAAACGCCTGACTAGCATAGCCTTGGAGGTTTGTGACAGCATTCAGTTCTTCCACCAATTCTGTGTCATCGTCCAGAATCACATGGACATAGAACTTCACGGGTACACCATCAAATGGTTCATCCGTTCCGGCGACCAGAAGGGTGGCACCAACAGAGAATGATGATCCCTCGGCAACTGATTCAGGGAGATCGAACACGAAGTAGAGGTTAGTCTTCGCTCTGACCTCAAGTTGTGCACTTAACGTCTGAGAACCACAACCAACGGCCTCGGCTGTGAACGTGAGGTCGTAAGTGTTGGGCGCGAGAAGTACCCTGTATTCAACTTCGTAGATGCCTTCTCCAGCGTGACTCATGTTCAGCTCGATACTGCTGAAACTGACGCGGACTGAGGCCCAGTGCACTGGCACGTCATGGTCAAGGTCGTGAAACTGCACTGCAAAGACCATTGTTTCGTTTTCCCACTCGAAGTACTCTGTGTTGCCGGTCAGCGCTGTGTGTACAGCCCTCACAGTGATTGTCGCACTGTAACTGATACTGGTGTAGTTCGTCTTCAAGAATGTGATATTCAGCAAGTGACTTGTCAGCGGCAGCGAGAATGTACTGATCTCGAACGAGTATACGCCCTCGCTTATTATTCTCAAGGTGACGGGATTTGCGAAAGACGCCATGATTTCACCGGCAGTAATGAGGTCGCCCGTGTGGCCGTCAGTGAAGTTCAGGATTAGGTCGAATGTGTCATTAAGGAACATGACTGATGGAGCTTCTTCAGTAAACTGAATCTGTGTGGGTACTGGGATAACATCAAAGTTCAGGGTTTCAGAGAAGGATTCGTACCCATACACATCACCCTGCAATAGTACAGCGAATGAACCAACACCTATTGCTGAGCCTGCGATGGTGGTGCTGTAGGAGCCGCCTCCCACAGATACCAACGGATAGATCTCACCATCGATTGTCACATTCACAGTAAGGGTATTCACAGGTTTGGAATCCACGTCAAGGATATCTACAGACACGTAGTACTCCCCGTCATAGAACAGCTCTACGAAGACGGAACCATTGAACCCATAATAGATCTCTTCGATGGTGGGGTCTAGTAGAGGGGTTTCGATGATATTCAGCAGCACCGAGTCTGTGAGGTTCTCAAAACCATACACCCAGCTCCTGATGGCAATCGTGAAGGATCCCAACCCATCACTGCCGTCAAACTGTAAGGTGTAGGCACCAAGCCCTTCGTGGGTCAACGTGTAGTTTTGTGAACGATAGGTTGCATTGACTTCAGCATCAAGGATGGGGTTGCCCAGCGAATCGACAAGCGTTACTGTAAACTCTGTTTCGTGTGTGTAGTAGAGATCGTGTTCGCTCCAGCTGGGTGTCAATACTGGCGTGTCAACTTGTACTTCAAGAAGAACTTCTTCCCGACCTGTGTCGTATCCGCTGCTGTTGGCCAGTATTGTCAGGTTCCAGCTCCCCAGGCCGATGTCGCTGGCGGCAAGGGAGATGTGCCAGTTCTCGTCCATGCCAAGAATCAGATCATAGATGCGACTGCTGTTCACATAGAGGCGCACAGTGGCATTCTCAACGGGTTCACCCTCATAAAGGTAGTAGACTGTGATGTTCAGGGTTTCTGCGTAAGTCATGATATAGTCTGAGGGCTCATATTGAACATCGAACATATTCGGAGATGGGGTTACATTCAGCTCAGCCGTGACATCCAAGGCGTCTTCGTATCCATAGCAGTCAGCAAGAATCGTCGCAGTGTAGTTGCCCACTCCCAAGTCGCTCCCGTTTATGGTGACATACCAGTGTGAGCCGTTGTATGTCAGGTGATAGGTAGTACCATCGATGGTGACATTGACCATCGTTCCAGTTTCGGGTACGTCGCCCGAGCTGTAGGTGTAATCAACAGTCAGGTTGAAGGAGTCTGTGAACTCGATGGTCAGGTTTGCAGGTGTCCACGTCACGTCGAGCGTGGTAGGCTCAGGAATGATATCTAGAGTGATGCTTGAATCATATGCAATGGCGTAGCCGTACTTGCTCAGATTAACGGCTATCTCGAAGCGACCAAGGTCCAGAGAGTTGTTGAATGTGAACCAGTACGTTCCATTGTCGCCTTGGAGTTCGTATTCTGTTCCATTGATGAAGACCTGTTTGGTCTCTGCTGACTCAATCAAAACACCATTCGAGTCTGTGTAGTTGATTTCCAAAGTTATGCTATCTGTCCAGTGTATGGTATTGGTCTTCCAGTTGAACGTGAGTTCGGTTGGTTCCTCTCTGATGGTCAAGCTTGTGGATTGGCTCTTGTCCTGGTAGCCGAATTTCCATGCCTGAATTTCAACAACATGATTGCCGAATCCGGGGGGGTCATCAGTGCCCTGGAACGTGTAGTTGTAGCGTTCACTAGCTGCGTCCCATGTCAGATTCCAGGTGTCTGCTCCGATGGTGACATTGACCCAGGCATCCTCGATTGCCGTGCCATTTGCGAGAGTATAGTTCACCCACAGTATTGTACTCTCGATATAGGTGATATTGAACGATTCCAGCCAGTCATAGTCGAGTGATGTTGTGGCGAGACTGATGGTCAGCGTCTGAGTCGAGTTAGTCTGCTCCTCGTGACCTAGCTCCCACGCATAGATCGTGAGGTCGGTGCTGCCGATGCCAGGTGGGTCGTCAATCCCTTTGAACGTATGGTTGTAGCGTCCACTAATTGCGTCATACGTCAGGTTCCACCAATTCGTTCCATCTGTCACATTAAGTGTGGCACCATCGACTGGAGTGCCGTTGACATAGTAATAGCCCACGGAGAGCGTTGTGTGTTCGAGATACTCTATGGTATCAGTATTCGACCAGATGATGTCCAATGACTGAGTCTCATAAATCAGGGTCACAGGAATGTTGATGGTCTGGTTCTCAAGAGCAAATCCCTCTGCGACCACATAGACGTCGTAAGTACCGTCACTCTTTCCAGCGGTGGATACTGTGGCCGTCCATGTACCATTACCATGGTCGAGCAATGGACTCTCATCACCATCGAAATACCACGTCACAGAGGCACCATCACCCCCCGTCAGTCCCTGTGGTGTGAACGTATCATTGAAGTACACACTGATGTCAAAATTATCATCGGTGAAGGCATCAATAGAGCTCTCGGCTGGAGTCAGGGTTGTCGGATAAAATACAACAAGTTCGACTGAGAGATATCCGGACTCTGTACCATTGGACCAAAACACGTCTAATGTATACAGACCGTTATTGGACGTTGATTCCGAGATATCCCAGTGAAAGCTTGCTTCATCATCCGCCGTCGCATTCAATGCGGTATAAACAGAGACAGCCTGGTGATAGATGGTCAGGTTTGCATTTCCATCAGACACAGTATCAATAAGAGTACTATTTATGAACAGTGTCTTGGTGATGTCAATATTTTCAAGTATTGTCTCCTCGGATACTGAGTCGCTCATATCAATCGCAGTGACATAGTTCGGAGCAGTGCTGGTCATAGTCCACGTTCCATTCGTCATATCCGAACAGAACACGGTTGTAGAGGAGGCCGAATAGTGCTCATAGCTCTCTGTACTCGTCCCGTTGTAGAGGCCTGTCACGGTCCAATCGGGCATCTTGGACAGGACGGCCATCTGCTCTATAACACCCGTTTGCACTGAGGGATACTCTAAGGTCACTGTCTGGTTCCATAGAATGTCCTGTCCGGGCTCGGGGGCATCCCATAGTGTAGTGGCTGTCACAGACTTAGAATAACGGAGAGTCATATTGTGTAACATATAGACCGACTGGTTCGAGTCGAAGTGAAGAAGGGTGATGTTACTGCCAGGGGTCTCAAAGGAAGCCCTGTTCCCACTGATAGGTGTCTGGTTCGCTCTCAGAGAGACCTCAGAAGCATTGAACAGGAGCGGGCTGTTGGAGGTCTGGTTCCAAGGGATGTAGGTGTAATTAAGCAATGCCTCGCGAGCAAAATAATTCCAATTTGGTGACATATACTTGTATGAATTAAAGTCGCCATCTACGCTTTCAGCACGCCACTCTATCTCGGGAAATCTCTCTTCGTGTTCTATGAGTTGTCTTCCATCTATGATGAGATAGTAGGTATCATCGGCAGTAAGATTAACCCGGATGTTCTCGGTATGCCAAGTACCCGAAATATAAGCTGGAACAGTAGAATAGCTTGTCACGTTCGATGTGTCGTTGTTGTATGCTCTTCTGATGACAAAGTATGCGTAGTTGTTGTAAACAGGGTCATAACGTGCAGTGCTGTAGTAAAGGGAATAATTCTGAAGCGAGCCATTGTAAGGCTGGTCATAGAAGCCCTGGGCAAGCTGTGTCCAATAAGACCCACCGGTCTCCTCTATCTTGAAGTCCCATGTCTGTCCATTGACACCCACCGTCTCTCTCTCGGGTGCGGCCACCAATGACTCGATATCTATGGTGACATTGTAGAGCGTCCACCCCGGAATCTGATAGTCTGAGAGGTCGATGGTGGCGTTATGCTCATCTGGGCTACCATAGGTGTTGAGGATGGACAGATTTCCTCCCGAGAAGGCCCTTGACATGATTGCGGTGGTTGTGAGATCGCTCCCAGTACCCCCGTAATCGGACTCGATGAAGGGAGAGTGTTCTCTTCCCATGATGTCTCTACTCTGCGCCGGATTGCCCACTCCCCTACCATCAAACGGTGATATCTGTGGGATGGTCGGAATGAAGAGCAGAATCACGAACAGCAGAACAACACTGGTCTTCAAGGTTTCTCGCCTCATGGGGCATCATGTCATGGCCTTTCAATGGATGTCGCCCAGAGAAGACGCGTAAACGCTCTTCTGCAGGGGGCGCACGTCTGGACAGCTATTCCGACTGATAAATACGTATCTCTGGACGGTCTTTCAATGTATTGGTGATTGACACTTTCGATATTTCGGTAGTCGTCCGATGTTATGTGTAGTAGGAAGGTCCACTATCGGTCTCTTGTTGAATGGTTCCTGGCATCTTCCCCGTGATGTCGTTGAGAATGTGTATCACCATATCAACCGTACTGTGGACCCTTCTCATCAACCTCCAGAGGCGGTCTTCGCTGAACGCATCATCATAGACTCTATCGGAGACCACAAAACCTGGCCCGGGAGGCTTCTTCCCCTGCTGTTGGTCGGGCCGAGGCTGAATGAAACCAAGGTCCACATCCTGAGAGAAGCTGTAACGCATGGCCTTGATTTGAAACTCTTTCATCTTCTCTGCATTGAGGAGCTTGAGATGCTGGGGTGATATCATGACCTGCGATTCAACTTGGATGAAGGGTTGATCGTTGGGACGGACTACGCTGAAGAAGAAGCGCTTAAACTTGACTTTGAAGAGGAATTCTGCCCTGGGATTTGATATCGTTTCAACCTTACTTCCCTCCCGTGAGAACCACTCTTTGATCTTCTCCCTGATTTCGTCGGTTGTTCCATCCGCCATGTGCGCCTTCTCCAAGATGGGCTAAGAAGACCCTCCCATCACTTAATGCTTGTGCTATGTGGTTAAGCCTTGAATCGCTCGATGGTGTCGTAGCCGGATGGCGCAATATCAGCATAGCAGGTTATCTGTTCCCTGACCGACTTGATCATCTCTGTATCTGATGTGTTCACAATGACCCGTTCCTCAGAGTTCAAGTGATTCAGCCTCACACCCCATGGGTCGATGACTTGGCTGTGACCGAAATAGGTCTTGCCGTCAAAACCAAATCCGATGCGATTGGCGGCCGCCACAAATAGCTGATTCTCGATGGCTCTCCCCAGCAGCAGAGCGTTCCAGTGTGCATTTCTCGGATCTGGAAAAGCAGCGGGAATTACGATCAACTCTGTTCCTTCCAATGCCAGTCTCCTCGTTACCTCGGGGAATCGGATGTCATAGCAGACCTCCAGCCCAACAACCATCTTTCCGAGGTCAAGCAGAGCTAGACTCTCTCCTCCCTTGAAGACATCCCTCTCCTCCTGAAACGGATGCATCTTGCGGTATTGCGCCACGATCTTGCCGTTGGGGGCTGCAACTACAAGCGTGTTATAGAACATCTCATGCTCTGTTCCTTCGATTCCTGTGCCTATGACGAATGCACTGTGTTCTTCTGCCAAGTCAGTGAGAAAATCAACTGTCCGACCTGGGATGCCCGGCCCCAGCTGAGAGTAGTCTGTAGGTCTGAACCCTATGGCAAATAGCTCTGGAAGAATGATGAATTCCAACGCGGCATTTGTCCTTCGTTCACGTAGCAGCCGTCTTGCTCTCGCGAAGTTACCGTCACGGTCACCATCTTTGCAGGGCATCTGGACAAGAGTTGTTGCAAACTCCATAGTCACTCCTCGGTTGCGTCTAAAGGGATGTGGGTACTTACTGGCTCTTAAGGCTTCATCAAGTAGTGCAGCATCTTTCAGCGGTTTCTTTCAAGTGTCAGATGATAATCCTTAATATGTTCGAAGCGGGCTCAAGAATCGTAAGGGCTCTTACGGAAGTGTGACTAGTGGTCAACGAAGTCGATATTGAGCCGGATAAAAGGGCTGATATGCCGAAGACTCCCTATTCTAAACCAGTAGAGGGTTCCATGGGGAAGACCGGCAGTTGGCGGACCTTCAATCCTGAGATTGATTATGATGAGTGTAGTCGATGCAGGACCTGTTGGCTCCATTGCCCTGAAGCGGTCATAACACTTGATGAAGACGGAACACCGCACATCGACTTGGAGTACTGCAAGGGCTGCGGCATCTGCGCCCAGGTATGTCCGAAGAAGTGCATAACAATGGTTCGGCGCAAGCTGCTGGAGGACTAGAAGTGCAAACGAAGATAATGAGTGCGAACTATGCGGCTGCGCGGGCAGTGATGTCCGCTCGTGTGGAGGTTGTTGCTGCATACCCCATTACGCCTGCAACCACGATTCCCGAACAGATAGCCTATCTGAACGAGACGGGACAGTGGCCGGGCGAGTTTATCAGGGTGGAGTCTGAGCACTCTGCGATGTTTGCTTGCATTGGCGCTAGCTCAACAGGAGCTAGAGCATTCACGGCAACAGCATCTAATGGTCTACTCCTCATGGACGAGGCTCTTCACTGGGCGGCGGCTGCCAGACTGCCCATAGTTCTTGCGAACATCAACCGTTCGGTTTCCCCATCATGGAATATCCATGCCACTCATGATGATGCCTTTTCGAAGCGTGACACTGGATGGATTCAGTTCCATGCAGCCAGCGTTGACGAGTTCTATCATACGATTATTCAGGCGTTCAAACTTGCAGAAGACCCACGGGTACTGATGCCAGTAATGGTGAACGCTGACGCCTTTGTTCTAAGCCACACTCTGGCCCCCTACGATTACTTGGAACCAGAAGAAGTGGACCGATTCCTACCCCCTTACACGCCTTCAGAATGGGTGATGGATCCCGAGAAGCCTGTTTCTCACGGAAACATTGTCTTTCCTGAATACTTCCAGGAGTTTCGCTATGGAATGCACAAAGGCGATCTTGCAGCTCTTGAGGTCTACAAGGAGGTCGAACGTGACTACAAGAAGATCTTCGGTAAGGAGCTTAGAGGAACAATCGACTGTTACAAGTGCGACGATGCTGATGTTGTATTCACGGCGCAGGGCACTATCGGATCTGAGGCTATTGATGCAGTCAAAGAGCTCCGCGAAGAGGGGTACAAGGTCGGAAATGCCCGAGTCAGAATGGTGCGTCCCTTCCCAATCGATGACGTGAGAGAGCTTGCCAAGAAGGTGAAGGCCTTTGCTAGTTTCGACAGGGCTGTATCTTACGGAATGGGTGGGCCAGTGGCCAATGATATCCGCGCATCACTCTACAATACAGACCTGAGGCCAATGGTCAAGAGCTACATTGGGGGTCTTGGAGGCAGGGATGTGACAGTGGCCGACATCAAAGAGATTATTCTAGACACAGTCGATGCCGTAGAAAAGGGCGAGATAGGCCCAGAGGAGACCTGGCACGACCTCATGGAGGAATGAAAATGGTTGCTACAAAAGATATGCCATTAAAGGAATACATACTGAAGGGCAATGCGGCATGTGCCGGTTGCCAAGACATGGTCGCTCTGAGACATGCGCACAAAGCGCTTGAGGGTGATGTGATTCAGGTTGTTCCCGCCTGTTGTACAAGTGTGGTCCAGTCATTGTTCCCGAAGTCATGTATGGACTTCCCGGTTCTCAACACCGCTTTCCCTGCAGCTGCGGCGACTGCATCTGGAGTTCGTGCTGCATTACATGCAAAAGGCAATGATCACACCACGGTGATGGTTTGGGCTGGAGACGGTGGAACGTTCGATATCGGTATCCAGGCTCTCAGTGGAGCGCTGGAGAGACGCACTGATTTCCTCTACGTCTGCTACAATAATCAGGTGTACAGTAATACCGGGACACAGCGTTCCGGTGCAACTCCTCTACATGCACAGACCACTACGACCTGGTTTGGAAAGACCGAGCCGGAGAAGATGTTGGACCTTGTGGTCGCTGCCCATGAACCTGTCTATCAGGCCACAGCAAACGCTGCATATCCCCGCGATCTCTATGAGAAATTTACCAAGGCCCGAGAGATTCAGGGTCCGAAGTTCATTCACGTCTTCATTCCGTGCCCACAAGCTTGGAACTACCCCGTGGAGAAGGGTGTCGAGATGGGCAAACTGGCGGTTGAGACCGGATATTGGATTCAATGGGAACGCGTCGGTGACAAGTTCGAATTGAGCCGCCACAGTAAGCGGTACCAAGACCCAGACAAACGCAAACCAATTGAAGAGTTCCTGAAACTACAGGGTCGATTCTCAAAGCTCTTCAAGCCAAAGCGCGACGAGAAGAAGATACAAGAGCTTCAGGACTATGTCCAGCATCGCTGGGATGTCATTATGCGAACCTTCACGTAGAATCAGTGCCCGCAATCGGCTGCGCAAGTGTCCGAGAGCCCTGAATCAATATATTGGATTCGGTGACAGACCTCT
>CAYYQL010000021.1:0-42867 GCA_964473825.1 uncultured archaeon
CGACATATGCAAACAGAAGGTACCCGAGTATCGAGAGGTGGACGACGACTATTGGGTTTTCTGCCATCGATATGAGGAACTACCAGAGTTCTAAGAAGGTTACAAGCGAGAACTTTGCGAGGTAAGAATATACCTTCCTCCCCAACTACTTATTACTGACTTAGCTGAATCCAGAGTGGTTTTTGAAATGGGAGAAGACTTGGAAACGATTCCTCTACAAGATGCAGTCAAAGCAACACAAGGTGCGCTCTCACGAGTGGCGCTCCTCCACATCGCCTTTTCACGGGTTCTAGTTGATGAGTTTGGAGAAGAGCGAGGTAAAGACATCATTGCAAAGGCCATTATCGAATATGGTCACAGAGTGGCAGACAGAGTGAAGATGGGACGTCCCGATCTCACCGAGCTGGGACTCTATGATGTCAAGGGAGAAGATGAACAGGGGAAGCTCTTCTCGAAGGGGTGTGCTTTCGCCAAGGTCTTCGAGGAAGAGAACGCACTAGATGTTGGCCATATGTACTGCTACGCGGACGCTGCAAAGATAATGGCATTCGACGAAGATGCCAAAATGATACACCTGACGTGTCAGGCGGCGGGCGATGATACCTGCACCGTCGACATCGTTCCAACGACTGAGGAGGAACGAGAGGCATTCAAGAAGCGGACTGGTCTATGGCGAAAAGTAGACCCCAGGCTCTACGAATTCGGGAAGTAGAGCGAGGGGAGCAGGTCAACTGGTTATCCACTCAGCTGTTGATTCTTCAGTCTAGTCGAGGTTCTCTCTCATCAAGTCCACACAATCGAGAATCCACTCCTGAGCCTCCTCTTTTTGGTCAGGGTCGATCTTCCATATCCATCCACGAAACATATGACGGTCAACAATCACGTCATCAATGGGATCTACAAGGGACCAAAGTAGTTGCTTCGGATGTGTGATTCAAAGCGGTCATAGGCTCTCTTAGCCCATCCAAGAATAAACACCGCGACCTTCCTATCGCGGAGTTCAGCCGCATGTTCCTTGATGAAGTCTTGAACCACATCCAATGGCCCTTCGAAGTATATCGGACTGCCAATGACGATAAGGTCTGCCGCTAGACTGGTCGCACTTTCAGGTTTGGAAACCTCAACTGTGTGACCAGCAGACTGCAGAGCCTCAGCCATCCAATTCACAATAGTTTCAGTAGAACCTCTTCTTGATTCATAGACGAGCAGGATTCACAACGCGGACCATCACTTCCAAGACTCGTCCAACAAATCTCCGATGATCTCCGTGGGAGCGTCAACCGCCGCGTTCCAAGGAGCATCATCGACCTCAAGCGACGGTGCGCCCATCATATGCCGCATCTTAGCAATCTGGCCTGCATGATAGATACCATGCTGGATAGTTCTCAGGACACACCAAGAAATCGAGGGGCCTCTTTCTGTTGTGGGAGGCACAACTCGAAGCTCTTCTTCAGAGCAGCTACGAATCATCTTAATCATCGCGTCAGACACTTCCTTCAGGTGGTCTGCCACCGCATCGAAACCTCCAGACCTGAGCGGGGGAAGGAGGTCATTGCCGTTTTTGTGGAACCAGTAGGTCTCCGAGTTGCCGATATGCCGCAAAATAGAGAGCATGTCAGGAAATCGTTCCTCATCAGCGACCTGCCGCTCTACCAGATCAGAGAATAGGTCCTGAATGACGCGATACAAGTGTGCGCGTTGCCTCTTATGCGCGTCAATCAGCCGTTCTCGAAACCAATCGTATGTGACCATGTCAGGCGCTCCTCCTCTACTTCTTCTTGAAATCATCCTTGTTCAGCTGAACCAAGCTGTATTTCCTGCTTCCAAGCCCCATCTTCTCTGCGTGGGCAAACTGAATCTCAGCACGGTCTACGGGCTCGTCGACATTCGTGCTCCTTGCACTGAGCGCGTGGGCAAACTTGCACTCTCCACATTCAAGGTCACCAACAAGAGAATCGGGATTTGCGGGAGCCTCGTTGATCTTGTCCTGAGTTGCCTGATCCACTGCCAGGGGGTCGTGCGAACCGAGAATACCAATATCGTGAACGAGTAAGGGAGCCCCAACACCCCAACAGTCACACAGGTCACTGATATCGATAGCCAGATTGATGTGATAAAAGCGGTCTCGGCCGATGGAGTCTAGCACACCCAAGGCATTCTCCACGAATCGGAGAGGCTGGTCATCGGCATTCCTCCATGTCACAGAGATAGCCTTTGCCCCTACATTGTTGCACACCGAACGGCAATGAGCACAATTGACGCAAAGGCCATCATCTATCTGCGCTATATCTTGCATCGTGATGCACCGTGTAGGACAGACCTTGAGACACTTGGAGCACTCAGGTCCAAGGCATTTCTCAGGGTCGATCTCAAAGTCGCCAAGGTTGTGCATAGCAGCCTTTCCCCGTTTCCCGACCAAACCAATGCCCAGATTCTTCAGCGTGCCTCCAAGGCCGCTGAGACCGTGACCCTTCGCATGGGTGAGCATGACCACTTTGTCGCAATCGAGTACTGCAGCAGCAACATCCACTCTGTCTATGAACTCGCCGTCAATCGGAACATCGAAGGTGTCAACGCCCCAGTAACCATCAGCCATGATGATAGGGCAGCCGATTGTAGCCTCAGAGAAACCATTCTGAGCTGCCATCCCCAAGTAATCAGGAGCTGTTGTCCTACCCGAGAATACACCGGTCGTTCCATATCCCAGACCACAGGTTTCAGCAGCGAATGGGATTCCACCGGCTTTCTTCACCAAGTCGGCAATCTTTCTCACGTAAGCAGGACGTATATAGTTCGTATTGCCGAACTGACCAAAGTGGGTCTTTATCATAACCTTCTCGCCGGGCTTGATATCGTCCGCCAATCCTAGTCTATTGAATATGTGTTCCAGTTTATCCAGCATACTGTATCCTGACTCTGCAGCTCTGTCTGCGAAGTAGACCACGGATTCGTTCATAGTCTCAACCTATCCTCCAAATCACTCGCAAGCGTATAAAGCGTTACGTCTAGGACAGTGGTGGTTTCACGCTCAGAATCTCTCATAAGATACGAAATTGTCTGGAGGGAACAGAGCATCGAGTTTGGCTGCAGTCTCTTTGGAACAGTCGATCATTCGCAATCCCCTAAGTGTACTTGCCACGACGAGTCCTGAAACCACCCTTGAAAGCTTAAGTGCATCTACCTTGATGTCTGGAGAGTCGCATTCAATTCGATTGCATTCGAGCTTCCCGCCATCTGGTTGTAGCTCATAGCTTCCCGAGTTCCAGTCACACTGCTCATCCTTCAGAGAGAGAGTAAGCCCTTGATCAGCCTCTTCAGGAACAGCAATTGACCGACAGTATCCCTGAAAATCCACAACACGCATCATCATGGCACCAACCTCTTGCGTTACAACCGAACCATGATGCTTCGTGAACAATCTGACAGGAGCCTGATTATCACAGGACCAGGTGAGTTGCTTTGAGTTCACGGCATATTGAGACACCAGTCTCACGATGGAGGAGAAATACTCCGAGGACTTGTAGTATGAGAGACCTGTATTCAGAGATAAATCGCCGTTCTTGCGGTCGAAAGTGAATTTCGCTGTTGCGACGGGTTGAGAGCCCTTCTCGATTACATAGAGATGGTCCTTCTTGATTGCCCGCTCAATAGTCCTCTTGAAATGAAAAACTCGAGAACCAAATCTTGACATTGTCTTCTCGACCTCGAGAACCAGCTCTGACTCATCAGGGTCCGAAAGCTCTCGTGCCTCTAACTCATCATCCATCTCGACTTTCCGAAATTCGCGGGGAGAGAATTGATGCCGTGTACGGCTCTCCGCCACGGCGTATCCAAACTTTTCATAGAATGGAATATAGAAGGGATCTAGAATGGAGAGGACCATCCCTTCCTTCCTCATCCTTATGAAGGCGTGCTCGAGAACTTTGCGCACGAGACCAGACCGACGATGATTCGGTTCTGTTGCGACACCCCAGACACCGGCGAACCTGACAGGCATTCCTCGAATCTTATTCTGCGTACTGCCAAAGAATGAAACATTAGCCACAGGTCTACCATTGTGTAATGCGACATAGGCAAAGTCATCATTTTCCTGATTGTTCCAGTAGTCTGTCCAATTTTCCTGCCGCATCTCGTCAAGGTTTTGAGTTGGCTCGAAGGCTTTCCAAAAGATACGAATCACGTCATCTCTGAACTCAGGCCTTCCTTCAGTTACCTCATACATCTTTCAGCACCAGTTCTTAACAGATTGTGCTATAGCAACTTGTGCTTGCCCGATTGATAGTCTTTTAACGTATCGTTTCGGCCTGAGAACCTGAATAAGATGAACGGCGACAGACTACTCATAGTCGAGAATCTCAAGGCATACTACGCGAGTAAGAAGGGTGTCATCAAAGCAGTCGATGGAGTCTCATTCCATATTGACACCGGGGAGTGTCTTGGGATTCTTGGAGAGAGCGGGTGTGGAAAGAGCAGTCTTGCGCTAGCGGTTATTGGACTCTTTGAACGAGTTGCCAGATTTGCCGCAGGAACATCTAATGAGCCCGGTCTGAGACAAGAGTTCGACGAATCATCTCAGTCAGACTCTGAAGACCGCCCCGGAGTTCAGGGTCGTGTTTACTTCCGCGGGCAAGACCTGACCGAAATGGAAGAAGAAGACCTCGTCAAGATGAGAGGAAAGCAGATCTCAATGATTCCACAGGGATTGACCCGCGCACTGAATCCTCAGTATAGCGTCGGCTATCAGACCGGCGAACCGATGGAGGTTCATGAGGAGAATATTCGTCTCATCGAACTCAAACGCAGGGTGTTGGAATACCTAGGCTTGGTCAGTCTGGCAGATGCAGGTATACGTTTTGTGATGGATCCCGGCACCTTCAGTGGAGGAGAGGCTCAGCGTATCCTTATCGCTATGTCACTAATCTCAGGTCCTTATCTTGTAATTGCCGACGAGCCCACATCTGCCCTAGATGTCACGATACAGAGCCAGATTCTCAATGTTCTTCAAATGGTAAGAGATGAATTTGGCGTATCACTCATGGCAATCAGCCACAACGCTGGCGTTATTGCTGAGCTGGCAGACCGTGTAGCCATCATGTATGCAGGGAAATTCATGGAAGTGGGGCCTGCAGAAAAAATATTCCTTGACCCAGACCACCCCTATACTCGAGGACTGATGGGTTCATATCCCAAGATAGCGATGATGCGGATGAAGGCAGGTAAGGAGAGGCCTCGGCTCAGAGGTATACCGGGTTCCCCACCAGATCTGTCAAGCCTTCCCAGTGGATGTCCGTTTCATCCCAGGTGTGAATACTGCATTGATATTTGCAGAGAAAAGACACCGGAGTATCGTGAAGTTGAACCGGGGCATTCCATATACTGTCACCGATGGGGCGAAATCTAAGAATAGGGGTGAGCGCCCGTAGGGGCGCCCACGAAGGGGTTTTTCCTGTCTGCCGCGTCAAACAGATCGCCCATTGATTCCATTCAACGGAAACTGAACAAAACGTTCACTTTCCAGATACTCTGTTCTACCATCCACACTCCAATGGGCTTTTCATGTACTTGCTGAACAAGTCTCCCGGCTTGAACACATCGGGGATATGGTGAGGTGATATATACGTCTTTGCAGTAATAGCCGCCGAGACAGTCCAAGCTCAAGAGGGGCATGTGCAATGTACCGTTTGAAGTCTTGAAATCTCGCTCATGTGTTCATCCAAATGAGGCATAACAGCTTCGAGCTCTCGAGAGTTATGTGCAGATTAGGGATTGATTGAGAGGAGAGGAAGCAGGATACTGACACACATAATCCGCATTGAACACAAAGGTCAAAGGCCAAGCCATCTCAATGGGCATAGCTAAACCAAACAACCAGTCACCTGAGAGTGGTATGTTGTTGACCAGATACAGATTTGGACTAGAAGCTCTACGGCAGTTCGAAGCAGAGAGTGGTAATCAGATTCGTCTTGACCAACAACAAGAAATTAGAATTCAGAGAACGGGAAATACCAGGCTGTCGTATGAGCAGCTTCGGCGAATTCTGCGCCAAACAAGAGACGTACCAGTTCCCGACTACATTATGCGTGAAAACAAGGTTCTTCAGCCCATTTCATTAGCACTCTTCGTTATCAATGAAAACATCTGGAAGATAATGGCGAGAAAGAAGCAACACCGTGATAGACTAAACCCGATGATTACCTTCCCCTGGTTTTACCATGGTTCTACGTCAGACGGAACAAATGAGAGCAGGTCTATTGTAAAGCACGCTACAGGAAGTGGTCTGGAGTGTGTCTCGGTTAAGGATGACATGATGAACCTAGCTGGCCAGGGAGGCGACTTCGCAGGGGTTCTAGAGGAGCGAGTGGTCTTAGAAACGTACAGCTCACGGCCTATCTTCATTCCTCGCGGATTTGGTTCTCGTGATCTCATATCCAAATACAATCTGGAGAAAATCAGACTAGATGTAGACATGAAGCTTTGTCAAGCAAGCATCTATCCGTTGCCTGATACGAGCTTCGACTATCGTTTTTCAGAGGACCCCGAGGAATTCCACACCCATGGACTTGCCATCTCCACCACAGGTGAAGCTGTGACTCTTTTTGTCAGTGGAAAGACACCGTGCAAACTGCGAGGGTCTGTCATGATCATGATCTGCAAACCGATGGATGGACTTCACGCAACAGCGATTCCTCTTAGGTACCATCTCTGGATGACGGCACTGCAGGAGCTAATCGAAGCGAAGAGCCGTGTCTAAGAGCTCGCGAGCTCTGGTCTATTATATTCAATGGGAGATGTCAGCCAATCTCAAATTGGCAGGCCATGCGCACTTCCACATCTCTAAAAGTCACTCTTTGATTCTGAAGAGTGAGTTCTAAGTTGGCGAAGAGGTGATGATAGCTACCTTTGCCCTGCTTGCAGCAGGAAGTATGGTACTCGCTGTTAGTGTACTGAGGGCTCGGAAGCTTGCCTATTTTTCGACATTGCTGTCGCGTTTCGAAGAATCGTTTGATTTGAGTCAGATTGACACCTCAGGGGGAACTGAGTATACTCGATGCTTCTCGCACAGATGGCTGTTTGACAAAATCACAATGAAAGACTCGCATAGACTAATCGAGCTAATAAGAAACCAAGTGGATGAGAGCCCCCTGCTCGGATTTCTCTTGGTCGCTATCGTTCTCTTTTCTTCATCGCTCATACTCGTACTGATATCACTTGGAGCTGTCAGTGTAATGGGGATTTCAGTACCAATCTTGATAGCGAGTGTGATTGTTTCTTTGGGCCCAGGTACTTTGAACACCTCTGAGTCTCTTCTACAAGCAATTGACGCACAATGGCCGGCAACCGTTGTCAAGGAGGATTATGTGTATGCCAAGATCGCGTATGAGACCATGCAGAACTGGCAGACTATGTCATACTCTGCTGGGGTTGCGTTCTTGCTGCTTGCCCCCTTTGGAGAGAATATTGGCATAATAGTAGCGTATCTGGTCGCCCAAGTTTCGCTCTTGGTTCTCTGGAATCCTGCCTTGGTTCTCCTGGAATACTGGGCCGTCTTCTCAGTTCTCTATCTTGTTGGTGCAGTGGCATTCATCTCGCTATTAGTCACTAGGCTTTCTCGGCTTCTCGTATCACTCTGGAACGAACGCTGCATGACACTCGGGACGCAAAAACGGCTCAATCAGTCAGAGAAGGCCTCCAAGAAGAAAGAACGCACCCGTCAGTCCGAGCAAGAAGACTGATGCAATGAGTAGCTTCTTACCGATAATAGCCCATCTCCATGAGAGTACTGGTTGGCCATCAGCATCATAGCGGTCTTCATCACGGAGTGGCTGACGTGCCATCAAACAGCCGCCCAAAACCAAAAAAATGCCGAATTCAAGCAACATGAGATTCGACACCATATAGAAGAAACCATAGGACCCAAGCATCAAAAAAGGGATGAATACGATGGCCATTGTAGCAACAGAAACTATACTCGCCCAGCTGGCAGCCTCCCAGACCTCATTTTTGAACCTCGCCATATTCGGTTTCACCAACAGTATCAAGATAGTAAGAATGTAAGTATCAAAGAAGATGCAACGAGGGCTAAAGCAATTACGATCAACGGGAGAAATATGGTCTGAACAGCAGCCAAGAAGAGGGCCAAGTAGTCTGTCTTGTCGAGGTGAACCCGGTTTTTGTGATAGTCCTCTCGACGAGCATACTGTCTCCAATCAGGTTCTTCCTGAGTAGTATCTTCATTGTAAGTATGCTCCTCCTTGTCTGCACTCAAGACGTTTCAACCTTCTTTTCTTTATCCATAAGGGACTCACTCAAGAGTGATTCCCTCTACCTCATGCACTCTGCTTTGCATCAGCGAATTCCTGTTGAGAACTCGTTCCGAAATCAAGATCGGGAGCGAAGTGACATTTCACTAGGTGTCCGTTGCCCACATCCCTCAGCTCGGGTTCCTCTGTTCTACATATCTCCTCGGCAAAAATACACCGAGGGTGGAACCTACAGCCCGATGGAGGACTGATTGGACTGGGAACTTCACCTTTAAGGATAGTAGCTCTTCCGGCAAATCTCGGATCAGGTATGGGTACTGCTGACACCAAGGCAAAGGAATAGGGATGTAATGGCTCCCTGAAGATATCCCCTGGAGTTAGTTCTACTATCTGGCCCAAGTACATGACCGCTATTCTATCACTCATATGCTTCACGACGGAGAGGTCATGAGAGATGAACATGTATGTGAGATCGAACTCGTCCTGTAGGTCCTTCATCAGGTTCAACGACTGGGCCTGAACAGACACGTCAGTGCTGGATGTGGGTTCGTCCATCACCACAAAATCAGGATTCAGAGCGAGCGCTCGGGCAATACATATTCTCTGTCGTTGGCCACCACTAAACTCATGTGGAAAGCGATTCAGATGGTCCTCAGTCAGGCCGACCTTCTGGAGCAGATCTAGCACCATTCTGCGCATCTTAGGGCCTTTCGCAATGCCATTGACCACCAATGGCTCGCCAACAGAGTTCTTTATTGTAACTCGAGGGTCAAGCGAAGCCATAGGGTCCTGAAAGACTATCTGCATCCGATGTCGAGTTCTCCGTAAGTCGCCCCCAGTTATATGGGTGATATCTTCGCCATCAAAGATGATTCTTCCATCAGTCGGTTCGATGAGTCGAAGCATGGTCCTCCCGAGCGTCGTCTTGCCGCACCCCGACTCTCCTACAAGACCCAATGTTTCTCCCTTTTTGATATCAAAAGTCACACCGTCAACTGCATGTACATATCCCACAACGGAACGAAACACGCCGCCAGTTAGCGGGAAGTACTTCTGAAGTTTTTCGACTTCGATCAATTTGTCAGACACATCTGTTCCTCTCCTACTTATTCAAGGGGTGATGACAGGCAACCCAATGCTGAGGCGATAGCTCTTCAAGAACCGGCTTTTTCTCTTTACAGACATCGGTTGCGTATTCACATCGGGGGTGAAAGCGACAGCCAGTCGGGGGTTCAATCAGGTTTGGAACACTTCCTGGAATCTGAGGGAAGCGTTCACGCTCCTCATGAAGCTTTGGAACCGCCTTCAGCAATCCCTTGGTATAAGGGTGATATGGGTTTCCAAAGAGTTCATCGGTTGCAGCGGACTCTACCGTATTACCTGCATACATGACGCTTACCCAAGTGCATGTTTCCGCAACAACTCCAAGATCATGAGTAATGATTATGATTGACGAACCAACATCCTTCTTTAAATCGTTCAGGAGTTTGAGAACCTGAGCCTGAACTGTCACATCGAGGGCAGTAGTGGCCTCATCGCAGATTAAGACGCTGGGATTACACGACAGAGCCATGGCAATTAGTGCTCTCTGTCGCATTCCACCGGAGAGCTCGTGAGGATACTGTTGAGCCACACGTTCGGGACTCGGCATTCTCACCAATTTCAATACCTCTATAGCCTCACGTTTTGCAGCCTTCTCGAGATCTTTCTTGTCCGGCTTGGGAGGTTCATCTAGCTGCGACTGATAATGTTGAATCTTTTGCTCAATCTTGCTGCGCCGTTCATCAGATTCAGTACTCTCAAGAGACTTCTCCAAGTCCTCAATCTTCATCTCAAGCACTTCACGAGAGAGATCCTGATGTATCTTGATGACTTCTGCAATCTGATTTCCTATGCGGAAGACAGGATTTGGAAAGGTAGCAGGATCCTGAAAGACTATGGCAATCTTTCTGCCACGTACTTTCAGCATCTCTTCAGGTTCCAAGTCGAGAAGTGATATCTCGGTGACCTCTTCGGTTTCTTCGTCACGGTCATAAAGCACAACTGAACCTTCCTCGATCACGCCGGGAGGTTCCACGATTCTGAGTATAGAACGAGCCGTGACAGATTTTCCGCAGCCTGTCTCTCCCACAAGCCCCATAGTATCTCCACGTCTTAGGAAAAGGTCAACACCGTCAAGTGCAAGCACGGTGCCCTCATAGGTATAGAAGTTTGTCTTCAGACCCTGCACGTTGAGAACCAAGTCTTCGGGTAATGTCATCTTGCTATCGCCTCCGTAGCTTCGGGTCAAGTATGTCACGTATACCGTCTCCCACGAGATTGAAGGCCAATGACACAAGAAGAATAGCCATGCCTGGGAAGAAGACAGGCCAAACATTGGACGTGAAGTATAACTGTCCGATTGATATCATGTATCCCCACTCAGCAACTCCAGCAGGAGGACCGAACCCGATGAATGCCAGACCCGCAGCTGTAAGTAGAACTGCACCCGTATCCATCGTGGCCTGGACAATCAGAGGTTGGATGGTATTAGGAATGATGTGGAACAGTATTATTCTACTGTCCCGAGCCCCAACTGACCGGGCAGCCTCGACATAGAGCTTCTCTCGTTCGGATAAGACCTGCCCTCGAACAAGGCGAGCGTATGTGGGCCACCATGTGACAATAAGAGCTATAGCTATGCTATCCATGTTTCTCTGACCAACAGCCATGACAATTGCCATTGCAAGAACGAGTCCAGGGAATGCAAAGAATATGTCAGTCACTCGCATGACCAGTTCATCGAGTATTCCACCAAAATACCCTGCAATAGCCCCGATAAGCACACCCACAATCACAGCAACGGCCACAACACTGATCGAAATCCTGAGGTCTAACTGAGCCGCCCAGAGTATGCGGCTGAATATGTCGCCACCTGTATCATCCGTACCCCAGTAGTGGATAGGGGCATTTGGTAGCGTGCTGGGCGACATAGGAGGGAGATTCGAGTCGGCCCAGATTCTCTCCTCGGGGCCATAGGGTGCAAGCCAAGGAGCAGCGAATGCTAAGAAGACGAATGCTACAATGATAATCAGGCCGACAACCACCAGTGGGCTCTTCTTGACCAGATACAGACCATGACGAAGCTCCTTGATTCTGGGGGTCATATCTTCTCGGAAGCTCGGAAACCAGAATGACCTTATCTCAGGATGAAACAATAATACAATTGGAACAAGGGCAAAGATGAGAAAGGCGAGTGACAGCGGATAGGGCAGAGTCAGATTGACAACTGTTAGAATGCTGTTGACATATAGGCACGTGGAAAAGGGCCAGAGTTCACTCTCAAGGATGTTGGTTCCAATGCTTACCCCAATCAGCCCCAGAACGAGTGAAATAAGCCCTTGGATGAACCATGAAGAATATGTGGCACTGATTGGTATGCCGAGAAGTCCTTGAAAGAAAGCCACAATCTGAGACACAATTACGATTCCACCAAAGATTATGGCAGCTCCAGCAAAGACCAATTCAAACAGACTCAATAGCTGGATCCATCGAGTCGAGCTGGTCTGGGTGGTAGTTGCTGTCTGGTTTGTCGTTGAAGTTCCTGAGGTCATTTCTGATCGCCTATCCATATCTAATGCGTGGATCCAGAGCACCATAGACAAGGTCAACAAGGAGATTGGCTGAAACAAAGATGAGAGCAACCAGCAGTGTGAACCCTGTAATAGCAGCCATATCAGAAGTGAGAATAGCACCAACAGCCCATTTTCCCAATCCCGGCCAGCTGAATATAGTTTCTGTCAACACCGCACCTGAAATCAAGCTTCCGAAGGCGAGACCAATCACAGTGACTGTTGGAATTAGTGCATTCCTGAGGGCATGCTTGTATATCACAACTCTTTCTGACAGACCCTTGGACCTAGCCAAAGTAATGTAATCCTCCCTCATTATCTCTAGCATACTCGACCGCATCATTCGCGTTATGATCGCCAAAGTGAGATAAGCAAGACAGAAGGCAGGCATTACAAGGTGAAGCAAGCCATTGATGAACAATCTGAAATCTGCATGGAAGATGAGGGCATCAAAGAGCAAGAAGCCCGTGACATAGTCGAAATTCCTAAATGAAACAGTGTCGTATCTCTTGTCCCCTGGAAGGTGTGGGAGGCCATTTATAGCCAACTGATAGAAAAACACGTATTTTAGCATCAGGGCGAACCAGAAGATGGGCATTGACACACCCATCAAGGAGAAGACTCTCGTCACATGATCAACCGCTTCATCCTTTCGCGTTGCAGAGATGATCCCCAATGGTATGCCCAGAATAATGGCTATGACCATCGCGTATAATGCGAGCTCTATTGTGGCCGGAAACTTCTTCGAAATAACTTCGAGCACAGGATTGAAACTGGCGGAAGTACTAATGCCCCAATCACCCCGAAAGAGAGCCGACATATACAAAAAGTACTGGACGTACAGAGGCTGATCGAAGCCGTGTGTTGCTATTATTGCATCGTATGCGTCTCGCGGTGTGTTCTCATTGATATACATTGCAACGGGATTCCCTATCACGTAAGAAAGGAACCACACGATAGTAATCACGCCAAAAATAACTGGGATAGCAAGAATCACTCTTCTGATAATGAAATCTCTTAATTTCATTGTTTAGCCTCTCCAAGCAGATGGGGGTAGTACATCTCGCCAGAGCAGATTCGTCAAGTACCGGTAAATGCTAAGCCACTTCAAACTCTACTTAAACATTTGGTTCAGAGCTGGCGAATAGGTGTGTTCTATTGACAAGGGCAATCTGCAATCAGCAAACTTGACCTGAAGGCATTTGATGCATATGATGCACAAGCTATATTAGAACCAATCATTTCTAAGCATATATCGCGACTTCAATTGTAATTGGATATTTGCCTCTCTCCGAGGCGTATCCAAGACGCGAAAGAAGGAGGTTATTCAATGGAGAGAAACCAACTACTAGCTATCGTCGTCGTTGTGGTTATTGTTGGCGCAGCAGGTGCATATATCCTGTTGCAGCCTACTCCTCCGACCGAGCAGACTATTGTGTGGGAAACGATTGGGAACCCCAATTATATGGACCCACATGTCAACTACGAGTCTTTCGGTTCGTGGATCCACTACAACGTCTACGAGACGCTCTATACATACGAATGGGATAGCATGGCAACGGAACCTACCCAACCGCTGCTGGCTACAGACCTGACGATTTCAGGTGATGGAAAAACCTACACGTTCGAACTCAGAGAAGGTGTTACTTTTCACGATGGCACACCGTTCAACGCCTCGTCTGTGAAGTACAACTTCGAACGAGTGCTAGCCGTCTTTGACCCTGGTGGTCCTGCATACATGATATCTGGACCCATCAAGGGTGGTTCAGCCATCGAAGATGCAGTCTATGGTTACGGAGCTGGCAGTGACCAGCATGTCGGTAACTACACAGCATGGAAAGCTGCTAACGATGCAGGTACAGGTGCCATCAATGTTGTTGATGACTACACAATAGAAATCGTGCTCGAGTATCCATATGCTCCATTCTTGCCAATCATCACCTATGCAGTCGGTGCTATCATAAGCCCGACTTTCATCGAGGCGAATGGCGGGATTGAGATTGGATCTCACAACGAGGTTCTTGACGAGGAAACCTGCGGTACAGGGCCGTACATGGTCACTGAGTGGGAGATCGATGATCACATCACTCTTGAGCTGTACGACAACTACTGGAGAGAAGCTGACGCAAGAGCACAGTTCCCCTTTGCAGGGGCAGCCGAGACAATAATCATCAACACAGTTGACGATGTCAACAGCAGAATCCTGAACATCGAGGCAGGAGTCTCTGATGGTACTTACTGGCCTACCAGCCACGCAGACCAAGTCTACGACAACGAATCAACGACACCTGCGTTCGAGAACAACGATGGTACAATCCAGAGCACTAATCCAAACCTGAAGGTCTGGGCCAAATACCCGACATATACTCTAGCTTCGATTCACTTCCTCCTGTCCGAAACCTATGAGGTGGGAGGCAATGTCTTGAAGAATCCGTTCTATCTGAAGGATCTGAGGCAGGCAGCAAGCTATGCCTTTGATTACGACACATATATCGACAATGTCGTGAACGGACACGGAGTGAAGGGACAAGGACCCATACCAATCGGCATGTTCGGCCATGATGACGACGCGTTCCAGTATCCCTATGACATCGACACAGCCGTAGACAAGTGGAACGATGCCATGACTGCGGGTCTTGATGACATCCTGGAGAATTGCTCGTACACGATCGATCTCTTCTTCAACGAAGGGAACGAGGTGCGACGCAAGGGCATGCTGCTCCTGAAGGATGGTTTACACGCCATTCTCAACTCAACAGCGGCTGAATTGCCTGCTGAAGACTTGATAATCAATGTTCAGGGAGTGGAGTGGTCAAGCTACATCGGCCGTCTGGTTGCCGGCAACATGCAGTCATTCATGATCGGCTGGGCTCCGGACTATGCAGACCCATCGAACTTCATCGCACCCTATGTCCACAGTACTGGCACCTTTTCAGGGTTCCAGCACATCTCGGAGTCACCGGGTTGGAATGCGACAGCAATGGATGCCAAGATAAAGGACGCGGCGAGGTCGACCGATGCGTCTGAGCGGATAACTCTCTACGAGGAAATCCAGGATGCTATCATTGTCCACGCAGCGTATATCTGGGTCTATCAGCCAACGGTGTTCCATGTCGAACGGGTCGAGATGAACGGCTATCAGTTCAATCCGATGCATGATGTCTACTTCTATCATTACTGGAAGTCGGCGTAGTCATTCGTGATGTAGACTAGTTCAAAACCGCAGAGGGCGCGACCCTCTGCCCTGTTCTATTTTTCTGATTCTTCTGTCGCAGCCTTAGCATCACATGACGCATTCCAAGGTGCCCCCTTGCGCAGGTGACATTGTTTAATACCAAAACACCACAAGGACTTGCCGGGTGGTCTTCTGATGCATGCTGACAACAGGCCCCAAATGGCATCCATGAACATACAGGACATGTTTGGTCTATGGTGGGATGTACCGTGGGTACGTTATCTAGTCCTGTCACTGCTGCCCATCGGGGTCATAGATGCTTATTACACCCATCTCCTTTTGGCCACATACGGCCCAGAATACGAGTATAACCCACTGGTACGATTAGCATTCATACATAATATGGGAATCGTCTGGGGTATTGTCAACATTGCATCATTTGCCCTGTTCACGATGCTCGTCGGATCTTATTATCTGTACACACGGGGAAACATCTCGGCGAACAAAACTCAGTACCTTTCACTATTGCTCTGTGTGAGGATCGGCATCGCCATATACAATGTGTTTGTGTTCTATTGGGTCTACGAGGCCCCATTCTTCGCAGCCACAGGAGGGACTCTCTCTTATGTCGCGATAAGTGTTCTTATGAACAGAGACAACGATGTATCAATCAAAGGGTTCAAGAGGTACTTCAGAGCGAAATATGACAGACTTCACGATAAAATCCTCACATGGGGATTAGAAGACACCTCTGTAAAGGATTTGAAACCTTTGAAGAGCAACGAAAAAGAACCGAAATCCTCAAGGTCATTGACAAGGCGCATTGCGTATATACTGATTGCAATCGGCCTGTTCGTTAGTTTCCCGTTCGTTTTGACGTACATCGCAGAGTTTACCGGAGCAGCAGCTTGGACAGAGATGTATGGGGACTTATTCTACTGGAACTACCTTTCGGCACCGACATTCATGATGGGGTTCTTTGTAGTCATTGTCGTTGTTGGTATGGTGCTTTATCTGCTGCTCAGGGCATTTGACACGAGTGAAGGCGCATGGTGATTTCATACAAGGGACAGTCTTACAGTGGAAGCGTGGTTGCACATCTAGCTCACTGTGAGCATTCCCGACGCTCTCATAATGATTTCAGTTCTCCCATGTCTAGGCAGTTGAGAAGTGGAATACATTCGGCTGCTGTACGCCCTCATTTGGATGAATAGAAAACGAATCACTTTCATATTCCCTTCTCAGGTTTGCCTTACTGATTCTTTCCGTCAGTTATAGCGACTGTCAAATCATAGTAAGAAGCTGGTGCGAAGTGTAATGACTGATCAACTGTGCTCAGGACCAGAGGAGTTAGCAGAACTGTGATAACGCTAGAGAAGATCTGAAGGATCAACACCGCGGGAGAGGGCCTTCTCAGTCATCCATTCAATGAGATCGCTCGGAGGCTCCATCGCATGCCCCTCTCTGTCCACAAGTGCAAGGGCCTGTTCAGGGCATGTAATCGCACAGACTCCGCAACCAACGCATAAGTCTGGCTGTAACAGAACGGTATCATCAGGCACTGAGAGGGCGTGAAACTGGCAGCGATCAACACAAGTCGCACATCCGATACATGAGTCAGAGTCCACTGAGATGATGTAGTCAGATTTTACATATGCATGAGGTTGACCGGAAACTGATACACCTCGTAGCACATTACAGCAGCAAGTACAACAATTACAGATGTAGTTCTGGCCGTCAGCGATGTTCATGGTGCAATGGACGAGTCCGGCCTCTTCGGCCTCTCTCAACTTCTCAAGAGCTTCTTGCTTTGTTATTGGTTTCGTGAGATGCGAATCGTCAAAAGCATGCTCAGTCTTGGCGAATATGATACAGACCGAAGAAGGATAACTGCATTTGTTACCAAGGAGCTCCTGTTGTTTCTTGCATATGCACTCCCGTATCCCCCAAGATTCCGCTTTTTCAATCAGATCCTCTGCAACCTGATATGGCTTTATCTCAAGCTCGGTCTGAACCGCTTGGTTTATCGGAATGATCCTGAAGATGGCAGGCTCCGTATCGAATAGTCCCTTGCCCCCACCCTTCACAAAATAGTCCTCAGCGAGCTCTGCGAATCGCTCGTCCATTCGGTCCAACTGCTCTTCATAGATGCCCACTGCAAAGGGCATGAGAGCATACCGACGACCAGTGCTTGAGTTCCAGACCCTAATCTGTCCCTTCTGGCCCATAGTCTCGAGCAGCTCCAGTAGGCGTGAGGGGTCCTCTTTGAGCCGGCCAGCCATCTCCTCAACGGTTTCTCCAACGAGCTTCATTCTACTTGCTAAGTCCGCCTCCTCTTCAGAAAAGATCCATTTCAGAAGATCCAGATGGCTCCCATCATCTACGCTTGTAAACGAATTGGGAATCGTGTCAAGCACAGCAGCGAGGCGTTCCCATGGACTACTCATTTGTCACACACTCACCAATTGTATCAATGTGATCGCGTCAATTTTCCTTATAACCGCTTAGAGTCTAGGGGCCCTGTAAAATAAATCGAGTTCACATGGCTTAGATAAAGGAAAACTTGTATGGAGCAACTCAAAACTATCAGAAGAGACCCATTTCGTTGTTCACAGAATTCATTTCGTGAACAATATGAGAGTTATTTTACAGAGCCGAGTCTAGCAAACGGAGAGCAATCTGTCCCAATGCCGTCGTCTGCATCCACTTCATCATCGTCTTCACTGGCGTAGAATCAGTTTAGTCGGTCTGTCTTTTCGAGTAAGCGCAGTGGAACAGCACCACGACGTAAACTCATGAAACCTCCAATGCCTATCAGCTGACGATCGCGCAAGCACTGAATGCAGTTGATCAAGAACGAAGTATCGCATATCTTAAGTAATCCAGTTACACAATCTGTGGTGGTGAAGCAAGATGTGTCGGCGATTCAGTCAAATTGTGATGCTTCTGCTGCTATGTTCCCCGCTCTTCTCTTTTCTACTTCCTGCTATACCGGCTCACGGTGTGGACGAATCAGTGGAGTATGTCATAGCAGAAGAAGTGGTGTTCGTACGGGGACCAACTGTGAATATGGTGACCAATCACTCAGCGATGATATTCTGCAAGACTGACGGACCCACTAACGTCACTGTGAGATATGGTCTTGACACAGACGTTTCGAATGAAATTGACAATACTACCCTAGATACCGTCCACAGAGTAGATTTGACAGGACTCGATATCGATTCGAAATACTACTATCAGGTCGTGGTAAACGGTACCGCGAGCGAAAAATATCATTTCCGTACTGAACCACCCGCCGGTGCCTACTTCAAGATGATTGTACTTGGTGACAATCGACCAAGTCAGGAGACCGCCCCGGAACAACCAGAGAACTACCAGCAAGTCTTAGACCTCTTGGTCGAAGAGGAGCCGCATATTGTCATCATGACTGGCGACTTCGTGTATCATGTATACGAAACCCATGAGACAAATCTGAATGTCTGGCAGAAATTCAGTCAAGTGACAGACACGATCGGTCATTATGCTCCTGTCTATGCAACCATAGGTAATCACGACACAGGCAATGGCTGGATGCGCGACTGGTACTTCCTCAGAGCCTTCGAGCAGTATGGCAATGGTTCAACATACTTCTCATTCGATTACGCTGGCGTCCATTTCACCATGATAGATACAGAGATGGAAGGAGAGGAAGGGAGGATTTTAGGAGACCAATATGAGTGGCTGGTCAATGACCTTTCAAACACCAAACAACCGATGAAGTTTGTCTTTGGCCACCGCCCCCTTTACCCGCTGAATCATGTGGAAAACTCGTTGGACGTCAACAAGACCCATCGTAACGAGATTCAGCAGTTATTCGAAACACATAATGTCACCTTCTATGCTTGTGGTCACGACCATCTCTATAACAGAATGACGGTCAATGACCTAATTCATGTTATTTCTGGCGGTGCGGGAGCTCCATTGTACTCCACACAATGGGGCGGCGCGTATAACCACTACGCATCTGTTGATGTCACCCATGACCAGCTAAATATTTCGAGCATAGACCTTGATGGCGAATTGGTGGAGAACTACGTCTATCCATATGACGGCCCAATCGAGATCTTCCTCAGAGAAACTCCCGATGGAGGCTATGAGAGAAACGGAACAGTCCCACTCATCCTCTTTAGCGAAGTGCCTGAAGAGGTCTACTACTCATGGGATGGCGGAACCAACTCAAGTACGCTAACAGGAGTACCGTCAGTTGCAGGAGAGCATACACTCGATGTGTACGCGGTCGGGGACAATGGTCTCTGGAGCCACGAACAATATACGTTCATTGCTACACTATGGCCGCCACCCACAACCACAACAACAACAACGACTGCACCTCTGATAGATCCACTTCTGATTGCTGGCATTGTCGGAGTGGCAGGTGTTGTAGTGGTCATAGCTGTTGTTCTTAGGTATCGTAAGAGATAAGGACAGAGGAAGAAAAACGCAGATTGAAGAGTCACTCCTCTAGTGGAAGATTGGGTAGTGACTCTCTTCTTCTATGCCACTCCTCAGGAATTCCATCTATCCCCGTTGACATCACCACGATTCCGCCCACCATTGCGCAGGTTGTATCCATGTCTCCTCCCCCTCTGACGGTGCCCCACAGGGCCTCTTCGTAATCTCCCATGAAGACTGCAGAACACCAAATCACAAAAGGAATAGTATCCTGCGTAGTGACTTCGTATCCAGACCCCAGCTCCCGGGCTGCTTCTTCTACCGACACGTCTGGCCCCAAGGCAAGAGCGGTAGAGATTCCCTCCCTAGTCACACTTTCAGGCACGTATTCTAGTGTATTCTCAATAAAATTATGGAAACTGTGGTTCTTCGAAGAGAGATAGTCACTTGCCAGCGCGGTCGCTATGGCCACGGCAATGGCCCCAGCTGTAGCCTCACTGTGATGATGGGTGACCTGCGCCGACAGGGCTGCATTCTCAACGGCATCATCAGGCTTGTCAGCGAAGAATGCACCAACGGGAGCGACTCTCATGGATGCGCCATTTCCGAATGAGCCCTCACCGCCAAACAAGGAGGCAAAAAGAGGTCGCCAAGGTTCCCCGCGTTTCACTCTCGGCAAGCAGGCATGCATACCTCGACCATATCCGCGTGCTGGGTTGTATTGATTTGCGAAACTCGCTGCGAGTGAATTCTGGTTGATTTTGCCCTCTTTCATGAGAATGGAAACTATTGAGAGCGCCATGAGGGTGTCGTCAGTGTATGACCACGGACCGGGAGGAAGAGACTTCTCGTAAGCCATCTTACGTCGATAGAAGAACTGCTCGCCGAAAGCATCGCCTACAGAGAGACCTTCGAGGGATAACAACATCCGCTCAACACTAGATTTCATAAGATTCTGATTGGCGGAGGACCCTTTGGAATCTTTCGGAATCACAGTTTGGAAGAAGTCAAAAGGCCTTACCTCATAGGTCTATTGAAGCTTCGGAAGCATCTTAGATAAGGACGGAATCTTCTTGCGCGTATTTGCAGTTTCAGGTTACTCAGGCACAGGAAAGACAATGCTCATTGAGCGACTTGTGCTTGCTTTGAAGAAAAGAGGATATTCTGTGGGAGTGATCAAGAGCTCTAAGGAGGACATCAGACCTCCCCAAGGCACCGATACCTTCAGGCACCTCAAAGCATCTGCAAGCCCAGTCGTGCTTCTGGGTCCTAACACTACAACTGTTAGATATCAGAGAAGGCTGGAATCCAGTGAGCTGTTTTTCACAATTAAGGTGGACTTGATTCTACTAGAGGGATTCAAGTCAATTGCACTCCCTAGAGTACTCTGCATTGGTGACCAAGAGCTGAACAAGAGTAGAATTCCTAAGGGAACATATGCCATCATTACATGGGAAAAGACTGACTTGGAGGAACAAATCAGTCTCCCCGTAATACAGTCAGATGAAACAGAGAGAATCGTTTCTCTCATCGAGTCAAGTGCGATGGAGTATGAGCATATCAGATTCTGAAGAGAGAACAGCGTGGAAAGGTTGAGGGAGGTCTCTCCCCCAACTCACATGCTCATTGTCTAACCACTAAGGTTCCATACCCGTAGCAACAGGTCGGTCGGGGTCTTCAGTCCACTCTGTAAAGCTACCTTCATACAACTTCACATTGGGATAATCGAGTAGGTGCCTGAAGATAGTATATTCGTTTGTGGCCTCACGACCTGTTCCACAAGAACACATGATCGTCTTGTCCTTCGTTGCGCCAACCTCTCCGACCAGTTTCCTAATCTCTTCCACTGGCTTCAGCTCAGTTGCGTTCTCGGGATGCATTAGACTCTTCCAAGGAAGATTCACCGCTCCGGGTATGTGCCCATCGCGAATCCAAGGGCTTTCTTCACCCTTGTACCAGTTTGACGGTCTTGCGTCAAGCAAGATGACATCCTGCTTGTCCTTAGTCTTCTCAACCTCTTTCAGGTCAGCAAACATGTCTCTGTTGACCTTTGCCTTGAAGTTGGCAGGCTTAACATCTGGAAACTCCTGGGTGATCAGCTTGTCCTCCTTGATCCATTTGTCGAAGCCTCCGTCAAGCAGGTAGACCTCCTTGTGGCCGAACCGCAACAGAGTATAGGCAAGCATGGGTTGATCGAGTCCGTCACCCCAGCCCTGATGCAGTCCCATTCCAGTGTAGATTACAACGGGCGTTTCAGTGCTCACACCGATACGACTCATAAGAGCCTCAAACTGTTTCGGCTCGATGTACACGCCGGGACGTCCGTGCTCAGGAACTCGCAGAAGCTTCTGTGCGAAGTAGACGGCTCCTGGAATGTGAGCCTTGATATAATCGTGGATATCAGGCTGAACGTCTATGATCTTCATTTCATCAAGATGCTTTTCCAGCCAGTTTGTAGAGACCCATTTCAATTCTCCAAAGCCAAATGGTGTTTCATCACTCTTCATATTTAACATCAGATTAACTATAATAAAGCACCACTTTTATGTCTGACGGCAGGTAAAATACTCCGGTCAATCGGACTCTCACAGTTTGTCACCAAAGCCCACTGCTCTGAAACCAAGGTATTAGCATAGCACTGACATATGCTCAACCTCACCTTTCTCTTGGCTCATCACTGCACTTCATCAGTTCCGTCTTATTCAAAACTTGAGCAAGAGTGCAAGCTGTACTCCGCCTAGTTCTGAATGTGATAGAGGAAAACACAATGGATAGATAAGTCGCCATTCCTCTATCTGCTAGGGAATAGGCGTCGCTATAGACGGTGATACCGCATGTCAGAACTTGTCTTTGAAAGAATCGGCGAATACATCTTCGCTCCATTCAATACATTTGTGTACCTCGATGCAGACGTGATGCTTGAAATTGGAACTTCGGAATGGCAACGTCGTTTGGTCGATTTCTTGAATGAAACAAAGACTGATGTGTGTAGGACAGGCTACAGAGTGGAGTGGGGGACCGAGTTTTCAGCTGACTTCAAGTTATCTAAGGGTGTATTCGCTCCCCCTGGCACAGAGAATAGCTTCATCATGGCCAGATTGATTCATGAAGAGTCGGGCGACTGTTCATGCGGAATCCTTGAGGAGATTGAGGATATCTTCCCTGAAAACACGCTCTCCTTTGAGAATGTCACGCTCTATTTCGAAGACTGCGGCGTGGGAACTTGCAGCGTGCGCATCTCACTTGAGAAAGAGGGCGGCTTGAGCATACTAGAGCTGGAAAGAATATCTGAATCTGTCAACTCCATCTATAAGGAATATTTTGAGGAAATTGCCTACGAACTGTCTCAGTGCTACGTGGCTGCAGTCCGCAGTCTAGGAGTTCCGCACTACTCCTTTAGCTTTCTGCCCGAACTCCACGAGGTTGATAGAGCCACTCATTTCATTCCTTGGACTCACAGAGTATACCATGTCCAAGACGATCGTCTATTCGAGATGGATAATCCAGGCGAGCATTTCAGGCACTTACTCACGCCCTCTCGGCAGATGGACATTTCCGACCTCTCAATCTATGATAATCGCTGGGTGTATTTTGGCTGGGGACACTCCATCATCTTCACATCAAGTGTTGATGATGGCTATTCGCAGACAAGCAGGCCGGTATATGACTACGTGCGTCTCGTTGAGATTGCCCAGGCAGAGTGGCAGTTCTTGGATGTCCTGAAGGATGTAGTCAGGTATTCTATCAGCTCATTTGGCCGTCACCATGATAGTATGGATATCGGTGTGCTTCAGAATGCTATAACAGAGGTACGGAGTTTCAATAACGGAGTCAACAGACTGCTCTCCGACCACAGGGGCATCAGAATCACCTTCGACACGGAGAAGAGAGTCTTATTGTCTGAACTGCACAACAGATGGCTGACACGGAGCCTGATGGATGGCCTTCTAGAGGACCTAGAGAAAATTGAGGATCTTCTTGACCAGTTGTACCAAAGACAGAAAGAACAGCGAGAGGAGTCGCTGAACACCATTGCGCTATTGTTCACTGTGATAGGCATAGTGGAAGTGATTGCCCTAGTGCTAGATACTCTCAGCCCTGTTGTCTCGATCTCACCCTATGTCCAGCTTTCGCTTATTGCCATTGGGACACTCAGCATGGCCGTAGTCATTTCTTTGTACCTCAGGTATACCTCAAGAGGATGAGGGTTGAAATTGGAAGAACACCAAGACAGTCAAGTCATCATTCTACAGGCGGATGGTACTATAGATGCACAACACGGCTATGGTCATCCAATATTGCTTCGCCTTCAGGAACACGGAATGTCAGCGGAGATCGTTGATCTTCCTAGTACTGCGTTCGAACTGGATAGACTTCCTCCTAAGCCAATCATCATCTCGGGCGGGATGACGGAGGTGACTTCAGAAGTGGGTTGGATCATAGAAGCCAAGCGGTTCTTGCAAAGACAAATCCAATCCAACCTTCGTAGTTCACCAGGCGAAAAGCGAGGGATTCTCGGTATATGCTTTGGAGCTCAATTGATAGCTGAGGCACTGCAATGCGGCAGTGTGCAATATCTTGACGACCCGGAGATTGGAACTAGTCATATTGTGCTCAGCAGGACGAATCATCCCCTCTTTCAGGGCTTTGATCAGGAGTTTGAGGCGTATTCCTTCCACTATAACCAGATTCTGCCGAAAGGAGTTTCAATCATCTCTGACCATCACTTCAAGGGACACTACTTCGTTCAAGCCTTTGAAGTTCCAGACAGTGCAACCTATGGAGTCCAGTTTCATCCTGAATTCCGGAGGAATGAATTCAAGAGACTGCTTGTCACCTACAGCTCACTACTAGAGGATTTGGGGGTGGACGTGAAGCCTATCTTGACAAGCCTCCCAGCCCTGCGGAGAAACGAGAAACTTCTGTTGAATTTCCTAAATATGCATCCCTAGTAGCCCGTGTGCTATGCCAACCAAAGAGCATCAGACCGACATTTCTTTCACAGTGAAAGGATCTGGAAATGAACAGCAAGGACAAGATAGCCACTAGTCTTTCGACAACTGAACATGAGGGAAGCCATTCACTCTAAGTCGGGTTAGATTCCAAAGTCCTCAGGCGGGTAGTCTTCAGCCGCAGTTCGAGCCATGGTAAGGGCCATCACAGCCTTCTGAACATGGAGCCTGTTCTCTGCAATACCGTAGACAATGGATCTCGGGCCATCCACAACCTCGTCAGTGACTTCAGAGTTTCGGTCAACGGGACCGCAATGAATGAAGAATGCATCATCGGTCTTTTCCATCCACTCCTTGGTCGTGATCCAGTCATCATGCTTCTTAGCCTTCTCAATCTCTCGCTTCTTTGCTTCTTCAACACCATGCTTCTTTGCCAAGTCATAGTAGTTAGAAGTCATCCAGTTTCTTGAGTAGACGAAATGGGCACCATCATAGCCCTCTTCCAAATCATGCACTATCTCAAATGCGCTGTCAGAGGCCTCGGCATTCTGTTCACACGTCTTAATCACTTCAGGGTCAAGATCATAGCCCTCGGGATGGCATAGAGTCACATCCATGCCAAGACGTGAATTGATGAGAATACTCTCCTGTACTGATGACCAAGAGCGAACCAGTGCGCCTTTACCCCAGACTTGGAGAAGCTTCTTACCCTTGAGGTCTCCAGCGTGCTGCCTCATTCCCATTACGTCAGCAAGCCCCTGGCAGGGGTGGAACTTGTCGTGAGCCATCGAAACAATAGGTATGGTAGCATGCTGTGCATACTCTCGAAGCAGTTCATCGCCCTGTCCGTACTCCTCGATGGCAGTCTCCAGTATTCTGATTCCAATCCCAACAAAATACCTACTCATCACATTTGCTGCATCTTCAATCGTTTCGCCAGCACTCTTCGCAGATTTCAGGCGCATGCTCTTCGGTTCGAGGAATTGTGCGTGTCCGCCAAGCTCTGTGGCTGCAGCCTCAAAAGACTGCCGAGTACGCACACTTGGATTATAGAAGAACATCGCAAAGGTTCGCCTATCGAGGCAGTTTCTCAAAGGATGATTATAACGATCATCTTTGAACTCGACAGCGAGCTCCAATGCCCGCTCGATGTACTCAACAGGCCAGTCTTGAGTTGTGATAAGGTCGCGTCCGTAGATAGTCATACTCGATCGTCATTCACATCCATGATGCTCATCTATAACTCTATCTCAAGAGGGCAGAAGACTGAAAGCAATCAACACAGGACGTCGGCAATAGGCTTGGTCAACCCAGGCTGTGATCAACCTCAAATCCGGAATATTCACTCCAGGCCGGCGAGAAGCCATTCTCATCCTGATAGTGGATTGAGAGATCCCCCACGTGAGGACGAACGCCCAGCACTGTCCGCTCCAAGCCCTTCAATCTCTCTGCGAGTTCATCGATCTCGTTTCGAGTACCTTCACAGAAGACCTCCACTCGCCCATCACGAAGATTTCTTACGAGACCCTTTAGGCCAATCGCCCGTGCTATCTTTCTCGTAGTCGCACGAAAACCGACGCCTTGGACTCGACCTTTGATAAGCATTCTCGCCTTCACTACATTGACACCATCATGTGGGCCCCTACATTAGGGACTTCTTAAGACCCAACTTGCCGGAGAGTGTACATAATTGCTTGGAAATCGTAAAGAAGGTGGGGAGTGCCAGATGGACACTCTCCCAAGACCAATCCTTCAGGTAGTTCGAGAATCATCTCATGGTGAGAGCAAGGACCGCTTTCTGACCATGCATCCGATTCTCTGCCTGATCGAACACAATCGACTGCGGGCCATCGATGACCGAATTCGACACTTCAAAGCCTCGGTCTGCAGGGAGACAGTGCATGTAATAAGCGTCTAAGCGAGCATTCTTCATCATGTCATCGTCGCAGATCCAGTGCTTGTTCTTGTCGAAGACCTCTTGTGCCTTCTCAAGCTCAGGCTTGTCATTGAAGGGTGGAATGAACTCCTTGCAGGTCCAGGCCTTGGGATATACGACGTGAGCTCCCTCGAAGGCTTCTTCCATGTCATTCACTATCTCGAAACTTGATTCGTTCTGCTCAGCATAGACATTACACTGTTTGATGATTTCGTCATCCAGCTCCATGCCCTTTGGGTGAGCAAGCACGGTCTCCATTCCCATCTTGGTGGCACCAATGACTGCACTCTGAGGAACAGCCAGTGGCTTGTGGACTGATGGAGAGTAGGCCCAGCTCATGACGAACTTCACATCCTTGAAGGTGCCAAATTTCTCCTTGACTGTCATCACATCGGCCAGTGCCTGACAGGGGTGATACTTGTCATCCTCCATGTTGATGACGGGAATGTCTGCCCAATGAGCGAAGTTGTTGATGATCTCATTTGCCCGACCATATTGCCAACCAACTGGATCCCCATAGCAACGGATTGCGATTCCTTGCCCCATCCTTGCCAGAACTCGTGCTACATCTGACACGCGTTCAGTAGAGTATGCTTTCTCATCACCTTCAAGTGCAGGTGCATAAATCTTGCTTGGATCCAAGAAGTGAGCGTGACCACCCAGTTGGGTCATGCCCGCCTCAAACGAATTCCGGGTACGAAGCGATTGGTTATAGAAGATCATGAACAAAGTCTTGGCATCAAGAAGCTTGTGTGGCTCCCAGAGCGCATATTTCTTTTTCAGATCTAGTGCAACATCGATGAGAGTCTCAATCTCTTCCTTACTGTAATCAAGCAGAGTGATGTAGTCTCTGCCTCTGAAGCTCTCTGTCTTTACCATTGTACTCACAAAGAAAAAGAGGAAGCGGATTATAAGAAAAATGTTGCCTACCGGTAAGAACCGATTGAGCATCGAGTAACTATATGGCAGTTCTTATATCAAACACTGAGTGAGGATGAACAAGAACAATTGCGGAGCAGAGAAGAACTATGCATAGAGAGATTGCGAAAGGTGTCTATTATGTGGGTGTAGACGACCACCATACAGAGCTATTTGAGAACCTGTGGGAAATCCCGCGGGGTGTATCCTACAATAGCTACTTGATTGTCGACGATAAGATAGCTTTGATTGAGACCGTGAAAGAACCGTGGACGGAGGAGTGGCTCGACAACATCAGAGAGATTGTTGACCCTTCCAAGATCGATTACATCATTCTCAACCATATGGAACCAGACCACACAGGTGCCCTACCACACATTGCGAAGATTGCCAAGGATGCAACCATGGTCTACACTCCCAAAGCCGCCCCGATGCAGAAGTCGTTCTACGATGTTGGACTCGAGGAGAAGACTGTTGAAGACCTTGAGGAGATATCTCTTGGGTCAAAGACACTGAAGTTTGTGCATGCGATGTTTTTACACTGGCCCGAGACCATGCTGACATATCTGGGTGAGGATAAGATTCTCTTCTCGTGTGACGCGTTCGGCGCCTATGGAGCACTCAACGGCAATATCTTCGACGATGAGATTGACCTGAGCATGGTGGAGCAAGAGAGCAGACGCTACCTGTCCACTATCATCACGAGCTATCTCAAGTTTGTTCAGAGGGGCATAGCCAAGGTCAAAGACCTAGGTATTGAGATTGACGTGATTGCACCGAGTCATGGCCCCGTTTATCGTGAGAACCCGATGTGGATTGTCGAGAAGTATGCAGAATGGAGCAGTCCCAATCTTGAGAAAACATGTTGTATTGTCTATGGTTCGATGTACGGGTATACTCATCGGCTGGCTATCAAGTTGAAGAAGGAACTCCTTGAACTAGGAGTTGATGTGAAAGTTCACAATGTGTCCTATGCAAGGACAGGCGACATTCTTGTCGACTCGATGCGAGCTGGTGTCCTGGTAATTGGCAGTCCGACCTACGATGCATACCCCTTCCCGAAAGTCTGGAGTTTCGTTAGCGAAATAGAGGGAAAGCGATTTGCGGAGAGACCCGTCGGTCTATTCGGTACCTTCGGATGGGGAGGCGGTGGAGTCAGAAAACTGAACAAGTGGCTCGAGGAGCAGAAGTTTGAGATTCTGGACCCCGTAATCCGAGTGAAAGCCAGACCGAGTGCAGGGGAAGAAGCCAAAATCAAGGAGCTTGCCAAGACCATAGCCGCTAGACTCAAGTGAATCTATGAACCAACTCGATCTGGGTCAAGAACTACTCTTTCAGATAGCACTAAAGGCATTCTTATAAACAACGGTTTAGCAAGTCACGTAGAATATCCCATACAAGCGTCGCAACAGTGACGTAATATGAAGAGGAGAAACGACATAGATGGAACTTAAAGGAACGCAGACAGAGAAGAACCTGTTAATCTCATTTGCGGGCGAGTCACAGGCCCGCAATCGTTACACATACTGGGCCAAGATTGCCAAGAAGGAAGGGTACGTTCAGGCCATGAACGTATTCCTGGAAACCGCTGATCAGGAGAAGGAACACGCAAAACGATTCTTCAAATTCCTCAAAGAGGGGAATGCCAATCCAACACTTACGATAGAGTATGAATTTCCAACTGGGCCCATGGGCACCACAGTCGAAAACCTTCGCGCAGCTGCTGAAGGAGAACACCATGAGTTCACCAACATGTATCCCGGTTTCGCCGATGTAGCTGAGAAAGAAGAGTTGAACAATATCGCCGTAACATGGCGAAGAATTGCAGACGCAGAGAAGTGGCACTACGACCGTTTCAAGATACTCGCAAATAAGATTGATGATGGCAGTATCTTCAAGAGGGACAGGAGCGTCCGATGGAGATGTCAGAACTGCGGTTACATCCACGAGGGCGAACACCCTCCGGAGAAGTGTCCCGCATGTGATCATCCAAAGGGGCACTTCATGATTCATACTGCCGAGTTCTAGCTCAGTAAGTAAGAAGCCCTCCGGACTGCATCCCGAGGGCTATTCTCTTTCTGGGCCGATCCTGTAAATCTACGACCTCCAAACAAACAGCGAAGCGGCCCCTCAGTCGAGAAACGCTAGAAAAGAACGCCATTGCCCCGCAGTTCATCCCTCTGTCAAGGTGCGTTTCAAATCTGAGAAGAAACACAAAACAAACAAATACTGGTCTTCTGGGTTCTTTTTGGAGCCACTGCCGGTTTCAGGAAACCTACTTTGAATCAGAAAGGAACTGCTGCTGTAATAATCGTCATGATTCTAGCGGCCTCCGGTATTGCAGTCTTAGTTTTGCTGCAACAACCGGGTGCACCTAGCCCCTTGGACACCCAATCAGCTTACGCCGATGATGTGCTGATCAGTGAAATCCATTGCAACCAGACACTATCTGTGGATGAAGAGTACTTCGAGGTCTATATTCCAGAGGGTTATGCCGAGCAAAGGATTGAGGGATGGTATGTCACAACCTTCGATGCTGAAGGTATGTTGGCGCTACCCGCTGTCTCCAATGTTGAAGGTGAGAACTACATTGCCATCTTCAGCGGTGCAGGAGAAAACGAATTAGATGCTACTGATGGATCAGCGACCATCCATCTAGGATTGACAGAAAGAATTCTTGATCCCTCTGGTGATGAGATAGGCATCTTCGACAGCAACGGCTACGTGGTAGACTACGTCCGTTACGGCGGAGGAAATGGAGACCAGACCTTCGATGAATGGCCAGAAGCAGATGATGGTCCATCAATCCTCTCGAATCACACAGGTTCCATATCTCTATTCGGCTTCGACTCAGCCAACACCAGTGACTGGATGGCGAGTCTTCCTACACCGGCGAAACCTAATGTATTCAGCTTTCTCGCTGTCGAAACGGGTTACACCCTCACAATCACAAACGGCATCAATCAGGAGTTCTCTTTCGATGGTATTGATGACACTATGCTTCATGGAAAAGGCGAAAAGGTTGACTCCTTTCCCAAAGGTGGTGTCGATAGCGATTCTCTCAAAGATATAGCTAAGCACATCGCATACAGCCTTGATTTCTACCACAAGAAAGGATTCACACGAGGGCCAGCCACGTACAAACCCGGCAAGATTAACGTAACAGTCATCCAAGGAACAAGAACAGAAACAGTTGGGTCAGCGTCAACAAAAGGTCACATCATAATCAAGGTTGGTACCATCAAGAGCGATGCGGACCTGAAGTACGTGTGCGAGCACGAACTGATGCATCTCTTCCAATTCAAGACTGAGAAGGTAGGGAATGATACGGTAGACCATGCTCCATACGCGAACAAGTTCTGGATTGAGGGGCAGGCGACCTATTGGGGAATCGAGTCAACACGTGCCAACTACAATCTCACTCACAAAGAAATCCAGGATGAGTTCAAGCGAGTCAAGGACCACAACTGGTACACGCACTTCACAGACCTCAACCGCTCGATCTTCAAAGGTTGGGGAGGTTCCTACTCCGACTATATGGGATCCTATCTACTCAACAAGTTCATTGCGGAAGTCTTTGGAGAGGACAAGCTGAAACAGATATTCGATGCTGCTCAAGACAACTTCAACAACAACTCCAAAGATGTGAGTCCTAAAGACGCCATCGCACAGGTACTTGGGAAGTCGTGGGAACAGATTGTCGCGGAGTTTCATGCGTGGCTCATGACAGATGCAATAACGGACAATGGCGTTCCTGAACGAAAGACCCACGTGAACATGACCTACAACAACGATACGGTGAGCGATGCTGTCAGTGTGAATGCATACTCGGCAGCTGTTCAACGAATCAAGGTGAACAGCACGCAGCCATTCAAAATCAAGTTCAATGTAAACCCTTCAAACAGTAAGTGGAAGATTACCATAATCTACGTGTATGCGGATGGAAGCCGCAAGAAGATGGTGCAGTCGCCCTTCGATCATGGACCCAGTTATCCGCATATAGCTGTGAACCCAGAAGGGCACGACAAAGAGCTCAAAGAGGTCATTGTCATAAAGAGTCATGTCGAAGACTCGACAGCCAAAATCAACATGACGGTCTCGCCAATACCCCGTCCTGGCCCAGTCCAGATCACGCCAAACGGAGGACCATATGATTTCGAGCTGCCATGGGGCCTCGGTAATACAACCAGATGGGACTATCCTTGGTGGGTCTCCTGGAATTTCACATATCTCACAGATCTCAACAACTACACCCTCAGAGTCAACTACACGACCATAACAGATGGAAGTGCCTTCAACATCACTATCGAGTCGCCTTCGGAAATGGTTTTTGAAGAACAAGGAGTTGGAGGCGGTGAACAGATTCTGGTTAATTTTGATCCCGAGTATTTCTGGGAATTTGGCGATTATCAAATCACCATATCCCAGTACAACTGGACAGCAATGCTTAGTGGAACGTTAGAACTTCTGGAGGAAACAAGAGAGGGAGCAGTATTCGAGAACCCCATAGACATGTTTCCCGATGAAGAACTCCTGCTCGAGTCAGACATGTGGCGAACTGACAACTGCATCTGGTATGAACTACATCTTGATCCAAACTTCGACTACACACTCTCTCTCCAAGTCGACGAAGGATTCAAGACAGAGTGTGATTGGTATATCGAAGTCTATGATCAGGCAGACTCAGTGAACCCACTGGCATCAAACGAAGGTGTGTATCCCGATGGTGAGTGGCCGCGAGAGCTTCTGCTGCCCCGTTACTTCGAAGAAAACTACCCATCCAGTGGAATCGCGCTTATCCGGGTTGTGTTTTCCACTTCAGCGCCGGGCGCCATCGGGTATATCATTGCATTCACACAGCCAATTGCCGGCTCAAGCATTGACAATCCCCTATGGTACAATGGAGAGACCGAGTACTTCGGAGTTCCACTGCCTTACTCGGTACACGATGATGGCTCACTGTACATCAATGCAACGCTAGAAGAGGGGATCGCTTACTGGACCTATTTCAACTGCTCAGAACCAATAACAGGCTCAGTGTGGAATGGCGAAGAGTGGCTAGAGTTCAGTGCAGTAGAAGGCGATAACCTCTTCGCAGTATACTATGAGGCTATGACAGACATTGTCTGCTTCAAATTCCAAGTCATGCCTTCGCCCGAGTCCATACTCTTCTACATTTTCACGGAGGTCTTCACTCCAGACTAGTGAACTAGTCAGAAAATGGAGGTTTGGAAAAGAAAGGAGTCGGAGGCCGCCTGGGAAGGGATGTTGAGAAATCTGGGGGTGTTGTAGAAATCTACGTTCGGCCTCCGTACGAAAGACAGAAACTACTGCGATTTCAAGGCTTGTAATACACGCTAGGGCAGCAGAGTGCCTCTTGGTGTTCAATCATGCTCTGACGAGTTCTCATCGTTTTCCCTGCTCGAAAAGATAATGATGATGAAACCAACACGAGCTATCGTAGCGTCTTGTTCAGACTGTTATTCGTTGATTTCTCCACACGGAGTCTGATTGGGATTCATTAAAATATCGGCGCCCAGTATCAAGAAACTGTACAGGTGAGGGCGGATGGTACGGGTTGCTCACATCTCGGACTCGCATCTTGGCAGCGCGATATTCCAGCTATCAGAACGTAAAGAAGATGCGAGAAAGTGCTTGAAGAAAGCAGTCGATATGGCACTACGACACTCTCCTGACATTCTTGTTCACACGGGAGACCTGTTCGACAGCCCGTTTCCCTCAAACGAGGACCTCAGCTTTGTGATGGGTCTCTTCAAAAACATAAACGACGACACCTGTAAAATCGTTGTCCATGGAAATCACGACCTACCATATGGGAGCCACAGACAGCTCAGTCCGATACTCAGCATTGAGAATGCGGGGCTGATCCGCTCCACGGGAACAGAAGACCACGCCTCGTTCAGTATCGACTGTGATGGAAGAGCCGTCGATATCCATCTAATCTCATGGACCAGAGAGAGGCGGATTCGTCATCTTCGGGGTCAACACACTCATCCATCTGACAATGTCAATCTCCTCTTCGCCCATGATCTTCCTGTTGAGAAACACGAGTTGCCGATTTCCTTTGATTACATTGGCATCGGCCATTCCCATAGTTTCTGGTTGGATGAAGAATATGGAATTGGCCGACCCGGTTCAACCGGTATCGTGGACTGGAAGAAGGAACAAGGATCGAGAAAGAAGCTCATTGTAGCAGATGTAACGAGGGAGGGAAATGAGTATTCCACCGAAACTCTCAACGATGTGCGCGAATTCAAGTTCATCACCGGCCTGAGCGTGACAGGCATGGGACCAGAAGAAATCAGTTCATACATGAAGAAACGTATAGATGAATTGTCCATCAAGAAGCAGGACAGACCCGTCATAATTATTGAGGTTGGGGGAACAATCGATAGCGAAACTGAACAAGCTATCAACAGGACAGAGATACTTCAATATGGCGAGAAGAGATGTGACCCCCTATTCTTTCATATAGAACCCAGATGGCATGTATATGGGCCTCGTGCTGTTGAATTGTCAGAACCACTCAATGCGGAGAAATCCATTGTCCAGTACCTGAAACAGACCAAGGAGTATGACCCACAAGAAATGGTCAGTCTATACCATCACATCATGGGGCGATAATCGTGATAAAGGAGATCGTACTGCGCAATTTCAAGCTCTTTCGGGACCAGACATTTTCATTCGAGTCAGGGACCACCGCGGTAGTGGGGCCTAACGGCTCGGGAAAGACAACGATCCTCGAGGCCATCGAATTCGCGCTCTTTCGACGGGTCACTCGAAAGGAGAAGAGCATCCCCAAGGTTGAGGAACTCATCAGGCATGGACGCAAAAAGGCAGTCGTGGAGCTTGAATTCATTGCCCCGGTCAATGGACGAACGTATCGTGTCGTTAGAAGCATCCATCCCGGAAAGACGAACGCTGACCTCTTTGTCAAAGGAAACAGTGATCCGGTCGAGTCAGGTGCCACCAGGGTCGATGATGAGATCGAGAAGCTTCTGGGGTTGGACAGACACGCATTCGCTGCCCTCACATACGTCCGTCAAGGGGAGATTGACCGACTCTCACGGCTTCAGCCCAAGAAGAGAAAAAACAGCCTTTATGATATGATGGGCCTAGGTATGTATGCAGATGCCCAATCAAGAATAAAGAGCAAAATGAGTAGTCTTAGAAAACAGCTGAAGATGCTCCAAACGCAAAAAGAACGGCTCCTAGAGATTCGCAAACACTTGCCAGCTGAAGAAGAACTCAAGAAAGCGATGGACTCACTGGAATCAATCAGAGCCTCTCTGCAAGACGGGACTGAATTGGAGATCGTTCAAGAATTGCTAGCCAAAGTTCAAAGCTCGATAGATGAAATAGACCGACAGATAGAGTCTGAAGAACTCACTGAGGTCCCTGCAGAGTTGAAACAGCAGAAGGCCTTGGCGGGAAACCTGGAACGTATCATCAGTACGATTCCTCAAATCGCAGAGGAGCAACTTCGACCCGCTATCAGAAACGAGGCACGGGCAATCTTCTTGAGTATTTTCGGAGACAGATATAGTGACATCACAATAACTGATGATTATGACATCCAGTTATACAACCTGACGGGTAACCGTGTTCCGCTCATGGCAGCCTCGGGTGGAGAGGATGTGTGTGTGAATTTTGCACTCAGAGTTGCCGTCAACACTGCACTGCAGAAACAGTCGTTCAGAGAGAGGACACCGGCACTAATCATCCTTGATGAGCCAGGGGCCGGATTGGACTCACAGAGAAGAAGATGGATGCCAGAAGCGATTGCCGGTCTGAAGACCGTTGAACAAGTCTTGGTCGTCACGCATATGGAAGAGCTGAGGGAGGGGGCCGATAGAGTCTTCTCATTGATTCCCCAAGGAAAGAGCCGACAGCCGGTCGTTGAGGTAAACTAGAGCTTTCGCCACGAACAACCTGGCTGTCCGTGAGTGTCAGACCATAAGACTTCTATCACAGCTTGCCGGCCGGCCGTGAATAGAGGCTCCCAAGAATGAAACCCAGAGCGTTTCTCTTCGACCTGCATCACACTCTTACGGGAACCAGATCATCACCTCTTGAGCTGTTGAGAGAGGTTGGGCGTGATCTCGAAGTCGATCTCCAGAGATTCAGTGATGAAGAACTCGAGCAGGCCTTTCAGAAGTCGGATAGCTGGCTCAATGCAGAGCTCGTTCGTAGTAATGTTGATGTGCACTGGGGAAACGACCCAACGGAATGGCTTCAGGCCGACCGGATCATGTTCGAAGCTCTGGGTCTTAGCAACCTCTCGGATGAAAGGATTCTGAAATTCGAGAAAAGTTGGAAAGAGGCCGTTCGGAGCCCCGAATACGAGTATTTGACAGGAGAGGCACTCGAAACTCTTGTGGCCCTTTATGACCGAAACTATACCTTGGGCATCTGCACCAGACGATTCCACGACCCATCGAATCTTATCGAATCTTCAGGGATTGAGAAAATCATCTCTGTGGTAACTTGGAGCGGAGTACCAGGTTACGCCAAGCCAAATCCATATACTCTCCTCGATGCCGCAGAGAAGATTCACATGAATCCCAGGTGCTGCGCATATGTTGGGAATCTCGTTGAAGCTGATATCGAAGCAGCAATCAGAGCGGAGATGATTCCGATTCTAACTACTTGGTCAGACGCCACGGAGGTGGAGAAGGCCCCTGAGGGCATAACAGTGGTCGAATCACTCCGACGGCTCCTTGAAATATTCGAATAGAATTTCTACCGAGTCACAGCAGTCGTTACCCTCTGCGGTGGTTATCATGTTCTTCTGAACCAACAGGTTTCCGAGCCAACCAATTCTTCAGTGACCTGACCTTCTGGCCGATATACTGGACAAAGGATGTCAACAGCCGCACTGGCAGGACGAGTGTTCCAAAGACCAGCCTCAAGACTTTGTTCTTCGCTGTAGCTCTCTCAGGATATCCGATGTAGGCCAATGTATGTTCCTTCAGGATATCTTCGATGGCAACCGCAAAAGCTTCCTTCGCAAGATCCGATAGATCTAGCCCCTCAAACAGTTTGCTAGTGGTGTAGCTCTCCCTGTCCATCACACTCTTCCACTTGAGATACTTCGACTTCTCTATGATATCATTCAGAGCATGCTGGACCTCACCGATGAAGGGAAGCAGATGCAAGAGCAACTGAGACGGTGCTGGTTCAGAGCGAAGGTCTTCGAAAACCCTAGTTATCGCTTTGACCTGTCTTGCACAGGGAGTGAACCAGAGAAAGTGAATGAGCCCCTCAACTCGTCGTAGCAGCTGCTTGTCCCGTCGCTCCACATCGTCGGGAATCTCATCCAGCAACGCCTCACGAGCCTTTCCAAAGAGGCTTCTGTGTTTTTGCTTCCACTCTCTCTCCAAATCTATCACTGCTTTTGCGTAATTGTAGAAGACAAAATCGAGTTGCTGTTCAATGTCCTCACTGTCAAGCACCACGATTTCTCTGAGAGTAAAAGAGCGACAACCGCTTGCTATCTTCCAGAGCCACTGTTTCAGTGAATAGAAAGATACATCCGATTCGGGAAGCTCCAAGCGTAAAGCGTGGTCGCCCGGTTGAGCAACGATGTAGCATTTCTGAAGGGCAGTTTCCACATCCTCGAACCTAGTCAAATCCAGGGGTATGATATCCATCGCTCCATGGCCCGTTGTCGACCATGCCTCGATTGTGCCAGATTCCTTATCGAGCTCGATAATGATCCGTTCCTTGTCCCCAAGATGGTCGAACTGGTTGGTGAACCCTTTGCTGTAAGCCATGACCGCGTAGAGAATGTATCGCTCCTTTTGCGGCTCTAGCCCCGGCAATCTAAGGATGAGGGCGATTGTATCAAGCGGCTGTCCGCTAGAAAGCCATGACCCGGTTGCCTGGTCCCATTCCCACCGATCCCCCAGCTGATAGAATACATCTCGCAAAGAACGAAGGTCGTCGGCTTCTCTGGCCTTCCGTAACGTTTCAGCTTCCCATGATTTATAGTCCTGTTTCATCTTCTCCATGCTACGGCGTTCTTTTCCAAGCCATTGAGAGTCGACCTTCATTCGGACTTTCATCATGGTCCCTTAACGATGAGATGCATTCCATCTGATTTTAAGTTAATCCTGCGTGATTTTGATGAAACACTAGTTCTCATCCAAGAGAGTATTCCGGAGCAACTCTGCAATCTGAACAACCGCCTCTGTATCTCTCTGGATCTGTGATGGAGCAAGAAGGTATGTGGTTTCATCCGATACATCCAAATTTCTGTATCGATGTAGTACAGCAAAGGGTACGGTTTTACCATAGTCTTGGATTAGACGCCATTCCTTTGGAAGTAAGTCCATGATCTGTTCCGCGCTTACATCGTGAGTGCCTGCGAACATCAAGAAGCGCTCAGGGACAGCGGACGCTATACCCATGCGATATTCAAGAATGGGCCGTGAGTCGTCTTTGTGTTTCAAACTTAACCCGATGTCATGAAGAACTGGCACCCGCCCACGCTGACCCCATTCAAGCGAAATCGAGAACTCGCTCTTGCGAAATGCAGACTCCAGTGTATTCACTCGATTCATTACATAGAACTCAAGATGATCTAGAAGGTCTGAGAGATGGGGGCCGGGTGACATAATGTGTGAATGGATCAGACCTGCTGCTGCAAGCAATGACAGAATGAAGGGGAGCGTCATCATGAGATACAGGTATTCGTCTGACACGAGCACAAAGCCAATCACAAAGATTGTATGGAACAACAACAGAAATAGCAAGATATCAGAAATATCATCCTGGTGTTCAAGCTTGCCTTCTTGTATATCCAGCTCCCATCGTTCGAAGATGCGACGGAGGTCATCTTTTGAGCCTTCATAAGACACTGTTTCTTCGGTCCTAGTCTTTGAATCGAGAAACGTAGTCCTGCTTCTCAGACGGCGGCCGGTCTTCACTCCCTGAATTATCACACAGAAACCCAAGGACACATGGACTCCCACTACAAGCACGGTAAGGTGTGGTACGGCGACATGAACAGACAATAACGTGAGAAGAATTACATAGATGATTGAGCCAATGGAGATCAACACGAGATATAGAACCAGTTCATAAAGGACACTCCGTCGATCCACTATTCGGGTCCGGCTAATGAGGACATCTAACTCAATCAGAGGATTCACAACCTAAATGCAAACAAGATTCTTCTATAAAGGTATGATGTCAACAGCGGGCTGAATGCCGATTGTGACCTAATTCACAACAGTGAGTTTCGTTGGGAACCCCCAATTTGACCAATGATTTGAACGAAAAATCTGTTGATTCGGCTTCGGGACTGTGGACCAATGTACGAGACTGCGCTCTATGCCTCACTAGTCACTATGCTGGTTGCAGTCTATTTCGCATATCAGGCATATTCGTATAGAGACCGTGTTGAAGTCAGTGCGTTGCTGTTCTGCCTTTGTGTTTCAATTAGGCTTCTTGCACTCTATTTCTTTTTCAACACACCCGAAACCACGCTTATGAGTAGAATAGCAAGGTCGGTGGACTATCTGGTCTCTGCACCCCTCATTCCATTAGGACTCAAAATGGTCCAGTCTAATATTGCTGCGAGAGTAGGTAAGACGAATCAAATAGTCGACAGAGCTGCCAACCTCATTCCGATGATCCTTTTGCCTGGGGCAGCAGCAGCGGTGTTCTTTCTGAGTGTGGAAGCAGTGAGGCAACTGCTCGTTGTTTTCGGAGTCAGTATCATAACGGTCCTCTTCGCCGCGTATATCACGCTCATAATCACAAATCCGTTTCGCATAGAGAAGCCAGAATACAGCCGAGGTGCACGTCTTGTCTTCCTAGGATTCCTTGCCATGTATCTGGGAGAAGCCATTGGAGCAGGTCTGTTCAGGCTTGTCGAGATTGGCCTGATCAATATGGCCTTTGCCGTTCTGCTGATTGCGGCTGGTGTTATCATCCTGAGGACTCCAACCTTTGCAAGCCTGTATACCCGCTTTGGAGTCGGCTTCATCTTGATCTATGGGCGTAACGAAATAGAGATGACAAATCTAGGTGGCGAGATAGAAGAAAGGCATGAAAGAGGGAGGGGTATGAGGCTTGCAGAGATTGTTCTGGCTCATATGGGAGATGCGGTTGACAAAGTCTTCAGTACGGGCATGGAGGTAACCCTCCCATATACCAACCTGCCTGTCTTGGATCCAACCAATCTCTATCAGATCGACATTGTCCCTCATCAGACCAGTAGCAAGGGGATACCCTTCTCTGTTCTAATCCTCCTGAATGATGTCACATCGACAGTCAGAAACAAAGAGGCGGAGCAACTAGCTTCGCTCTTAGACGATGTGCTTGAAGAGAGAGATCGAGCCGAACTGTACCTCGACCTCCTTGGACATGACATCTCCAATCTCTTGCAGAGTATGCTACTCGGAGTGGAGCTCACTCTAGAGAACCCTGATGACAAGGGAATGCTGTTTGATTCGATGGAGATGACGAAGGAGCAGATTGACCGTGCTGTTGAGTTAGTAAGAGATGTGAAACTCATGGCAGAAGCCAGAAAGATCATTCCCAATGCAAGACCTGTTTCGGTGACTACCATACTTAAACAGGCTGTTGCTGAAGTGCAGACCAAATTTCCGGAGAAACAGGTCTCGGTCGAACTAAGCTTTCACGAGGGTTCCGACGCAGTACTTGCAGAGAGAATGGTGTTTCATTGCTTTTCCAGCATATTGAGGCATTGCATCTGGACCCAAGACGATGAAAAACCAGTGATATCAGTTAGGACAAGCATTGTGGGCAATCAACTCCAGATTCGCATCGATTCCAATGGACAAGGTATTCCCGATGCCATCAAGCCGAAGTTGTTCGATTGGAGAGTCCGCTCGAATCTACCTAGTGCAGGAGTGGGATTACCTCTCGCAAAGGCATTGGCTAAAAGATATCATGGCAGTCTTGAGATCAAAGACCGCGTAGAGGGAGACTACACGCAAGGGCCACGCTTCGTAGTGTATCTCCCACTTGCCAAGGAGAACCTGAGTAGGCTTGAATCTCCAACCTAGTCTATGAAGTAGATGTCACCGCGGCTCTCATGTGCTACAACCTGAATGTGCATCCCATCCTCTAAGACATCTGTTGCGTCATCGACCTTGACCACGCATATCGCCTCTCGGACAAATGCAACAGACGCTAGCTCACCCATCATCGCTCCGAACTCACATATTGCCGCAGAAACTTTGCTAAAGAGAGCATCGATGATTCCCGGATCCGACTCCAAGTGTTCTTGTAAGGCTGAGGCAAGAACTGCAATCTCTCGCGAGCTCCATTCTCGGCTCAGTTCATCTGGAGTGCAGATGACTACTACCTCCCCATCAACAGAACCACTCTCGGCCACTGACTCACCTCTGAGGATTGGAAAGAGGGGTTGCTCATTCTCTGTATCATGATCATCTGGCATTTGACAATCTGCCCCTTGGGTTTCTAAGGCTCATTGTATCACCTCACAACTTTTAACACTTCGGGGGGTCTTAGGTAATATCATTGGGCAGTCAAAAACATCAGACTCGTGGTGTTTTAGCGCCTAGAAGGTGTGGTTCGATTTATGACAGTCTATGAGTTCGAAGGCAGAGTGCCTGTGCTAGGGAGAGACACGTATGTCAGCCCCTCTGCTTCTGTAGTGGGTGACGTGTTGATAGGTGACAGATGTTTTGTCGCACCTGGTGCTGTTGTGAAAGGCGATTACGGAAGAATAGTCATCGGTAATGGCACAAGTGTACAGGACAACGTGGTCATCCATGCAAGACCGGACGAAGAAACGAAGATAGGTGATGAGGTCACACTAGGTCATGGTTGCATTATTCACAATGCAACAGTAGAGAACCATGCAGTCATCGGAATGGGAGCGATTGTTTCGGACTATGCAACGGTGAGAGAGAATGCCGTAGTAGGAGAAGGCGCAGTTGTGAAGGCTCGTTTCGAAGTCCCCGTGGGGATGGTTGTTGTTGGTGTCCCTGCCAAGGTCATTGGACCTGTCAAAGAGAGTCAGAGGGAAGAACTCACGCGATTCAAGAGAATCTATCAAGACCTAGCCAGAAGATATCCTAGCGGGCTGAAGAAGCTGTAAGACAGAAGCCTATGCAATGACTTCCTTTCTGAAGATCACACCAAAGATATCATGGTGTCGCGGTTGAAGCGTTTCAATGCCAAGAACCACGTAACTGCAGCCAAGACTATAGCGATCAGCACTGTCACAATGTTCGAAAACCAGACCACTTCCGGGTCAATGGCTTCTCCTGATATGAACATGAGAGGCAGAAACATTGGAATCATGAAAACGAGCGCAGCCAGCCCACCTGTCTGATATGCCTCGTAGACCCTCTTAACTCGGCCACTTATGAGAATCATGACTGAAACCACTGCCAAGAGGATAATCGGCCCTCCGACGGCGATGAGAAACAATCCTGGTAGGTCAGGAAATATGACTATTGGAGCCTGAAACACAAGAGATAATGTAATCAGACCAACTGAAGATAGAACGGTTCCACCCCAGAGGATTGCCAGAGAGGGCACCAAGGAGCTAAGAGTCTTACCCCAAATGAGTTCGCTATCCGTTAAAGGTGTGCAGAGAAGGGGTTCTAATGTGTTCTGCTCGCGCTCACCCACTAGCGCATTTGCCGCGATAAGGGTTGCGGGAATTGCAGCCATAAGAGCGATCATACTGGATGCCATGGGTATCATGAGGTCGAATGCAACTGAGTAGCCGGGATCCTCGGGAGGTATCAGCACAACCATTGACCCCAACATCGCAATAACAAAAATAGGGCCTAAAAACACCGCAGCCACGATGAAGTATTTCATCCAACTGACCTTGAGTGCGTTTCGCAGGTCAGTCACAGCAACAACGATGGACTTACTACGAGCCATCAGCGATCGCCTCCATTCACTGTCTGAAGATAGACATCCTCCAGTGTGGTTTCCTCTTCTGCAAACTCGATGAGTCTGAAACCGGCATCAAGAAGGGTTTTCATCAGATGGGTGTTATTCTCATAGGGCGAGTTGATTCTTGCCACCAATGCATCAGCCTCGATGGTCACCTCTTCAACGTAGTCAGCTTGTTTGACGATTCTCTCCGCCTCTTCGATATTCTCAACAACCCTGATTCTGTACTTCTGCTGAGCCGCTAGCCTATCTCTTAGCTCCCGAGTCTCACCTGAGAGCAGCACTCGTCCCTCGTCGATGATAGCTATCTTGTCACAGATTCGCTGCACCTCTGCGAGGTTGTGGCTGTTGATAAAGAACGTCTGGCCATATTTCTGGGAAAGAGTCAGGATGAGTTCACGAACTCTCTTCGAGGCTATGGGATCAAGCGCCGATGTAGGTTCATCCAGCAACAGAACGGCAGGTCTGTGCAACAGAGCTCGACTGAGTGCAAGCCGCTGCCTGTTCCCACTGCTCAGCTCCCCTGCAAGGTCGTTTCGCCGTTCCCAGAGATCCATGAATCGTAATAGCTCTTCAGTGCGCTCCTGCATCTCAGGCTCTTCAACTCCGTACAGCTTGGCGAAATACTGGAGATTCTCCTGTG
>CAYYQL010000022.1:0-42226 GCA_964473825.1 uncultured archaeon
ATAATACTTGAGGACTCGGACCTTCGTCTCAACAGAGCCGTTACTTTCGAATGGTTATACACCAACGGCCTGGGAGGTTACGCGTCGTCAACCATCGTAGGTCTCAACACTAGAGGGTACCATGGCCTGCTGGTCTGTTCCTTGAATCCTCCGGTTGATAGATGGTTGACTCTATCACGTCTGGACGAAGTAGTGATCACTTCCGAGGGAGAATGCAATCTAAGTACTCAACACACAGTTGACGGTGTGACACACAGGGGATACAGACAGCTGGCTGGATTCCAGCTCAATCCACTGCCACAGATGAGCTACGCGACAGATTGTGTCAAGATGCAAAAGACGGTGTTCATGTCTTATAGACGAAACGTCACCATCGTCAACTACGAGCTCGAAACAGGTGAGGAGACCGTCTTCACCGTCACCCCACTCCATACGGCCCGCGATATTCATGCAAGGCCAGCTGTGATTGACTACTCACCCGAGTATGAAATTGTTGACAGGCATACCTACTACGCATTCGACGATCGATACCAGAGCCCCTGGGTGTTCGCATACTCCCCCGACGCTGAGTTCATGCCATCGACTCCTATCCGGATTACCGAGAACCAGATATACAGGAAGGACAAGGCTCAGGGAATGCCGCATGAAGAACCCCTGTGGATTCCTGGTGTCTTCCACAACGTGCTTGAACCCGGCTCGCACTTTCTGTCGTTCCTTTATGCTGCAGGAGGGTCGCGGGATGATTTGAACAGTCAGCTTGGGACACTTATGCAGGCTACAAAAAAGGACTTCGCGAAACTGAGGTTCGAAGAACTGAGACGCCGCAAGGTCTTGAATGATCGGGCATACTCACTCTCCAACCGAGAGAGAGATGAAGATATGGAGTGGCTTGTCTTCAACGCAGACTCATTCATTGTTGACCGTGTCACAACGAACTCGCGATCTGTTATCGCAGGGTACCACGAGTTGGCTGACATTGGTCATGATGCGTTGCTCTCCTTGCCCGGACTGACCGTGGCCATTGGCAGGTTCCAGGATGCTCGAGAGATACTCCGAACCTACGCTCGGCATTCAAGATATGGCCTGGTAGCCAATGATTTTCCAGACCACGGAATACAACCCGAATATGACAGTGTTGATGCGTCTCTGTGGTTTATCATGGCGGTCTGGCATTATATTCAAGCGACAAATGACCTTGAGTTTCTGCGCGGACTGGTCTGGGACACAATGGAGAATATCGTATCATCATTCAGAATCGGCACCAAATACAATATTCATGAAGACCATGACGGTCTGATTTGTTCCGGCATCGAGGGGGTAGAAGTCACTTGGATGAACGAGATGATCGAGGACTGGGTCGCAACTCCGAGGAACGGAAAGTGTGTAGAGGTGAACGCGCTCTGGTTCAATGCTCTTATGGCTCTTGGAGATATGGCTGAATTGAGAGGACGCGACCCCTATGAATATCGTGCTGTTGCTTCGTGGATCAAGGAAGCCTTTGTCCAGACCTTTTGGGATGAAGAACTCGGTTACCTCTATGATGTTGTCACTGATGAAGAGAAAGACGCATCTATACGGCCCAATCAGGTCTTTGCATTGAGTCTGCCTTTTCCACTCCTAGATGAGAAACAGGGCAAGTCGGTGTTCAGAACAGTCACCGAAGAATTACTGACTCCATATGGTCTCCGAACCTTATCTCCTAAGGATGCGAGGTTTGCTCGGGCCGTGACTGGCGGACCTAGAAGCAGAGCAGGGGCAATCCATCAAGGAGCTGTACATCCGTGGCTGATAGGTCCCTACATATCTGCGTATCTGACACTCAACGGGAGAAGCGAGCTGAGCAGAAAGCACGCTGAAAGGAAGTTCTTCAGACCTGTTCTCAGCACCGTACGGAATGGCTGTCTGGGTACGATATCTGACGTCTATGATGGCTCGAAGCCACATAGAGACCGCGGTTGTGTATCCAGGGCTCGTAATGTCGCAGAGCTGCTCCGCGTCTATTTTGAAGAATTCTGAGGGCGTCCGCCATAGCAGTCTCTATAAGATTGAGTTATGGGTCTGAAGACTTAGGCAGAAAGGAGCTGTATCGGGAGATGGAAGTTATCGATAGAATCTTCAAGATTGCGGGACCTACTCCATTCCCAGTTGGGCGTGTAAATGCATACGTCATCGCTGGTGACCCTGTGATACTAATAGACTGTGGTCCGAATTCTGACAAATCATTGGAGGAACTCCTCTACGGTTTCGAGTTGGCGGGCATTGATTTGGCCTCTCTAAATCAGATTCTTCTTACTCATGGTCACATAGATCACACAGGTCTCGTGTCTGCAGTATGCGATGAAGTGGAGAAAGGAGGGGGCACACGGCCCAGTGTTTGGCTTCACAAGAATGACCACCATAGAGTGATTGACCACGAGAAGTACATCCGCAGCCGGGTTCGTTCATATATTGAGATTGTCGAGAGAGGTGGTACCCCCCAGGAGATTCTTGATAACATGCCTTACGATTCACTCGTCAGGCGGTTCATGGGGTTTGGCCAATCTATCCCTCATGTTCGTGCCCTGGAAGACGGGCAGGTCTTCGATTCAGCAGTGGGTCCTCTTACTTGCATCTGGGCCCCTGGACATACACTCGGCTCAGTGTGCTTCATTGCTGAAGAACAGCAAGCCCTCTTCAGTGGAGACCACTTGCTCAGTGACATAAGCTCCAATCCTAGCTTGGACTTCGACAGGTCAAGCGACATCATGATGTTGAGATACTTGGACTCTCTGTCCGCCTTTGAGAGGTACGGGGATTACTTGGCACTTCCAGGTCATCGGGCTGCCATCACCAACACCAGATCCCGAATCAGTGAACTCCGCGCTGACATCTTTCACAAGCTTGAAAGGATGGAGGAACTGCTCTCAGATAGTTGCCAGACACTCTACCAACTGTCAAGAGGAATTTATGGGCAATACGGAATTGATCAGATTGTGCTTGCTCTTGCTGAAACGATGGACCTGGTGAGAGTACTGGAGGGGAATGGGAAGGCGGTAATATTAGACATGGATGGAGTCATCAATGTCAGCAAGAGGATATCATAATAGAAACACCATAGACTCTTAAGCAGTCATATCTCTCTCTCATGTGCAGTCAATCGTTTTCTTTCATCAGATGATACTAGGATGGTATCCAGGATGAATAAACCAAGAAATACAACTCCCATTTGCTACAGCACGCCGGCAGACGCACCTCCAGTGACCACCGGTTATTTTGTTGGAGTTGTTCTTGGCTGGAGGAGCTAAAAATGAAACGAATGAATACAATTGCAATCATAACATTGCTCTTGTGCAGCATTGCCGCCTCTATGGCATTTGTTTCTGCACAAGATAGTGAAACCCCTGAGCTGAATGTGTCATGGCAGGTCGTGAGTGAATCGTCCGATTTTGAACACACATCGGAAAGATCACAATGGATCTTTGGACCTCAACCAACAGTTTGGCTCGGTTACGCCGATAACTTGACCAGCACAGAAGAGAATGCCTACAGGGTAGAAGTCGGTACACCTCTGCTCCTGAATATCACAATCCCGAAGACATTCTTGGGAGAAGGAGCTGAGCTTGACGTAGTACGATTCTGGGGTGCCACTTACTTAGAAAGAAGCCCAGTCTTTGTTCTCGAATACAACGCCACAGCTGATTCTTGGGCACTTCTCAGTCTGGACTATGAACCAGGTAGCGAAGAACCGTTTCATAGCGAATTCATTGCGCTTTACAGTGAAGAGAGTGAGTACTCGGAAACATCTGAGGACTATCAAATAGTTTTCTCAATAGAGTTCTTGGAACTCGTTGTTGAAGATATCTTCTGGACAGGCATGGAGACGTTAGATGACCAGGGCCGTGTTGTTTCGCCGTCTTGGTTGGCCCGACTCGAATCTGGCAGGTTTGAAACACCTCCCATTGGCTTGGGAGTCGAGATCAATTTTGGTCGCTTTGCTCTACCTGAGTACTACTACGCGGAAATCGTGGATGAAGCAGGTAATCTGCTCCATTATGTTGATTCACATGACAATTTCACCTTCCGTATGCGAGCCAATGAGCCATTCGGCAGAATTGAGATTCCATTTGCATTCTTGACTAACGACAGTGATTATGTGAGAAACTACACGTGGCGCATGCCAAAGGATATGTATGACCGATTTGGTGGCTGGAGTGACAATATTACCTACATGCCGCCAATGCTAGCTTATGTCTACAATGGAACGCATGCCTATGGTGCTCTCTCGTATCTAGATAACATCACTTGGACTTGGAGTTTCGCACTGAGCCAGTGGATAGTCGAATATGACTTGCTAATCAACGAAACCGTAGACCTCTCGGTCTTCTACTATCTGAAAGATGCCAGCATTGAGCATGACGGTGCTTGGGTTTCATGGACCGGCTATTTCACTGAAGATGTAGACATGAATCCATGGGATTCAACCAAGAAGGGTGGTACTGTTACCCCTGACCCCTACTTCTGGACTGTCTTAGATATAGATGACGAACCCATGCATGCCAGTGCAGAGATAGCTAACCACAACACGGTGCGTTTGGCTTACAAGGAGATGTTCATCGAGGCGTTTGTTAGGAGAGATGGTCAGATTGTTCGGAGGGCACAACAGGGTGAGATTCTGAATCTAACCATGCTGATTCATTCCCCTGCGGCGTATATCAACGGCAGTTTCTATATCGAGGACAACAGCGATCCTGATGTTGATGGATACCTCGTTCACATACATAGACACAATATCTCAATATGGATGACTGCCTCTGGGCGAGCATCAAACTCAACACACTACTGGCGCCATCAGACAACGCATGCCCTGACCATGGACCTTGATTTCGATATCGCATGGACTAATTCTACAACAACTAGATGGGTCTATGCAAGTGACCATACCTTCGTGGGTGAATTCTCAGATGAGAGCTCTACACTAGTAACGGTCATAGACCATCAGATCTTCATTGATGAAGGGCTTACTACCATCGAACTTGACTTCGTCTTTGAGGCAGAGGCACCATCAATGAAGATTGATGATGCAGGATTCGTTTCAGGCTACAATTATGCGATTCAAGTCAACTATACTGAAGATGGTGGTGAAACATGGAATCTATACCCGCCCGAGGTGAACTGGACCCATCCTCATCTCTCTGGCGAGACAATCCAGTTCCTACACGATGAGATTCTCTGGAGTCCTGCTCATTTGCTGCTCGGTGATGTAGTTGCCTGGCAGCAACAGAAGTGGACAATAACAGAAGAAGGGGCCATAGACCTTGATGGGAACATCTTCACTACTGATGACCAGTATTTCGTCAAACGAACAGGATACTGGCATGACCACGGGAATGTAACTGTCGAAGGTATGCATGTCGGCATAAACCTGGATCCGTCTCCCGGTAACGATGGCGATGAGTTCATCTCCAATAGCTGGATGGGAGTGGCCTCAATGATTGTCGAGTTCGAGGCCAACGAAACGTTCTACTGGTATCATGCCTCGAACTTCAGTTCAATTGGATCTGTCGAGATGCAAGAGATTACGGAGACCATGTATGCTGATATTGACGAAGAGATTGCTGTTCCGGGCTATGATTGGGTTGCGTGGCTCTCTAAGAATAGAACTGTCGATCTGACCGCAATCACTGGCTTAGATAGCAACTCATGGGCGACCACCTGGTTTGCTTGGGGCACTCAACAAGCATTCAGAGTAGCGACGAATGCAACCTCAACAACGTGGGCGGCTTTCAGAGCAGAATACGCTGGACTGCTGGTGTTCAACGATCTTGACCCTGATGGTGAAGGTCCTATAGAACCGAACGGTGCTCCTGATTTCTCGATTCAGGAAGGAAAGGTGGTCACAGATGAGGTAACCCATCTTGTCCTCATTGACCAAGTTGGTTCTGTGGAATTGCGTCGGCCCTTTGGAGCAACGAACGATACTGGAGATGTTACTGTTACACCTGACACCGAGGTTAACTTCGGAATCACAATAGCAGATGTTCAGGTCACACTGTATCCATTACGGGTGGAGAACTCGAATGGCCTGAGAGGGCCTTGGGCGTTCCGAGAATCCTTTGAGGGTGCGATGGGACTGAACTCTACGGATTTCGACTACTGGATTACCCATGCAGAGGTAGACGAGATGGCTTTCGATATCACATTCAGTGTAGAGATGGCCGAATACGATCCGGAGGATGAGACCACCTGGAATCATGCCGCTGCTTTCAAGGTCGATCAGAAGTTCGGAGACTGGACTCTAGATGAATTCGGAAACGAAGTGCTAGAGGACCGTTCTCTCGCAGTGAACTTCTTTGGTGTTCTTGCAACTGGCACTCGCACCCGTTATCAAGCGGGCGGGAAACCAGTGACTGATACTAATCAGGCTAGTCTAACCGCAGACTACTACCAGTATAACTCTGAGGACAGTCCCTTTGCTAATGTTTCCATGGGTGGACTGCCCTATACTTGGGGTGGGGACAACCACTCCACAGTCTACACCTCTGGTTCATCGAGTGCTCCGATAGGTGCATTCAGCTTGATGTACGAGTCAAGTTCTGGTACTAGTGTGACTAGGTGGCAGGTGGATGCCTCCATGTTGTTCATGACTGCAGGATACGCCAATTGGGGTGGCCATGAGATCATATGCGATCCAGTGTTCGTTTCGTACACGAGCGCTCATCAGACTCCTGCTGGACCAACAACAACAACGACCACCTCAACAACAACCAGCACAACCACTACTACTACAACGACCGTCATTCCAACAGGAATTTCGACAGACTTGTACATCATGATTGGCGGAATCATCGTTGTCCTTGTGGTGATTGTCGTCTTAGTCCGACGAAGATAGTACACTTGGGATGCTTCGGCATCCCATCTCTCTCTTTTCTATGAGTGCAATTCTAGACTTTGAGTCATTCAAGTCACTGAATTCGCACTCTGTCTTTTGCTCTCCATCACTTCTTGAATCGCCACGAATGCTTCTTCTGTTCCATACCTCCGCTCCAACTTCTTCAGTCGTCGCAAGTTCGTTCTCATAATCCGTCATTTCCGTTCTGCAAGACCATCCCGGTTTGCCATCTCAAAGGTCAGCTGGTCCTTCAACATCTTCCATATGATTACCAGCAACTTGCGAGCTAATGCGATCGTTGCCACCTTGTACCCTTTCTTCCCCCGGACCCGCTGATGGAACTCCTTCACCTTCTCAGGTCCATGGAGTGCACAGGACTGTGCCACCAGGTACATGGTCGTCCTGAGATGACTGCTACTCCTCCGCACGATCCGTCCTGTCGTTCGTTTCTCACCAGACTGCATCAGGCGTGGTGCTAACCCGGCATAGGATGCCAGCCGCTCAGGACTGGAGAACCGCTCCACTGTGCCAATTTCTGCCTTCAGTGCGGCTGCACTCACCAATCCCACTCCTGGAACTGTTACGAGAAGCATGATGTCCCTGTCACTCTTCTCCTCCTCCAGTCGTTCCACAAGTGTAGCTATAGCAGCTTCGTACCTCTCGATCCGTTGCTCATTGCCCTCGATGCTGGTCAACAAATCGACCATCATCAACCGTTGGATCTCGGACACACTGGCAAAGGCACTACGCTGTTCCTCATCCAGGTCCTTGTAATTCCCCTTCAAAGCTCTAGTGAGAACAGCTCTTCCTTGTTTCCCAAAAGTGGTGCTCATCCCCAGGTTCACCAAGACCGAATCAAGGATCTTGTGACATCGGTTCTTCAGTCGGGTGGTATCCCGGGTGATAGCCACTCGCATGCGAGTAGCTTCTCTGAGGTCCTTGATGAGACCTATTGGGACATAGGAGGGAATGATGAATCCAGCTCTGAGGAGCACTGCTAACCAGACACAGTCCTTGAGGTCCGACTTGTGAGTGGACACGTTCTTGACCTGTCGAGCATTGGCAAGGATTGCTTTGATGTTGGTAGTCTCAAGAGCTGCAAAGGCAGCATACCAGTAGATGCCCGTGGACTCCATCACCGCCATGGACACCCCCACAGACTGCATCCATCGAGTCATGGCGATGACCCCGGACCAGGAGTTGGTAAAGCTCTTGGTCACCACTGGTTCATTGCCAAGGATGCCCAGGTCAGCTGACTGACCTGGGAGAAACTGACGATGGTGTTGTTCGAGGTCCCCGATGACAGCACAGACCAGGTCTGTCTTGGAGACATCGATGCCGCAATATTTTAGAGCATTCGTTTCCATACTATACATGACCTCCTGAGTGATCAGGACTGTGGACGGTTATCGGAGCAGTTTTCGATACGTGCTCTAGGGCACACATGTCTGATTCGCCAACCGTCCCAGGTCACTTTTTTTCCCGCTGTCACGCAGCAAAGAGAGAGTCGACCCACTAGTCCTTCAAATGTCAATATGGACGCGAGCGCTCATAGACTTTTTTTCTGGTTCCAATTCCCTATCCAAAGAGATCATCGATGAGCTCGTTGGAAAGATAGTCTCTTACGCTGGATGGTTCTCTCTGGAACGTATTGTCTGAGGGCATCACAAGCGACCAACCTTTCTTAGAGGAATATTCGTAAGTTCCACAGGATGCGTAGCCCAAATCGAGCCAATCCTCAATGAACTCCTCTCCTCCAACGACGAGCCAATAGAAAACCGTACTGACGATGCTATCTACAACAAAGACGATACTGTCGTTTACATGACCGGGTGTTATACTCTCTGCGCAAGACGATATCCTATGTGCCACGTCCTGGAAACTCTCTTCGAGCCCCTCGGCGTCTGTTTGAAGCCAGAAGGCTTTGAGTACAGACTCGTAGTGTCCAAGGTTGCTTTCGGGGAGTTCGATAGATTTCAGGCAGTCCTTTACCTCGACTGAAGCTTCGAAGTGCTTTCGGAGCAGCCCAGCGGTCTCTAGACTCGGTTCTTCAGGTGCAGAGTATATCCTACTTGTTGTGGAGATTATTCTTGAGTGTATCAGATCATCGACCTGTTCACTCCCCGCTTCTGACAGAGATTGAGAATCATCAGGTTCAGTTTCACCGTGAACCACTACGTAGACAAGTGTCCTGGGTGCGAGAGAGGTCCCTGTTTCTTTTTCCTGGATCAAGTCGAACATCTAACCACCGTTGAGACTGAAGGCGACAGGAGTGTCATATAATCTCTGCGTTTCGCTCTCTCCATGTACAATAATGCCTTTCACATTGAGGGAGTTTCAGCTACTGATGGCTATAGCAATTCCATCGATACAGCATGTTTATGGAGTCAATCCAGCAGTTCGTCGATCTTTGCTGCCATGATGAAATCATTGTCATGTAAGCCATCAATGGCATGTGTGTAGAGAGTCAATGTGACCTCGTTCCAATGAATTGCTATGTCCGGATGGTGTCCTTGCTCCTCGGCTAGTTCTGCCACCCTGTTGACAAAATCCATTGCCTCATTGAAGTCCTTGAACTTGAATTCCTTCAGGATTCTCTTTGGCTCTTCATCTACCAGTTCCCAGTCAGGAACGGCAGAGAGGTATTTTCTTATCTTGGACTGCCCGAGCGGCGGGATGCCTCCCTGGCAGGGAACGCACCTGAGTGATGCTAGTCCTTTGTGTGATTCATTCAAGAAAATCATCTGATGATAACATCCTACTCAAAGTGCTTAAGTGCTGAGATACCGTCCAAGAAAGTAAAAGAGCTGGACCAGCGCACCATTCGTCGATCTATTACTTGGATAAGCGAAAACACATTTAGGGATAGATACTGGGGAGATGTTGAGGATAAGACAATGAGAATCACCCCGGATAAGATGCATAAGCTAGACGGGAAAATCTGCTTCATCTGCGGGCATTACCTTCTGAACAACACAGACGCAGACCTAGCGTATGTTCCTGTCCACACAGGCGAGTCAATTCGAGCTAAACCTGACAGGTATTACATCTTCGAATGCCCGAACTGCGGGATGATGGGTCACAAGAGGTGTTGGTATGATGTTGGCGAAAAGAGGGTGCGGGGCGGATTCCTTAATCTCTTCACGAGGGGGTGGAAGCTATCGTGTCCAAATTGCAGACATGTTCTTGCTCCACTTAGAGAAGATAGAGATGATTGGGAGAAAGGCTATCAGATCCCCGGTCACCCTGATGAAGAGCTGTACGAACTCCGAACGAAGGAGGTCTTGGCTTACAAAGCCGGTTCTTTGTTTGGAAAGGTAGGGGCGGCTATTAATGGTTTCTTCAAGGCTGTTGGACTCAGCAGCCTGACAAGCTCGGAGACCAATGCGGTTGTGAGAGCTGCCAATCGGATAGGTAAGACGATCAAGGATGTCGCTGAGAGAGTTTTCAGGCTTGAGATACCTGCTGAGCAACGTTCAGAAATCCAAGACCTCAAGTGTCAGAACTGTGGTGCACCACTACCGATGCCTGGACGTTTTGAAGAAGCAGTTGTCTGTGAGCATTGCGGCACTGCACATCTGCTTCCCACGTAGCCGCCTAGACCACCCTAGAATCAATTATATACTCGCGAAGAAAGAACAAGCAAAAGCAGACTAACAGGAGGATTTGCTTGCCTTGCCAGTATACCTTGAATTCAACGAATCAGACTCCCAGTTCCACCAGAGTACCAGGGATGCAAGCCCTGACTCGATAGTTCTGGTGATTGATGATAGCCAGAAGAAACTGTTGATGACCGTGCCGTCGCGTGTGGGGATGATCACTCGACGTGCTGCTGAACGTCAGGCGAGAGGAATAATCAAGTCGGGATTCCTCTGTAATGACGGTGGTCGGTATGGACGAAATCATGAGCTAGAAATCCTTGGAGAGGGCGGAAGACTGCCTGAAAGGCTGCGTCAGAGCCCTCGTGAAGTCTACTGAAACTAACAGACCACATGGAGCCCCTCGGGGCTCTCTTTAATCATCTTGCTCCTGCATATCTATATAGGGGTTGTTATTGGCAGAGAATCTCTCAGTCCACAACATTTTTGACCCCGTGAGTTACTTGTATCGTAGGGAATACAGTCGTTCTATTAACAATGGTTAATATTATAAGCCTCTGATTTCCTGAATTTCGAGGTGTTAAGTATATGTTTGAGTGTTGTGGGTTGAAGTTCAGCCAGATCAAAGGAAAGAGTGTCATAGACGCTGATGGAAAGAAGATTGGCCGCACCGTGGATTTCGTTGTCACTTTTACAGATGATGGTTGGTTTGAAATGAAGTCAGTGATCTTGGGCGGTGGTCGAGTTGAGGAGCTGCTCGAATCCTTGGGGGTTAAGCCAGACATCGACCCAGTCTTTCAGCTTGATTGCATCAGTCAAATAGATGAGGATTATGTCCAACTTGCTGTTGCCGGTGATACTCTAGACAACACATTGGACGACGGCGTCATAGGAGAGGGGGATATCAAGATGTCCGAACTCTCAAGAATCAAGGTTACTGATGCCGACGGTTTCAAGATAGGAAATGCGATTGATATCTGGTTTGATGCCAGTGGTGAACTATGGCTTCTTCTTGGTGGTGGATTTGTAGAGGAAACCCTTGAAAAACTGAAAGCCCAACCTGACATAGACCTTCTTGTCCCAAGAGATGCTCTCAGGAGCATGTCCAGGGGTGAGATTTGTCTGAAATGGACTCGATTCCAGCTCGAATCAAATGCTCAAGATGAGTATGAGAAATACAAACGGCAGATTCTTTCGCAACACAGACCCGGAGATGCGAAATACACACAGCTGAGGCTGTTCCCCGGTCCATCTGGCGGGCCAATATAACTTCAGATTATGACAACGGTACTGGTCTTGAAGTACCGCCTTTCCGTTCTCGCGGCACCAACTCGTATCTCACGGTGAGGAAAAGGTGCGTCCAGAATATCCCTAAATAGTATTCCCGTGATAATACATTGCCCCACCTTCGATGCTTAGAGGGAGCATCAGGAGATGCATAGATCCGGCGGAAAGCAGTTCAAGATATCTCTCATAGGCGATCCTTTTGTCGGGAAAACCAGCATTAGAAGGAGCTATCTCGGCAAAGTCTTCAAAACATCATACATTCCCACCATAGGTGTAGATTTTGCGCGGAAGTCGGTCATGGTTGATGAAACACCTGTGCATCTTGTGATCTGGGACATCGCGGGACAGCCCCTTTACGAGAATCTTCGCAAGCGTTACTATGAAGGATGCAAAGGCCTCATTGTTGTGTACTCTGTGGTGAACCAAGATTCATTTGACCATATAGAAGATTGGTTGGTTCAGGCACAAGGGTTCATGGGGAAGCTCCCACCTCTCCTTATCATCGGCAACAAGACTGACCTGAGGCTGGATCGCTCTTCCGGAGAGGTAGTTAGTACTCAAGAAGGGCAGGACTTCTCAAGGATTATCAGGGAACGACTGAGAACCAAGACTCTGTTTATCGAGACTTCTGCTCTCACAGGACACAACATCGATGAGGCATTCAAAGCTCTCGTGGGAATGATGCTAGAGCAGGCCGGTCAAGGGTCGCAGGATGCCAAGAAGCCTAGCTTCGACCTTTAGCGCATTATCTCCGACTGACGAAATACCAACAAGTTCGGGCGTGGTATATCCACTGACGTGACGGGCAAGGGCGTCATCATCGTACTGTTTCTGTGTATGACGGCGAGTATGCCAGTTCTGACTCATCACCGTTCAAACTCCTCGCCGCATGTGTGGAGTCAAGCATCAAATGGCCCAAGGATTGAATGGTATGACATTCCTGAGAACGGTACACTTGCATTCGCATGGGACGGAGCCTGCACTGGACAGACAGAAGAGGTCTGGACCCACAGACACTGGGTAAATAACTCAGATGGGGTGGATTCTGTCATTTTCAGGTACAGATGGTTCTCGGAGAGTGAATGGAGGAACAAGACGGCCACAAAGATCCAGGGTAATGAAACGAGAGGGCTCTATGAGTCCAACTTCACGTATGCGGTCTGGTGGAACTATGGAACTGGCCGTCCGGAGACCGAGGGCTCAGGAGGAAATTTCTACTATAAAGTCTGGGCTAACGCCACCGTGGTCAATTGGAATGAAGTGCCGGAGGTGTGTTACATGGGCGGCTATATGTACGTTAAGCCTCCTCCAGAGGTCGGATTATGGTCTATTCTTGAAGCGCTCTTTCTCACTCTTGTCATTGCCGGGGGCATTGTAGGTCTTGCCGTCCTTGTCGAAGCATACGTAAGGATGAGGCCTGGTCAACAGAACCCTGACACCGCACCCTGAAATCCTGAAACCACGAAGCAGATGAGCGAGCTGTCACAGTCTATACTGGAACCGTGGAAGCCCAAGATGGTCAATCATGTAAGGAAACTCTATTTCCAAGCTTCGTCGCTTCGCGGCAGAGTGTCTTCGGGTGGTTCGGAGTCCTCAAGTTTCTTGACAATCTCTACGACTTCAGGGATCCAATCTAGACCTAGTTTCTCTACATGCTCTAGAGTAGGTGCACCGTTCCGTGTCCAACCGCGACGTTTGTAGACTGCATCAGTCAGGAGTTTGTACTGCTCCTCCCTGAACTCGCGCAATTTGGCAACCTTTTCGGCAGTACTCATCCCAGAGCAATCGACTTCACACTTCTTCTCTAGTTCCGCATCATACCTATCCTGCCGACTCTCGTACTCCCACTCTGTAACAGGTCCAACGCTTCTATATGGCGGATTTGAATCGTGGAGTCTGAGGCCCTTGCCCTGACGGATATTGAATATCCGCTGAAAGTTGTAGACTCTCTCGGACTGGGTGATGAGTTCAGCGGGATCCACTTCCTTGCCTGTCACAGACGTGAAGAACCTCGCATAGAACTCAAGGTGTTTGGGAACTTTCGCTGGTTCATCTGTTTCCTTGTTGTCAGCCGGTACGACATCGTTCCACGGCAACTTGCATAATCCGTTCAATGCAAACCACGTTCGCCACATGGGAAACCAGTGCAATGCTTCAGCCTTGTCCTCGAAGGTGGGCATGTAGTTGTGGACCATATCGAGAAATATGAGCCACGCCTCGTCGTGTTGAGGTCCTTTCAATGTCAGTCCGTAGCCACCCTGCTGCGCAAGACTCTCCTTCGTCACATATTCGCTGTACTCGAGACCCTTGTGCTCCATGCCAATATCCTGCATGACCTGTTCGTCCACACCGAAATTCTCAGCAAAGTAGCCCTTCAGATATCGAATACCCTTACCGAAGTGTTTGCCAAAGCCCTCTCCTGTTGAGATCTCGTGGAGTACAGCCATTGCTTCTTCAGCTGCACCCCAATACAGCTTGTGTCCGCCCGTGGCAGATTCATCAATGTATCCCTCTTCAAAGAGCTCCATAACAAAGGCCATAGTAGTACCGAAACTGATTGTGTCAATTCCATAGGTGTCACAGTAGAAGTTGATCTCTGCCACCCAGTGTGGGTCGAAGACGCCTATGTTTGAGCCGCAGCCGGCAATGGTCTCATATTCTGGTCCGTCAACGACGACCTTCTTGCCCTTGTACTCACCGGTCTTTGGGACAAATCCCTCGATGCAATGTGAGCAGTTGATGGCGCAAGCTCTCCAACACCCGTCCCAGCCCTTGCCCTCATTGGTGAAGATGTCTTGCCAGACATCACCGGAGAGGTTCTTTGCCTCAGGGTCGCTTCCGGTTCTGAAGTTGCGGGTTGGAAATAGATCGAATTCATCCATGATTGAGGGAAGATGGGCTGTGCCAATATCTCGCATGCGATTCTGTTTCGAGTCCAGTTCCAGAATCTCTTTGGAGTGGGTGCGACCAACATCACGCAGCGAATCTGGGTCTGCAGAGCCGTTCATGTCAAGCGTAATTTTGTTGAGCTTGGCAACGAGGGCTTTGATCTTCTTGTTCCGAAAGACTGTTCCACAACCGCCTCTGCCAGCCTGCTTGTATCGAGGCAGATTACGGCGCATATCCCACCACGAGAAGTTCAGACACCCCATGTATGCATGCTCAGCGCCAGAACCAGCAGCAACCACTGAGATATCCTTGCCGTCCTTCTCTGTGTGTCTATCGCTGAGAATCCGTGTAATCTCATAAGCATCTGACGGCAAGTCAGTTGCATCGTGGATCTCTATGATGCCTTTGTCCCCGTCGATGAAGACGTAAATGTCTTCGTCTGCCTTGCCGTGTATGGCCATAGCATCAAACCCAGCAAACTTCAGATTGGGGCCAAAATAGCCCCCAACGTTGCTGTCGATTGGTATGCCTGTCTCCGGCGATATGGTGGTCACGATAGATTTGCCTGCACCCGGATAGAGTGATACTCCTCCGAGAGGGCCGCACGCGATACAGAGAACATTCTCAGGTTCGTCCCATTTCACTATCCGGTCTTTGGGCATATTCTCCCACATGAGCCAGAGATCAAATCCCTTGCCACCCGTGAAGGTTTCTTTCACATTCTCTTCAACAGGCCTGATCTCTATCCTATTGTCCTCCAAGTTGATATAGAGCGTCTGATTGGAATAGCCTCTCTGCAACTTGGGAATGTCGTACGTAAATTCCTTGAGTGCCAACTGATATCACCATCAATGGGATTTCACAGTATATTCTGAATCCCGTCGTGCGTGATTGGTCTCAGCCGATATATCAGTCTTAAGTTAGGCGACATGTCGAATGCTGCCAGTCGATTCTGTCCTTTCAGACAATAGCCACCCAGATACCAAGCAGGGTCAATATAGTTCCTACCGCAATCTTCGTGTTGATACTCTCTTCTAGGATGACAATTGAAAAGGGAATGGCAAATAGAGGCCCAGTCGACCCAATAATGGAGCCAACAGTGGCCCCGATCAGTTTGATCGATGCAACGTACATGAGAGATCCGATAGCGTAGCCAAAAACAGAGACTGCTGCGATGTATTTCACTGCACGCGGTGGTGGACGTTGGCCCGTACGCCGCCTCTCAACAAGGAAGAGCGGTATCATGATAAAGCTACCGGCTAGCATTCTGACGTACGCCGCGTCGATGGGATTGACAGTCTCCACGCCAATCTGCATGTTCACTGTTGCTATTGCATAGAAAAGTGATGCGATTACAGCCAGTCCAACTCCGATTCTGTCAGCATTAATTATCCCTTCTTCTGGAGTGTCTTCGTCAGTAACTCGACTCCGAGAGATCAGCGTGATTCCACTGACGGTGAGGAGTGCTCCAATGAGCTTGAATGGGATGAATGCCTCGCCAAGGAACACAATCGTGATTGCGTAGGTGAACAGCGGGTATGTCATTGCGATGGGGAATGCAATTGAAACTCCCACTCTCTTCTGGCTAGTGAAGTAGATGACTTCACCAAGGGTTCCACCGAAAGTCACCGATAGTACTAGGGGCAAGACAGCGGTAGCAGGAATGAATAGGACGTCAGGCCGCAGAGGCAGAATTGCTATGGACGTCATTACTAGAAGAGATGCCCAAAGCTTGATTGAGTTGGCGAAGACGGGTTCTGTTGTTGCACTATGATACTTCACGACTACATTCTGGATTGCCAAGAAGATGTTGCTGAGAATGCCAAGTACTACCCCAACAATCAATCCGCTTATCAATTCATTAGTCGTCTCCTAGGCCAGGTTTATGTGGCTACTGGCGAAGACTGCTCGCCTCGGTCATAAGGCTTACAGTACAGGACAGCGGGATATGGTGTTAGTGATTCCATGCAACGACCTACAGAAGAATCCTATCACGACCATTGCGACAGCGGTATCTGATACTATTGCTATGACGACGATATGCTGCGTAAGAGTCAGACCCAGCAGGAACTGCAGAGCGGAGATGTTCATGATGAGGGCGAATCCGATAAATCCCGCAAGATAAGGTCGATCCACAACACACCATTTGTAGAATGACCCCGATTCTCTGACTGCATATCTTCCGACAAAGCGGCGAAGCTCAGAAGGATTTGAGGCTTCCACTAGTATCTGGTCATCATGGTCCTCGCGGAGTGTAGGTTCCCTCTTAGTTGACTGGGAATCGTAGACATCGACAACAACTTGCCTTTCCAGATTCGCCCCATCCAGAATCGCACGGGCTATGCCCCCTGCAAACTCGTGATCCATCTTGTTTCATCCCACTTCAGTTTGCGCTGCATCAGAGTAATTGCTGTCACCTCGTAGTAGAAGAATGAACATGTTAGTCTTTCTCCGTCAGTTGGAGAGCTCGGTCAGTACTATCAGCCTGTGGATGGACGCGCGTTGATCGCTCATTAGTTTGAGTAGAGCTTCCGACTGGACGAACCTCTCTCCAACTCGGGTATGTCATAAGCGAGTTTCTTGAGTGTCAACTGATATCACCATAAAGGGAACTCCGCAGTCCATGCGTTGGGTCCCATCGTGTGTGATCGCAGGCAATAGAACAGTTCCAAGTTGGGCGACATGTCGGTCGGTGCCGGTAGGTGGTTCATAAGACCCAGAGCGCCAGGACTTCTATACATATTGCAGCAAAGACGTATGCCAGAAGCATCGCCACATCAATGCGGATGGCGTCCCCGAGTGCGTTCTCATAGTAGTAATCTCGATCGAAATCAGCCATATGGTCTGACTCGTTCAGTAATCTTCGAAGGACCTGCTGACTCTCACGGTGAAGGGCTATGTTGAGCCTTGTTGTGTAACCCAAAACAATCCCTCCCAGTATGAGGAGGACATGCATCAAGTGCTCTCCCAGAGTTGCACCCACTATGGCAACAACCATGATGTACATAATGAGAAAGAAGAGATTGAAGATGACCAGAAGCCTTCGTCTAAGACCAACTTGGCTAAACATCGGAGTGGCAAGTCTTCGAAGCTTGGCGACCGTTAGACGTTTCGCCTCTTCAAAACCCATGTCATGTATTTCGAACATCAGTCTTGATTCCTCTTCGTAGTAGGTGAACCATCTGCATTGAGGGAATCTGGTCCTTCTGAATACAACCCCAAGGTCTTCAGCAGTGCATTCGGTTTCTTCTTGAAACAGGTCTTGGAGTTGCAGTGTTGCAATCTCCTTGGTTATCAATGACTTGAGCTCACGAGCTATCTCTTTCTCTTCATGTGTCAACTCTCGCAGTTCGTCTTCCTCATCTCCGATTTCGGCCCAGCAAGGATTGTGACCAATAGCCCTGCCCTGACCAACAAAGATTGAGGGAATGGACACAAGCAAAGACAAGAAGAAAATGATGGGCGGATATGAAGTGAAGTCAAGCATGAGAACAGCAGGCCTTAGAATGAGCAGCATGAGAGCGACGAAAGCGAGGAAGGGCCAAGCAATCTGTGATGGGCTATTAGTCACTTCATAACGGTCGTCGTCGAATTCAGTCAGACCGCCAAGCTGGCTTAGCTGTTCGATCAGACCCCTTCGCCATTTTGTATGCCTGATGGCTATGGCATAGGAGAGCACCACGAGAATGCCTCCAATGCTAATATCTGCCACTATGGACAGACCCAGTAAGTAATGAGGAAGAGCCGCACCCAGCAGTAAATGAATGATGGAGATTGTTGCGATGCCAACGAATCCTATCAAAACCACCAGATAAGGTCGATCCGCAACATACCATTTGTAGAGAGGCCATCTCTTCTTGACAACATATCTTCCCACTAACTGGCGGACCACTGCGGGATGGGAGGCTCTTACAACCAATTTATTGGGTGATATCTCGCGAATCGAAGGGGTTCTCTTGATTTCTGGAAGGCTATGGACGTCCACTGAAATCGTCCGCTCTAGATTCCCTTTGGTCAGTATCTCCCGTGCCATTCTCTCTGATTCAGACATGTCCATCTCACGCACCATGCTATGGAAAAGCGGATCGACTCGTAGCACCTAGAACAGACCTAACGCCATAAGCAGCATGAAGAATATGAACGATACAGGCTCAAAGACTAGATACAAGATATTCAAGGGACCTTCCAGACCCCCAGGCTCGATTGGGATGATGCTCTGCCATCGCAGGACTGACCAGACTAGTCCGACTAACAAGTAAATCATGACTATGATACCGACTTTCTTGGCTATACCCATGAGGGTTCCTCCGTTTGTCCCTCTGGTAGAACACAAATTCAGATAAATTGTTCTTGTCTGTCCGTTGCGAGTTTCATCCGCCGCCTGCAAAGATGCTTACAATATCAGACTGCTCACCGTCATCGATGAGTATGTCTAGCCCCTGCATTCAATGAATGGACACGACATTCACACTGACAAGAAGATCGCCGTTCATCTCTCCCTTCTCTGGGTCGTACATTTACGATTTGAAGATGTGCTATCACCCATTACATCGATTGGGTTGGTGGACCCATAGGTTACGACCTGATGATTTCTGAGGTCGGCGATGTACTTGAGCGTGTATATCAATTCTAACTCACTCGACATTTACGTACACGCCAGTCGGTATGACCATGAAGTCTCTGTGTTCAGATCAGAATCAATGCTGAAACCCGAGAAGTCATCTTGCGTGCGTATTGTTAACTATAAAAGGGACTTTGCACATTCAAGTGTGTCTGGTGTTGTATCGACGCTTTGCTTTCAGTTACCTAGATGATTCCATAAATCGTTACATTTCTTTGGATGACATTCAGAATGCATGCCTCTAATTCAAAGGCAATTCAGAAAGAATATATACCAGTGTACTGTTTGTCAATAGTACCTCAATAAGTAGGTTATACATACCTAACAGGAGGAGATGTGACTGTCAGAAGAACGCGTTAGAGAAAGACAGCCAATGGGATACGGTGGCGCTAGCATCGCCTTTATCGCCGTCTATGGTGCGATAAACGGTGCACTCGCCCTCGTACCAATCTTCCCTTACGTCGGTGGCGGCGGCTTCCTACCACTCTGTGTGGTTTTTGAAGCAATCGGCCCACTGATTCTGGGACCTGTTGGCGGAATCCTTGCAGCCGTTATCGGCGGTGTCATTGGGATGTTTATCAGTCCTGCGACCTATCCATTAGGTCCGGTTGATGTACTCCTTACCGGAATCCTTCCGGCTTTGTATGTGGCACTCATCATAAATGCCGATGATAACAAATACTGGGTTCTTTCATTGTTGGCAATGATTGTGACCTCAGTCTTCGCCATATTCTGGCCATACATTTGGCCTGGAATCACTGGCGAAACTTGGACCATCGAGTTCTTGCTCGCAGGTCTGATGTTCTGGCTACCATGGCTAATCATCGAGTTTACCCCTATCGGTAAGACGAAGATTCCAGAGTGGTCCCGGATGGAAGACCCAAAGACGAGGTACCTCGGTGTGCTGTTGGCCGTTCTCATGGGCCTAATGATGTGGTTCATACCATGGGGCATGGTCTACTGGTACATTTTCGAGTATTCAGTGGCATTGGCAATCGGGACGTTCATCGCGTATAGCTGGTGGGTACCAACCCTTGCAGTTATCACGACGATCATCGCCGTTGCTGTCGTTGAGTCACTGAAACGAAGCGGACTACCAAGGATTCCCAGAGCAATCTGGTAGAATAGTTTTCTTAGAACGGTGGGGCAGACGCATCGTGTCGGCCCCACTCAATTTCCTCCTGAACAAACACACACAAATATACAGTAGACAACCCCTCGAATTGATAGGATGTGCAATACCCCTATGACAGAACAACCCCTCGTAAAAATTGAGAATCTATCATTCACTTATGAGCGAGGACCTGATGCTCTAAAAGGCCTCAGTCTTGAAGTGAACAAAGGCGAGGTCGTAGCGATACTAGGTGCCAATGGCGCCGGCAAAACAACGCTATGTTTTCACCTAAACGGTGTCATCCCAACGGTCTATGCCGGAACGGAGAAGGGCGAAATAAGTGTGGCCGGACTTGATCCATGGGAAACGCCCATTATCAATCTTGCTTCACATGTCAGCATGGTTCTGCAAGATCCGGAGACTCAGTTCGTAACTAACGATGTAGATTCTGAGCTCGCTTTTGGACCTGCCAATCTGGGCATTGAGAAAGAAGAAATACTCAAACGGATGCAGTTTGCAAAGGAAATCTGTGGTCTTGAAGGTCTGGGAGAAAGACCTCCCAAGGACCTTAGCGGGGGTCAGAAGCAGCGAGTGGCCTTCGGTGCTGGCTTGGCTATGCTACCCGAGTTGTTGGTTCTCGACGAACCCACGAGTCAGTTAGATCCTGTTGGAACCAAAGAGATACTTGAAACGTTGAATCGGCTTACTAAGGAAGAAGACCTGACAATCATTATATCGACACATAAGACTAAGGAGATTGCACCATTGGCGTCTCGAGTCTTAGTACTGAACAAAGGTGAGCAATTCGCCTATGGAACACCAAGAGAGATATTTGCCAGGTCTGATGAACTTGACGAAATAGGTGTCAATGTTCCTGCCGTCACTCAACTCTGTAGATTGCTTGAGGACAAGATACCTGGTTTCAAAGAAGAGTTCGAGAAGCGCGGTGGAATCCCGATTACACTTGAGGAAGCTCTTGATTTGTTCAAAGATTTGCTCGATACCGGCTTTCTGAAGATTCAGTGGAAAGAACCATCGACACCGCCAGAGTATGATACCCCCGTCGTGGTTGATGTTGAAAATGTAACCTTTACCTATCCAGGGAGAAAACCAGTCACCGCTTTGAAGAATGTGTCTGCCAAGATTCAGAAGGGAGAAGTCGTAGCAATCATCGGTCAGAACGGTTCGGGCAAGACGACACTAGTGAAACATTTCGTTGGCCTCTTGCGTTGTGACCAAGGTCGAATAAAGGTTCAAGGCAACGACGTAAAAGATATGACAACTGGTGGAATAGCCAAGCGGGTTTCGTTGATTCTTCAGAATCCGGACTACCAGCTCTTCAACATAAGCGCTGAGAAGGAGATTGAATTCGGCCTCAAGAACCTTAAACTCGACAAGGATGAGATTGAACGCAGAGTGGATGCGGCCTTGAAAGAAGTTGGGCTTGAGGAATCTCGTGATACCTTCCCATTCAGGTTGAGCTTCGGTGATCGAAGAAAGCTTGCCGCAGCAGCAGGAGTTGCCATGGACCCTGATGTGCTCATTCTTGACGAACCTACCACCGCTCAAGACTATGAAGGCCGACACAAGCTCTGTCAGATTGCCATGGATATGCAGAAGGAAGGCAAGACGGTCATCATGATTTCACATGACATGGATCTCATAGCGACATATGCCGACAGAATCATAGTGATGGCGGATGCAGAGATTATTGCCGATGGACATACTAGAGAGATTTTCGCCATGGACGACATACTTGAAAGAGCTGACATTCGACCTCCACAAATTGCAGAATTCTCGAAATACATGGAACCTTATGGTGTCAAGAAGTTGATGTTGGACGTAGAAGAAATGGCTGAACTGTTTGTCAAGGGAGGTGCTTAGTTTGGCTTTTGAATACGTCAAGAAAGACACTCCACTTGATAGCATGAATCCACTGGTGAAACTGGCTTACATGGGGGCTGCACTCATCTTTGCACTCTCTCTGAACCAGCTGACTCAACTTGGTGTTGTGGTTTTGTGGTTGCTTGTGGCAACCCTATGGTGGATTGCCGGCAAGGTTGAACTCAAAAGCTTGGGACTTCTCTTGAGTCTTCTCAAATGGATGGTCCTGTTCCTGATGATTATTCAAGGACTGACCTATCGATTTGGTGACCAAACGGTCTTGCTGAGGCTCTTTGACTGGCCGTCTCCTGATGGGACTGTGAATTACGGCGAACTGAGTGCTGGAGGTGTTATGTTCGGCCTGTTCGTGAGCACTCGAATTGTTGTTGTACTCTCGGTTATTCCGATTTTCACCATGACCACTTCGATGTCGCGACTCAACGCCGCACTTGCAAAGCTACGCGTACCCCAGAAGGTGATTTTCATGTTCATCACAGCCATGCGCTTTGTGCCTCTCGTCCAAGAAAGCTGGGATGCAATCATCGACGCTCAGAAGATACGTGGATTTGATATCGACAAGGCGAATTTCTTCCAGAAGATACGGCGGGCATACATCCCAATCATCACTCCCTTGATTCTCCTTATGTTCCGTCGAGCGATGGATATGGAAGTCGCCATAAATGCAAGAGCATTTGGAGCGAAGAAGCAGCGAACTTACATCGAGGACATATCATTCAAGCCTGTGGATTTTGTCGGTTTCACAGCAGTCATCGCAATCTTCATCGGTATGATATATGTCCTGAACTTCCAGTATATGCTCCTATGGAACATTCTGGTCACTGTTGTGACGTTTGTGGCGGACTTCATCGTCAATGTCAGCACAACGCTCGGCTTGGATGTGCTGCTTCAGGCATTCAATGCTGTATTGGTCAATATCCCCATTCTTGGTTTGTACTTCGGGTACTTCAATCAAAATGTCCTCCTGGGCTACGGGGGTATTGTTGGGCTGTTGCTTGCAGTGTATGTCATCCATAAGCTGATACGAAGGTATACGAGGGTCCCTCGGGCCAAGATCGAGTAAAGCGGCTTCGCGTGGTTAGGAAACCGTCAATGGAGCCAATAGTATATGTCTGACTTGAATGAACAATTGATAGCGATAGTGGGTCGAGAGAATGTGGTCACAGAAAAGGTTGACCGCGTGGCTTACGCCCGTGATCTGACTCCCTACTTTGCGCTTGCCGACATCATTGTATTCGCGACAAGCACGGACCAAGTAGTCAGGGTCATTAACACAGCAAACAAACATGAGATTCCAATAACACCTCGAGGTGGAGGAGCGTCCTTCCAAGGATCGTCGCTCCCAATCAAAGGTGGAATCTTGCTAGATCTCAGCAGGATGAATAGGATCCTTGAGATCAGCAAAGAGGACATGGTTGCGGTTGTGCAACCCGGTGTCAGGTACGAAACCTTCGATAAGGCACTCTCTGACCATGAACTCTCGTGGCCACACGATGTGGGAAGTCACGATGCAGCAAGCATCGGAGGTATCCTTGCATCAGACTCGAATGGACACCATGCATACAAGCATGGCCGAGTAAGCTCGTGGATCCAAGCGATGGAGGTTGTCTTGGCTGATGGCTCAGTTCTACATCTGGGAACACGCGCACCCAGATACAATATGGGCTACAACCTCTCTGCTCTGTTCTCAGGATCGCAGGGCACACTCGGTGTCATTACTGAGGCGATTCTTCGGCTGGTGCCACGTCCGAAGTATGATGCGACAATTGGGGCATTTTTCGAAGACTTGGACGATCTGATGGCAGCGTCTCACGCCATCACCCTGTCCGGAGTTGACGCAGGAACTCTTGAGGCGACAGATGGCTATACCGTAAAAACAATCAGCGAAGTTATGGACTTCGGTTTCCCTGAGTGTGAAGGTAACTTCGTCGGTGACATTCAGGCCTTCGATAAGGAAGACCTCGACAGACGACTCAATATCATGGCAGATATTCTCAAGAAACACCGTGGAAAAGAAGTCATTTTCGCCTACGATGACGCGATGATACGGAAGCTCTGGGCACCACGAATGGAAATAGATGTGGCCGTCATGAAGACCGACCCGGGTTATCGAGAAATCGGGTTTGCTGCAGCTGACCCCTGCGTCCCTCTCTCAAAACAGGCCGAAGCTATGCGTGAGATTGGCAGGATAATCCGGTCGCACGGACTTATCGCCGCTGTCTTCTGTCACACAGGAATTGGAATCATCCATCCTGCTGCCCTCATGGACCCCAAGAGTGAGGATCATTGGAAAGCTCTCAAGCTAGCCGAGAAGGAGGTCATTGAGTATGTCTTCAGCATCGGCGGTGTCTTGAGTGCAGAGCATGGACTTGGCTATGTCAAGAACCCCTATGTGAAGCGGGCTGTTGGTGAGAAGAAGCTCGAGATTGACCGGAAGATCAAGAAGATACTTGACCCCGATGGACTCTTCAATCCGCGTAAGATGGCGCTTGACACGGAGGAACGAGATGTTGAGGCTAAGCCAATTCACTCGGCGTATGTCACAGACAAGGAGGCCTGGTAGTCGAATGTCGCTTGAAGAACATAGACACATCATCATGGAGTGCGTGAGCTGCGGACTCTGTCAGAGCAATTGCCCTATCTACAAGCAGTCCTATGTCGAATCTAACAGCGCCAAGGGGAAGATGTCAATCCTCTACGCTCTCCTTGAGGGTTGGCTGGACTGGGACGAGGTGGCAGATAGAATGTACGAGTGCACAACTTGCAAGAACTGCCAGGCAACCTGCCTCTCAGGGCTGGATATTCCTGCCGTAGTGGAGGCTGCAAGAGCAGAGCTAGTCAAGCGGGGGTACGGGAATGAGATATCAGCCAAGCTAGCAGAGAATCTCAAAGAAACTCACAATCCCTTCGGTGAGGATCCGAAGGTGCGAAACAAGTTCAAAGAAATGGCGGAGGCATAACAGGTGATAGTGTATTTTCTTGGCTGCATGGCAACCTATCGACTGCCATCCATCGCAGAGGCAACAATCAAGATTCTAAAACATGCAGACGTTGACTTCAAGACCCTTGGTGAGGACGAGTGGTGCTGTGGAAGTGTCACCCTCCGAACAGGCTTCAATGAGGAAGCGGAGTATCTTGCTCGCCACAATGTTGACGCCCTGAAAGAGGCGGGAGCAGACCGCGTTGTCACTGCTTGCGCTGGCTGTTTCCGAACCCTGACTATCGACTATCCAGAGATTCTCGGTGAGGAATTACCATTTGAGGTGGTTCACTTCCCGACACTCCTCAAGGAGCTCATCGAGGAAGGCAAAATAGAGTTCCCAGAGGATGAAGAGATTGCAGTCACCTATCACGACCCGTGTCATATAGGTCGCCATATGGGCATCTATGATGATCCTCGTGAGGCTCTCGAGGCAATCCCAAACGTGGAACTGAGGGAGATGTTCAAGACACGAGAGAATGCCTCATGCTGTGGCGCCGGTGGTGGCTTACGCTCAACAAATCGAGAGCTGGCTAGGGGAGCTGCTGATACTCGCATAGAAGAGGCTGAGGAGACTGGCGCATCGGTGTTGACCACTGCTTGTCCGTTCTGCACCTTCAATCTGCGGGAGTCGACTGAACGCTCAGAGTCTGGAATCGAAATGTTGGACTTCCCTGAGTTTGTCGCGAAGATCCTGAAGCTTTAAGACAGAAAGGGTCCGGGTACAGGGAATCCCTTCCCTTGCAGACGCCGGACACCTCTCTCTTTTCTTTCAACCCACAGTCTATTCGCTTGAGCCCCTCGGCCTGTTGCCTGAAACTCTTCTGTAACGTTCTTTCTTTCACGCTGAGCGCTGATCGCATGTTCGGATACCCTGGAGAGCAATAATGTCTGCATCGACTGAACTCACCGAGAGATTCAGTGACCCAGCAGTGTCTATGCGTCTGCTTGCAACCGTCAATATACAGCCATCACTTATCGGCCAAGTCTTTTGACTGCATTATCCTTGAATCTTAGATGAGAGTTTCTGGCTCATCGAATTCTTTCACCCATACCATCCAATACGCAACTGGCTCTAATGACAAGGTCGGCAATCACCAATGCCGCCAATCCTTCTACCGCGGGTAGAGCCCTTGGGACAATGGAAGGGTCATGGCGCCCTTGGATGCCAATAGTCGTTTCTTTATTGGTCTTTAGATTGACAGTGGTCTGAGATCGGTTGATAGATGGTGTCGGTTTGAATGCTAGACGGAATACTATTGGCTGACCATTGGATATACCACCTAGGATTCCTCCTGCATCATTCTTGAGCAATACCACCTTTCGGCCTTTCATTGCAAAAGGGTCGTTATTCTCAGAGCCAAGCATCGCCGCCCCCAAGAAGCCAGAACCGAATTCAATCCCCTTAACTCCGGGTATAGAAAACATTGCGTGGCTCATCACACTCTCAACGGAATCGAAGAACGGCTCGCCGATACCTATTGGAACATCCAGAACCCGGCACTCGACTATGCCGCCGACAGAATCTCCCAGGCGTTGGGTCCTCGCAATCTCCTCTTTCATTTTGGCAACCGCACGAGAATCTGCACACCTTATTTCGTTGGTGTATACATGTTTCTTGATCTCTCGGTCAGTGATTTGCCTTTCAACCCTTATCTTTCCCACTTGAACTACGTGTGCAACGACTTCGATTCCAAGGCCCACAAGCAATTGCTTGGCGATGCTACCGGCGGCTACGATGGGTGCTGTCATTCTTCCTGAGAACACTCCACTTCCTCGGTAGTCGTTGTATGCATCATATTTGATGCGAGCAGTGTAATCTGCTGTGCCTGGTCGGGGCGTATCCTTGAAAGCCTCGTAGTTGGATGAATCAACGTCGGTATTCGGAATCATCATGACTAGCGGTGCCTGCGTAGTCTTCCCTCGAAAGAGCCCACTTAATACAGACACACGGTCTTCTTCGTTTCTCGTAGATGTGACAGTGCTCTGTCCCGGTCGCCGAGTATCCAGGTCTTGTTGCACCTTGTTTAGATTAATCTCGACGCCCGGTGGGCATCCATCTATGACCACTCCAACGCAGTGGCCATGGGACTCTCCGAATATATGGATCCTGAAAGCTTCTCCAAACGTGAATGTCATGCTATTCCTCCTGTAGGCTGTTCTTTGCCAAGGAGCTGAATTTCAGCTCCCAATCTTCTGACGTCTCTGATGAAGTTGGGATAGCTCTTCTTGATGCTTTCCGCACCTCTTATCGTGGTTTCTCCCTCAGCAACCACCCCGGCAAGGATACAGGTCATTGCAATTCGGTGGTCCTCATGAGCACACAGCGTGTCTCCGATTAGTCGAGTCGGTCCCTTGATATCAAGTGTGTCCCCTCTCACGGTGATGTCTGCCCCCATCTTTGCGAGTTCTACCGTTGAGGAGATGAGCCGATCGCTTTCTTTGTGACGTAGTCTTCCTGCGTTATAGATGTGAGTTGTGCCGCTAGCCTGTGTTGCTATCAGAGTCAATACTGGAACGAGATCGGGAATATGACTTGCATCGATGCTGCAAGCCCGTAAATTGGACTTTTCGACCCTCACTCCCTCCTGAACTATTCTAACTGAAGCACCCATTTTCTTCAATATGCTCGCGATTTCGGCATCTCCCTGAATAGAACCCCTTCTTAGCCCGCTCACTACCACATCTCCTGAAAGAGCTCCGGTAGCCATCAAGAATGATGCAGATGAATAGTCACCTTCCACATGGAATTCAGTTGAATGGTACTCTTGCTTCCCTTGTACTTCGATACATCTCCAATCGGATTGAACTTCGGCAGACACTCCAAACTGAGCCATGACCTCAATGGTCATACCCACGTAGTCCTTCGACTCAAGCTCGGTTGTAATTGTCAGCGTCGAGTTTCCACTTGCTTTGGAGCAGGCGAAAAGAAGACCTGAGATGTACTGCGAAGACACATTTCCTTCAATAGAAACAGGTCCTCCTGTCAAGGTTCCTCCTTGGACTTCAACGGGTGGGCGATCGTTTCGATGGATCGACTTTGCCTTAATGCCTAGTTGACGTAAGGCCATGAGAAGACCCTCGATTGGCCTCCTGACAAGACTCTCATTACCTGTCAGAATACATCTGCCCTGCGTCAAGGATGAGAGTGCCGTGAACAGTCTGAGCGTCGTTCCCGAACCACGGCAGTCCATCTCTTCATCGGGTGTTCGAAGTTGAATCGGTCCTGTGATTCTAATGTCTGAGCCCCGGTCAATTCTTGCACCGAGCATCTGAGCGACATCAAGTGTTGCTTCGGTGTCATCGCAGTAGAGCGGGTTCCTGATACGTGTGGTATCAGAAGAGAGAAGCCCACATATGATAGCTCTGTGGGTGCAGCTTTTCGATGGTGGCGCACACACGGTACCGACAGTTTCGGACTTCTTAACAATGACCTTCAGAGGCCCAACCTCCATCGAATGAGTCTAGCGGCCTCGGTAGCGGTGACCGAGTCTGTTGAGATCTCGATGCTCTTAGCCAAATTGTATCCGCTGTTCCTTTCCGCAAGAAGGACCTCCAATCGGTGCTTCAGCGTGTTCTGTTCATGAACGAGGAGAGGTCTCGTTTCAATTGGTTGAATCCTCTTGATAATAGTCTCAACAGAAGCAGTCAACAGCACAACACGTGTGTGTCTTCTTATCGTTTCAGCGCTAGAGGGGTTCAGTAGTGCTCCGCCACCAAAGCTTATGACACACGAGCGTTTTCTGCATACTTCTGTTACCACTCTCGCCTCGATTTCTCGAAAGTATCTCTCACCTGAGTGTGAGAAAATGCTGGCAACATCCTTCCCTTCTCCAATTTCAATCATCTCGTCAGTATCTATGAACTCTCTTCGGAGATTGCTTGCTAGCGCCTTACCCACAGTAGTCTTTCCTGTACCCATGAACCCGATGAGCCCAATACTCAGCTCAGCGTTCAGCATCCATTCCTCCCTTGGAGCGCTCTCTGAACGGTCTTCCTCATCACTTCTATAGGAGCTTTCTTTCCAGTCCAGATTTCAAAAGATGTAGCTCCTTGATACACGAACATGTTCTCCCCACTAATCGTATGACATCCAGTTTCCTTAGCCTCTCCGAGGAGACGAGTGTGGATTGGGTTATAGACCAAGTCCATGACGGTTTGAGTGTTCTTGAGAACGGATTTCGGAATAGGTGTCCGGTCGATTGAGTGACCTCTCATTCCAATAGGAGTGCAGTTCACAAGCAGTGCTGATGACCGAGACCTCTTCACAATGGATTGTAAGTCATGATAATCGAACTCAATTCCATACTTACTAACAACCAAATCTGCCAGTCTTCTGGCTTTGGTCATCGATCTGGCAAAGACTGTGACCTCCCGAATTCCCAATTTTGAAAGTCCTATCAATACTGACTTTGCTGCTCCTCCCGAACCAACGACAGTTGCCCTTTCGCCCTTTACGGGTACTTCAGACTCCATAATCGACCTCATGAAGCCCGGGATATCGGTATTGCATCCTGTGACCGTCCCATTGTCAAGAAAGACGGTATTGACACAACCCGCTGACATTGCATCGTCATGTAGAATTGCCAGATAATTGAGGATTGCCGATTTGTGTGGCATTGTGACATTAGCTCCGTGTATCTTACCATCCACAATCGCCTTAACGAGGAGCGACAATCTGTTTTTCTTCATTGGACATGCACCATACTCAAATTCATGAGAAAGTCCGGCCGCCGCGAATGCGGCATTGTGCATCAGAGGGCTAAGTGAGTGCTCCAGAGGATATCCTACAACAACATATCTTTTCACGAGAGAGCCTCCAAAATGAGTTTCATCTGGGTGAGAGTGAGTTGCCCCGGAGCCGCCTCTTGGCCGTCGTCCATGGCCACATACATAAATGGGGCACCAAGGAACAGCGCACAGAGCCGAGTTATCCTTCCGAGCTCGCCCATGGAGAAAGCTATGAGTTCCTGCCCCCCTCTCCGTCTGAGAGTATACAGTTGCATCGTTCTACGGCAATCATCCACGGAGTTTGGGGTAGTAACAATCTTGACTATGTCTGCTTTCTTAGATGAGGTCTGGTGATACATCTTGGTAAGCTCGGGGAATTCAGGAGTGAATCTATGGTAGTGCTTTGAAACAATCAACTTACACCAAGAAGTTTCGGCCGATTCCTGAACCATGTGAAAGAGAGAACGAGGAGTTTCTATTTCGATGTCAACATATGCAGCACCAGCACTTATTCCATCCAACAGGAGGGCCACCCGTTCGTCCTCAGAGCCTTTGAAGCAGCCACCATTCAAAACAGATCGGCAGGTCACCAAAATCGGGATTTCTGTTGCATCGTATATCTCATCCAGAGGTTCATTCTTGCTCATGAAATCCAGCCGGTGTTCGATGAGATTGGCATGACACTCACTCACGAACTTCAGACATTCCGAGAAACTTCTTCCTGTCATTGACACACAGAGATTTGTCTTCATCTGAGTGTTCTACTCCTTCGGCGACCTTCTGGTCAACGTCTTACTTGCCATCGGTACGGTCTGGCATCTTTCGTCTAGGAAACCACTATCCTGCTCAGTCACACTGATCCCTCTCTTGACCATCTTCATGAAGTGACGAAACATCGCGGGTGTCAGTGATTGAGGCCCATCTACTAGGGCATTCTCGGGATCTGGGTGAACCTCTATCAAGATACCATCCGCACCTACTGCCAGCCCGGCCTTGGCAAGAGGGGTGACTATGTGTCGTTTTCCTGCCGCATGGCTTGGATCTACGATGAGTGGAAGATGTGTGAGTCTTCTCAGCTCTGGAATTGCACCAAGGTCTAGGGTGTATCTCGTGTGCTGGTTGTAGGTTCTAACACCTCTTTCACATAGTATGACTCTACTGTTCCCTTCTGCCATCAGATACTCCGCAGCAGACAGGAGCTCTGTTAGTGTGGCCCACATGCCACGTTTGAGCAGGACTGGCTTACAGGACCTGCCAGCTCGTTTTAGAAGAGAGTAGTTCTGCATATTCCTAGCACCAATCTGGATAATATCTACTACTTCCTCAACACGGTCGAAGGTCTCTACATCAACAGCTTCAGATACAATCGGCAGGCCAGTCCGTCGCCGAGCTTCTGAAAGAAAGCGCAGCCCTACAACACCTAGGCCTTGAAATGAGTATGGAGAGGTACGCGGCTTGTAAGCTCCTCCACGGAGTATATCTCCTCCCGCATCCTTGATCAGTTCAGCGGCATCTGTGATCTGTTCAAGAGATTCGACACCACACGGTCCAGCCAGAATTACAGGTCTGCTTCCACCAATCTCAACATCGCCTACTTCGATCACGGTCTTGTCGGGATGCGCCTCGAGGTCAGCCAGTCTATACGGCTTGGTAACCCGAATGACTTCCATTACTCCCGGCAAGCCCATGAACCGACTTGCATCTTCAGCTCTGATGTCTCCCTTAACGTTGATTACCGTGCGATGTACACCAGGATTTGGTTGCCCCGTATATCCGAGCTTCTCAATCATCTGTAGTACGTTGTCTATTTCTTCTTCTGTTGCGTGTGAATAAAGAATCACTAACATCTCTTATGTCTCCTTTCTAAAAATGTAAAACGAGTTGAATCGATGGTTGTCATCTTGGCCTTTCCTAACTCTACAAGTAGTGGGACCGCGACGCGGCCATGGCGTATCTTCTTATCTTGTCTTATTGCTAGTTCTAGCTCATGCCTGCTGACTACCGATGGGATCTCCACAGGCAGTTCGAATGCGGACAAGGTTGTAAGGATGAAATCAAGCGAATCAAGGTCAAGCAAGCCGAGTCGTGCCGCAAGCCTAGCCTCTTCGGCGATTCCGATAGCAACTGCGAATCCGTGTGGAATCGCGTAGCCTGAGCAGGTTTCAACTGCATGACCGATTGTGTGACCGTAGTTGAGAATCTCCCGCTTTCCGCTCTCCTCTCTCTCATCTCCCTCGATTACCCGAGCCTTAACCCTCAGACATCTCTCGACAATTGTGGCGAGTACTTCAGGGTCTTTCGAGAGTATCTCTTCTCTCTTGCCTAAGAGCAGGTCCAGAAGGTCTCTGTCCATGCTCACACCGTACTTGATTACCTCTGCGAGCCCATTCCTGAATTGGTGGGTCGGGAGGGTTTCAAGGGTACATGTATCTGCAATCACCAAATGTGGCTGATAGAATGTTCCGACAAGATTCTTGCCAGCAGGTAAGTTGAGTCCGGTCTTTCCGCCTATGGCAGAATCTACCTGTGACAGGAGCGTAGTAGGAACCTGCATCAGATACATTCCGCGCTTGAACGTTGATGCAACAAAACCGGCCAAGTCGCCAATGACACCTCCTCCAAGTGCAACGATGATGTCAGAACGTGTTGCGGTGTTCTTGGTTAGGAATCCGTAAATCTCGCTTGCCGTACTGATAGACTTCGCCGCCTCTCCCTCATTCACAGTGATTACGGATGACTGAATGCCCACTTCATCTATTCCTCCTGATATAGGCGCAAGAAGAAGATCAGCAACTGTGTTATCAGTCACGATGAATGCTCTCTGGGAAACACCAGCAAGTATCTTGCCCACTTCGTGGAGCAACTCTTCTCCTATTGTGACTTGATAGGTTCTGCTGCTAGTCCTTATCTCGAACTCCGAGCGTATCATGGACCCAACTCCGGTGAAAGCCTTCGGTCGAGCATGCCCAAGAGCTGGTACATCTCCTCGTACTTCTCGGCGAGATCGATTACTTCTCCAAAATCTGCTTTGATTCCACTGCAGAACTTCTTGAAGTCGGCTCCTTCATCCAACAACGCCCTCATTCCTGAGGTCAATTCCCTCTGAAAGTTCTGGAGAACCCCCACTACATGCGGGTTGTGTGAGTGAAGTTCTTCATGGAGACGGCAGGAATTGAACATTACACTACCTGCCAGCATCAGCTGCACTCTGAAGGTAGTCCCGCCCAACATCTGAAGGTGTCGTATGTCTTTGTTCTGAAGAACAGATGCTAAGATCAGGTTCACGAAATAGGGCAGAGATATCGTGAAAGCCATTGCTTTGTCATGTTCTTCAACTGGGATAACGAAGGTTTCGTACTCAGGGAATATCTCTGATGCAGTTTCTCTTTCCTTGACCTCATCAAAGACTGGGATCACTGCCATCTTCTTTCTCAGGGACTTGGCTCCTTCTCCGAATAGTGGATGAAGACACAATGGGCTAACATCGGTCCGACCAAGGTTCTGTAGAATATCATAGATTCCATGCTTGATTGATGATATCTCACACAGAACTGCATTTGTCTTCATGCAGGATACGACCTCTTGGATCACCTGAGTTGTCAGGCTCATCGGTACTGCGATGATGACAACATCTGCGTTGGATACCGCTTGGCTGTTTGATAGTGCAGATTCAACCCCGCTTCTCTGACAGAGTTTCTTGAGGGCGGCTACGTTCGGATCTGACACAACTAGGTCATTGCTCAAGGAGTGTAGGTCTCCGACGAGAAGCGTTCCCATCCTTCCTGCCCCTCCCAATACTGCAATCTTCATGCAAGCAACTCCTTCATGGCTTCTATTGCCGTCACTAGAACACTCTCAGGTTGACACACTGACATCCTGAAGAACTCCGCATAGTCTTTGCCAAACACAGAACCAGGAGTGATGGATATACCGGCCTCAGAGAGAAGTCGCGCAGAGAATTCGGTTCCGTCGATGCCGTTGCTGGATAGGCGTGGAAAGAGGTATAAGCCCCCCTCTGGCACAACAAAAGAGAAGGGCAGGTTTCGCATGAGTGCCGAAGAGACTTCTATTCTCTTTCTGACAGTCCTCGCATACTCTCTCTGTTCGCGTTGACAGGTAAGTGCTGCAAGACCAGCACATTGAATGAACTCTGAAACGCTTGTAAGGCACAGATTCTGAAGCTTTGACATCCTTTCTATCGACTGGATGTCTGAAACTGCAAAACCGAGTCGAAAACCTGTCATTCCATAGCTCTTGGAAAATGAGTTTAGATAGACAGATTGCCCCTCTACGAACTCGAGTATGCTGGGTGGAGATTTCTGGCAGAAATCCCCGTAGACCTCATCGCTCAGGACAGCCAATTCATTGGCTACTGCAATATCTACCAGCTCGCTGAGCCAAGGCTCCTTTACTACTTTGCCCGTAGGGTTTGCCGGTGAATTGAGAATTATCATCCTAGTGTTGCTGCGGATTTCCTCGTCAAGTCTGCTCAAATCTGGAATCCAGTCATCTTCTAGACGCGCAGGAACGTGGACCGGCAAAGCGCCTGCTGCGGTCACCAAATCATCATAGGCTGGATATGATGGATCGAAAATAATGACTTCGTCTCCCGGTCTTACAATTGTCATCACACTGAGGAACAGAGCAGATCTTCCCCCTGCTGTAACAATTACTTCTTCCGGAGAAATCTGTGTGTTATGTTCACGGTTGAGGTACTGCGCAATGCTGTTACGTAATTCTAAGAGCCCTGCCGTTGCAGTATATCGCGTGCGACCCTGCAGTAACGCGTGGGCCATGAATTCAACTACTTCTGGGGGTGGGCCGAAATCAGGCTCACCGATCTCGAGATGAACTACATGGCGACCACTGTTCTCCAATTCCCTTGCTCTAATCCATGTAGTATATGCAGATGTATCTGCCAACGACTGAGGAGTCTGATCCTGGACGCTCTTTGCTTCTGCTATTAAGAGGTTGAGAATCCTCATTGCAAACGCAGAATCATGATTCTCTTTTTCACAAAGGCGAATCACGGATGCCCTTAGATTCTCTTCGACTGCATGGTTCACCACGGGAACATCCATGCGATATTTCATCTTGCCCACAGCTCTAGCGAGATTCGTCCGATTGCCTGCAAGCGAAACGATGTCGAGAGTAATCGACTGAATCTGAGCTCTTAGCTCCTCTAGCTGACTTTCCTCAGACACGTTCAGCTTTCACCCCTCCAATGTTGGCCCATCAATCCTTGACGAGAGACAAAGTCAACTATTGGATCGCGCGCAGTCTTCAGAAATTCGGGATATGGAGTTTTGACTTGTAGAAACATAAGACACCACCAAAACGAGGGAGCCGGGGCCGACGCCCGACATCCTAAGTAGCGTCTCGATTTAGAGATAATAACTATAATAGCCACTATAGCGACAGGTGTTTCCTGCCGTACAGATGTTCGTGGCTATTTCTCTGTTCATCGAAACGTTCACTGTCTTGGGCCAGCATCTTCGGGCTTAATATACTTTGTCAGAATCGTGCGGAATATCCTCTGTTCTGCCTGAATGGTATCTTCTTCGCGCTGCTGCGAACGCATCGAGCTAGGCTTTGGCGTGGTCGATACTGCTACTCTCTAGTATTATTCGGGAGCACAGAGTCATCAAATAGGCCAAATGGTGGAAGTCTGGTACGTTGTGAAAGACATGGCAATGACTCTCATTCCATGCAATTCCAAAGCTAAGATGACGAATCCAGTGACATTACCTGTGAAACAACTCCGAGTGGCTCCCCTGTCTCTGCTAGTTCCTTATTCCTCTTCAAGTGTTCCCCTTGTTACGTACTACCTTTCCGGCGATTTGTTCTTATGCAGGACTGATACTGCAATCCTGGATGGCTGTGTCTATATTGCTGGAGAGATTCGAAGCACCAGAACCGCAGTCGAAAAGAATTGCAGTCCTGGCGGTATTTACGTCGATTTCAATGCTCCTTGAGGTTTTTCCGGTTCCTGGAATTACGGACCTGAAACTGGTCCCTCAGGTGCCAAGCTTCACAATTGACTGGACTGGAATCCCCCTCTCATTCATTCTCCTTGGACTCGGCCTTACCTACTCGTTGACCGCGGTAGTCGGGGTGGGAATCGCAATCGGATATCGGAATCCCGTTGGTGCCCTTTTCAAGGTGGCATCCGAGACTCTTACGGTCTTGGGTATGTCTGTTGGTTTCTCCGTCCATAGGGCACTCCGCAAAAGACTCCCGAAATTGTCAAAGACCCGAACCCTCCTTGTCTTGGCTGGAGGCATGTTGTTCAGAATGGTCGGCATGTATGTCATCAACATAGCACTGCTGCCGGTGTTTGTCGGTCTTCCGGAGGCTACGGCAATCACTGTATCCGGTATACTTGTTCCGTGGAATGGGGTTCAGGCCCTCATCAACATACTCGGTGCCTGGGTCCTCATGGCACTGTTACCGAGAGAACTATTATTGCAGGCAGGGCTCAGCCTGCCTGCGGGCGAAGGCGATCAAATTGACTTCAGCGATGAAGGGTGATTCAACCTGCGTAGTAGCGTGGTTATGCAACCAGAAGAGGGACTGGCTCGGACACAGCTAATGGAACCTTCCCATCGAGAACCAGTGGCGTTGTTATTAGTTCGCCTGCTGCACGCGGTATCGTTTACCGACTTACATCTCTGAGTCAATGAACCCCTCAACAAACCTAGAGCTGATTTTCGGTTCAGTCTTCATGTCCTTTGCATACATTGCGTGTCTAATCAGTCTATCAAGTGCAACGGAAAAGGCATCAAGTGTACTCCATCCCTCAGACGAGCTATGATACTGCCCGTTGACTGTCCTGAGATTCATCCGACACTGGACAAGCGTCCTCTTTCCTGCAACAGACCCTTGCGTTTTCAAATAGACAAACAGAATACCTTTTCCCAGTGTCGCATCAAACTTCTTCCTGAATGATGCGAAATTCTTCATCATGATGTCCCTGTCGCGATCAGAGATGTCGACCGAGGGCTTGATGGCGAATTGAACTGTCAGTCGTCGAGATTCGATTGCCTCTTTTGACAGCGGTTCAAGGAAGTCCAACTTAGTGACTATTCCCGTAAGGTCGTCATCTTTTGTTACAACGAGACATGACACCTGTTCCTTCTTCATCTTAGAGAAACACTCTGATAGAGCATCCTGCTCGCCCACCGTCACGACTGGCGAGCTCATGACCCCGCGAACCTCGATGTTCATCACCCCGTAGCTTTCGCCCACTCGTTCTCCTTTTGTTGTTCGGTTTCTGATCTTATAGACGAGGTCTACGATATCCTGCAGGCTGACCATGCCAATGGCCCTCCCATCTTTGACAACAGGTGCATGAGAGATTCCGTGCTCTCTGAACAGATTCAGGGCGGATGCGGCTGTGTCATCTGGAGTCACGACTTCGGGCTTCTTTGACATAATCTCCGTCACTGGGGCGTTTCCGAGTGGCCCCTCCATAACATTGTCAAGTATATACTCCCGAGTGATAATTCCCCTGAATCTCTCGCCGGAGTATACTGGGAGCTGCGCTGCTCCGCTCTCAATCATCAATCTAGCAGCTTCACTGATGGAATCCCGCATCTGAACTCTTGGTGGTATCTCTATTATCTTTCTGATTGTTAGATTTGCAGGACTAAGCCGCGATCTTCTCAATCTTCGCATCGAAATCATACCGACATACTTACTCTTGCTATCTCTGACGGAAAGAGCCTCAACACCAAGTTCTTTCAATCTTGCTAAGCAAGAGGTTAGGCTGTCAGTATCACTCACTGATTCGGCGATCTTGCTGTATACATCCTGTACGAGAGGGTACTCCATTTGATATTTCCCGCATCTAAGGAAAACAATGAGCTCTGGCGATATATCTGTTTGGAAGAGGCAAGCAAAGGCGTCACTGGTAACCCTGAGATAGTGCATGATTTGATGCGTAAATCCATCGTACCCAAGCTATAACTCGGCAACCGCTAGAGTTTGTACTGTGATAGAGATGCCGAGAGGACCTCACATGATTCTTACACGTGCTACTACAGGCAGATGGTCGCTTCCTTTGGCCTCGGAAACCACAACGCAGGATATTACATCGAGGCCGGGTTCGATCCAGATGTAGTCAATTCTCTCAAACGGATCCGTGCTTGGCCAAGTGTAGCCTTCAGGTGGATCAAGAGGATTTCCCGCGGCTGTCCAAGCGTCCACCAGACGAGTTGATAAGTCCTCGTAGATGGTATCATTGGGGCCCTCTACTCCTGGTTCAGGTTCACCTGTGGGCAGAGTGTTGAAGTCGCCCATTAGAATCTTGGGACTCGGCGCGGTGTCTATCAGCGCCATTACTTCCTGCGCCTGAGTTGTCCTGTCTTCATACGACAACCCAAGGTGTACGACAAAGACGCTGAGGTTGACAGAGCCTATACGAACAACGGTTTCAAGCATGACACGCGGCAGTTCTTCATGGCTCAGCAGGTGGTACTTGGCACTGATGATCGGGTACTTTGAGAGAAGTGAGACACCAATGACCTGCTCACTCGAAGGTGGGCCGAAGTAGCTGTACATCCCGAGCTGTGTAGAAAGCCAAAGGATTGAGTCTATGTTCATGGAGCTAACCCGTCCCGAGTCAGATTCCTGCAGTCCAATCAGGTCTGCCTCATATCCAATGATTGTATTCCGGACATGCTCCAAGTTCACCAAACCGTCAGGAGTATAGCCCTGGTATATGTTATAGGTCATGACAGTGATGGTCTCCGATGGCGGTGTTTCAGGCATTGGAGCTAGGGACAGAAGAAGCCCCGAGGCGGTTCCTATCACAAAGAGAACGGCAAGAGCCGTTACTGATTTGCGAATAGACGAATCCATTACTCAACCACCTCCCCCTTTTCGAGTGCTAGGCCGACCGTTAGTATTGCAGGAAGTGCAAATGATGAGAGAATCAGATATGGAGAGATGCCCTCAAGGGGCGGGAGTATCTGCCCTGCGACAAGAGTGAGTACGTAGAGTAACGTGAAGAGCAGAAGAATCAACATCCCGGCAAAATGGAACACTGCATGCTCTGTCAGAGTCGCGTTATGAGACCCAAGGAAGTCCCAGAGGAGTCGTAGATCGAGTACGAACACCAGGCTAGTGATACCTGCCAAGACACCCCCCAGGGGTGAGTGCATATACGCCAAGTCAAGAGCAGCTACAAGAGCCAAGAGGTTAAGCAGCACAACAGTGGGTCTACGATTCAATCGCTGATATAGTGATGCATTGACTGTAACCAGGGTGTAGGTGATGAGACCAAGAAGAATAGAGAGTCCCGCGATTTCGTAAGAGCCAGCAGTCCAGCGCGCGATTACATTAGGATACGCCAAGAAGGTGAGGAATGAAAATAATGCCCCTCCGAAGCCCAGACCGGCCAGGAACACTTTGCTTTTTGAGATTGAGGACGCCGCTCTCATCTCGGACATAGATGATGGATACAGATGGCTCAGATAAGCAAACGACCCAGCAAGAACACACAGAAGTGGAGTTATCACAATTCCGAGTGGACCGGTGGACAAGTCCCAAGTGATGCCAAGTGTTCTTAACATGAGATCGGCTGCGATGGCTAGCGAGAAACCCGAGATTAAGAGATTAGGCATTGACGGCATTGGACTTGGTTCGGCTCTGTATAGGAACGCCGTTGCAACTGGGAGATACATCCCATAGAATAAGACAGTCAGCCCCGCAATCATCATGTAAAGTTCAGCGGTTGTCTGAACGAAGGGCATTATGAATCGGAACACAATCACTCCAGTCACACTAAGCATTCGTAAAACTTCAACTCCAAAACCGCGCAGAGGTATGACTACAGCAGGTGACAGGAATAGAACTACAAGTGCAACAGAAGCCCCTAGTGTCATTGCACCGAGATTTTGAAAGTATATCTGCCCAACGAACTCTCTGACGCTTTGGAGGAAGAACAGAGTCATCATGAGGGGCAGTAGCAGATGATTCATGAGCACACTCACCTCATCTCTTGAAAGGGCATTTCTGACCCCTTCGGCCGGAGTCTGTGTAGATGTTCTTCCGTTCATTGACCATCACCTTGCCATGCAGGCCATGAGTCTAGTGTCAAACCTGCCCAAAAGCGTTTTCATGCTGATGACTAATCTGAAGAGCATCCTTCTGCTTGTTTCCGCAAGCGAAGACATGGCCCTGCTCCTCATATTGAGATATGCTCCGGAGTCATCGCATGGTGCATTTCCGATGCGCTTTCGTGTTGAACTTATGCCTATACTCTAAGCAGGCTTTCGTCGTTTCATTGTCAAGAGCACCACAATGACAGCGGCAACTCCGATTGAGCCGATTACCGAAACCAGTATCAACGGGTCTAACTCCGATGGTTCTGTTGGCGTTGTAGTGGTTGTCGTAGTAGATGTTGTTTCCGTCGTGGTCGGTGTAGTGTCAGCCGGAGTCACTGTCACGAGTACAGTATCGCTTGCGCTATTGCCGCTTGAGTCAATGACAACAATGGTGTAGTTGTAGACACCGGGCTCAAGACCGTCCACAACTATTGATATGTTGTTCTCATACACTGAACTGGACAGAATAAGGGTCCCATTTCGGTAGATAGAGTGATTGAGGGGACTAAGATCAAACACCTGCCAGATGATAGAATAGCCGGTACTGTCGAACTGATACTCGATATCATCCGGATCATCAACCGTGGGTGGTGTTGTGTCTACTACCGTGACGCATACCGTACTAGTGGTGGAGTTTCCTCTTATGTCGAACACAACGAGGGTATAGTTATGGACTCCAGGACGTAGCCCATCGATACCGATGATGATGTCTGAGCCGTTCCATGTATCGCCGGTGAAGTACATATCGTTCCGATACAGCTCGTAAGCCTGCGGGTAAGGATGCCTTGGACTCCAAACAATCGAATGACCACTCGTACCTAGTTCGTATTCTATGTCCTCAGGATGGTCGATGGTTGGAGCAAATCCTGCAAAGAACATTGGGTGCCAGTCCCTACTTCCGCTTGTTCCTCCAATGAGATACTCTCCAACTCCATCATAGTCGTCCCAGAAGTTGCCGTGCGTGCCATTATCCCAGCTGTTTGTTCCGCTATCGTCTACAGCACTCATCGCGTTGTATGCAAGAAAGTTCTGATAGACAAGACCCCCATCACAATCGTAGAGATGAATTCCTCTTTCGTTGCCGATGACTGAGTTGCCAGTTACGACGAAATCACTGGAAAACCTGAAATGGAATCCGTTTTCCGAGTCGGTTGCAGTATTGTTTGCCACCACACATCCGATCGAATCGGACAGCATGAATCCGTTACCTGTGATTTCTTGAGCAGTATTTTTTGTCAGAGAACAATCTGTGCAGTCAATCAAAGAGAATCCCTGGTCTGAGAGCAAGACTACATTATCGATGAGCTTGCAGCTCTCGCAGTTGTAGAGATACATTGCGACTCTTGCGCCGCTGACCATATTCCCTGTGAGAGTGCAGTTGTAGCAGTATCCAACCTGAATGCTGTCTACATCGACAAATGAGCCATTTGACACGATGAAACTGGAGCAATTCGCGAGTATCACCTGTGCGAACTCACTGCCATCTATTGCTAGGTCGGAACTGCTTCTGAAATAGCCCAGTGGGTTTTCATTGACCGTGTTTTCGGTCATATTGTGCAACCAGTGAGATAGACTCCACCCTCGAATACGAAAACCAAGGCCAACAACATTATTCTGGGTAAGCACACAATTAGCTGAGTTCTGGAGAAAGATGTCATGATTTGAGTTGTTGCTGGCGGTGTTGTTCATAAGGATGCTTGCATCCGTGTAGAGCAGGTAGAATCCATAGGCTGTATTATTGCTGGCGGAGTTCTTGCTGAAGATACAACTCTCGGAACCGTGCGTATGGAATCCGCTTCCTGCGTTAAGATCGGCTGTGTTGAATCCTAGACTGCAGTTCGAAGACCCTTTCAAATAGAATCCATGCTCCATATTGTTGCTGGCGGAGCTGTATCTCATGGTACAATATTGAGAATCGTTGGAAAAGTACCCACTACCTGTGTTGAGATTGGCAGTGTTGTGGCTGAGGGTGCAGTTCAAGGCCGCTTTCAAATGGAATCCGTGTTCGCCGTTGGTGTCCGCTACATTGTGCGTTAGATTGCAGGCGGCTGTATTGAGGAGGTAGAATCCGTGTTCGCCGTTGCTGCCCGCGGAGTTGTTGTTCAGGATACAATCATCTGAACCAT
>CAYYQL010000023.1:0-39214 GCA_964473825.1 uncultured archaeon
AGAAAGAGAATGGTTTCGGAGGCATGGTTTCTCACAAGATAGTCTGGATCGTTCGCTACCGCCTCGAACAGAGCCTGTACAACCTGTTCATCAGGAAACCTTCTGAGGGCCCTGGCCGCATCCATTCTGTGGGACCAAAAAGCAGAGTTCTTGAGAACAAAGATGATATGACCAATATACTCGAGGGAATCCTTAATCACGCATAGGGCAACAGCAATCTGAATTCTGAAACTTCCTGCACTGGAGGGTAGAAGCCGTTCGAGAAGAGGGAGAGCTCTAATTGATTTTAGCTCTCGCAGTCCTATTGCCGCGTAGTGATTCCCTTCTTCAAGAGAACTAATGAGCATTTCCTCAGCCCTAGATCTTTCATCATCTTTCAGACGGGTAACCGACTTCTCATCAATCCCGTCATGCCACATCATGTACGGATCACCATAGTAGTTGGCCATGAAGTATTCCCAATCACGACTCGGCAAGGGAAATCACGAGGACGGAATACTCTGGAGTATCTATTAGTTGTTTTGTGCGCCTTGGGGCGCGTTCTACTATGAGGAAACAAGATAATTTCAGGGCATCCTAGAATCTGGGATGAGCGGAGTCTATCGATTTTCTCCAATCTGGCTGAGGTATCTCTCTCGTAGTTCTTCAGTGCACTCATCGCAAAATGCTGAAGGGACCGAGTCGAGGTCCTCGACGGTCTTGAATGGCTGCATCACACACTCGTCGTCTCGATGCCCGAGTTTCATAGCCTGTCCCAGCTCGTGAAGGGCAACCTTCAGGGCTCTTGTTCTGAAGAGATCACTGTTAGGCTTTCGTCCATAGAACTCCTCTCTCAGGCGCGGAAGAGCTAGGAGTGCATTGCGACCTCGTTCAGCCCGCCCAAGCACATAGTCTTCTTTTGCGGAGAACAGGTCCTCGTCTATGATACCAATAGCGCGACCTTCCTCGGGCATGTGTCGGACCAGGTCTCGAATGAAATCATCTGCACGATATTGGTTTCTGGTAGGGACGAAGCTCTCTTCTGGGAGGTCAAGCCTTTCAGGAGATGCGGTGACCTCCTGGAATAACCTGTTGGGTAATCTGCTTTGGATCTCATCTCTAAGATTGAACAAGATGTCTTTTGATACTTGCTGGTAAGGTAGTAGTCGTAGAATGGCCATATAATCAATACTTTCCTTTACGCATGATACAAGGACATGGTAGCGGATAAAGGCTAGGAATGCGGTCATAGTCTCTGCTCTGCGAACCTGTATGATACAAGCGTATACTCTAGAAGCGGTCTCGTGTACGATTCATAGTTCGACAGGTCTGGCTTGGAGAGATTCTGACAATCGTTTACAAGTAGGCGGTGGGCAATCTCTTGTACCGTTGCCAATGTATCTTGAAACAATCTTCAGGCAACAGCTCAATCGAGAGTACACGATACCCTTCTCTCATTTAGCGGCTGCAGAAGATGCGTGTACTCTACTAATGATGGGTACACGTTGGGCGGTAGCCAGAGTTATTAGACATGTACGCACCCCGGCCTCCATCATGTGCCCTGATGTGGTTGTGGTCGGCGCAGGTCCTGCGGGGCTGTTGGCAGCCCAGGTACTCAGTGAGAACAGTGTGGATTTCAGGCTCTTCAGTCGCGAGCGAGTTCCCGGACAGGAGAAGTCTTGTGGAGGCTTCATACCTGCTCGAATGTTCTCTGAATTCTGTATGAAACCTTTTGGCGGTTGCTATGCCATCGACTCTGTGAGAATGAAGTTTCCTGAGATGGATCCAGTCCGAGTCGAGTTTCATAGACCGGTTGGCTATGATGTCGCGCGGGATCACCTTGGTCTTGCTCTCCTTGAGAGAGTGGGTCACTACGAGAAACTCGTTCAGCTCGAAACAGAGGTCAGAAGTGTATCTATTGATAGCTCGGGTTGTGAGTTAACGGTTAATGGGCCAGGTGGGTCAGAGTCAGTCAAAGCAAAGCTACTGATTGATTGCAGCGGAGCCAATCCTGTCAGTCTTCGACACGGGTATGTTAGGCCACGTATACCCAACTCCAAGATGGGCTATGGCCGACAATACATCTTTGAGCGTGAGCCGGGAGCCGGGGAATACGACAATGTCATTGACCTCTTCTATGGACACGAATACAGTCCTGGGGGCTATGCTTGGTTGTTTCCTCGCAAAGACATTGCGGTGATAGGTTCGGGTGGACTGGTCTCGAGAGTGCGTGAAGACCCAACACCAATCGACACGTATCTACATCGCTTCATGGATCATGTTGTGATAGGCGAGCAACTCCGCGGAAGCTATGTCATCCAGAAGGAGGCTGCTCTCATGCCTCTTGCTGGCGCAGTGACACCTTCTTTCTCCGACAGAGTTCTACTCGCCGGTGATGCAGCAGGACACTGCTCACCAATTTCGGGAGAGGGGATCTATTACTCAGCTGTGGGAGGTCAGTGCGCTGGAATTGTGGCCTCCACAGCGGTAGAGGAGAATGACTTCTCTGACAAAGCCCTCAGTCAATATGAGAAGATGTGGAGGTCTCGAATTGGTTCTGATCTACGTTGGGGTGCGTGGTTGCAGAGCAGACTCCGTGATGGGGGATCAGGCTCATTTGCAAGCTCTCTGCTGAAGTCGGAGAAATATCAGCGTATCATCGCTGAGATGCTGGTCGGTGAGAGGTCGGTACGGCGCGCGATTCTAGCCTGTGCACCGGGATATTTACGTGCAAAGATTGGATTCTAGTAGATCAGATAGCAGTTCCGAAATAATCCATTTCAGACACCCCGCGTGGGCGAAGGGCTGGCTATGTTCGCTCTCTCTTCAGTTGCCTTTTTGCTGTAGTCTGCACATCTACATGGTCGTCTTCTAGTGCCTGTCGGATTACCGTCGTCGAATACGGCTCGGAGAGATGATGCACCGATTCAACTACAGCCTTTCTTACTCTGTAATCCTCGTCATTCATGAGGGGGAGGAGTAGATCACCAATCTCACCTGGCGGTGCATGCCTAAGCGCTCGAACAGCTGAGACCCTGACAAGTGGAGAGAAATGAGAAAGGTAAGACTCGAGTAGTTTCAGATTTGCTGTCTTGAACCATTCGGATCCCATGATGTAATCGTCTAAGCTCCTTGCGGCAACCTCGATACTGCCCGGGTCGGTTCTTATCTGAAAATCTCGTGATGCAACCTTTGAGAATATCTCAGCAGCCTTCTTTCTAACGACTGAACTAGAATCTGAGAGCAGTGGAGATACAATTGCCTGTAGCTTAGATTTGGGTACCGACATCGCTTCCATCACACGGAGAGCTTCCAACCTTTCAGAGGAGTTTCCAGTGTTGAAGAGCTCGACAATCTGGTCAAAGAGAAAGAATGTGGAAGAATCCTTGAATGACGCAATCGCGTCTCTTCGTTTTTCCTTGGAACCGGCTTTGAATAGTAATCGTGTCTGATATACTCTCTCAAGCACGGCCATTCTTGGATAGGCATTATCGGTAGATCGGAATGTATCGAGGGCTTCTTGCCAGTCTTCGGGGGCAACCTCAACTAGGATCTGGTCAGGTTCGAGGTCAAGCTGTTCGAGAAGGCTTCTAACATGGAACCATTGTTCCTCTCCGATAACCTTCGAGTTCCTACTTATTCCAACCGAAGCCAGAGCCATCTCTCCGTAGTGGCTATCAAAGAGCCCTCTCAACGAATACCTGATGAGTTCACGTCCCGAGCGGCGTAGGATAGAGTATGGAACCTGAACATTTGCCAGCATGTCCGTATGATACTGGATAACATCTGACGACATGATTGCATATTCATTAAGAGACAGGAGTTCGAACTCTAGCCGCCGCGACACCAGGTCAGGGCTTTTCTTCTCAAACATCTCCCTTGTTAACGCGAGGAGCTGTCTTCTCGCATCTTCAAGATTATTGGCATCGCCCAATCGCAAAAGTAGGTTTTCAGAGTCAACTTGAAGTGCTGTATAGATCGGACGGGCGTTCAGTGCAAATAAGACATGGTCTCTTACTCTGAGGTGTGACTCTGATGCGGAGCCATAGAGAGGGGCAAGCGAGTCCACGAATGTACCTATCGTTCCGTCACGCATTATCCTGTCAATGAGTAGACGGCTCTCATTGAACTCTCCCAGTTGAAGTGCCTTGTGAAAGAGGTGGGCGTCTGTGGACATCAAGTGGACAGATGAACTTAGCTTATTGAACCTCACGTATTGTCATCATCTAATAGAGAGAAGACAGTGAAGGTGAGATGTCGGGACTATGAACCCATGCCCTTCATCTTATTGACGATGAAGCACTTCTGTCGGTATGACTCGTCATCTAGTGATGAGATGAAGTCTTCCAGTCGCTTCACTCTTGTGAACTCTTCTTCAATATCAAGATCGCGTACAGTGATGGTGGCCTTTCTCTTCTCGATACGAACGTATACGCCACCAATGCCTACTTGATGTTTCATGTAGACCGGTTGATCTTGATTCTTCACTCTGTAGAAACCTTGTCGTCTTAGCATTCTTAGCATCATCATGTTTGTCTAGCCCTCCCGGCGGCAGACAACTCAATGAGTACATGTTACCCTAATATAAATCCTACAGTTTTTAGGTAGTACACGGCCTAATCAAGCTCTCCGGGGTGAAACTGCCCTCATCTGCCCTCTAGCTGGCAATATGTTTGGCGCGATTTAGCTACCGTGTACAATAATGGATAGACTCTTAGCCCAAACATACCCCTAACGTTTACGAAAAGGAAGCTTATCCGGGGGCGGAGGACGTAATACGAAGATAATACATGTCCTCCGGAATAGCAGAGCTCCTAACGTACTCTTTTGCCGGAAAGAGGCGCTGATAGCCGTTCCTTTAGGAGAGCATGCTGATACGGGAGGTAGCAGACCAGCTTTTTCTACTGTGAAACGAGAAGCCTTAAAACTGGTTTAGAGTGCTTGGCGTCAAAGGCGCGTGATGATTGTTGGACCTATTTGGTGATATACTTCAGTTCTTCGTCAACGCATTGCAGCCCGTATCCTCGTATCCTACCTCCGCAGCATTTGTTGTGTTCGTGAGTGTAGGGTTAGCGTTGATTTCTTCATGGGTTACACTACGTTTCAGCGATGTTGAGAAACTTCAGAAGGACATGGAGGAGGTCCAAGAGTGGCAGAGGAAGTTCAAAGAAGCACGGAAGACTATGGATCCATATCTGCTTCAAGAGGTTCAGGATACACAGGGAAGGATACTGAGACTCCAGTCTGAGATGATGGGTTCAAGAATGAAGCCCATGTGTATTTTCTACATTCCGTTTCTGATAATCTTCTGGATTCTCAACTCGCTTTATGGTGCAACTCCTGTGGCCATAATGCCTTTCAACGCCCACAAGCTATTACCCTTTCTGGTTGGATTCTTAGGTACGCCTGTTGAAGGGCTTGGTTTTGGCCTGTATTTCTGGCCGTGGTATGCGATGGCTAGCTTTGCGCTTGGTAACCTTGTGAGAAGAGCATTCGGTGTTAACACACCCGGCATGTGAATCAAGGAACTTTGGACATTCATCAATCAATGGCATCCCGTCTTCTCAGAGGAAAGCGCTAAGGCGCGGGGCGACCTCGATGGCAAGAGCTTTTAAGATTGAGCAGTTACATTTGAGAAAACAGCTAGGTGTTGTAGAGATGTCTGTTGAAGGAGGTCCAGCGGATTACCAAGAGGTTAAGCCGCCACACACGCACATAGGGTTCACCAAGGATGAGCTCATGTTCAAGACATTTGGGGCGTTGCTGATCATCGCGTTTGCATCAGTCATTGTGATGGGATTGAACGCCCTCATCCATATACTGGTTGCAATGGGTGCAGTGTTGCTATTCCATGGCTTGGTTTACTCGTATCAGAGATGGAGGAAGGAGAAACCCACCTATCAATCGCCTGCGTCCCCGATGGTTGCAGGAATGATTGTTGCGCTTGCCATGCCCATTGCGAGTCCGTTTGTGGTAACGGCTGCCGTGGCCCTTGTCACAATCGCTGTTTTCAAGTATGGTCAGGGGGCCTATTTCGGGAGAAAATACCTGAATCCCGCTGCAGCATCGAAAACTCTACTCCTCGTGTTGCTCTCATTGATGATCTTCCTTGAGGACTCCTTGGATGTTGGGATGCTCTTTCATCCTCATCATCTTAGCTTGGATCTTCTTACTGCCGAGGGTTTCCAGAGTTCTATGTGGATATTCAGCGGAAAGGTGTTGCCAATACTGAACATCGAACTAACGCCGGCTCAGGCTCTTGTTATCTGGCAGACCCATGGTTGGATTGGCGGAGCATGTGGAGCTGTCGCCTTAGTTGTGGGTCTGGTGGCTGCCTACTGGCTTAGGTACAAATGGCATATTATCGCAGCAACTCTGTCAACAATCACAGCCCTAGCAATCATCACCGGTCTCGCTGTCGGAGGAGATCCTCTGTTGCGGGTTGCATTCCATGTGTTCACGGGGAGTGTCATATTCATGGTCTTTTTCATGGCAACCGAGCCCCAATCCACCCCAATGCCCGAAACCTCTCAGATCATCTTCGGTGTTATTCTGGCTGTTCTGACCTTTGTGCTACAGCTCCTCAACGTACTAGGCGGCTCAATCATTGCGTTGGTAATCCTGAACTTCGCTACGCCGTACCTGGACAAGATTGGAATCAAGACACCCTATGGACTGAAAGGGTCACACGGAGGAGATGAACAATGAATACCGATGGCAAAGGTGTGACTGAATTCGTGGAGAAGGGTGGCTTCAAGATGGACTTGTCCATGAAGATCGATGCATTAAGCAGCCCCTTTACGACGGTACCCCCGGCTGATAGGATGGTTGTATTCCTTCGTCAGCATATTGGCCCTGAAACAAAGCCCCTCGTGGAGGTCGGTGACGAAGTGGTATACGGACAGAAGATTGGAGATGACCCCGATGGAGGTCCCTTAGTGGTTCCGGTGCACAGTCCAGTCAATGGGATTGTCACCGATCTGACAGAGATGGTCCATCCAATATCAGGTCGTGAAGAGATGGCTGTGGCGATTGAAACCAAGAATGAAGACAAGAAGCCATACTACAAACCTCTGGATCCCGATAATGCAACGAAAGAGGAGCTCGTAGAGAGAGTGAGAGAGACAGGGATTGTGGGTCTAGGCGGGGCCGCATTCCCAACCCACTTCAAGCTCTCTCCAGGCAAACCAATATCTCATTTGATCATCAATGCCAAGGAGAGCGACCCGAACACAGCATGCGATTTCTGCCTTATGTTGGAGAGTCCCGATGAGATAATGATCGGGATACAGCTAATGGCACAGATGCTAGGGGCAGGTGAGGTTATCTTTGCCACGCGTACCAAAGAGGGTGAGACGCCAGAGTTTGAGCGGATCCTGAGTGAAAACAATGTCACCATTACCAGAATCCGACCCTGCTACTCAATTGGCAGTGAAAAGCTTCTGGTAAAGGAAGTTCTGGGCAAAGAGATTCCATCAGGAAAGTTCCCCCCAGATATTGGGGTCGTGGTTCACAATGTTTCAACTGCTCATGCAGTCAAGCGATCAATCATTGATGGAGAATCGCTCGTTAGCAGAGGTCTCACAGCGTATTCGCGAAAGACCGGGGGAAACAATCTTTGGGTCCGGATGGGCACGCCAGTCGAACACGTTCTGCAATTCCTGGGAGTCGCCCCAAGTGAATTCCAGAGAATTGCCATCGGCTCCATGATGATGGGTCTGTCAATACCTGATTCATCATATCCTCTCCTGAAGGCAACCTCGGGCATTACTGCTTTCACAGAAGCCGAGACCGATCCTTACGAGGACTCGCTACCGTGCATCCGGTGCGGCTACTGCAATACGGTCTGCCCAGTCAACATCTATCCTCAGCTGATAATGGAGGCTGAGAAGGCGGGCGATACTGAGCAACTGAAGAAGCTCCACGTTGAGGTATGCATAGACTGCGGACTCTGTTCGTATGTCTGCCCATCGTGTATCAAGTTCACTCCATTTCTGCAGAGAGGCAAACAAAAGATCCGAGATACATGAGAGCATTCTCGCAATAGAATGTAGCGACTATTCAGAAGAATTCCCCCATATCCCTACTCGAGTGCGAAGCCTCTATCAGAACAGGAGGTTGTTACCAGTTTGTTCTGAAAAACGTCGTGAAGGCTGAGATACATTGCAGGCTTATGGGTTGGCCACTATGCTCTCACTAGGAGACAAGATTCTCAAAGACATCTGCTGCTGGATGCTCGAGAGCTGGGTCGAACCGCTTGTCATGCCAGCAGAAGTCGCAATATGAATCACCGTCGACCAGAGTCTTGGTCCTTGTCAGAACGAAGTTCGGATTAGCCATTACAGCCTGAGGAAAATGGAAATGGCATAGAGTAGCACGGACAAGTTCAGAATCACCATATGCCTGTAGAATTTCCTCGGGCATACACCTGTCAATCCGACAAGCCAGTCTTCCACTGTCAAGAAGCGTGGAATGGAGTTCAGAGTCACCCGTGTGGGCCTTCTGATGACGCTCGTAGATTACTCTCAGACTCTCGGTGGGCGGTGCCACTATTGCACCTAGCTCTTTCGCCACGAATTCCATAAACTGTTTGCTTAAGTCAAGAGCATCCTCTCGGGACACAGTATCAGTGAGTGCCGCAAGCATCAAATAGAGGGTGGAAAAACGGGCGCGATTGTAGACACGCCTCGGCAAAGTCGCCATCTCCTTCTTCAATTCTTCTTCGTGTGTTGCGTAGTTGAGAAGACGAAGAGTATTCCCCTTTATCAATGCCTCAATCCTGGGATATTCACGAAGGTGTTCTCTTTCATACGTGAATTCCACGCCTTCCGTATCGACGTCTGCATCCAGTTCTTGCAGGCGGAATACTGCACGCTCAACAACCTGTTCTACACAAGAAGGTCTTTTCTCCTTCAGGAACTCGAGAAGAAGCTCGGCCAAGATGAGCGGAGTTGAAGTGAAGAAATACGACGGCAGTTGGATTGTGGCGTTTTCGTTATATTTGATATGCGCTATCTCTGTTTCTATCTTCATTGATTACCTCTCTCCTCTCTTTGTGTCTCTACGGTATTTCTGTCAGATTTTCCAGCTCCGCTAGGAGATCTTTTGCGAAGTCTATACCGATATTCCAGAAGGACCTCCTATTGATATCAAATCCCGCAGCCTTGATGATCTCTCTGGGACTTGCTGATCTTCCAGCTTTGAGGATCTTGAGGATTTCTGGCTTGAAGGAATCGCCCTTCTCCCGATACTTACTGTATAGGGCAAATACGAGTAGCTCGCCGAAGGAGTAGCTGAAGTTGTAGTATCTCCGTTCAGCTGGCTTGAAGTTGTGGATGATAAAGCCCCACATCCATTCGGAATTGGGAAGCCAGTCTATCGTGTCTCCAAAGACTTCTGCTCTAGACTCCACCCAGAGGTTCGCTATGGTTTCAGCGTCAAGATATACCCCTGATTCGATTGCATTGTAGGTTCTGGTTTCAAAGATGAAGCGCCACAGTAAGTGGGAGGTAAGCAATCTGAAATTATCGAGTTGTCTGCACAGTAGCTGGATTCTGAGATTACCAGAAGCGCCATACATGCTCATCGTAATAAGCTCTGGGAGAAGTGATTTCCGCCGAAGTTTTAAGTCTTGGCCAGTCACACAGACTGAAATTTCACTGATGAGGCTTCCTCCGGTAAGACATATTAGTGGTTTCCTATTAGTGTCTTAGCAAAGCGTTCTATGTGAGAGAGGAGGCGCATCAGACGATGGAGTATGTTGTTAAGTCGTTCGACTTCAGGAACGTGGAAGAAGAGGAGCTAGGCATCTACAGACAGATAGGCCGGGAAGCATTCGCACAACTCTTTCCTGACGGTCCACAAATGTATGACGCAGCATTCATGGCTAGCATTGAAAGCGGGTTGTCTAATCAAGATATAATTGGTTACTACGTTACACCTGCTGGTAGACCTGAAAAACCAGTAGCTCACGCCCGAACCCATTATGTATTGGAACATTCTCCCTCCTATGAGGGTAATGAGTATGATTGCATGATTGCGGGTCCAATAGTCCTGGAGGAGCATCAAGGTCGGGGGATAGCACGAAAGATGCTAAGTCTAGTCTGTGATCATGCCATTAAGAGCGGAAGAACCCGGCTTATCGGGGGCATCTTGAACGAGAGAGGCCGAGAGTTTGCTCGGGTGCTCGGGGGTAAAGAGGTGCAGACAGTGCGCATCAATCGGTTGGACTTGAAGGGCGTTGATTGGTCCATGGTCGAAGATTGGGCGAAGGAAGGTGCAAGTCGTTCATCAGAGGCAAGGCTTGAGTTCTTCACATCTATACCGGACGATATCCTCGAAGAATACTGCAGAGTATGTACGGAAGTAGCTAACCAAGCTCCAAGGGATGAGCGGGAGGCGGGTGATTGGGTAACAACTCCCGAAGACGAGAGACAGCGCGAAAAAAAACATTCTGATGCGGGCCTAACCAATCTGACAGCCATTATTCGAGAGGAAAACGGCGACATATCAGGATTTACTGATGTTCTCTATACTCCCTCAAGAGCACCCATTCTGCAGCAGATGTTCACGGGCGTACTGAAGAAATATCGTGGCCAGCGAAGGGGCAAGTGGCTGAAAGCCGCCATGTTACTCAAGGTGCGAGAGCTATTTCCGGACATTGAAGTGATTGATACTGGGAACGCCTCGTCCAACGCCCCGATGCTGCACATCAATGAGAAGCTGGGATTCAGATTGCATCGAGAATCCCACGTCTGCCAAGCAGAAGTTTCGGAAGTGAAAGCCAATCTAGAATCCTGATATGAAATCTACGCCTTCCGTCTACAGACTCTGAGAGGGGTCCAGTACCACTACAGACTCAGGATTATGATGCAGAAACTCTTGGGCGTAGGCCTGATTCCTGATTCGTACGACCATCAAACCCTCTTCGCCGCTGTCTAGAATGGTGAATGCTTTCATAAGATCATTGGGGCGAAGTAGACGATATGATGTCAACATCAGAATGGTCACTAGAGGCAAGGGCAGAACCAATGATGGAGGAATCCATATTTGACTTCTGTACACGGATTCTATAAGAACAGAAATGATGAAGAAGATGAATAAGAGAGTGGAGAAGGTATTGACTACTAGATAGACCCATTTCTTCTGATTCATCTCGTAAGCTGGGTACGCATGGTCTTCACAGGTTGGAATGCGTAGTTCTCGTACTGAGTAGTATCCGTCCAGAGGCCTTCCTGGTCCTTTGCGATAGAGGAATGCAAACGGAGTCACTTGATCCCATGCCGCGTGATAATGCTTCTTAGCATCGCCGGTTTCGGGGCCAGATGCCACGATGAAGCCGACTGACGTGGCGGGAGCTTCACACACTGGGCAGAACCTCGGGAACTCTACCGTTTCAGGATTGAAGCGAATCACATAGCCCTTCTCTTGGCGTCCGATCAAAGTTCGCTTAACCTCAGGGATATTTGGCACAGAAGCATTAATACCTTCGTACGGATTCTCGCAGCTGATACGGAAGAGCATGAATACCAGAGGCTGTTGGGCGACAGCTTGGTACCATGTCACGATGCAGTATTGCCTACCAGGCACTTTCGTGGTTGGCGTAGGGAATGAGATACAGAAAGATGACGGCTAGACCCAGCAAGGTAGGTATCGGCAGAATGAGCGATGAGAATGGGGACGCTTGCATGAGGCTGAGGATGTAGCTCGGTAGGGTCAAGATCAGCGGGAGAACCTCGGAAATGATGCCTACAACAAGTGTCTGTCGCCGCGTAACCTTCCCAGAGTAGTACCTGAAAACCCAGTAGACAAGAATAAGTCTCATGATCCAGAAGGGAGTGAACTCCAGTATCTCCTGCACACTGATCCCCGTAAATCCTGTGTGGTAGAAGGAGTCGATGAACACCCAAAATGGCCATCGAATCAAGTGGTTTGCTGAACCCAGGCCAACGGTTTCCTGATACCCATAGGGGAGCAGCACTGTTCCAATCAGCAAGAGCACCGAGCTGATGACTGGCATCGACGTGTTCCTACTTGAGGTCATGTTCACAATACCCGTTTCACTATAGCTCTCTTGTCCTGAGATAAGTGTTCTATTCTTAGCAATCCATTGGCCGTAAGACATGCTGCATGGCACTGAATTCTGACCTATCGAATCGTCTAATGGCACCTTGCGGAACAATCAAAACTAGGTGCATCAATGTAGAGTCCATGCCAACAGAATCATCCAAAGTGTATTTCGGGTCAGTACAGCACGGTAACCGTGCAAGGTTCGCCTCATTCGCAGCGAAGCTGGATGAGGTCATCGAGCGATTGGATTTCTCCACCGTCGAGAAGAAAGAAAAAGTTGCAATCAAGATGCATCTTGGCTTCAAAGATGGATATCAAACACTCTCTCCATTCTTCGTCAGGCGTGTTGCTGAAGCCGTCAAGAAACAGGGTGCTTTCCCCTTCGTTACCGACAATCCCACTTCAGTGTACAATGCCGCTCACCGAGGTTACACCCAAGAGACTTGTGGCTGCCCCCTCATCCCAGTTGCTGGGGTGAAAGACCAATACACATACACTCAGGAGGTTGACTTCCGCGAAGTTGAGAAAATGGAGCTTGCAGGAGCGCTTCATGATGCCGATGTGCTCATTGATCTTAGCCATGTTAAGGGCCACAACTCATGCGGCTTCGGCGGGGCAATCAAAAACATAGCTCTGGGTGGTTACTCTGGACCTACGAGATGGCGAAAGTATCACGGGGTTCACCAGTCAACCCCCTATTGGGATGCTGACAAGTGCACACCCGAGCACGCGAAGCGCCTGGTGGAGTCTTGCCCTGATGACTGTATCAGCTACGATGAGGATGAACACAGACTCAAGCTGAGCTTCGATATGTGCAATCAATGTGGAGAGTGTCTTAGAGTTGATGAGGACGTTGGCTGCCTTGAACTCAAGCAGGAGTACTTCTCTGCGTTTCAAGAGCTCATGGCCATTGGGGCGAAGCTCATTCTCGATACCTTCGACAAGGACAAAGTCTTCTTCCTCAACTTCCTAATCGACATCACAGCATATTGTGATTGCTGGGGCATAGGACAGCCACACGTCGTCAACGACATAGGTTTGCTCGGCAGTCAAGATATCGTCGCCGTTGAGGCTGCATCACTCGACCTGATTGCCAGAGAAGGCCTGATTGAGAGTATGATCCCGCCCTTCATGCGCCCGAATCTAGACGCTGATCTTGACTTACATCCTTTTGCACGACTGCATGGACCAATGAAGAATCCTTACATCGTACTGGACTATGCCCAAGAACTGGAACTGGGAAGCAAGGACTACGAGCTTCTAGAGGTGCTATCTCCCGAGGAGACCATGAAGATGGAAGCACCGAAGGGTGTAAGTGAGACGGAGCCTACTTTCTACTAGAGCAACCGAGTGGATTGTGTAGAAGATGTCGTGGCCCTCCATGGTTAGAGTACTCGGGTTCGGGGACAGTCTGACAGCAGGAACCCCTGGATACGACCCTGAACTCAAAGAAGGTGACGAGGAGTCTCAGTACTCCTATTGGCTCGAGAAGCGAGCGCTGGCTGAGGCAGATTTGGACCTCCACTTCGAAAATCAGGGTGTTGCCGGAGAACTGGCACAAAATATGTTTCCGAGGATAAGGCAGATTCTACAGCGACGAAGTTCTGTGTATGATGTTGCTGTGATTCTTGGGGGATCAAATGATATTGGCTGGGGTTACTCAATAGATGCAGTAGTGTCGGCCGTAACAGCGCTCTGGGACACTTGTCTGGACGAGGATGTGCCCGTCATCGGATGTACGATTCCACCAATCGGACACATCTATGGTGGCATTCAGTCAATGCAGGCAAATATCAACAAGCAACTCGGTACGGCAATGGCCGACCGCGAGAAGGCAGTCTTGGTTGATATATTCAATGCTCTCAGTGATGAAGGGAGGCTTCTCAATTCTGAATATGACTCCGGAGATGGCTTACACTTGAGTGTTGCTGGATATAGGAGGATGGGCGAAGCAATCTGGAGTCAGGGAATGAAGAAGATTAGACCGAACCTCTCTTAGACCCTGGTTGCACCGATTAGGTTCAGAAACTCTTTAGGGAGTGGCCCTGCAATACAACGACAGAAAAGGGTTAAGTGCCAGCCAGCAATGAGAGTACTACCTCGGAGGTAAAGACTCTGCCTAAGACTTCAAAGACTTCGAACAGAGGCAGACTAGAGTTCGTGCGGAGTATGTGTGAGACTATCCGCCGTGGAGACATGAGTGCCGTCAGGGAGTCTCTGAAGGGATTCTGGGACGATAAAGAGACGAATCCATGGGATAGAGTCTATACAGATATCGAGAAGTATTGGGCCAAGGAACATCCAGACGAAGAACTCGCAGAAACCCTCTTGCTGCTCAGGGATGGTGTGTTCGCTTCGCTTGATATACAATCACTCACTCTCCCCAGCAAGATAGCAACTTCCGATCTCCTGGAGATGGTTCTGTCAGAAGAGACCTGGAAATCAGGTCGAAGGGCTGCTCGGAACCACTGCGTCGGTCTCCTTGTCAAACAGATCAGCAATGGACATCTGAATCACATCGAAGATATAGGACTCGAACTCGACGGGTTTGGATATCTCCTAGACGAGCTTCGCGAGGCGCGTCTGGATAAATACCGTGAAGCAGAACCTGATATCAAGCGTAAGTATGCGTACTTGGAGCCCCTCAGGAAATCGAGAGAAGGTCGGAGACTCCTGCGGAATCTATCGATAACAGAGGATCGCCTTGCGAAGGACGACCCCCGTTTCGAGGAGCTGATGGAGGCATATGAACTTGCACTCGTAGACATGGAAGTCGATCTGAGTTCGTCCGAGGCCTTCCCTGACTCAACCCGCCAAGTGACTCTGAATGGAGAAACAATCGAGGGACATACTGCTGAAGAACGCAGAAAGATGAAGAAGAAGAGAGGAGCCAAGGGTGAACAAGAGGCTCTCACGGAGTTCATCAATGAGTCAGGATCAACTCATGCAGGAGGGGACAAGAATTGAAGGCTCTTCGAAATATCGAGTCGGCGAAGGTCGACGAGATGCGAAGAATCTCTTATTCATTGGAGTCCGAAGACCTAGAAACTATGTATGCAGCAGCGGGGGAGATGATCACCATTCCAAATGGCTTTTCGTTGATTCCTAAGGCGCTTGCCCTGACTTCCTCAGATGATATGACCATCTGCAAGCTTGCATACAGGACCTTAGGCCAGAACGTCTACGGGAAGTACGTGAAGGAGCTCTTCGAGAGGCTGACAAATATCAATCCTGCAGAGCGCGAGCAGGTGCTTCAGGTCATCGAGGAACGTTTCAAGACAACTGGCAGTCCTGACATGTCCTCAGAACAGGACTACTGGATTGACGCTTTGGCTGAACTCGGACGTGAGCACCAGCCCACTGTATTTGGAATTCTGTCCACTCTTGGTCGAAAAGGAGCTAACTATGTCAAGAAGATTATCTCGGATAGCATAACTTCTGTTTCTCTTGGTTCCATCCAAAAGATCAGCGACTTTCCGCATCGAACACGAAATCGATTCATCAAGCTACTGGTCAGGAAGTCGATCGAGAAGAAGAGCGAGCTCTTGCCATACATTCTTGAAACAATAGACGACAAGGCAATCAAGTACGCCAGTCCGTATCTCCAGTCTAATAGATGGCAAGAACGGGTTCAGGTTGCCACTCGTGTCGGGCACATAGGGATATCCCGTGCCAGTGGGATAGTTATGGAAGTGGTGGCTGATGAGGATTGGCGCGTCAAACAAGCTCTTCTTGAAAACATCGCAGTTGAGAAATCCAAGCTTACTTCTATTCTGAAGATATTGGAGTACATGGTGAAGGATTCTCATGCACGCGTAAGGGGGGCAGCTGATAGACTCGTTTTGCAACTTGGAACAAGAGAATGCATGGGTTCCAACTTAGAAAACCAACGCAAGCGGATTCAGAAGCGATTTCGAAAACAACTTCTGAGAGCAGCCCCGGTGAACAAAGATGTAGATTCCGAGTGGCTTGGAGTTGATGTTGAGGCAGAAGACCCGATTCCTTACATGGACGAGGCCGATGCAGAAGATGAAACGCATCCTCAGGGAATGTCTCTATCAGACCTTGCGGAAGAGCCTGTGAAGGACAAGGCGGCAGAAGAAGCCCGCAAGAGCCTATTGGGTGCTCTGATGTCAGCACAGAAGAAAACAAAGAATGAGAAATCTGAACTCCCCCAGATAGCTTCAGTGGATGATTTCGACATAGATGATTCTACCCTAGAACCGGAGGAGCGCTTCTTGATGGCTTTGAAATCTCTTCATCACCAAGAAGGCAAGAACGTCACTATCGAGCTTTTGAGAGCTGAACTGGCAGGTCATGGGATGAATGAAAATGATTTCAACGCGACGCTTGAAAAGCTTGAGAGGAGTGGAATAGTGTATCGTTCAGGTGAGGGGACGGTCAGCTACGTGGACCTCGAGCTTTGAGCAAGACTAATCTGCGACTCAATACATGTTGCCACGACAGGTGAGCGAATTGGACGAGGTCAAAGCGATAGAGAATGGTCTTATCGTCACAATGGATGATCAAAACACTATCATTGAGAGGGGATATGTCCTCATCAAGGACAACCGAATTGCCGAAGTGAGTGCGGGCGACTGTGAAACAGATGTTGACACGCGGGTTGATGGATCCGGTTGTGTAGTCATGCCAGGCTTTGTGACGGCTCATACACATCTCTACGGTATTCTATTACGAGGAGCTTCTCTGGATATTACCCCTCCCAGTGATTTTGCACAGGTGCTTCAACGAGTCTGGTGGCCCCTAGACGAGGCCCTGACTCTTGATGATGCTTATGCGAGCGGGTTGTCCGCCTCTGCAGAGTTACTCAAGAACGGTTCTACTTTCCTTGCTGACACATATTCAGGCCCGAACTCGATTGATGGAAGTTTGGATCGCATCGCAGATGCAACCAACCGTGTGGGAATCCGTGCACTCTTAGCCTTCGAGATGACTGAGCGACACACTGAGGAGGAGGCTGAGAGAGGTCTCGAGGAGAATCTCCGTTTCGCAGAACAGTGTGAGAGCTGTCAGAATCTTGCCTCGCTGATGGTGAGCATTCATGCGTCATTTACTGTTTCTGATTCCCTCATAGAGAAATCTTCAGAGAAAGCTAAGGCCATGGGTGTACCCCTGACAATCCACACCTCCGAAGGTGCAGTCGACTTGTACCATAATCTTGAGCGCTATGGGGAACGGACAGTGGAACGCCTTGATCGGCTCGGGGCTCTGGGCCCAAGCACAGTTCTCGCTCACTGTGTCCATGTTGATGACAATGAGCTGGACCTTATAGCTAAGACCGGCTCGTCTGTGGCCCACAATCCCATGAGCAATATGCTCAACGCGGTTGGAACTGCCCCTGTGCCCGAGATGCTTTCTAAGGGCATAGTCGTTGGACTAGGTAACGATGGATGGATATTCGACCCTTTCGAGAACATGAGGTGTGCCTATACCGTTCACAGACTCTCGCACAAGAATCCAAGCATCATATCCCCACTGGCAGTTGTAAGGATGGCAACAATTGAAGGCGCACGGTGTTATGGGCTCGATACTGAGATAGGGAGCATAGAAACAGGCAAGGTTGCCGACCTGGTGATCATCGACGGATTGCGAGCACCGACACCACTCACCCCCGAATCAGTCATTGGTCATATCCTCAACACTTTGTCAGGGAGAGATGTGCGCGACACAATCGTTGACGGCGAAATTGTCGTGCGAAATGGAAAACTCACAAGGGTCAATGAATTGGAGGTCGTTCGGATGTCCAAGAAGTCTGCCAGAGACCTTTGGTCTAGGATGAATGCCTAGGCGTTGCTGATTATCTCCTTGAAGGACCGTTCAGAAACTGTGCCAGGTCGTTTCTATCCAGAACTTCTGAGAGCGAGCCGTTTCCTTAGGATAAAAAGAAGAAGAGAGGCAGAGAGAACGTGAAGCGATTGTTTCCCATGCCTCGTTTCGAACCATGCTATGGCCGGCTTTGAGTATCTCTTTCAGACTCGTACTCTATTTTTTCTTGCAGACAACTAAACCGAGTATCACTATCACGGCTATGCCGCCGCCAATTATCAGGATGTTGTCTTGAAGCAACACCATGATTTCAGATGGGAGGCCATCTCGGATAACGGATAGGTCTGCTACTGTGTGTGTCTGATTGGCTATTGACACTATGTACTTGGCAAGAAAGCCATCTTCCTTGAGGTAGGACGTCGTCACAGTACCTGTCTGATTCAAGTATTCATACTCGGCCACAACTTCCCAGTATGCTGAGTTCTCGCTTACGGTGAGATTCTCGTACGTGTCCAACAGAAGCTCGGTGAGAAGCGTGAAGTTTCCGATGGGGACTGCAATCTTCCCGCCAGTAGCACCAATGAATAAGAAAATCAAGGCACTGAATCCCATTGAGGTTCCATTCGTCCACGCAAGGTCGATATCGATGTCAGGCATATCAGCCCAGTCAGTCAACACGTTTGGTATAGTGTCTCTACTTTCGACTTCCATGTAGATGCCTTCGTTGACATCCTCATCTTCACTATCGATTTCAGAGATGCTCATCTGAAAGTTGAACTGGTCTCCAACACTTATACCCCATTCAAGACCTTGGGAAGTGGCCGCAGTCACAGGCGTGATTAGGAAGATTCCAGCTATAGATAGTGCGAGTATAATGCTTAGCGTGCGTTTCATGTTTGTTTTTCTCCTTAACCAATCTACGAATTGGATACTATTCTCTGCATAGACCCCTAAAAAAGGTCTTCGCTTATACATTCGACCACAGGCGGAATAGTTTCGTCGCTTGGTCAGAGCAAGACTTTCAAAAGGGACGATATCTTGCCCGAGGTGGGTGTCTGTCCTGGATTTCGAACCGAGATACACCGGGCCAATCTTCGATGCTCATAGTCATGTTGTTGATGAACAGTACTTGGAGCTACTCGTGCGGATTGGCAGTGACTATGGTGTACAAAAGTCTCTTCTCATCGTTCACGGAAACGTAGGAACTGAAACCTACTCACAGCGGTATCCTGACAGGTTTGTCTTCGCGAAGTACTTCTCCGGATGGATGATATTCGGGGAAGGACTAGATGAGGCTGTGCCAGAAGTGCATTCGATGAGACAAGAAGGGTACAGTGTGGCGAAGGTTCACTTTGCGCCTTTTTGGAGCGACAGAATATCTGAGGTAAGTAACATCCCCCCATTAGACAGCGCCGAGTTCAATCCTTTTTTTGACGCTCTAGCTGAGGCGGACATTCCTGTCTTGATTCACGTTTCTGATCCAGACACCTATTATAAGACACGATATGAAAAGAAATCAGTCTATGGCACAAAGGACGAACACCTCATGGAGCTCGAACACCGACTCGAACTGAGCCGAGACGTGACATTTCTGGTGGCTCATTTTGGCGCTCAACCAGAGGTTCACCGCCTTGACAATCTAGGACGGATGTTCGACAAGTACTCCAATCTGAATGTAGACACAGGATCTGCTCGATGGATGGTCCGGGAGCTCGGGAAGGATCCAGAGAAGTCAAGACGCTTTGTGACGAAATACTCTGACCGAATTCTATTCGGAAGTGATTGTGTGGCTCGAAACAACGACATCGCCTATTATGAAGGAAGGTTCAAGTCAGAGAGGTTGCTCTGGGAGAGTGACGTTAGAAGGATGCCACTGCCTTTCGTTGACGCAGACACAGTAGATTCAGGAGGGACCTTTATCAACGGCTTGAATCTTGATAACGAGGTCTTGGAGCGCATATACTGGAAGAATGCCTCCCGACTACACCTGCAGTAAAAGAAGAAGACTAGGGAACGTGCCACCAATTCGAATCTATCGGCATTCCCCTTGATGCATTCTATTGCTTCTATTCAGCCACTACTAATCCGTCCTCAACATCGAGGACCCCAAATGTGTTCTCCGCGCATGCGAGGGCCACAAGCTGGGTAGCTCTATCAGGTACTACCCCCGAAAGAGTAACGATTCCGTCTTCAACCTTCACGTCGACATCGTTCACGTCTACCGAGAAACTTCTGTCGATCGCTTTGATCACGTCTTTTGCGATGACCTCATCTGTAACCTTCTCTGTTGGAACGACAGTGATCTTGTTGTCAAAACTGATAACACCTCTTACGTCGGAGACCAGCTGCTGCGCCCTGAACTTCCGCCAGTATGAGTCAACAGTCCCCTTGAGAATCACATTGCCTGTATCAACGCTGACGTCAATGTCGGCATCTGCAGTGGATTGGTTCCACTCTAATACAAACTTTACCCGCTCTGCTATGTCCTCGTCGCCGGGAATCTCTATCGTAGGCGGGTACTTCACGAGAAGTCGGTTGTCTACCTTTGTTACTCCTTCTGCTTTCCAAGCATCGAACAGAGCGGTCTCTGAGGCTGAGTAGCTGGGTACAGAACCTCGCAAAATAACCTCATTGTCCTCTACTTCAACTTCTACATCAGAGGCATCAACACGGTGGTCCCAGTAGAGATGGTCCACCACGTCTTTTTTGATCTGTTCATCTGTTCGGCTAGTCATTTACTATAGTTACCTCACATATCTGTTGAATCAGTTGACTCTCGGGAGTATTAAATGCTGGGATACTATGCACGATCAGGTATTATCTGGGCTTCAAACTCTGAATCAGTCTCCCCCGTAATCTCCAGATTGCATGTGACGGTACCGTGAGATACTTTACGTATCTGAGAGATTTCGTTGATAAGCCTGAAGCGGGCTAGTGCAGGGACGAAGCGGAGGTGAGTTGAGCAGATGATAGGTGAGACAATCGAGATTCTACCTGCTGAACTCGAGAATGTGGAAATCCTAGCTGAGATATCGAAGAGAGCCTTTGAGTTGGATGCCGATGTAAGCTCCAAAGTAAAAGGTGGGCTACTCAGATACGATTCGCACGAGAAGCACGAAGAGAACGTGAAGATAGATGGGATTGAATACTTGAAAGCGTTCTACGACTGCCATTCTCTCTGATGCTTTATCTTGACGGTTTGGAAAAGGTAATAGGCGATGAGTCATATGCCCATTGTGCGGTGATGATGAGCCTCCACAAAGTGATTAGGAATGGATGATCGTACGGTGAGCAGCTGAACCGCGCTCTAGTGTCGCTTCTCAAGAAGCTAATAGATTCCATTCTGTGCAGGTTAACTTGTTAACCATTCTGTACGGGATTACACACATCCACAAATCTATATGCCACTCGATTTTGTCTGGACACCAACCTGCTCTGAGGACGAAAAATGGGTGAAGACAATCAACCTGCGAGTGTGGCCACCATCCATGATGCTCACGGGAATCAGGATGACATATCTCATCTCACTTGGTTTCAATCCGTCAAGCGTGTACTCAGCAATAGAAACTGGGCCATCTATCTTGTCACTGTATGGATCTATAACAGCATGGGGATTCTTCGCCAATACTTCACCCTCTACTTCCGCGATATCGGCATATCTTACGTCTTGACAGGAGTCCTCCTGTCTTTGATGTTTGGAGTAAATGTGATAGGGTCCTTTGTTTCAGGATATCTGGCTGACAACTATGACAGGCGGAAGCTGTCAGTTGTGACAATGCTGGTAAGTGGTTCTGGCTTCCTCATGCTCTCAATCTTCACGGATATCATCGGCGTTGGATTTGCTTTAGTTGTGGCCGGGTTGTCGTCGTTTACCGGGATTGCCGGTCAAGCGTATCACATGCAACAAGTTGACCGAAGACTGGGAGGAGTTGCTAACAGCCTCTTTACGCTGGGCACTTCTTTCGGGGTTGTTCCCCTCTATGTGTTTGGCTTGCTCCTAGATTTAGGCTGGAACTTCGTTAGCATTATGCGGTTGTTGCTTCTGGTTGCTGGCTTTCTCTACTTGGTGTCCGCGTTGATTCGCGCTACTGCGCTGAAATCGTTTTCAGTACCGAACAGAAAGAACCACCACGGAGGGATACTACGGGACTTCGTCAATGAGAATATCCGGGGTGTCAGACTGCTTCTGAAGGTGCTTCCTGTCTTTGTTGCGGTGATATGTATCGATGCATTCAGCGACAGCTTTTACAATTTCGCAAGTCTCTACTTCATTAATGAAACGCTCAATTTTGGTTTTTCTGAGATTAACCTCATGTTTCTGATTACGCTGGCTTTCTCTGTTCCCTTGGCGATGTACCTCGGGCGTGTGTTCGACACGAAAGGCGGTCGGAAGCTTACCGTTGTCGTCTACTCTGTGATGCCTATTGCAATTGCACTTCTCATTGTAGCTCAATACATTCCATATGTTGGGCCTAGGGAGTGGGTAGATGCCCTGAACTCCATCTATCCTGGTCTCAGTGTGCTTTTCTCTCTCGCCTTCATTGCCACAGCAATGAAACAGATCAATGATATCTTGTGGTTTTCAGTACTCGGCACCTATATCCAGAAATCCCTGCCTCGTGCAGATATGGGAAAGATGTTGAGTCTCACCATGTTCATAGTGCTGCTCTTCGTCACGTTAGGGCCGATTCCCGCTGGTATCATCTACACGCTCTATCAAGGTCTGCCGCTTCTCCATGTTGTGCTTGGACTCAACATAGCTATCCTCATAGTATTGGTTCTGTTCAGCATCGAGCCAAGAATGACGGTTCAAGAGCTAGAAGGTGATGACTTTAGTTACTAATAGATACTCTCTGCAATCACCTTAGTTTCCAACATAGTGTCGGTCATATGTCAGCAAATGATGTGGAATCTCGGCTCGGCAGGCAACATCTTCATATGTCAGACCCGGTCCAACGAAACCCATGCAAACGATGGATTGGCTCACAGTAGGGTTCAACATCATAGGCGGCCTCGCACTCTTCATGTACGCGGTTACGATACTCAGAGAAACTCTGGGAAAGATTTCAGGCTCAAAAGTAGCGAAGTTACTGGAAAAGGCGACGAATAATCCAGTGAAGGGAATGGGTGTGGGTACGGCAGCCACATTCATGACGCAAAGTTCAAGCATAACCGTGCTTACCCTCATAGGATTCGTCAATGCTGGGATGATGACCTTCCGACAGTCAGTGAATGTGATGCTAGGCTCCGAAATCGGGACAACGATCACAGCTCAGCTTGTATCCTTTGATATCGGTATGGCATTCTGGCCGCTGGTGGCTGTTGGCTTCTTCGTCCATATGTTTGCCCGAAGTGAGAGAATCCGCTTGGTTGGGAAGGTGTTGTTCAGTCTCGGTCTCCTGTTCTTGGCCATGGAGTTCATGAAAAATGGGGCTATACCTCTTGGGAACAGCCCTTTCTTTGTTGCACTGATTAATGACTATGGGACCGTTCCATTTGTTGCCATCCTTATTGGAACACTGATAGCAGGAGTCACTCAGAGCAGCTCTGCGACAACTAGCCTCGTCATTGCCATGGGAATGGGAGGGGTAATCAGTCTTGACGCGGGTATTGCTTTGGTTATGGGCGCGAATATTGGAACATGTTTTCTTGAGATATTTGCCGCCGTTGGAGCCACTACCCCAGCAAAAAGAACGGCTCTAGCCCAGACAATAATCAACGTCTTTGGAGTATTGGTGTTTATCCCTTTCCTCAGGCCATTCTCCAACATCGTGGCTGGAACCTCTCCTGACCTACCTCGTCAGATTGCCAATGCCCACACCATCTTCAATGTCCTTGTTAGTGTCGCATTGATACCTCTTGTTGGGCTTTTGGTTCGATTTTGTGAGAGAGTTATTCCAGACAAAGAAGGGGAGGTTATTGGGCGGCATTTCTTTGATGAAGAGATGCTGCATTTTCCGCAAGTTGCCCTTCTTGAGGCCGAACGCGACATCATTCGAACCGCAGATATCACCTTGTCTATGATCCAGCTAAGCAACCGAGCTCTTGTCATGAGAAATAGAGAGGCAGCCAAAGATATAATCCGTTTCGAGGACGAGGTTGATGAGAGCGTTCGAGAATCTGAACGATTCATCGATAGAATCCGAGAGGAGGAACTAAGTGAAACAGATAAGCTCTGGAGGATGAAGCTTCTGGCCATCTTGGTGGACATCGAACGCGTTGGGGATCTCACAGATAATCTCGCGGAGTTCGCCATTTATGCTCAAGAGGCAGACATTGATTTCTCCGAAGAGGCGCGCTCAGAGCTTACCGAGTTCTTCTTACTGGTTGAGAACACCTATGGCTCAGCAATCAATGCTCTTAAGACAAGAAACAAGGATGTTGCCCGCAGAGCAGTACTTCTCGAAGATAAGGTCGATAAGATGGAACGAACACTCAGAACAAACCACGTCAAACGCATGGAAGCAGGAATCTGCAACCCGAGCGCTGATGCTATGTTTGTTGAAACACTGAGGAACCTAGAGAGAATTGGTGATCACGCTGATAACATTGCGGCAGATGTGATCGTGGTCAAATCGGTCCACGGGCCAGTGCGAATTGCGGATCCCGATATTGCGAATCAAAGAACTCTGCAGGAATAAGGTGGGAAGTATCGGATTCAACCTCCTCCGACTGGAGGAAAGATGACAACGAGGTCTCCTTCCTCAATCTTTGCATTTGTGCTCTCCACACGATCTCCGTTTAGCATGATAATCTTAGCCTTCTCATGAGAAATTCCAAGCTTATCCAACACATCTGCCACTGTATCATCGTCTACTTCCAGAGAGAATGATTCAGCTATTGCAGTGGCCTCTGGAGCGAAGCGTCTGAGTGTTGCATATAGTTTTACTTCGACCCGCATTTCTATTCCTCCTAGTAGTACTCGACATCGTGATCTGACTGAGTGTAACCATGCCCCTTGAGGTGCTGTCCTCCACACAATAAGACCATGTTGAAGGGAAAAAGCCCGATACGACATCCATCTTCTATTTCATCATGTGGGCGAGCGATGCGACCGTCGATAAAGCAATCCCCTAAGTCGGACATCTCAAGACCTATTCTCTCTACCAGTTGGCTGAAGGTCTCTTCTTCAATATACTCCAGCTTGATAACAGTATCATCATTGGCTCTTGCGTTCTCGACCAAGCTTCGCAGCTTGCCATAGAGATATACTTGAATCACTCAGAACGTTCTCCAGTTCCATCTTCGGTACTAGTATGCCTTCTTGAAAAGAGGATAAAAGGCAAGAAAAAGAGATTGGCAGGGGCAATATGCCCCTAGGCCTTTCTACATATTCTTGTAGACTGCATCAAGTTCCTCTGCTGGCACATCGAAAGTTACATCGTGGGGTGGCAACGGTTCTGTACTGAAGAACTCAGGGAGTCTGTCGTCTTGAGCCGTGAAACCTGCTTGTTTGTTGAACTCTCGTTCCTTCTGCAGAGTGTTGAGACCGTACTCAGTCACATCTATCTCCTCGCCAAGGAATGCGTTAACGGTTTCGGTCATTCCAGTGAAACCATCATCATTGTCGAGGATTGCGAAGGCAATGAAGAGACAGTAGCCCGAGGAGTCGATGTACGCGGTTGTGGCTTGGAAGTTGCGAGAAAGCTCAGCCTTGTCCAACTTTCGTGGGTCGGTTACTTGCCCCTTGATTCCGAGAATCTCAGCTGCGATTGTGTATCCTGCAGTATGGTCTGCACCCATTGTAGTTGTCGCGTAGGTAACGCCGATTCCACGGATTGGTCTCGGGTCATAGGCAGGTAGGGCCTGTCCCTTGACAACTGGAATCCGGGTTACACCCAGCACCTCACCGGCCGCTTTGGTTCCAGATGATACCAGTTTACCTGTGACAGAATCTTTGTCATAGGCTTCTTTCAAGAGCTTGATAGCAGCCTTACCGTCACCGTAGTCAATGACTCCGGCCTCCATGAACATCGCAATCGTGTTACCCGTTTCAATCGTGTCGAGCCCTAGGTCATTACAGAGCCTATTGAGTTCAGCAACATGTTGTAGATTCTCGATTGCAGGATTAGTGCCAAGTGCCCAGGCCGACTCGTATTCAAGTGGTGCCACATGTGCCTTTCCGTTCTTCTCGTAAGGCACCACGTTGGAACATGCTATGATACAGCCTGGATGGCATGCGTGTCCGTACCTGCCCTCTGCCTTATCACCGAACTTCTCTCTTGTCTTATCGACGAGCTCGTGGACTGCTTCTCCTGAGACTTTGGGAGCCACGTCTGACCTACCTGTTCTGAAGCCACGGAATGGAAGACCGCCGGCTTCATTCAAGATGTTCATGAGGATGTTAGTGCCATAGTTCTTTAACCCCCCGTACGGATTTCCTTCCTCGTCCTTGAGTTTTCCAGTCACAGGGTGCTCGTTCAATGCAGTAACAAGCTTCTTTCTACCCTCATCAAACATTTCCTTGTCTTTGGGCTTCGGCTTCTCTGCACCAGAATCATCGCTGATTATGGAAACCACTCGTTTTGAACCCAGTACTGCACCGAGTCCTCCACGGCCTGCATATCTACCGGGATCAGTATTCTCTATATTGTTTCCGAAGATTCCTGCAGATTTAAGCATCCGCTGACCTGCCACTCCGCAACCGACGATACCAGGTCTGTTGTCATACTTCTTCCAGACTTTACCTATCAGGTCATAGAGGCCGATTCCGGCGTAGTCGTTTGTCTTCAGGATTTCAACGTTGTCTTTCCCAATGTAGACACTATACCAGTCCTTGTTGGATTCAGGCATACCTTCGACGACAACAGCTCGGATTCCAAGGTTTCCTAGTCTTGTTCCGCTAAGCCCTCCGGCATTGGCCTCCTTTATTGTCCCAGTCAACGGTGACTTTCCACCGAAACTGATACGCCCAGAAGACGGTGCGGGAGTGCCTGCGAGAAGCCCTGGTGATATCACGAGTTTGTTGAACTCCCTCAATGGATTACATGTGGGCTCAACCTCGTCGTGGACAATGGCTGAGGTCAGTGCCCTTCCAGCATACGTAGAATACTTCTTGGGAAGGTCTTCCCATCGGTATTCTAAGTCGTTCATATCTATTCTAAGTATCTTGCTCATTCCTCTCTCATCCTAAATGCTATGTATCTACAATGTACAGCTTCCTATTTAATCGATATGCTCTCCCATTTCATATCGAAATGCACCACAGTGCATAACGGAGTGCGTAACTGGATGCAAAGCCAATCTCAAAATGTAAGAATCGATACATAAAAACAACAGGCGGAGCCACACGTTTACGTGGCCCCTCTGTTATGAGCCTAATCCTCTGTTTTCTCAGGCGACATAAACTCAATGTATATCGACTGATCCGAGTCATCACGAAGGACCCTATACGTCAAGTCATCATGCATCTGAACGAATAGTATCAGTTCTTCGACGGCACCTTGATCGTCTCTTTCAAGATGCATGAAGTCTTTCAGAAACTCGAGACTGACTGCCTTTTCTTTTCCTTTGATGTCCTTAAGCATCTCCTCGAAGTTGCTTCGGACTTTCATATCAATCTCGCGATTCTGTTTGATGAGTTCTGGAACATCCTTAACGTGCTTCTTCCATGTCAACTGATTCACCTTCAGTTCATGTGATTGAGTTATGTACTTATGAACAATGCGAAACACAAGTTCACAATTAATATATTTACTTCCTCTAATCCTTTTAAAAGACAGGTACATCAATAGATGAAGAGGCAACATATATGGAGTTTGGAGTGCAAGTCGAGCCCCAGTTTGGCTACTCTTTACAAGATGTGATCGAGATCTCAAATGCAGCAGTTGAACACGGTTATTCGACGCTATGGTTTTCAGACCATTTCATGCTGGACAAGAACGCCACTAATCGTGAGCTCTTGGACCCCTGGCTCCTGATGACAGCACTGGTGTCAACCAACAAGAGAATACGGGTGGGCACTCTGGTGGCCTGCAACAATTATCGTCCGCCTCCACTTCACGCCAAGATGGCTTCAACACTAGATGTTCTGTCTGAAGGTCGTTTTGAGTTCGGAATAGGTGCCGGATGGAAGGAGGTAGACTACAAGGCATATGGGCTAGAGTTTCCTGATGACATGACTCGCATTGGACAACTAGCAGAGGGGATTGAGATCATCCGAGGTGCTTGGACAGAAGATGTGTTCGACTTCGAGGGAGAGTTCTACTCAGTGGACAATCTGATCTCGTTTCCCAAGCCTGTCCAGCGGCCCCATCCCACGATTTGGGTTGGAACGATGAAGGGACGGGGCCACATGATCGAAGTGGCAGCCGAACATGGTGACGGCATCAACCTTGCTTGGTCGTTCATCCCCAAGGACGTAAAATCAATCTTCGCCAAACTGGATAGCCTCTTGGAACATCACAATAAGACCCCTGAAGCATTCAATCGGTCTGTCGGTTTGTGGACGCGATGTTTCAGATCGAAGACTGAAATGGAAGACCAGATTACAAAGGCGGCCGAGGAACGCGGCATCAAACAAGAAGAATATCGCAAGCGAGTTTCGAAGGCACTTTGGGGGACTCCTGAGATGATTACTTCTCGCCTTCGAGAATACGCCGACTGCGGAGTTGATCATGTCATCTTCATGTTTCCGTACGGTCAGGAACGTGATCAGATGACCCTCCTCAAAGAGCAAGTCCTGACGAAGATGTGATGGCATTCAATAGGCTGACAAAAAAGAAACCCCGCCTCAAGAAGCTCTTTTTCAGATTGTGGATGGAATAGATTCCTATAGCGTTGGGTGAGGGCTTACGTAGGACTCATGACTAGATTGCCTTTTCTGCCACCCAAGATAGCATCTTTTTTCGATACTTAGGCGAAATCGATGAGTTGTGACTGACCTTGGTCAACCAATCGCCAGATGCCGGTTACAGCGTCTCTTGTCACGATTGACTCCTTCTCCATGTTCTTGAGGTGGTAGAGGACCGTGCTATACGATAGGTTCACCACTGACGCGATCTCACTGGTGGTGGGAGCCTCTTTCTGTTCTATTGCCTCGAGTATTGCAGTTCGGGAGCTTAGCCCACTCTCTACGTTGCGAATCCATGTCAGAAAGGCCCTTCGATTATAGGACATGAATCTGCCTCAGGGAATTGACTCATTGATCAAATCTAAGAACACAGCCGGTTCATTGTCTTCAGATATTGGTCGAATTCGGTAGTCGTTATACTTGTGACTCAATCGGGCAGCCACTCTTGTACCCACAAGCTTCTTCACAACCCCTGCCTTCTTTCCCCGCCATAAGTAGATGGTCTTCGTATCGTGATCGATATAGACGAGTACCTTGTGCGTTTCAGTCTTGTGAATGTTACCTTCGGCCGGAATCATCTTAGCTTGCGAATCAATCTCAAAGGTTTCGACCATCTTGTGTTTCCTCACTGGGTCACGACACCATAACAGTATCTTCGCTTAAGTGCGTTTTCGGTATTGGATAGTTAGATACACGCAATAAGGATTGATTAAGGAAGACGTGCCTCAGGTCTTTGTGTGCAGCCTATGTCCAAGCAAGACCAGGTGAGGATTAGACTCATAGACCGTGAGAACAGAAGAGTCGAGTTAGTCAAGAATGATGTAATTGGTTCTTATCCTCTAAACACAATTCCTGAGAAACTCAAGATTGCCATGGCTGATGTGTTTGAAGGCAGATCTCTGGCTCCTAAGGACAAGCTGACACGCCTATACGAATCCTCAGTGATGAAGCCGTCAGTCTGTACTCTGGATCCTCGTAGTCCCTTTCCAATTAATACCTCAACAAAGCTTGTCAGACTGAGTCTGAATGATGAGGTCATTCAGGACAGAATCGATCAACTGGAGAGTGAACTCCTATCACTGCAGGGTAGACCCTTTGAGGAAACTATTGGTGAGCGAATTCAACTTTACAGAGACCTCTATGTTAAGGAGAGTGAGATTGATCAATTCAGACTGGGTGCCGTTGAGATGTATGGCGAATCTACTTACCACAATATCTGTATGGATTCCAGAACCACACTTTCATTTCAGTGGCGTGATTCAAAGACGGGAACCGCCCATGGCTATCAGCTGAACTGTATATCTGAGATGTCTCCTCCGAATGATCCTTTCTTCAGATACATGAGAGTGCTTCGTGGTCTCTTCTCATCCCGTTTCGTGAACACCAAGAAAGGCGATTACCCCTGTGCATACAAGTTCTGGATATCAGAAGTGCATGACAAGTCACTCGTTAGTAAAATCGGCTATTAGCCTCAGTATTCCGCCATCTATCTGGCTACTCGTTGTAATCAATTCCATTTGAATCGCTCATTGAAAACTAGACGTTGTTCATAATACAATGGGAATTGTTTGTGATGATAACGCAAAAAATCGGATGCCATTTGACAATCGTTTTATGCGATTCTGCGTAGCTTCCCACAAGTAGGACAAGATGGCAGGCACGACACATTGAGCATAACAAAACACAGTCGGATGAAATCTCCATGGGTATTTCATATCAACACGGGATCCTGCAACGGATGTGATATTGAGATTGTAGCCTCGTTGACACCCAGATTTGACCTGGAGCAGCTGGGTTGTGTATTGGTGGGAACTCCCCGCCATGCTGATGTTCTGCTCATCTCCGGACCGATGACTCGCCAGATGGTAAAGAGAGCGATAATGGTGTACGACCAGATTCCGGAACCGAAGACAATTGTTGCCATAGGTGCATGTGCTCTATCGACTGGCCCCTTCTTTGGGAGCGATATGGTTGAAGGTCCTGTTGATCGCCTCTTGCCTGTAGATGCCTACGTCCCTGGCTGCCCACCGAAACCAGAGGCAATCATGGACGGCGTGCTCAAAGCATTGGAAAAGAAATATGGGTCTGATGAGAATGGCGACGAATGACGAAGCACAACCAAACACCAAACATGTCCGGATTCCTGTTGGGCCCGTCCACCCTGCTTTCAAGGAACCGGTTCAGTTCAATATTGTACTCGATAAGGATCGTATTGGAGATGTAGACCTTCGAGTGGGCTTTGTTCATCGAGGGATAGAGGCTCTGGCGGAAACACGAAATCTGATGCAGAATATATTCCTTACAGAACGAATATGCGGTATATGCTCCAACTGCCACTCGACATGTTACATCCACGGGGTAGAAGAGATAGGGGGTATTGACGTACCAGAACGTGCTAAGTATCTACGAGTACTTCTTTCCGAAATGGAACGTATCCAGAGTCACATTCTCTGGCTTGGGATAAATGCGTATGAAATCGGGTTTGATACCCTATTCATGTATGCCTTCAAGCATCGAGAGAAAGTGAATGACCTCTTTGAGGAGATCACCGGAAATAGGATCCACTATGGACACAATACAATCGGTGGCGTTCGCTACGATATTGACGATGATATTTCTCGAAAAATACTCTCAGCAATCAGTGAAGTCGAGAAGGCCGCAATCTACATTCAAGACGTCTTTGCGGATCGAACGTCTGTGAAGCGATTAAAGGGTGTCGGCGTGTTGAGTACCAGTGAAGCCAAAGAACTATGCCTGGTTGGCCCGACAGCGAGGGCTTCTGGTGTTCCAATCGATGTTAGAAAGGACGATCCTTATGCGGCATATGACGATCTGCAAGACAGCTTCGACATAGTGTTGGGCGAAGAAGGAGATAGTCTCGCAAGAACCGAAGTGAGGAACCTTGAAATATTTGAGTCTGCCAGACTGATACGCGCAGTCCTCGACGAAATGCCTAATGGACCTATCGTTGCTGAGGGCAGTGACATGAAGCGGATGCGGAGTATCCCTGCGGGAGAGGCTGTGTCTCGTGTAGAGGCACCACGGGGCGAGTTGATTCATTATGTCAAAACAAATGGCAAACAGGGACTGGAAAGACTGAAAGTGAGGTCTCCTACATTGGCGAACATCATCAGCATGGAAACAATGTTGAAGGGTCGTGAGATTGCTGATATTCCCGTGATTGCTGCATCAATTGACCCCTGTATGAGCTGTACTGACAGATGACGGAGAAGGATGGTTAAGAGATGATAGAATCACTCATCCTAATACTAACCGTGGTTCTCCTGGTTCCGATATCAATCATCCTCGGACTCCTGTTTGAGGGCATGGGCAGGAAGCTTCAGGCTCGAATGCAGAACCGGAGAGGCCCTCCGATTCTCCAACCCTTCTATGATTTCATAAAGCTGTTCGGCAAGGAGCAGCTCGTACCAGAGACCTCTGCATCGGTGATTTTCACTCTTGCTCCAGTAATCGCTGTCATCAGCCCGATTATCAGCTCTGTCATGACTATGGCAGTAGTACTCTTCCAAGTACCTCTTGAGGGAGACATTATCTTGATCCTCTACTTGCTTACAATACCCTCGTTGATGTATGCGGTTGGAGGCGCATCGTCTGGTAATCCCTTCGGCGCTATAGGCTTTTCTAGAACTATAACGATGATGCTTGCATATGAACTGCCTTTCATCATGTCGCTTGCACTCACAATGTTCAAGACCGAGTTCACACTTGCAAGTTATTCAGTTATTCAGTTGCAAGAAACACTGGGCACTGCGATGGTTCTAGCTTATCCAAGCATGTTATTTGCGGGGGCAGCTTTTGTGCTTTGCATTCCTGCTGCCGTGGCTGTGGTGCCCTTCGACGTGTCCGAGGCCAAGACGGAGATTGCCCACGGCGTGTTAATAGAATATACAGGATCTCATCTTGCTCTGATGAAGCTCAGTAAGACAATGTTGTCGTTCAATCTAACTCTTCTAGCCACAATCCTCTTCTTCAATCATCCCCTGCTGTTTGGCTGGGCTGGTGTTTATGGTTCCATGATGGTACGGCTTCTGCTTGCATTTGTTGTGATGTTTGCTGCTGCTACACTTCCCAGTACAATCTTTGCACGTTCAAAGCCATATCAAGCATTCAGGTTTTACTGGAAAATTCCAATGCTCTTTGTGGTGTTGTCGATCTTCTTTGTGATGATAGGGCTGTAGGTGATATGTTTGAAAGTGGTTCAAATGCTGCGTGACGCAATAAGGTCACTCTTTCGTAGACCATATACGATTCCCTGGGATGCAACGCCTGAAGAGAGAGGACCCGTGCCAAAACGGCTTCGAGGGAAGATAGTCTACGACCGAGACACCTGCATTGGATGTCTTCTGTGTACTAAGATGTGCCCGGCCGGTGCTATCTTGGTGAAAGAGAACAAGAAGGTAAGGTTTAATTTGAGTCGTTGTTTGTTCTGCGGCCAGTGTAGGGACATCTGTCCTGTAGATGCCATCGAACTATCAACAGAGTATTTGATGGGTACGCATGATCGAGAGAACCTCTATGTTGAATGAAACTGGTGAGCATTTCTACGTTTGTGGGGTCTGTAAGTGAGTCAGGAAACTGTAACTATTACGCTGGAAAACCTCGTCTACCACTCGACTGATCATCCTCTTCTGAGTGACCTCTTAGAGGAAAAGTATGGCTTTACGAGGATTGAAGATGATACGCAGGAAGTGTCGAAGGAACAGAAGCCAACAACTCAGTCACTTGAAGAGAAAGAAAACGACAAGATTGTGAAAGCCGAGATCAAGAAGTACTCAAAACACAAGAAATTGTCTGGTGATTACCTCGATGCAAGTATCCGCGTTGCCATTCTCGGTGATGTTACTTGCACGCATACCGTGGTCGAGATCAACTCTGATGAACAGGAGTCTAACTACACCACGACCTATCAGATGATCAGAATCAGTAGCGACAGCGGATACGCGATTCAGAAGCTCATCGACAGACTGGTCGTTGACCTTGGCCTTGTTATTTCAAAATCTGACTGGTCGTTCCACCGGGTCAAGGACCTCTGAATCGATCGGTATTGTTCATGATGGTCGGCTGAACCGACTGACAGCTCAGGTGCTTTAGTCTTGAGTGCAGTGGGCAGAGGAGATAATGATGCCTCGAATTTCATGTTTCGACTTTTGACTTTCCCGGGATTCTGAAATGGGTATCTATGTGATGAAGCCCAGGAATAGATGCGGCATGAGTCCAAAAACAATGATGATGGCCGCAGTTATGACTGCAGGAATCCACATTTCCCGGGGGACCTCTTTCGTGTCCTTAAGAGATTCTCTCTCTGGCCCTGCAAAAATCAGGTGATATGACCTGATGAGGAAGACGAACGCAAGTAGCGACGTGCTTACGAGTAGCAGCAGCATTACGATAGCGGGCATCAATCCCACACTTGCAAGAAGATGTTGATAGACAGTGCCTAAGAGAAGCCACTTTGTGATGAAACCGCTAAGGGGAGCTATGCCGGCTAAAGATATGATTGCGATCAGATACACTACAGAAGTACGCCGCATCTGCCTGCCCAATCCTCCGAGAGATTTCATGTCCATGGTGCCCGTGGCAATGATTACCGACCCTAAACAGAGAAGAATTGCCAGCTTCATGATTGATGCATTCATGAGGTAGAGCTGACCAACAGCATAGCTGAGTGGTGTGAACAAACCAAACACGATCATAACATAACCGAACTCTTCGATGGTTGCATATGCGACTAATCTCATGAAGTTATTCTGTGCATAAGCCAGCAGTACTCCGAAAACAAGTGAGAAGACACCAACACCAATCACAAGGAGTGGGAGGACTGTGGACGGTGAAACAGAGTACAGCATATGAACGACTCTGTACAACGCGATGAACAGAGCAATGGGCTCGGCGGCGAAGAAGCAGTTAACGGCTGGTTTTGATGCAGGGAATGCATCTGGTAGCCATCCGTGGAATGGAGCAACCCCTATATCTGCACCAATTCCAACGATGAAAAACACGCCTATGAGAATGACAAGTCCTGACTCGGCTGCGAGTGGGCCAGGATTGGCCAGTATTTCACGGATGTTGGAAGTCTGAGCAGTGATGTAGACCAGTATGGTGCCGAGAATCACAAGAAGAGCACTTACTGCTGTAATAATGAGGTATTTGAATGAGGCTTCGACTGCGTCTTTTCCTTTTGCATGTACCACCAGTATGACGGAAACGGCAATGACAAGCTCGATGAATAGAGCGACAGCGAATATATCATAGACTAGAATCAATCCCAGCATACAAGTCAAAAACGATAATACAACGAAATTGTAAATCTCCGGGCTGAGCCGTCCGCCCTGTTCTGCCTTGATGTTGTAAATGGACGTCAGAAAGAAGATGACTCCAACTGCAAGCAAGGGTGCCATGTTTTCTGAGTCCAGCCTGATGGCGGCCCATGGAAACTCATAGATGACCCCGCTGAAGACCGCTGGAGACAGCAGGATGAGAAGAAGCAGTGTCAAAGATGTACCCACAACAACAGAGGGTTTGTCAACATGCTCGAAGAGATGTTCTAGACGCGACACGCGGGCAATCAGTATTGAGACCACTGCAACTAGCAACGGGATGCCTAGGACCGCGAGGGGAACGGGCGATGCCATTAGATAAGTCGCCTCCATTCTGTTACAGACATAACACCATATTCGCGATAGCCATGGATAATTATGTACACGCCTGCTAGGTTGACGAGACTAACGAGAAGAAGTAGAGGGAATACGATGGTGAAAGGTGCTTGTTCGAAAAATGGGAATAGCGCCGTTTCTGCGATGTTGAGACCTACAAGAATCTTCAAGGGATCGTCACGTGTTAGAATCAATACAAAGTCGATAGAGAGTACAAGAGTGACCGGTGCGAAGATGACGAGGTCTCCAGGTACCACTGGCCATATCCATATCCAGAGCATGACCTGTGCGGCAATCAATGCAAGAATCACGGCACTTGTGACGCGAATGCCTGTTCTGGGAAAGTCAGATACGTTCTCGGTCTTCCTTACACCTGCATATAGTATGAGCGGGGTGACCCCCGCAGCGAAGAAAAACTCTCCTGCAGCCGCCATCACCTTGATAGCTGACGTGGCATTCCAAGCCATAGAAGCCTCAATCAGTGCCAGTGTCAGAGATGCTATGGTGACAATGCTGGCCTGTAACACGAGAATCAGAATGAGCTGTTTTGAGGTGCGAATGTAGCATGCCAGTGCTGTCAGAATCGCGAGAACGAATAACAGATAGAAGTAAATAATGTTCATCGTCTTACACCACCAAGAAAGCCATCAGCAGCAAGACCGTCAACCCGAGGATGAACCACAAGAAGGCACGAACAAACTGACGCCGGACATCCAACTCCAGTAGCCTCTTACCTGCTTCGTATATCCTCTTAGAGAAGTATTCATAGAGTCGGTCAATGTCAGTGGACCGAACCAGACGTTCCACGTTGAAGATATCTGATCGAATTGTGTAGAATAGGTCTGAATGAGATAGTCTATACTCTCCGCTGTCCTCTCCACAGATGAACGGCTTGAAAGCCTGTTCATGTGGTTGATGCTTGTACTTCCCTCTGTTCTTCGAGAAAACTACTGCTACAAAGACCACAGAGAGTAATACCAATGTGGCCGTTGTGATTATGATAGGACTCCAGAGTCCGCCAAAGACCGGTAATATCAGGAAAGGAATCACTTCTTCAACGGACATGCCGAGCTGAACAACACTTGGCAGGATTAGACCATCAAGGAGCAGCACGGGGTCGAGTCCGATAATCACTATCAGCCCTGCCATTAGAAGCATTGGAAGCAACATGAAGATGGGCGGATCCGTGACATCAGAAGGTATTGTCACTTCGCTCTTAACGAGAAAGACAGAATAGAGTATTCGGGTTGCTATCACGATGTGTATTAGCTCTCCCAGTATCGCCACAGACAAAAAGAAGGGTGAACGGGCCGCAACTGTGGACATTATAACAAGATACTTGGCGATAAACTCGCTAAGCAAAGGCAGACCACCTATAGCTAGAACACTTATTGCTGTACATGATGCCGTTATCGGCATCGAGTGATAAAGTCCACCTAGATTGTCGATGTGGCGCATCCCCGTTTCCATGATGACAGCTCCTGCACACAGAAACAGGAGACCTACAACCAATGTATGTGATATTGCATAGAAGAGACTTGCAGTTACCCCCAGTGGTGACTCCAACCCCAGAACAATAAACACGAAGCCAAGCTCAGAAGAAGCACCGTAGGCGATAATCCTGGGCAAATCCGTTTCTATTGCAGCATTAATCGCTCCGATGAGAAGGGTAACTGTTCCCACTAGTGATATGACTAGACCCAATACACTTGGATTCCCCAGTATTTGAACGAGCGCCACTGTAGGGAAAAGAGTAAGAGCAGGCTCAAATGCCTGTACAACAAGCCGGAGGAGAAGATAGATGCCGGTCAGATCAGTTGCGAGGAACAGAACCATAGTCGAAGCTGGCGCGATGGTTCCGTCAGGAAACCATGTATGAAATGGAAACTGGAGACTCTTGGGAAGAACTGCGAGTAGTGACAATGGAATCAGGGCTGGTAATGTCGCTCCCAGCAACCCCGGATACTGAGCAATTTCATGGATTTGAAGCGTTCCCAGGGTTGATGAGATGATGATGGTGAGTGCAAGAAGTCCTAGACCGCCGGCATGAGTCATCAAGAAGGCTTTGAAAGCAGCCTCAGGACTGTCTCTTTGGATGATTAATGCATAAAGAGACAGAGTCATTATCTCCCAGAAGATGAGGAGGGTGAAGAGGTCTAGTGAAAAGAGGGTTCCTAGGAGTCCGCCAACCATTATCACTGAGGTGGAAAGAGACCTATCCGCCATTGACCTGTGGATGCTATCTTCAGTCCTTCTGAAGTAACCAATTCCATATCCGACGATTAAGACTCCGAATAGGGATCCGACAAGAGCAAAGGAAATGGACAGCAGGTCGATGTACATTCCGGTCTGAATCTCAGTTGTCAGGAGGGTAAGTGTGAATAGGTTGAGCTGCAAAGCAGAAACCAGGATTGTCGGAAGCAAGGCAATCAACCCGACGAAGACAAACATGACAGCAGCAAGACAAGCCCATCTTGATAGAGTACTTGATTGTGATAGTTTTGCCAGCGGAAGAGAAAGCGCGCCGGTGGCTAGAGGAATGCCAACAACAAGCACAGCAAGTACGGTATTTATCAACTGTCTCACCTCTTCATCAGAGTCTGTACCGGAACACCACAGCCTCTCTTGTGGGCTTTCAGTTTTTGCCTCCCCTATTATTCTTGACGTTAGGACCTTTCCTCGGCTCGGAATATGTGCTCAGATTCGTGTTGGTGTAAAATCACCTTTTCTCAAGCGTTTCGATAGAAATGCCCATGTCACTAATACGGCCACAGAGCTGTTCCGCGAGTGACAAGATAGAACGAATCACATCAATTGTTTCTTTGGTCCTCCTGGAGGCCTCTACGGCGCTGTCGATTACACTTTCTGTGTCAGCTTTAAGGACGAATGCAGCCGTCTGCAGCGAGACCTCTTTAACACGTTTACTACTTCCAGCCCAAAAGGCCGCTGTCAACGGGTCCAAGAACACCTCGACGCCATCATGGCGAGTCACCATGTAAACCATCTTCACGTCTTTTCGCGCAGTTTCAACTGCATCTGTCTTGGACGAATCTTGTGAGGATGACTTGTGTTTCATCTGAATCATATTGGTGTGTGCCAAGAGTGCAGGTCCGCTGGGCAAGGATACAGAGAAATCACCGATATGGATCGATGTGCCTATCTTCTCCAATACTGATTCAACCTGATCAGATTTCCATGTGGACTCTATCATGATTGACGATCCGTGCTGAAGCCTGACTTCTGTGGTTATCTTTTTACGACCTTCCTTGTCTTGCTCCAGCTCAGTTGTGATGCCAGTCTGATTGTTCTGTTCCATATAGAGTTCTCACCTTCGATTTCTGCATAGCCAACAACGTGATCGGAGCCATCTCCCCTTGGCACGTATCGAGATTGGTTCAGATTGGCACCAAGAGAATATAGCCGGGGCATCGGGCATATCCACTCGTTAGCTATCTTCCTATGCCCCTGATACTCTATGACGCTTCTATGCCCTGCTTCTCAGCCTCTTCTAGAATCGCCTCTTCTATCCTCGCTGCGGTTGGATTGCTGCCGAGCAACTTGTTGCCAACTACTACTCCGCGATAACGAATTCCATACTGGTTGGCGACCTCACTGTCAGCTGAGTATTCCTTGTACTCCACTATGCTTCTATGCTTCTTAACAGCCTCATAGATTCGGCCAAGGAATCCTGTCTGGCTGCAGCCACATACGCCAACAGCATTGAAAACCATGACTGGGATTTTCTCAGTTATAATCATCACCCCCATTCCTCTCTTAGACGGTCAACATGTTCTGCGATATCATTCGCGATTCTTTCGACAATATCGCTTCTCTCTTCAGCGTCCCAATTGTAATCGATTGCCGAACAGGCATCATCAACGTAGTCTTCTAAGTTGATTTCTACAGCAGGCTC
>CAYYQL010000024.1:0-37429 GCA_964473825.1 uncultured archaeon
GTAGGTCAGAATACGTAAACGGTACGTCTATCATGAAACAGGGTTTTCGAAGTATCTAGTCGAGATGAAGAGGAGACCTGCACTCTGGATGATCGAAGATCTTCTCGCTCTCATATTCATTGCCGAGGAATTGATTGATCATCAGTGCTGCGTAGTTGCCAGTACCGGTTGCCATTGACACTTGTTGTGTGATTGGCCTGCAATCTCCTGCGGCCCAGACTCCCTCTACATTTGTCTTTCCTCTGTGGTCTGTGATAATGTTGCCTCTCTGGTCAACCTCAACGCCAATCTGCTGCGCGAGTTCTGACCGTGGTTCAGCAACGAAGCCAACAAAGAACACGTTGCACCGAAGCCTCTCTCCTGATTCCAGTGTGAGGCTCTGAACCTTGCCAGGCCTCGGGAATGAGATCTCCTTGATGTTCCCTCTGTACCACTCGTACGGCGAGTCGTCCAGCTTGGATAGATCTTGCTGGTCGACTGGCATGTATGCATCTTCAGTCATTAAGATTCGAACATCTTTCGTAAATCGACTGAGTGTGTGGGCGACATGAAGTGCGCTACCAACAGTTCCAGCGTTGACCACGACTACATCTTTACCTTTACAGAGAGGAGCCTCGCAATCCGGACAATAGAAGGCCGCATTGCCGACATTGGCAACCGACAGCCACTTTCTCCACATTCCATCCACCTTGGGATGTTTCCGAGCCGTGCCTGTTGCGAAGATGAGTGTCTTGGCTTTGTACTCTGACTTATCCGAAGTCCTGTAGCTTCTATCTGTCCGCACAGTGAATTCGGGATACTTGCCCTTGACTTCCACAACATTGCCCTCCTTGAACTCTGCCCCAGATGACTTCGCCACTCCTTGCAATTGTCTGAGGAGAGTTCTTCCCTCATAGTATGTCGGACCAGCGGGGAAGTTCATGATTGTATTAGTATGGTAATGCATGGGACTTGTTCCACGATCCAAGACCAAGACAGAGCGATGATGATAGGCTAGATGAAGTGCGCCAGCGGCTCCTGCTGGTCCTCCGCCGACGATGATGGCATCGTAGAAATCAGTCATGAGTTAATCCCGTTATGGGTGTCACTGCCCCCGTCTTAAAACTCTATGCGAGCCTCCGGGAAAGCGATAATGACTGTGACTCTAGCCCAAACATTCTCCTCCAGCATCTCGGCCGAGGTCAAATGCTTTGGAATTGGTGTCGCGGGTCTTAGGAGGGACGAGGTCAAGAACTGCCTTCCTTACGCTCTCAGTATCAATCGGGAAACCCCTGCAGCTGCAGATCGCCCCAATCAAAACTGAATTCTCCGTCTTCGGATTGCCTGCCCTTTCTGCGAGGGCGAGGGAGTCCAGCATCACAATGCTCTGGGTCACCTCACGGAGCTTTTCTTCTATGGTTTCAACGGTAAGATATTCAGTATTCCCTTCTTTGTCGAGTGCCACCTCTTCGGTCTCACCGGGTGGTGGCATGATGCGGTTGCTCATGATGATTACACCGTCATCCTTCAAATACTCGATGTATCGGAGCGCCTCTGTGGCTTCCATGGCTATCATCATATCAGCCGAACCATAAGGAATGAGGGGAGAAATCGGCTTCCCCATTCTGAAGTGGACGTAGATTGAGCCTTGCCTCTGTGACAGCCCATGCTGTTCTCCTGTGACGACTTCTATACCGCTATCAACGGCCGCCCTGCCAAGGATAGATGACAAGAGCATCAGACCCTGACCGCCAACGCCTGCAAAGATGATATCGTATCCGTCGTTCATTTGCTTCACCTCTCCACCTCTATATGATGCGGTGCATCCACGGGGCACACCTGCCTGCATTCGAGGCAGCCGTCACACAAGTCCTGCTGGATCACCATCTTCCCGTCGGCCTCATCAATGACGATTGCCGGGCAGTAGAACTCTTTAATGCAAGCGTAGATGCCTCTGCAGGTTTCCTTGTCGTTCTCACTGGGAATGATCTTCTGTCCCTGTTGTTTCTTGATGCGATCACCATAGAGAGCGCAGGCTCGTCTCGAGATGATCACATTGAACCCATCCGCCTCTATCGCTTCCTTGATTGGGGTGATGCAGTCACGGGTTTCGTAGGGATCAATTACGGTGACGGAATCTGCACCCATAGCCTCAAGCACTTTCTGCATGTCAATCTTCTTAGCAGCATGTCCTCCTGCGTCTTTCGAACTGTTTGGATTGAACTGCTGTCCCGTCATGGCTGTCACTGCATTGTCGAGCACAAACAATGTGACATTCGCATTGTGATGGATGAGATTGATGATGCCTGGGAGCGCAGCGTGATAGAGCGTGCTGTCCCCAACCATGGCAATGATCTTGTCCTCCAATGTCATCTCCATTCCCGCAGATATGCCCACAGAGGCACCCATCGCAAGCATCGAGTCGCTGAACCTATTGGGTGGCAAGAAGGCCATGCTGTAACAGCCTATGTCGTTGTTGAAGACTATCTTATCACGTATCTTCAATCGGTCGAGTGCTTGTCGAAATGCCCAGAGAGTTCCGCGATGCGGACAACCGGGACAGAAGATGGGATACCGCTCAGGCAGGACTTCCTTCAGCCTGTTGGCCCGTTTCAGGACAGAATCATAATCAAGGCTCGAGTCTTTACCTGTGACTTCGGCAAGAACCTTCTCAACGATGGGAACGTTATATTCCAGCATCTCACTGAAGTGGCCACTTCGTTTCCCGATGATCGTGAGAGAAGGATTCGCGTCTTTAGCAATCGCTGCAATGCGGCTCTCAAGATAGGGTGTCAGTTCTTCAATTACGATGAGTACCTTGAGTGTCTTCAGATACTCTGCAATCCTACCCTCTGGGAGGGGGAACAACGTGCCAATCTTCATCACAGGTAGATGCAGACCGAGGTTTCGGAGCGCCTCCTTGGTGTGGAGATATGAAACACCTGCGGTGAGTATTCCTATGTTGCCCTCACCCGGGTCAACGTGATTGTGAATACTCCCCTCGAACTCCTCTTTCAGAGATTCGCTCTTCTCAAGTAGTTCTCTCTTCAAGGCACGGGCCACAGCACCAACAGTGAAATACTGGTCCCTCACGTCCGTCCATTGCTTCTTCTTGAACTCCGTTCTATTGAGCTCGCCCAGCTGTACCATACCACGTTGGTGATTCACCCGAGTTGTTGTACGGATAATGATGAGGGTCTTGTGACGTTCCGATAGATCAAATGCCCACTTGACCATCTCCAGAGATTCCTGAGGTGTTGCCGGCTCGAGCATCGGGACGTAAGCCGCTTCACCGAAGTACCGCCCATCTTGCTCTGACTGAGAGGAATGGGCATGGGGGTCATCGGCCATGACTGCAACACACCCTCCGTTGATTCCGGTATAGGCCAAAGAGAACATCGAGTCACTTGCGACGTTCATTCCCACGCTCTTCATGGAAGTCATTGAGCGGAATCCGGCCATCGAGGCGCCGGCTACTGTTTCAAGAGCCACCTTCTCGTTGACAGCAATCTGCATCCTGTAATCGCCAAAATGATCCAATAGCTCGCTGAATGTGTCCAGAATTTCCGATGTTGGACTGCCTGGGTAAGCCGCAACCACTTTCACATCTGATTCAAGTGCGCCTCTGACTATGGCTTCATTTGTGAGCATCAGTGCTCTGCCAATGTCTGTCCGCTTCACATCGTCTATGGTCAATCTGTATTCCCTCTGCAACGTCCGTTTCGATATTTCACTCAGCCTTCTGTCCCTGTTCAGATAAGCATTCGCTTGGCCCTTGTATGTCTATGCGTAGTACACAGGAACTATTCTTTTAAGAACAGAGAAAATGTCTGCTGATACACGCTATCAGCTACGCCAACAATTGGCCATGTCCCGTCATAGCGTGTTTGACCCGTCGGAAGTGATCAGAGTTAATCTTGTGTTCTTATGTCCGGAGTGTAAAGGGAAGGCCTCGATGGATATCACTGAAGAGGAAGTTGCAGATGTGAAATCTCGGATAGCCCAGGATGGTCGATCTCCCACAGTGATTGTCAAGTGTGAGAACGGGCACGATCTGTTGGTGACACTCTATAATATGGGTGATGGACTTGGAGTTCGTGATATAGTTGTGGCTATGGCGAAGACCGAGGTTGCAGTCGACAAGACTGAGGTCTCGGAGATTGACTGGTTGAAGAAGGCTTTCGGGGGTGAACAGTGATAATGCTTCATCTTGTTGCTCGTGTCAATCTGGAGAACCTTGACACTCAAGTTATCTATCCACGGGATCAAAAGGAAGAAGAGCGGATTGCGCTTCTGACTGGAATCGTCCAGCTTGTTTCAACTGCTCTTGAACGTTCGGGTAGCCCGTCAGCCAAGGGACAGCCCATGTTCATGAAATCTGAAAGGGGAGTTATAGGCTACTGCACTGTGAAAGACGATCTATTCATCTGTCAGGGTGATGCTGAACGGGAAACGGGTGACGCGCTTAAGATGCTGGCGAAGACACCAAAGGCATCTGACGAAGAATTATCTGATGGTATCGCTGATTTGGTATCTAAGCGCGGAAAGGAAATCGGAGATCTTTGGAGGTAGAAAGAATGGATTTCAGGTTAGCTTTCATTGTTGGCGGCGCTATTGCAACATTCATTCTAATCATTTCTTTGATAATCTTTGCTCGGGCATACATGCGACTCAGGGAGCGTCTGTCCTATCCTGTGAGAAGATCGCTCTTTCTCATGGGTGCAGCAGGTTCTATGATTGTGTTGGTGGGGTTCACTGCAGCGGTAGCAGTTATCCTGATAGATATCTGGCTTGTTATCTTCAGTTCTCTCATAATCAACTCAGAGGTTAGTCTGCTGAGCGATGATGCGGACACCCGTTTCATCGGAACTGTTTCATCTGTAGTTGTCACGTTTCTTGTTGTGTTGTTGAAATTCATAGTACCCGAATTGGGAGCCTTACTAGCTGGTCCGCTATTGGTAGGAATGTTCGGTGTAGCTTTTCTGCTTGGCATTAAGCTGGCCCTCGCCTCTCCGTCACCGTTTAGTATTTCGCTGAACGTTCTCCTAATCTCGATGATTTCGACCTACGTGTTGGCTTCAACGGGCATTCTCGGATTTGCTCCTGAATACTTCATTATAATAATAACCCCCGTCGTTGTTCCTGCAGCCATCTTTGCCGGGATGTCTCGGCCGTGGCGTTACATGGTTGTATTATCAATAGTGTTTCTGGCCCTGTCAGTAGGCATGTCCATGACTATTGTTTCGTATCTCTCAAATGAACCGTACATATACGCATATGTTCTTGCAGCTGCAGCAGCAGCACTTGCAGCGCTATATCCGCTGAATTACTTCTTGGAACAAGCTTCTATCACCGGCGCAAGAACCCCTGCATTTATTGCTGCTACCCAGGTAGCGATATGCCTCCTAGTTATCACTCACAGCATCGCGTGGGCTATAGCTTGGAACCACGCCATAGCTGAGGGACTGACAATCGCAGACGGTGTCTGGGATGTGCATTTCCTGTTTGTTGACTGGGTTCTTGGGGTTGCAGGCGTTTCGTGTCTCTTGCTTGCTGCGATTTCGACGAGTGGCAGCGAAAAGACCATTTCTATAACCATAGATTCTCTGATATTCATCGGCTTTGCCTTGATTGTACTCGGTCATCCGTTTGTCCGGGCTGAAAAGTACGAACTCGCTCTTCTCTATATGCCTTTGGCCGTATTGATTGTGATTGCCAGTGGAGCCTTCATTAGAGTGGCGGTCCGGATGAAGAAAGCAGGATCTACTTCAGCAGCAGCCCGCTTCATCATGTTTATCTTCGCTTCTTTGGGTGCTGGGCTGGCTGCAATGTTCTCGGATATGATGTGGATGATGTGGCCGCCTCTGGTCTTGTCAATCATGGTTGTAGTAGCTTTCATGTTGCTGGCAAGTAGCCCAACTGGCTTCAGGGCCCTGACGCGACTCCAGAGTCCGACCATTCCTTCACTAGGAGAGGATGATGCATAATGGATTTTACCCTGACATTGCAAATTGGGTCCATAGTCACCGCCGGCATTCTTGTTATCTCAGCGGCTGAGTTCGGAAGGTCAATCTATGGCATTCGTGGTGATGTGTCCTCCTCAACCTTCAGGGCTCTTGTCTTCTTCGGAGCCGCTTCACTGGCCCTTGGCCTGATAGTGATCAATACGACCTTCGTGGCCGGAACCATTGGACAACGAACGTGGATTGCATTGTTCTTGGTGTTCATCATAGTTTCAGAGGTGCATGTTGCCACTGATAGCAAAAGGGCACATCGGGGCATCTACGTGGTTGCCATTTTCGCACTTTCTGCAGCAGCACTGGTCGCCATGCAGAGTCCAAGTGAAGTCTCTCCGATTCTGGCCACCGCTCTAGCCATCGCGGTTACAACCGCAATCTTGTTCGGCGCATGGTTGATCTATGATTCTCCTTCGCCTTTCACTGTGGGTCTGCTTCTCCTTCTCGGCGCCTTTCTTGCTTCTTGGTCGATAATCACACAGGGAGTCTTTGTTCAGGAGATTGACGTGAGTTCTTTCAATCTCTTTCTGATCCTATTCCTGCCTGGTATGGTCGCCTCGTCCATCATGATCTCGATGCTGAAGCCCTGGCGACAGATTCTCACCAGCTTCATCGTGTTCACTTCAATCATGACCGCCACTTCAATCGGACTTGCGGCGCTTCTCACCTATTCTGCAGCGGTCGACCTTCAGATTGCGGTCTTCGTGTTCGCAACCTGCATAATAGTGGTATCTTCGACAGCTTCAGTCGACTTCTTCCTCGAGCAGTCTGCTGAAACCAATGCACGCATCCCCCTTTACATGGCGCTCACGCTTGTTTCAATTGCTGGGTTGCTAGTCTTACATATGTTGTTCTATCCGATGCTCCTGCTGACAGGCATCAACGAGGATCCTTTGCTATCTTATATTCAATGGATTCTGGGCATGACGGGGACTGCCACCTTTGTTATCGGAGGGTTCTACTCCGTTATCACCAAGAAGACTGTTGGCTACTTGAGGCGAGGGTTGCTGATATTCATCGCCGTGATGGCGGTTCTAGCCAATCCTGTAATTCGTTCGGATTCTCTTGGTGTGACATATAGGTGGGTGTACGATGACCTCTTTCCATACCTCCTCGGAGTAATCTTGGTGGGTGTGGTCGGTTATATGCTAGTGGTTAGACGGTTGCGTCGAGTGGGCTCTCATCGAGCAGCACGAAACTTCATGTCCTTTGCATTCTCTGCGCTGGCCACTGCGGCTGTCATATTCTTTTCTGACGACCTTCCGTACGTCGTTATTGTGGGGCTCATTGTCGTACTTGGCAGTCTAATGTTGTCAAGTAGTCCTAGAAGAATCGCTGGTGATACAAGGTAAGATTTAATGATAGTGCTGGGTAGGTAAGGTGCGGACAGAAGTACCGAGGTGCGCAGATGGCCATAATAAAAGCAGTAGTACTAGGGGAAACCGAAGTCGGGAAGACCTCGTTTACTGCTCGCTGGACAACAGGCAGTTTCCCGGACCCAAACGCATTGAAGACCACTGTCGGTGCAAGCTTCGACACAAAGCGTGTTGAACTACCCAGCGGCACGACGGTGACCTTGAGCCTGTGGGACTTCGGGGGTCAATTACGTTTCATCGAAGCAATGAAAGGGATGATTCGCGGAGCCAAGATAGGCGCGTTCTTCTTTGACGTTTCCAAGATGGCCACTCTGGATGCAATCTTCGGTTATTGGATTCCGACAGTGGAGCAAAACAGCTCACTCAACTTCTCAGAAGGTGCGGGTGAACGATTTATTCTGGTGGGAAACAAGATTGACCTTCTGGATTCCCCCTTCAATAAGGTCCAAGATGAGATGGATCGCCTTGCCGAGCCTTACGGGATGAAGAGCCAGCTAATATCCGCGAAGACTGGAATCGGCATTGAGAGTCTTGATTATAAGTTCCTTGAGATTGTGAGCAGGTTTGCCGAGTGAATTGGCCGCCTTACTGTTATGATATGGAACGAATCCTTACGGGGCTTGCATCATCGGGCCCCATTCACCTCGCGGTACGCAAGAACACCCTAACACTGAGTCCTTTCTCTCGATGCCCCTCAATGCGGTCTTCCAGCTCAAGACGGCCGCCATATTTTCGTACAATCCGTCGAACGAGGTGCAGACCAACACCAGCGGAGCGTCTAGAGAGCCTGAAGAGGCGTTGTTTCTCCTTATCACTCATACCTGGTCCATTGTCACTGAACCTGAGCTCGAAGAAATCACCATGGTCTTCTCCATGTATCCAGACTCTCTTGTCATCACTGGGATTGTGTTTGATGCTGTTCTCCATGAGATTCCAGAAGAGATGCCCAAGCGCACTGTCAGCCATCACCTTCACGCGGTCTGGAAGACCTGAGAACTCTGGCGTTACATTGTACTGGCTTGCGAACAGACGTGCTTGCGAACGCAACAGGCTCACTATCTCTGTTGGATGCAGCGGCTCGCTCTTAAATCTCTCTGCCTGCCTAATATTCTCAATAAGTTCAAGACACCTGGTGGCCCCATCCAAGACATATTGCCGGGCATTCCTGATATGATCACTCAGGGAGTCATCATTGAGCAGGTCCGCACCCGCCACAATCAGCTGTAGCTGGTTCCCTATGTCGTGGAGCAATAAATCTAGGAGAAACTTCACCTCAGCCTCAGCATTCTTGAGTTCAGAGACGTCAGTAAAGACTGCAAAGCTGCCCTGATATTTTCCGTCAGATCCGAACACGGGTGACGCGTGAACAATTGCGGGGATTATATGACCATCTCGGTGTATCAGCTCGATTTCGTAATGGTCTGCCTCTCCTCTCCTGCGTTCTAGAATCTTTTCTTGGACTTCTTTTTCTGTCCATCCATAGGTCCACTTCGTTATAGACTCACCAATCAGGTCCTCCGGCTCGCTGTAGCCCAGCATCTTGCATAGCGCGTCATTAACAAGGAGCGTCTTGCCCTTATCATCATCGATGCAAAAGCCGGAGTCCATGGTTTCAAGGAGTGTGCGGTATTTTTGTTCGCTCTCTCGTAATGCCCTGCGTGCTTCTTTCTCTTCAGTAATGTCTTGAATCTGTGCGACAGTCTTTACAGAGTTTTCTCCTGTCACCATGACAGCACTGCTAATAACTACATCTCGAGATGTTCCATCACTGCGAAGGATTTTGAACTCGTATACACGAGGTACTTCTTCTCCTCTTTGACGTTTTATGTATCTCTCAGCAACCAGGCCTATGCTATCCGGGTGAAGAAACTCTCGAAAATCATGTCCGAGCACCTCACTACGAGTGAGTCCAAGCATATCAAGTAGTTTGTCGTTGGTATACTCGAATTGATAGTTATCATTGACCACGAAGATACCAGCAAAGCTTGAGTATTCTATGATGAACTGGAAGATACCCTCCCTCTCTTGGAACTTCTCCTCAATTGCCAACCGTCGAGTCATATCAAGAACATAGACGACGAAGCCAACCGGGTTTCCCTCTTCAAATACCAATTCAGCCCAGGATTCTGTGAGAATCTCGGCACCATCCTTTCGATTGACCTTCAGAGTGATTGGTGTGGGTTCTGCTCCTTCAAGAAGCGCCCTCAGACCTCTCTCCACGAGGCCCTTCTCTTCCGACGAAACTATGCTCTTGGCACTAATCCCATGTTCGAGATCAGAATCACCAATACAGAGGAGTTTCTTGGCGTTCTTGTTGGCATATATGATTCTGTAATCGAGATCCAGTTCCACTATCGGTAGCAGAATACCTTCAACTGTGTTTCTGAAGAGAGTTCTGTTGGTCTGTTCAGCACCTTCTGATTTTGCTTGCCGGTTCATTTGTTCTAACCAACTTGAGATAGGTTCTCGACTCCACTTGCACATGCACTCCAGAATACACCGTTCTTGCTGTTGGTTCAACACTAATATCTTTTCGTCATGTACTGTCAACATGAGTGGTGCATCCCTGAGCAGAACAGATATTGTCTAGGGAACAATCTATGGTCCTTCTCACATCAGCTTCTCAAGATAGTGAATGCGTTGGCTAGACAATATGAACGTGTTTATTTGGAGTGTCTTATCTTTTCAGCATGGAAGATTCGGCATCAGGATAAGGGATCCCGCGGTCTCTAGCCACCTGGACTGCCTTTCCAAGGAGTATCTTTCCACATGATGTCCCATAACATGTCCTCAGTCAATGTTTCGGGCTCGACTATCATCTTATGAAGATCTTTGAGCAATGCGTGATGTCGCAGCTCGTCTTCTCTGATAGTTAGGGCAATTGTTTTGACTTGCTTGTTATCACTGCCGTCTGCGAGTTGCTTGTAGGTGTCTATCGCATGCTGCTCCAGTTCTATGTGCTTCTCAATACCTCTCTTGATTTCATCTCTTTCGCCAGTGCTGATGAAGGGTGTAGGGCCTTTCACTGCTGTCCTGAGAGATTTCAGTAGTGCGGCATGTTTTTTCGAGTCTTGTGATATTGCAAGCAGCATATCCTTTACGAAATCGTTGCCCAATTTCGCTGTATTCTTTTCGATAATCTCGATAATCCTATTCTCAAGCTTTATCTGCTTGTCAATGAATTCCAGCGTCTCTTCCTTGTTCATTCGAACGAACTCCTCACAGGTCTTTGACTATTCTTATCCGTTATCTGCCCACTTAAGACTGTTCGCTAGCTTGCATCTAACAGCTCAGGTCTTGGTGGTCTTCAGAGATGATTTCTTGCCAACCATTGTCAGTGTAATGCGAAGCAAGGCACGGGGTAGTATCTCCTCTTCAACACCCTCGATCTCGCCACCCTGTGTTCGAGATATGGCTCTATCCATGACTGAAACCTCTTATCTTCTACCCATCGGTTTCTACCAGGTCGCAATGTATTTGAGTCATCAACGAATATTCTGCAATAAGAATCTTGAAGAAGTGGTGTGTCCAGCGTGGCAAAAGCAACTCTCTATATGGCTCCCAAATGTCCTCATTCTGCTCGGGTCAAGTCGTTCCTTGAAGCGGCCGGTCTCAAAGCTGAGGAGAAGTGTGTCCTTGATGGTGAACAGATTCTCCAAGAGATGATTGATGTCAGTGGTCAGAAGGCCATCCCTGTCACCGTCATCGGTGAAGATGTATTTGTCGGGTTTGATAGACGAATAGAACGGAGAATGAAGCGAAAAATGGAGGAATGAGTTATGTACGATGTGGTTGTGATTGGTTCGGGTGTGACCGGCTATGCTGCTGCCATGTATGCTGCTCGCCTTGACCTGAGTGTCGTAGTTATAGGGAATGTTGAGGGAGGCACCATAACCGAAACCAACGAGGTCGCCAACTATCCTGGTTTCGTCATGCTGACGGGGACAGAGCTGGCAGAGAAACTCAAGCAACACGCCCTTGACTACCCGGTCGATCTCGAGACCGGCAATGTCACGAATGTGCTTCGTTGTGAACAGGATTGTTTCTATGTCGTGACGGATAAGAAGACATTCTTGGCAAAGTCCCTGATATTCGCGACAGGAATGCGGGAACGAGAGCTTGAGGTTCCCGGACACGACGAGCTTCGTAACCGGGGTGTGAGTTATTGTGCTCTATGTGATGCTCCACTCTTCAAAGACAAGACAGTGGCAGTTGTGGGCGGAAGCGATGCGGCTGCGAAAGAGGCATTGCTGCTCGCCAAGTACTGTTCGAAGGTATATCTGATCTATCGCGGAAAGAAGATACGCCCTGAGCCAATCAACGCCGAGCGAGTGGAGAAAGACAGTCGAATAGAAGTCATCACCGAAACGAATGTCACTGAGATAGTGGGGGAGAACCGAGTCAAAGCCGTGAAGCTGGACCGACCTCACAATGGGTCCGACACTCTTCCAGTCGACGGGGTGTTCATTGCCATTGGTGGCATTCCCCGATCTGATTTGGCCAAGAAACTGGGAGTTGAAAGGAATGAGAAAGGTGAGATTATCATTGATCGAAGCAGTCGTACGAACGTCGACGGCGTATTTGCGGCTGGGGACGTTGTCAACACTGAGTTCAAGCAGGCCATAACGGGAGTTGGCGAAGGAGTCCATGCTGCATATCAGGCCTACACGTATGTCAATGAGCACGATTTCGTGTTCACATGCCAACAAGAATAGACCTGTCTATGTGACTTTTTCGTTCAGTCTATCGCATCATATAGCTTGTTGATGAACACCTCGGGAGTTGCCATTCCCTCGATGAAGGTTGTCTCATTCAACACAGTCTTGGGTACGCCGAAGACCTCGTATTCTTGGGCGAGCTCCTTGAACTCCAACGACTCTATCATGTCGGACCCGATGAGTGGATTGAGAATCGCAGCCTGATTCGCCATGCGAACCATGTTGGGGCAATAGGGACACTGTGGCGTTGTGAAGACCTGAATACGAACTTCCCTGTCTATTGCTTGAATGTCCTCAACTATGTCTGGAGGGAGAGACGGAACGCCAGTTGAGGCATCCACAATTGTTCCTACCAAAGCCCCGAATTCGTGTCCAGCCGGAATACCATAGAACCGAATGTTGTATTTTTCTTCTCCATGCACTACAATAGCTGGGATGAATCGTACTTTGAGATTCTTGGCCAAAGAGTCGTCGAGTGACCCCATATGTATTTCAACACTGACCTTTTCTGATTGCTCTGCTATCTGCTTGGCGATTTCTTGAGTATCATTGCAGTACAGGCAATCGTGATCTTTCAGAAAGACATGAAGTGTGACATGATGCTCTAGGTCGAGAAACATCTCTTGCACTTGTTCTCTGGTTCCTTCATCCATCTCTACAACCAATTGGATACCTCCGTTTTCTTTCTCGTACACAGGGTGCTATATTGGCTTTGCTATTGCCAGTATCTCTGGCATGATTCTATGACCTATTCCCATCGGATTCTGTTCTCTTCAATTAGCTCTCCGATGGCGAGTGGGAATTCATCTTGGTCCTTCAGGTCTTCGTCTGCAATGAGGTCAACATCTGCCGCGATTCCGAGGTCAACCAGCTCTTTGCATTGAAACAGGGGGCTCAGGTTCAGCTCATCGAACCGGTTCTCCTGAGGATGGTTGGAGAACAGGTAGACCTCTTCGAGATCAGTGCAATCGGCCAGAGGACTCAGATCAATGTCGGTAAGTTGATTGCCTGCAATGTCGAGGACCCTCAGTTCCTTGCAGTTCGCCAGAGAGCTTAGATCCAGTTCGCTGATACCGTTCATAGCCAAACCGATACGCTTGAGGGATTTACATTCACTAAGGGGCCTTAGATCGATTCCCTCTAGGTCGTTGCTTCCTAAGCGCAAGATTGTCAGCTCTGGACAGTTTGCCAGTGCGTCCAGCTCGATGCCCTGCAGTTCATTGTGATGAAGATAGAGGAATCTCAACCGCTTGCAATTACTAAGAGGCGTTAGATCGAGACGAATCAGTTGATTGTACATGAGATTGAGCTGCTCAAGATTCGTGCAATGAGACAGAGGGCTTAGATCGATGGCGGCAATTTCATTATTCTGGAGGTCAAGATCTTGGAATCCCGAGATACTCTCAAGAAAATCCAGATTCACTTCGGTAAGCAAGTTATTGAAGAGTCGTAACCTAGTCAACGAGCTACACGCTGCGAGTGGAGTGAAGTCGAGTTTCGTGAGCTTATTCCCTCCGAAACTGATTTCTCCTAGGTTGTTCAGATACGCTAGGGCGCTAAGGTCTAGTTCCTTCAGTTCGTTACGTGATAGTTCGAGGAGCCGGAGATTAACGCACTCAGACAGAGGGCTCAGATCTAGTTCGGCGAGCTTATTTCGTCGCAAAATCAACTCCTGGAGACTCTTTGCTCCTTTGAGAGGCTCAAGATCCATCTCGGTCATGCCTCTTCCAGTCAAATCAAGTCTGCTCCCCTCTGGTTCTAGGCGTTCTCGTGAAACAGACCCTGCTTTCGTCTTGAACTCGAGTTCGATTGAATCTTTCATCCCGTGGACACCTCGAATCTAGTTACAAGATGCGGTCGGGCATTGTGTTATGAATGTTGTTGACCGTAAGCCCAACGTGGCCGCACGGGATTCTTTTTAATACACAGTTTCAGACAAATAGTGATTCAGTCTTGGATGTGTTTTGGAATGACCACTCTGGGGATTCTTCTACTGACCGGTCCTTACACTTATCAGAATAGTGAAACTCTCTATGAGCTAGCCAAGTCGGCCTTGGGCAAGGGGTATCAAGTGAGAGTCTTCCTCTTTGTGGACGCAGTCTTTAACGCGAAAAAGGGGCAAGATGTCGAACCTGAAGTCCCTCTGAGTGTCCGTTTCCAGGAGCTCGCGGATTTAGGCGTAGTCTTTCAGGCGTGTGGATTGTGCACTGCTGCACGGGGATTTGATCAACTAGGGACGGACTTCATTGAGGGTGTTGAGGTAACGGGACTCACGGAGCTCGCAGAGATAGTAGGCGAATCAGATCGATTCGTGACACTTGGATTATAGGAGGCAGTTTGTTGGAGTTCAATGAAAAGAAGGTATTGATTCTTATTCGAAGGCGGCCGTTCGGCACGGTCATCAATTTCGAAGGTTGGAGAGCTGCGGTTGGCATGTTCGGTATGGATCATAGCCCAACTATTCTCCTTGTTGATGATGGGGTATATGCCGCATTGAAATCGATGGACCAGAAACCCATCAGGCTGTTCAAATCCACCTACGACAGCTTCGGCGGAAAGACATGTGTTAGCAAGGCATCAATGGATGAACGTTCAATCAGCGAAGACGAGCTTCACGAGGGAATGGATATTCTTGATTCTGATGCTGTGGGCCGAGCATTTGAGGAGAACGACATTGTACTGACATTCTAAGGAGGCTAGTAGATTGAGATTCCTGATTTGGGTATCATCGGAATGCACAAGCTCAGATGAGATTGTGAATTCTTTGCGTTCTAGGGGAAATGAAGTCAGTGCACTTCTGATTCAAGATGGAGTCTTCCTTGCAGATCGGGGATGTGTCCACTCAAGAAATCTGGCTGAGCTTGGCATTCCTGTCTATGTCAGCAAGCCTCATGCTGAGGAGCGCGGGGTTCTATCACGGATGATTTCCGGTGTTGTTTTGGTCGAGTACGAAAAGATTGTGGACCTTCTCATGGAGGAACACGATAAAATCATCAGCATGTAAGCATCAGCTGAGTGCTTTGTCTTTGAAGGTCTTCTGTTATGCAGATTGAGCCGGGACAATCATCACTTGTCCGAGCAGGTCACCCCTGAGAACAGCTGAACGAATCCTCGACTGAAACATGGCTTTCACTGCAGTCTTCTTCTCATCCAAGCGGCCGAACTCCATTGATCCGATGCAGTAGAGATGTCCCATGCCATTGACCCCCCAGAAAGAGTTCAGGACTATCGCATTTGCAGGAACCTCAATCGGACGGATATCCAAGAGTTTCACTTCTCCTGCCTCGAAGTTTGTTTTGTCAGTCGCAACAACTGGGACCAGTCTTACTCCGTTCCAATCGAGCTTCAGCTCTCTTGCGTCAAGGCCATCTACCGCAGTCCTCACACGATCCAGTCCTATGGACGTAAGATCCTGTGTACATGAAATGACGTATATCTTGTCGGTCATGAGTTGGTTCTCCGCTGGACTTGAACAGGTTCGTGTAAACTGGTATGTTTTGGCTTAAGTAGTTAGTCGTTTTCTGCAGAGCGATTCGTTGATTGCCCGATTATTCAGCTTACTTGAGCCCTTATGTCGTGACAGAGAAGGATTTACATTCTGTTTGAAAGAGCCTTTTGTTAGCGAAGAAGAATTTGGTGACAGTGATGGACACAGATGAGGTACTCAATTTGGCTTTGGAGATGGCTGAACTCGAAGAGGTTCCGGGGGACACTGCAATCCATGTTCCTGGAGAAAACCTGAAGCGTGCTCTTTTCGGGATAGACATGGCAACTGCAGAACTGCTTCTCGCTAAGCAACTTGGCTATGACCTCGTTATAGCCCATCATCCCCCTGGTGGTCGTTCCAGGATTCACTTCGAAGAGGTTGTGCCGCGTCAGATCCATCAGATGATAGAACAAGGAGTTCCCCCGCACATAGCTGAGAAGGCCATTCAACCAAGGCTAGAACTTGTGAAGGTGGGTTCACACGTCAGCAACTATGACCGTGTCGTTTCTGCAGCCAGACTTCTCGATATGCCTTTCATGAACATACATCTTCCTTTGGATATCATCTGTCGGAGACGGTTCAGCGATGCTATTGCAGGAGTCGACAAGGGGATGGAGTGTCCGAAGGTCGGTGATGCCCTTGATGCCATGATGGAGCTACCAGAAATGCAGTTGGGTATGACTGAGCCTGAAGTATATGTCGGGTCTCCTGATAACCTTCTAGGGCGGTGGGTAGTGGCCATGGCTGGAGGGACAAATGGTGGTGCTGACGTTGCCAGGGCATATTTCGACCATGGCGTGTCTACTGTCATCTACATGCATCTCAGCTCCTCGGACAAGCAGAAACTGAAGGAATACAGTGGAGCTGGCAATCTTGTTGCCACAGGTCACATGGCCTCGGACTCTGTTGGTATTGCGCCGTTTGTGAAAGCGCTGAGAAAGAGGGGTCTTGAAGTCACACCCATGAGTGGCGTTTTCGTTCCGGAGTAAGAGCATTTTAACACCTGTGGCGTGAGGTCTCAGAGCCCTCTTGCATAGCTTGGTCTGAGAAGTTGGTCATCCCTTGATTCTATTGCATTGTCCAAGGTCTGTAGCACCTTGGGCTTGTCTCTATTGAGAGTTCCACGAACGGGTAGGTAGTTCGATGCATGATTGGTTCTGAAGATACACTCTGACAGCTCGAAGTTAGCGACTAAGACTCTGAGTTCCTTCAATATATCAAAAGGCTTCATCGGCTGGAACTCGCCTCTTTCCATCAGCTTATGCAATGGCGTTCCTTGTGGTATCATCAGTGTCAAGGCGCCGATGAACTCGGGATCAATTCGGTTCAGAGCATCTGCGGTGCAAACTGCGTGTTGTGATGATTTATCGGTTCCACCCATTCCAAGAATGACAGTAATCGAGAGAGGGATACCAGCATTTCTGATTTTGAGAGATGCCTCGACATTCTCTTGTGTAGTCACTCCCTTCCTAGCCCATCTGAGGAGTTCATCATCTCCTGTTTCGAGACCCAAGTACACTATTCCGAGTCCTGCATCCCGAAGATTCTCGAGGTCCTGCTGTGACTTGTTGCGAACATCCTTCGCGTATCCATAGGTCCCGACTCTCTCAAGCGCAGGAAGTTCGCGCTTCAAAGCTGCAAGGACTTGGAGCATTTCCTCAGAATCCATGGCGAGAGCATTTCCATCGGCTAGGAACACCCTTCTTGTTCTATTCTTGATACTCTCTGGGAGAGATTCAAGATCCTTCTCAATACCCTTTGTTCCTCTAACTCGGTAGGTCTTGTTCTTGTATGAAACACAGAATGTGCATGCATTGTGAGAGCATCCCACTGTCGCTTGGAGAATGAGACTTCTTGCTTCGCTCGGTGGTCGCCAGATGCTTCCTTCGTAGTTCAGGAACGTCATGGGTGATTCCAAGAAGACCTGTGCAATGCCATTTTTGTACGTTGCTCTCTCACCATTGAAGATGTATCAATACTACGAACTCCAGCCAAGAGCAATGGCAAAGGTGAAATGGATCTTGGTTCGATATCACAGACTCTTTTTAGTGGAGAAGCGTAGGAAGACATGGTGATCAGAGTCGTGTCTGTTCCAGCTTACAAGCTGTTACTAGTGGGCGATGCCAATGTGGGGAAGTCATCGTTGATTCGCTGGCTTCTTCTGGGAGATTTTGACCCTGACTACACGGCAACTGTAGGTGTTGACCTGAGTGCTGTTGCACTGAATGTGGACGGAAAGACTCCTGTCATCATGACCATGATCGATTTAGGGGGCCAGTCCGATTTCACGGCGCTCAGGACGCAATACTACAAGGGCGCTCATGGTGCTGCACTTGTCTATGACATATCCTGTCACGCTTCGTTTGAGAATCTAGAGACATGGCATGATGAGCTGAAAGAACATATCGAAGAGCCAAACGGCGTGTCTCTTCAGGGTGTCGTGATTGGAAATAAGATTGACAAGGCAGGGTCAAGAGAGGTGCCGCGAATCGAAGGCAGATCCTTCGCAGATAGCATCGGTTGGCCATTTCACGAAACAAGTGCCAAGTCTGGTGAACATGTTGAGGATGTTTTTGCGGCGCTTGCTAAGAGAATGTATGTGTCCCACCCCCCTCTGAAGACCCGAGCCGCCCACACCTGACCAGCCTTGACCATGCCATTCTATGATGGTCATCGCTTTTCCAATCATCGTGTATTCAATGTTGGCAGTGATGTCGAAGTGGTACCTTGGGCAATCGAGACCCCGAGGATCGCCTTCGATGACTTCTCAGTTGTTGGCTGACTTCGGTTGGGGTCTGTGAGGGCGGATTGGCCCTCCTCCTACCCTCTTTCATGTTCACTCATCGCCAAAGACGACTCTGTATCTCTCGCTGAAAGCCCCGTAATCCTCGCCGCTTGGTACAAACCTCTCTTTTCCTGAGAATCTTATAGGAATCATTGCTTCTTTGTCGAGTCGCCATGGAATGTCTACAACAATCCTCAAGAAGTAGGAGGCATGAATAAGTGAAGAGTGGAAGGCAGCCGGCCACCTGCTTGAGAACATGAATGAGAGATTGTGCCAATGCTTACCCATCAGTTCTTCTTTCTCTGTGAAGTGTTCCAGAACCTTTCTCTGGGCCTTTTCTTTCACTCCCCGAGGTGCAACTCTCTCAATATACAGGAGTTCAGCTCTGATTCCCCTCATTTCAGGATCTCCCTGAATGTGATATCGGAAAGTGAACGGTTCGTCATAACGAACTAGGTCTTCCGGAATCTCGATTCTGACCGTATCTTGCCCGTCTTGAAAAACCTGGGCTGTTTTCGTTTTGGGTCTCAGAACCGGGACCCGATGGCTAACATTAATGGAAATGCTCGATTTGAGGTCGAAGGCCCATGAGACCTCTGTCTTCGCATGACACTGATATTTTACGCGGCCATGGATTCCTTGATACGAACCTGGAATCTCGGCCGGGAGCCTAATCTTGAAGGGGTATTGGTGCTCACCTGGTTCTATGCGCGCGCTGCTTATCAACTCAACAAGTTGTGATACATGAGTTCTCTTCTCCCTATAGACACGCTTGTCGTCGCCTGAACCTCGAACTACGCGGCTTTTCTCTTCGCCTTGTAGCTGGATGGTGACGCGATTGCATCTGAAATCGTCATCGCAACGCAGGAGGACATGACCCTCAACGTATTCACCTGGGTTGAATACCGGCTTCCCTGTTTCTATACACATTTCCCTCATGGCAGGATTTCTCTTCTTGTGATTCCTATAATATCTTCTGCGAGTTTCCAACAAGTCACTACCTGGTCAACTACTCACAGCTACAACTCTTCGACCTGCGGTTTAAGACTTCATCTTATCAACTGCAAGGACGATGATGATCGACTGATGGTCCAAACCCGACAACGGTTTGCAGAATTCCACGAAAAAAGGAATCTCAGGGGGCTCAAAGCCCCCTAGCTGTTTTTCAGATTCCGAAGAGATCTGAGTACTTAACATTCAGGTAGTCCAAGAAGGGTTTTGCCTTGAGACTGCTGCCTGTGACATTCTTGACAAGATCTGCTGGGTCATACATGGAGGAGTGGCGATGGATGTTTTCGACAAGCCACCTCTTGATTGGCGAGAAATCTCCGCTTGGAATGTTCCTCCTCCAGTCAGGCAAGTCTTGGCTTATCTGGTTAAACCACATACCGTCGTAGACGTTTCCCATGGCATAACTTGGGAAGTAACCGTAGTACCCGCTTGCCCAATGGGTGTCCTGAAGAACACCTTCTCCATCGTGCTCGATTTCAACACCGAGATACTCATCATACTTTTCGTTCCAGATCTGTGGAAGCTCCGAGATTGATATCTTGTCTGAGAAGAGCGCCTTCTCTATTTCGAAGCGTATAATGACATGCAGGGAATAGGTGACCTCGTCTGCCTCGATTCGTATCTTGGACGGTTCAACAAGGTTCACAGCCTTTACCCAGTCTTCCTTTGGCACATCTGCAAAGATGTCACCGGTAAGAGTCCTGAATCTTGGATAGTAGTAGTCCCAGAACTCGGGAGAGCGACCATACAGGTTCTCGACAAAGCGGCTCATCGATTCATGGATACCCATACTGGCAGCCTCTCCTATGGGCTGGTACATCCAGTCGTGATTCAGGTTCTGCTCATACAAGGCGTGGCCTCCCTCGTGCAGAATCGCAAAGAGCATCGAGGCTACGTTGTTCACATGGTACTTGACGGTGATTCTAACATCATCAAAATATCCTGTCGTGAATGGATGCTCTGTTTCGTCAATCCTACCACCCGCTTCTTCAGAGCTGATGTCATACTGGATTACTTCTGCCAAGTCCTTGGCAATCTTCCTTTGTGTTGCTACCAGTACTGGTCGCCTCTTGAATTCTCCATCGAAATCTGAAGTGGCCTCTACGCATTTCTTGACCAGCGGAACAAGACCATCTTTCAGTTCACTGAAGACTTTGTCTATATCGTCTTGAGTCATTCCTCTTTCAAAATCATCAAGCATCGAGTCGTAGATGTTGGAAACACCCTTGACATCCAACATATACCCATGTCTTTCTCGCTCGAGAGAAACCATCTTCTCAAGTTCTGGTTCGAATCTCTTCCAATCCTTTGCTGCCTTCGCCTTCTTCCAGGTCTCTACCGACAATGCCTGTTGTCTTGCAATCTTGGCAACAAGCTCAGAGGGTACCTTCGTTTGCTGGTCATACTCTAACCTAGCAAGGTATATGTTCCGTTTCTGTACTTCATCAAGTCCACTTGTCTTCTCAGCCTCGGATATCAACTCTCCAGTTTCAGGGGCAACGAGCATCTCGTGAGCAATCCTCGACAAATACGAGATCTGCTCGCTTCTAAGATGTACACCCTTCGGCGGCATATAGGTTTCAAGATCCCAATGAATCTGGTTTCTTGCTGTGGCCACAAGAGTTAGTTCCCTAATCCTTGTCATAAGCTTCTCATAAGCATCCATGTCTATCACATCATAGCCTGTCTGATGTTCTGGTGAATGAGAAGACAAGTAGGTTTCGGTTAATTGTCTTTGTATTCAGGTTATGGGAAGCTCGGCACCCGCTTCCTCTTGTCTGTCTTTGATTGGGTAGTTCACAATAATGATGGCAGCGGTGACACATGCAAGCCCTGCAAGAAATGTCCAGTATATGACCTCGCTCAATAGCCACGCCGATAGCAGCGTACCGAAGATTGGAACGAGGCTTAAGAAGACTCCAGAACGTGTGGCCCCGATGTTCTTCACAGCCTCGAAGTAGAGAAGATAGCTCAGAAAGGTCACTACCGCTCCCAGAAACGCAGTGTTGATCCAGAATTCAGGAACTCCGAGAGCAGGCTGCAGCCAGAAACTCTCCGCGGAGGCGGCGACGCTGAAGAGTAAGAATCCGACGAAGGATGCTCCTGCAACCAGATTCAGCGAGGACATTCTCTCCATGATTCGTCTTCCTGCCACTGAATAGAGCGCCCAGATACAGGTAGCAATAATCAGAATCACGTTACCGAAGAGATGTTCGAAATTGAGAACTAGCAGATATTGAACTCCGACAGCAAATACTATGCCAAGGAAACCAAGAACCAATCCCGAGTACTGCCATTTCTGCGGAAGCTGCTCTTGAAGTATGAGGCTTGCGAATATTGCGATTGTGATGGGCTGGATGCCATCGATAATAGCTCCTTGGGCAGATGTTGTGTACACCAAGCCTGTCAGTTCCATAACCTCGAAGGCAAAGATACCAAAACCACCCACAAGAATCAGGGGCTTGATATCGCTCCTCTTGAATCGCTTGTGCGCCGGTTCACCCCTAAGGGGCATGAAGATGAGAAAGGTGATGCTTGCAAAGAAGTACCTGAAGAGCCCGACAGTCATCGGTGTTGCCAGTCCAACCGCCACATCCTTGGACACCCATGAAAAGCCCCACAGCAGCATAGCCATTACCAACATGACATAGTACTTGACATCGGGTCTCTCCATTTGAGTTCACAACCCATCCCGGTTAATCTGAGGACCCTGTACGGGAAATAAAAACGCATGGATTCATGGGAAGAAGTCCTACAGTACAGTCATAACAGTACATTTTTACTTATGGCTCTCATCAGCCGACTATGAGGTACCCATGACAACTTGGACTTCTTCTGCAGACTATGAGCAAATCAAGGCCGCCGTGACCTATTCTGGAGGCGAAGAGGGAAAGTGGCTCACTTTCGGTCCTATTGGAGACCATCCATTATCTGGCAAGCTATTCCCTCCTTACGACCATGAAGGTATGGTCAAAGACCTTGAGGAGCTACGACACATTCTAGAATACGCTACTAGTGCTATGGTATTCGACATAAAGCAACTCTTGCAAGAAACACTCAATGAGTGGAAAGAGGACAAGGCCAGACTCAAGCGAGTGATTCTGGGCTGCTTCCCCGATTACGAGCAAGAGCGAATTGAGAAGATCTTTCATGATCGGTATTTGATTGATATTTCTGCAGGAGATCTCTTTGGAGAGAAATGCCCACTCTTATCGGGAGGGGCGTTCGAGTTTGGCATTCGCCCTGTCAAGGGTATTGTCAACACGCAAGATTTAGCTCATATGACAGCCGAGGGTCTGATCCTTGGACAGATGTCGTCATGGTATCGCTCACGTGAGAATCGCATCATGGATGTGGTTGTCAGAAATCACCCGCTGTTCTTGGAGAGATGTCCTTCTATCATCGCTTTAGATGATGGGCAATATCTCTCGGGCGGTGATATAGTCAACATCGATGAGAACCATATGGCGATTGGCATACGGTCATTCACAGACAGAGAGTCTGCCATCGAGATATCCAAGAGGCTTCCTGACAAGAGGATATACGCAGTGCTGAAGTTTCCGCAGGAACTTGGAAGTACATGGGTTGCTCACTACGGCAAGCATCTCGACTACATGTTCACGATGTTGGATAAGGAACGTGCGATGATACAGCCTTACATCTTCGACTATCCCAAGGGAAGCCGAAAGACTCTGCTCAAGATGCTTCAGACCCTGAGCGATGATCTCTACAAATGGGAACCAGTGAGGGAGGAGTCTGATTTTCAGAAGGACCGATGGGCTGAGATTCCTGACAGACTCAAGCCCAGAATCGAATCTCGAGTCTACGGTGGGCTCTCACGAGAACGAGTCAATGCCTTGAAAGACGTCGGTAGCGTCGAGATATATGAGAACGGTAAGCTTGTGGAACAGAATCCGAGCTTCGTGGATTCTCTTGTAGATGAGGGATTGCTCGACCCTGATGAGATCATCCTCGTTGGTGGCGATCCCAACAACATCGACTATCGAAACGAATACGAGCATTGGCTGACTTCTGTCAGAGAGGGGGCATGGGCGTGCTCCGCGGCTGTTCTAAAGCCTAATACAGTACTTGCGTACCATGACATGGAGAGGACCAACGAGAACCTACGTTATCACGGCGTAGATACCTACGAGATAGATGGACGCTTTGTGAAGCTGATTCATCGAACTGGGCTCTCTAATTTCATCCTACCCCTATGGAGGGCTTGATATGTGGAATGTAAAGGCACGATACGACACTCTCAAAATTGCGATTGTTGAACCCGGACGAGCGGAGCGGTGGTGGGCTACACCTGTCAACGGAGAGTACCCAATCGCTTGGGGCTGCGTTGACTTGCCCTATCACACCCACTTCACTAAACTGGAGTCTGACTTGCAGCGTCGAGACCTGCAGAACACCATGCAGAATGCCGTGAAAGGAGAGCTCCCAGGTGTGAAACTGTTGACCTTCAGGCAGTTGCTCCAAGAAACCCTTGACGAGTACCGAGAGGATGAATCCAAGGTCAAAGACATCGTTATGAGGTGTTTCCATGAGTGGGACCGACCTCGAGTTGAGAAGCTCATAGGAGGCAACTGGAGTGATGTCACAGCGGCTCAGATAATCGGTAGCGACTCCCCTCCTCTTATCAGGGATGGAGATGACTTCAAGGTCGGGATACGGCCGACGCCCTGGGTCCAGAACATCTCAGAAGAGGGCTGGATGACAGACCAAGGATGGGTCTACTGCAACAAGAAGACGTGGTGGCGCTCGCGAGAGGATGAGATAACACACGCGATAGTCGAGAATCATCCCGAATTCATAGAGAACGTACAGGTGCTTCTGGATCTGAAACCTCCTGCTTACATGGAAGGTGGTGACCTGCGGGCACCAAGCGAGGACACGATTGCAGGCGGTGTGGGATGGCACACGAATCTCGAGGCGATGAGGCAAATCTCAGAGGCTCTACCCGAAAAGACAGTCTATGCAGTCCAGAAGGCTGACATAACCGAGGAAGACTTCACTGATGAGGTCTATGACTTCGGCTGGCATTTCGAAACCTTCCATTGTGAGGTTGACAAAGGGAAGGGTTTGTTCTTACCTTACATGAATGACTACCCAAAAGGTGGTAGGAAGAAATTCATAGAGTGGCTGAAAGCACTCAAGAGGGATATCGAAGAATGGCATCCTCTTCTCAGGAGATTGCGTGAGAAAGAGATTGAAGTGCCCCCCGAAGAAGAGAAACGCATCAAGGAGAATGCCCTCAAGGACCTCACCGACGAGAAGATTGCTACTCTCAAAGATGTTGGGAAAGTCTACACCTTCAAGAAGGGTGAACTGATCTCCAAGCGAGATAGCTACTTACAGGCACTGATTGATGATGGCGTCATGGACGAGGATGGTATCATTTGGTATGGTGGCGACCCGAGCTGGTTTGAGAATCCTCTGGAGCACTTGACTTCTCTTGCCGGGGCCTTTGCGGCCAAAGCTGAGATTGCAGAATGTCTTAGCCCAGGAGTTGTGTTGGTATTCGAAGAGGCTGAGAACACTATCAAGGCCTTGGAGGAACATGGCTGTCGTGTTGTTACATATTCAGCATTCTATCAGAGAAAGACCGGTGGGCCCGGCCCAGATTGTTCATTCTGTCCACTTCACAGGGAGTAGTTCAGATTCAGTCGACGTCACCATCGGACATTACCTCTTGTGCAAGGGGATAGTTGATCAAAGAGATGCCCACAACCACCAGTATCAGACCAACAATGAATGTCCAGTAGATCGGCTCATTCAAGAGTAAAAATGACAGCAGGGTACCAAAGACTGGAACCAGATTGATGAAGCCCCCAGCTCGTGTAGCCCCTAGATTACGAATACTCTCGAAGTACAGGAAAAACGATACGAACGTGACCAACAGGCCCAAGAATAGCACGTTGAACCAGAAGACGGGGTCAGCGAGGGCAGGGAGAGTCAAGACATTCTCTGTCATGGAGCCAAAACCAAAGAGTACACATCCGACCAATGAACCGCCGAAGTTCAGTTCAGCTGCACTGACTTCCTTCATCGCCTCTTTCCCAACGGAGGAGTAGAGACCCCAGATCATCATCGCCATCAGTATGATAAGATTCCCAATGAAGTAGTCGATCTGGAAGTCCAGTAATGCTTGTACTCCGATGACAAACACTACGCCCGTAAAGCTCAGGACAAGACCGGTGTACTGCCATCTTCTGGCTAGCTTCTCTCCATGAATGAAGTGAGCAAATATAGTGATGCTTGTTGGATTAAACCCAGCAATGATTGCACCCTGAGCTGCAGTGGTCAGACGCATGCCGAAGAGGAACAGGACTCCGTAACCGAAGACGCCTGTCAGTCCGGCGAGAGAAACAAGTTTCAGACTTCTTCCAGTGAACAATCTACGAAAAGAACCGCCAGTAGCCTTGACTAACACAAGGAAGGGCAAAGTAGCAATCAAGAACCGGAAGAAACCGACGGTGAATGGTGGGGCAATCTCAACGATGATGTCTGCAGAGACCCACGAACCGCCCCAGAAGAACATGGCTAGAATCAACGTGAGGAAGTAGAATCTGTCTGACTTTGCCACAGTTTTAACCCTCTGTTGGGCTCTCAAGTCATGGGATGTTTCAGAATCAGGGTTGGCGTATCCCCACTCATTACACTTGAACGAGAATCTTAACACCCATAGGCTTGAGTGTTTCATTCGCGATATCCCATGCTATATAAGCACTCCCTGAGTTAACTATAATGAATAATAATGCCATACAGATTCGAATGTCAAATGTGTGACGGTGTGGTTACCGGCAAAACGAAAGAAGAAGTAGTCGAAGGAATCAAGAAGCATGGCGCTGCGGCGCACGGTCTTGATCCTATGCCTCAAGAAGAGGTCGACAAGCGCAAGCCGATGATAGAAGAGTACTAATGCAATATTACTCCACACGGTCTAGCGTGTATTGGGTCTAGTGCTCAGTACACGTATCTCTTTTCCTTTTTATGTCTGGCAGGATGGAATCACAGACTCAGATGTGAGATACCAAATCATTTCCGTCTAGCTTCTCCCTCGTGGCGCATGTATCGAAGAGTTCATATTCAGTTGTTCGAGAGACTCGCACACTCGGCGGAGATTTGTATGACTGAAGACGATGAGTTGCTAGAAATACGACGCAAGAAGATGGAAAAACTCATGAAGATGTCTCAAGAACCCAAGGTTCAAGAGCCGGTGTCAGAAGGTCATGTTGTTCCTCTCTCGGAAGCCACATTCTGGTCTACATTGAATCAGACGAAAATCGCACTCATCGACTTCTTTGGTGAGTGGTGTGGTCCTTGTAAGGCTTTGTCCCCTATCTTCGCCAAGCTCGCTGCTGACTACAAGGGAGAGGCCTTTTTCGGCAAGATTGACATCGACAAGAATCCAAGAATAGCAGCTCAGTTTGGGGTTCAGTCTGTACCGAATGTCGTAGTCTTCAGAGATGGGAAGCCCGTGGGCAATCTTCCTGGTCTTCGAGGCTATGCCGATTACTCGAACATAATCGAGAAGCTATTGTCGTAAGTGCACTGAAAGACGCCTATAGGTTCTTTATCTCTTCCAGCATAGCTAAGGTCCTGACAGTCTTACCCTCTCCAGAGATGATACTCATGGGCATCGCCTTAGCGTTGGTTGCTGCTCCAATGCTACCCTTCTTATCGGCCATGATTATGCCCGCCTCACTACCAGTTTTCTTCTCAAACATCTTCATTGCGCTGTCGCAGGCTTCTTGTACACTCCGCCCCTGTTCGTAGTATAGCGCACTCATTCTGGTCAGGAGGACACGCATGATGTGCTCTCCGTAGCCGGTGGCACTCGCACCACAAATCTCATCAGCATAGGCACCTGCCCCCATCACGGGACTATCTCCTACTCGACCGGGCATCTTTTTTGGGATTCCTCCTGTGGAGGAGGTTGCCGCAATCCGTCCATCAATGTCAATGGCCACGCAGCCGACAGTATCTCCCGTATCAAGATCGAAACCGAAATCTACTGCACCTGGCTCTCTCTGCTCACGGTACCCCTCGAGTATCATTCTGTCATAGATCCGTTTGGCATTGGGACCTGCGAAGAAATTGTAGTCCGTCTTCTCCATGACATATCTTGCCAGTGAGATAGGGTTCTGTATTCCTGTGACAGCGGCGACAGATCCAAACTGTAGTTTGCTACCATCCACAATCATTGCATCAAGTTCCTTGATACCCTCGATATTCGCTCGGGCACCTACGCCAGCATTCAACTTGCCACAGCTCTCCATATAGGCCGTGCATTTCTCTGCAGCATCAAGGGCGCTGCCTTTCTGTTTCAGCGCATCGAATCCAATGCGGGCTGCCTTCTGAACATGCGTCTTGCCGGGAGGAATCCTCTTGTCCTTCCATTTTCCGGCGCCACCATGCACTATGATCAATGGCAATTCCATCTGCCTATCGTCTCCATAAGGGATGAGGCGATGTCCTACTTATCAATGTCATTACCAATGCGATTCTAGAAACTAGAAGGTCCCCTTCTTGTGCATCTCAAGGCACTTCCTGATGATGAATTCCAAGAATCGGTCACAGGTATTCTTCCATCTCTGGTTCACAAGATAATCAGCGAGTTGCTCTCCATCACTGAAATCGACGTTACTCAGTGTCTTGCAGGTCGTGCTACCGAATTCGTCTAGGAAACTCCGATACAGCTCCCCCACTGCCTCAACGGCAGTTCCCCTGTCTGAAGGATGGTCCTCAGGTGTCGATTTCTTCCCGAGACCGCACTTGAATCCGATGGCTGCCGTACTCCCGATCAGCAGCCCGCAAGTGATTTCGCCAGACATGATGGCGCCCAAGTAGCCTGCTGTTGCCCAGGTCAGGCGATTATCGGATATCTCCCACAGGCTCAGAAGAGCTTGAAGCGAGGCCTCTGCACAGGTGTAGGTGTGCATTCGAGTATAGGCTTCGCTTAGTGTTTCTTCAATTCTGTCTTCGGACATAGAGTCCCCTTTCATAGGCCTCCAAATAAGGTGTGTGAAGACTGTGGACATTCATCCATTTGTTTAATCAGGAAGCCTGACACTTATATGTCTAGATTCGGAGGTAATCATGGTAGAGCGGAACCCGATTATGGAAATTATGATTGACTCTCATTCAACGCCAACCGATTTGAAACTGGGAGTTTCTTTTTTGTCCGCTCGCTTACTGACGCAACGTGATTGATAATGACCGTAGATACTGAAGAACTACAAGAAGTGAAAGTTGAAGACCTAGAACCTAAGATGAGCAAGCTGCACATCAAATTCAAGGTTATAGATAAGGGTGAGCCCCGCGTAGTTAGCTCAAGGCGGGATGGCTCCTCTCATACCGTCTTGGATGCAACCGTTGGGGACGAAACCGGCACGGTCGTTGTCCCTCTCTGGGATGACTCCATTGATCAACTGAAGATTGGAAATGTGTATGATCTCAAGAATGGCTTCACTGGTCTCTTCCGACGTCAACTGAGGCTCAAGATTAGCAGCCGCAGTGAGGTCGAAGAGATCGAAGAGGAGATTGAAGAGGTCAACACAGACCGGAACCTGTCGGACGAAGAGCATGGCCGCCAACGAAGAGACTATGGCGGAGGATACGACCTGCGAAAGGGTCGATTCCGCGACAGCGGCACCAGTCGAAAGACTTACGGTGGAAAAGAGAAGGGACATTACCACGGCAAGCGCAAGTGGTAAACTCGACTGAATACCAGCACATACTAGTATGTCAAGGCTACCGCCTTGGCACCCTCTTTCTATTTATTGTCCTCAACTCGAAGGACAGCCAGATGTTATCTTCTGACCGTAATTCCCAGTTCTGTTAGCACACGAACTGTCTTCTCCAAGTCCTCCTCTTTTACAAGAATGTGGTCTGTTGAGAAAGCTGAAATCACAAATATGCCGACTTCTGCGTCTGCAAGAGCAGTGGAGATCCTTGCCATGAATCCGACAAGCCCGAAGGGAAGGACCATGTCGAAGGTCATTATTCTCCATCCTCTCTCTATTTCTAGAGCATCTCCGGATTTGACACACTCCTCTTGGATGATTACTGTCGTTTCGTTCTTGTCTACTATCACTGCAAATGAGTCGGGGATAGCACGGGCTGCTTTGAGCACGGCAAACCTCTCGCTCCAGACGTAGGCTTCTGCACCCTGTATGTAGCTGTCAATCTCCATGATGCATCTGTTTCCAAGTCGCCTTTGTGCGTTAAATGTGTATAGCGAAATCTCACACTCCAAGCGATATACTTCTCTCACAATATGGGCAAATCTATTAGGGGCTCAAGGTGGATTGTCGTATATGCCTTCATCGAAGCCAGAATTCCAGAAGTATCTCGCTATAGAAACGGCTGGAGGCCCATCTTGGCATCCTAAAGACGATATGATGACCTTCGCTTACGACTCTCCCGGAGTGTTTCAGGTCTTCTCAGTATCCGTCAAGAAGGGGTTGGCTCTCTGGCCTGCCCGGATGACTTTTGAGGAGGACCGATGCACGGATCCGCGGTACCTTCCAGATGGAAGCATTGTCTTTTCTCGGGATCGAGGCGGTGATGAGAATTTCCAGATTGGTCATATCGGCAGGGAATACGATTTGACATGGCTGACCTCGGACCTTGCTGCGAAGCATATTATCAATGCAGTTGGAGAGAAGCGACTCTACTACATGGCCAACACTGACAAGAAATCCAGGCTAGATGTTTACTTCCTCGAATATCCTGTAGTTGATAATGAACCAGCCAAGATGCTGGAGCCCACTGAGGGAGTTGTGTCGGTGGCTACGTCTTCTGAAGATGAAACTAAGATTGTCTTGCGAAAGTTCAGAGGTAACGTTGATCAAGAGTTGCTGCTGTGGGAGGATGGGGATGTTTCAAGCATCACTGCAAGGATTGACAGTAAGAGGACTGAACGATGGAACGGAATCAGGTTTGTAGATACTGAGACCCTTCTAGTTTCCACTGATCACGGCTCAGACCTCAATAGGCTAGCCCTTGTAGACCTGAACGGAGACTTCCGTCCAATCGATTCAATCGAAGAGAACCTCAAGTATCCTTTTGAGGAGGCCATATACAACGAAGAAGGCTCAACGACCTTCTTCTTCAACAACAGGGAGGGGTATAGCTCTCTCTTTGCTGGCGATTTCAATGCTGAGGGTGTTGACGATTTCAGAGAGATTGAGATGCCCATCGATTGCACCATCGTTTCGGGCGATACACGGTCCTTTAGCATCTCGGGGGGCCTCTCTCCGGATCATACTCGTCTTGCAGTGACCCTCTCGTCCCCTACCGAGGCGACCAATATCTGGGTCTACGATATGGAGGATGACGAGTGGTGGAGAGCAACAGATGTAGGCCTTGCTGGTCTGAACCCCGAGAGCTTTGTTGATGCGAGCCACCATCGGTTTGAGAGCTTCGATGGTTTGAGTGTTCCGTATTTCAAGTATGTACCCAAGGGAAATCGGCCCGGTGAAGGGTGGCCGACCCTTTTCGTGATTCACGGTGGACCAGAAGCACAGATGCGTCCTTTCTTCTACCCGGTAATCCAGTTCTTTCTGTCGGCAGGATTCGCAGTGATTGCGCCAAACATTCGTGGGTCGACAGGCTATGGGCGAAGGTATATGGACCTAGACAATGTTGGCAAACGATTGGACTCTATCCACGATATCAAGTCGCTGGCTGACATGGTCAGAAGAACCGATTCTGATATCGATGCAGACCGTCTGGTAGTGTTTGGTGGCAGCTATGGTGGGTTTGCAGTACTCTCCTCTATGACCGAGTACCCTGACCTATGGAAAGCGGGCGTTGACATTGTGGGTATATCCGATTTCGTGACATTTCTTGAGAATACAGCAGACTGGCGTCGCCCACTTAGAGAGGTAGAATACGGAAGTCTGGACGAAGATAGAGACCTCTTGGAGAGAATCAGTCCAATACACAAGGCGGACAGAATCTCTTCCCCGCTGTTCATCATTCAGGGAGATAACGACGAGCGTGTGCCGCTGTCCGAGTCAATACAGATATTTGAAAAGGTGAAATCAAAGGGTGTTCCAGTGAAGCTATTGCGCTTCTCTGACGAGGGTCATGGCCTTGCCAAGCTTGAGAACAGAATAGAGGCGTATTCCCAAGTCTTGGAGTGGCTTAATGAAGTGGCATGAGCAGTCATACATAAGAGCACCGAAAAGCAGTGTAACACGAGCGTTTGTTCGAATGAATCGGTATCTGTTGGCATCGTTTCTATTTGCCCTGTTAGTGTTTCCTATGACCGTTTCGGCTGTCACATATGCCCCCTCGACATTTGCGGATGACGGTGTCCAAGTGGACGTAGAGATCGAGAGCCCTGAACGGTGGAATGCTCCCTTCGAGGAGGACGTGAATGTGACGCTTGGCATCACCCCCCAAGCTTCGGTATACGTCAACATTTCCGTGACGCAAGTTGTTGTGGCTCTTCAGGAGCAAGAAGCTGATGGATCTTATACATTGTTGGCTGCCGATTCTTACTCTCCCCCAAGTCCTGTCACGGGAATCGATCATGTTAATTTGACACACGAATTCGTCTTGACTGGCTCAGGCAATGGATTGGAATGCTACTTCTCTCTAACCGTAGTAGGGTATTACTATAACGAGACCGGGATTACACCATTCTCTGCCTCTTCGCCCAACGATCTGGTTGGTCCCCTGACAGTCATACCTGGGATTTCCTCTCCACAGTCATTGGTCGGGATTGTCGTCATTGCAGCTTTTGTCGTCGTTTTTGTTCTTGGAGCTTACGGGGTCAAGAAGTCACGGTCTACCTATCGCGGACGAGATTCCTTAACGGATCAATGATAGGAATGGACCAAGTCGGGTAGCGCGGTTTTGAGTTTCTTTCCCAAGAGGTGACTTATGGAGATAGAGACCTTTCTGACAAGCTATCTCCTACGGTTTTCGATGAGTATCAGAACCAATGTAACAACACTGATACTACCAACAATCAGAGCGAGTTGCTGATAGTCGATGCCGTATCCGTTACCAGTCTCATCACCATTTCCATTTGGATCCGGACTGGGTCCTGACATTCCGACAATCGGGTCATAGAAGAGTGAGTTATTTCCGAAGTGTTCAAAGGAAAGATAGACGGATTGCCCCTCTTCTCCATCTGTCCCTGAGCCATATGACCCTCCTACGGCCACTGTGCTGGTTCCCGCGTAAGCCTCCTCGGCAAACTCAATATAGCTAGGTCCAAACTCAAAGAGGTTGTCCTGTTGTTCGAAGCGTGATGGCGGCTCCTTGTCCCCGGCCTCCTGGTCGCTTTCAGATATCACGAACTGAAATACGAGTATCGAGTCGTCATACCTCCATTGCCAGCCAGACAGAGAGACCCCGAATTTGAGTTCGTTTGGATTGGATGCGTTGATTGAAACGTGGATTTGAATCTCAACATCGAATTCAATCTGTGAAGGAGTGGTAGGCACCGTCGTGATTGGAGTCGTAGTAGGAATGGGTATTGAGAAACTTGCTGTGGTGCTGAGGTTGAAGTGTACGGATTTAACAATGGAGTCTTCCTCCTGTGTATAGAATCCGCTAAAGTCCCAGTTCATCCCAGGAAGGATAAACGGAATACCGACAATCATGTCTGTGGAGGGGTCAAACAATCCATCTTCATCTAGATCCTGTACTTCAATTAGCTTGAGAAACTGTAGATGATAGTTCTTTTCTGGAGCTGACCGATTCCACCACCAGAAGTGAGGTACCTGGTTGCTAGCGCTTATCCTGACGCCAATTTCATTCGTAGTTAATGTGGCGATGCCCGCTCCATAAGAGTACTCGATTCCACCCATCTGGGCGGTTGTGTGGGGAAGCATCATTAGAATTAGCACTAAGACGACATACACTCCGGTCCTGCACCGCTTTTTCATTTTCTTGTCACCCGTCCATCGTACAGTTTGTGATCATCTGTTTCTGTGTTCGTATTGTGTTGTTGAGTCTTTTAGTTACCAGTGCTTGCATATACATTCCATTCCTTTTCTTCTTTGCTGGTATCCTGTGCTGTGAATGAGGCCAAGAACCTAACATAAGAGAATAGAGAGGAGGTCCTGGCACACTGCCAGAACCTCGTTAGACTGGCGAGTTCTACCTCTGATTTGTCAGGAGCATCAGCGCTTGACCTTGATTATCACAGCCGCCAGGACTACTACGGCAACCACGCCTCCAATCAGTATGAGCTGGTCGGAGGTAACGAGATCAGGTATAATCTCTGTGCCATTCCCGTCACCATCGCCGTTATCATCGCCGTCAGCTGTTGTTCCAGATGAAACTCCAAGGATTGGATCGTATTCGAGGGTTTCATTACCAAAGTACTCGAAAGCAAGATAGACCGATTGGCCGTCCTCGTCTCCGGTTCCCTCTCCGTGAGTACCCTTCACCTGTATAGGTGTTTCACCAGCTACTGCTTCTTCAGCGTACTCCATGTATCCTTCGCCAAACTGGAACTGGTTTTCCTCTTGAACGAACTCAGGAGGTTCATCAGATCCCGTTTCTTCACCGTGTTCACTCTGAGTTATTGTGAACTGGAAGACCAGCATCGAGTCCTCTGAGGCCCACTTCCACCCTGATATGACAATATCGAACTTCATCTCATGAGGGTTCGATGTGTCGATGTGTACACGGATCTGGATTGTGACCTCGAAGTTGGTCGGTGCTTGGGCTGTGGTCGTAGTTGTGGTGGGTGTTGGCAGAGTGAAATTCTCTGTTTTGGTGAAGTTGAAGTGGATTTCGGTCACTACAGAGTCTTCCTCCACCGTTTCAAAGCCACTGAAATCCCACACACCTGCCGGTAGCAGATAGGGAGCTCCTACGATGGTATCCGTTTCAGGATCAAAAGCGCCGTTGCCGTCGGTGTCGTTGACCTCCAGCAATTTCAGAAACATAACATGGTAGTCAGTTTCATTCGACGTAGCATTCCACCAATGGAAATGAGGTACTTGGTTGTATGCCGTGACCTTGACTCCGATCTGGTCTGTCGTCAGGCTTGCCAGTCCCTCATTGAATTGGTATTGGATTCCTTGCTCTTGCGCAGCTGCCATCGGCACTAACGCTAAGAGCGCTATTGCCGCAAGGGCCGCTGCAATTCTTGAGTGATTCGCGTTCATGTTTATCACGGTATTGTTTACTCAAGAATGTATATAATCTTTCCATTCGAGATTTGTGGAAATGGCAGCTCGAGAGTACTCGAACTCCTCTTGAGAGGCCGCAGAGGGATTTGCTGGTTAATCCTTAGGTCAACAAGATCAGCAACAGAAGGTTGGCGTTAGTTACGATTAGAGTTACAAGGCCGGCGCGAAGTGGTCTAACACTCCTTGCTTTAGCTAGGCACATAGTAAGGATAAAGGCACTCCATGATATTGTGCCGGTCAGTAGCAGAGTGAGGAACCACCCCGATATGCTCAATTCTAGAACCATAAGGTTCAGCAAGAGTTCCAATACGACATTGGGGATGAAGGAAATTGGAATTGACATGAACAGAGAGGGAGAGCAACAGCGGGTTCCAATGATAACCGATGATACAAGCTCAATTAGAACGTAAATCGCAATCCATGCAACGAGCGCGGATGCTATCGACAACATGGGAGTCGTGGCGAACTCGATGAAGAATAACCCGACGGGTAACAGTCCTACCGCATATGACAGATAGCCATAAGCTCCCAAGAAGAGCAGCATCTCCAGGGTGAATCGCCAAGGGTCTGATTGTATCCGTCTTATCGCAGGCATCATTCCTACAATGCCCGACACTTGAACCCTTGGATTGCTGGTCCTTTTGAGCCAGTACAACGTGTCCTCGCCGTGCTGGAGCATCTCGAAGGCTGAGACGCCTAGCTCAGTCAAACAATACCTCTTCTGCTGGTCGCGCTCAACTAGCGGATTGGGTCCTTTGAGCAGAACGTCGATGTGAAAATAGAGCGTTCCGGGCTCTAAGTCTAGAACCTTCATGTCTGTATATGATGTGGAGCCCTGATTCCCGATGAGTGAAACTATCTCTCGCCTAATCTCGTGAGATAGTGCACTGAACATATCGTTCAGAATTGAATCTTCATCCACACGGCTTCAGCTCCTATATTCACCTCGACGAAGGTATCGAGGAATTCGTTTCACTGACCAAAGCTAGAGTCATCAAGAGAATCAGGCCGACTTGAATGATAAGCTCTTCTCTGATAAAGCTTCCAATGATTGGAACATGAATCATAATTATCGATGCCATCTCGACTCTTGAGAATGAGAAGTCGTTGCGATTTCTGGAGTAGATATCACACGACATCTAGACGGCCTTCTTCATAGCACTCTTAAGCCATGGCGTGGCCAACGAATCCGTTGATTATCATGACTGTTGAAGAGATGCGATGGGATTTGACCCAACTCGTGAAGGACTCCGACCCTGACTCAATCGTCGAGTATATGGAACGAGCGGTTGACAAGGCGCAGGAGTTTCGTGCTAGATACAGAGGCACAATTGCGCAGACTGATGCAGCTGGACTGCTCGAGATCCTAGAAACCAAGGATGAGATGGAGCTCGTGTTTGAAGGTCCATTTATGTTCAGTTTCCTGATGTATTCTGCAAACTCAACATCGGGAACAGCGAAGCGACTCAACGATGCCGCTAGGAAATCCCGAATGAAGCTTGGTCAGGCCTTGGCATTTCTCGATCTAGAGATCGGCAAGTTGCTGTCAGAGAAGCCCGATATAGTGGATGATGCTGAACTAGAGGAGTATAAGCACTATCTTGAGCGCATCAAGCGGCGCGTTCCACATATGCTCTCAGAGAAAGAGGAGCAGCTCGTCATCACGAAAGACAAGAATGGAATCAACGCTTGGCAGCAGCTCCAAGGCGACTGGCTGTCGACGAGGACTTTTGAGATTGAAATCAACGGTGAGACGAAGACCATGCCCTACGGTGAGATCATCGGCCTCTATCAACACACTGACCGGGATGTGCGTAGGCGAGCAAATCAGATTGTATACGAAGACCTGGGTACAGATGAGATCCTATGGGCAAGTGCGATACGTGCTGTCTGTTCTGACCATCTTCAAATGTGTGAGTGGAGGACCTATGAGTCGCCCATGGCCCAGAGCCTGATTGCTAATGATGTTAACAGGGAGGCCATCGATGCCCTCATGGAGACCATTGAGGCCAATGTTGACCTGTACCGTGATTATCTTCGTCTAAAAGCAAAGATGATGAATCTGAAGAGACTGGGTAACTGGGACATTCTCGCGCCGTTACCCAACGCCCCTGAGAAAAAATACGAGTGGCGAGAAACTCGTGATGAGGTCGTCGGTGCCTACACGAGCTTTGACGCAGAGGTCGGTGAATGGGTTGATGAGATGTTCGAAAAGCATCACATCGACAGCGAGGTGAGAAAGGGCAAGCGCTCCGGTGCCTTCTGCGCTGGCTGGCTTGCGGGCAAGAGTGCTTACATTCTCTCGTCATTCAACGGTCAACTGGGAGACATCTTCACCATTGCACATGAGAATGGACACGCCATCCATGACTATCTCATGGCTCGTGCTCAGAAGCCATCAAACTGCGAGGTCGGATCGTGTATCGCAGAGTGTGGTTCTATCTTTGGAGAGCTACTGCTTACCGAACGACTCTTGAGTTCTGCAGAGTCAAAGGAGCAAAAGCAGGCGGTGCTGGCAGCGGTGCTTGATCAGTTCGGCATGGCGGCATTCCAAGTTTCGGCCCGCGTGTTCTTCGAGAAGAGCCTCTATGAGGCAATCGACGGAGGCAAGTTCCTCGATGGCGAGACCGTTGCAGACCTCTGGGCCAGGGGACGGGACAAGATCTATGGGGACGCTGTGGAATGGCTCGACGTCATGAAGTGGGAGTGGACTATGAAGGTGCACTACTACATGCCCCGACGTCGCTTCTACAACTACCCCTACGTATTCGCCCAGCTCTTTGTCTACGCCCTGTACAGACTCTACAAAGAACAGGGCAAGGAGTTTGTTCCAAAACTCAAGAACCTTCTAGCATCTGGATCGAGCAAGCCGCCCACGGA
>CAYYQL010000025.1:0-34872 GCA_964473825.1 uncultured archaeon
AGGACATGTGTACAAAGTGAATCTTATCCTTGTAGCGCGGAATCTCTTTCTCAAGGAGCTCGAGCGAGTTCGATACGATGCGAGGATGCATCCAGTCCTCGTAGTCCATGATTCTGCCCCACCGCTTTGACATGTTCATCGCATAACAGGGGTACTTGCACCCGTGGGCACATCCCAGAATGTGATTTATCGTGAAATCGCCGTACTCCACCTCGGTCTTGTAGAGGAGGGTCTTACGCTTGATGGAGGGAAATGCGTCGAAGTACACTCGGTTTTCTGGGCGAAGATCATCCGAAACGAGAGGGAATCAGAAGAGAGTTGAGGCATCCGGTTTTGTCATGTCGTCCTTTGATGAATTCTTGCCGGCCCTGTTCTTTGTGAAGGCCTTTCTTCGCTTGTCCAATGTCAGGCTCTCCCAAGAAGACACATGTTTTCTGAAGAGAAGACAAAGTCGGCAGCAAGTGCACTCGGCTCGACCCGCTGCGAGTGCCTGGAGGTGGAGGACAACGATCACGACATAGGAGTTGGAGATATCGAGGGTCACCGGTTCATGGCGGTGAACGTGAAGTTGTTCCTGTCGGAGCGGGACGGGTCGGTGGTACACAGTAGTCCTGAGTATCGCCACGACCCCCACTGCACGGTGGTGATGGAGGCGGTGGGGAAGTGGGAGGCGGTGCAGGTGGCGGTGATGATGGACCCGGGAGAGGTGGAGACGCTGGCCCAGGCGGGACGGGCGGCTGGTGTCCTTGGAGGAGCTGGTGAGGGTGTTGCAGTTCGGGGCCCTTGGCAGCTAGGGAGGTTTCCACGTGGAAGCCGGTGGCGCCATGGCCATGACAATCGTGAAGGCGTGTTCAGCTTTGAGAAACTGGGCGCAGCATGCTCTCCAGGAGCTTTCTGGGAGAGAGGGGGGGTGTGCGGGAGATGCCCGCAAGACGCAACTTAATGAGAGCTCCTTAAATTCCATCCTAAGGAAACATTTAGATATCCGAATGTGATTCACCATATAGTAAGAGGCTGCCAGAAAGGATGAACGGGACACTTGAAATACCCAAAACGAATTCTTCTGATAACGAAATCGAATATGATATCCCAACTACGCGGTACATTGGAAGCAAGAGGCGCTTTCTTGACTTCCTTCACGCGTCTACAAAGCACCTAGTAAGTAATGACACCGTTGCTTTGGATCTATTTGGAGGCTCGGGGATAGTCAGTTATCACCTGAAGCGACTCGGTGCGACCGTTTTCTATAACGATTACCTGAGGTTCAACTGGTGGATTGGAAAGGCGCTCATAGAAAACGATGCCGCCCAATTATCCAAAGCAGACATTGATTCCTTATTAGAGGTCAAGTCCGGACGCAACTACCCATCTTTCATTCAGGACACCTTCATAGATTGCTATTATACGGATGCGGAGAACAAATGGCTGGACATAGTAAGCACAAATATTCGTCGCCTGAGAAAGGACTCGAAGAAGGCAGCAGCATACTATGCACTCTTTCAAGCTTGCATGATCAAGAGGCCGTGGAATATCTTCAATAGAGCGAACCTATCCTTTCGATTTGAAGAGCGAAGACGTAGTTTCGGTAATAAGACCACATGGGATACCCCCTTCGAGGAGATGTTCCGCAGATTCTGCAAAGAGATTAATGCGGCAGCCTTTGGCAACGAGCATGAAAACAGAGCATTGAATGAGCGTGTAGAGGATATGTTACTGGTCAGAATCAGACCAAGACCAGACATTGTATATATCGACCCTCCCAGTGGAAGGTCTCCATCATCTCTCTTGGATTACTATGACCTGTATCACTTTCTAGAGGGATTAGCTTACTACGAGATCTGGGGAAGCATGATCGACCCTGAATCCCCCATAAAGGGACTCACTCCAATCGAGAATTCATGGAGCAGTCCCGATAAGCTGAAGAGCGCGTGGAAGAAGTGTCTAGAGTCATTCTCTCAAGCAACTCTGATAATCTCTTACCGAAGCCCGGGGTTTCCGAAATTGAAATGGTTAGAAACTGAATTGAAGGCTATCGGCAAAGATGTTGAGATACACACGAAAAACGGTACTTCTCGGATGATAACGCCCTCGAACCAGAGGCCGGATATGTATGAACACATCATGATTGCGCAATAGTATCACTATCCCGTTCAGAGATACAATGGTTCCTACCTTTGCACTTGGCAGACTGAGTGGCAAGAATCTCCATCAGGATTTTGGTCGCTAATACTCAGGTACTTCTTGTTACGAATCTTCTCATGAAATCCTTCATGGCATCTTGGATTCCTATCTCAATTATCGCTTCTCGTTCTTCGGCATCAGCACTGCAAAAATGCTCATAGAAAGATGCGATAAGCATCATATTACTATGACAGACTACCGACTCGAATGCAGCTTTCCACCACATGAATTCCTGAACCTTGTACTGTGGTGCAACAGCATCTGAGGTCTGAATAGATGAGCCTGAAGAGTGAACATAGGCGGAGTCGGTATGGTATTGATTTTCCACCTTTTTCCTTAAGCACTCCGCATTATACTTCTGATCCATCTCATGAACTTTCGCAATCTTGAATATGATGCCGAGGTATTTACGAAAAGATGAAAGATACCCCCATTTTCTTCCGGTCCACCATTTGTACTCCAAAGGGTGGAAAGCAAAGAAGATGAGTTGTACGGTGGATTCCAAATAGCTTCTTAGACACATTCTCGCATATTTGTATAGTCCTTGAAGTGCTAGAACAATCGATGTGAACAGGTCCATGAACATCTCATCCATGAACCTTTTGGCAATCTTAACTCCCTTCTCAGGAACCGAATATGCAAGGCAAGTCGTCCATTTAGCTTGCAGCTCGGTCTTCTTCATCAGTTCGATGATTACATCCCTATGCGCATTCAAGGTCATGTCCCAATTCGTGCCCAGTGATCTATTGGATGTTTCTAACCTTTTGATGGAATCGTTCTCAGAGTCGGACATTTCATTCACTTCCTTGTGAGATATGCGATTGAATGGATTTGGTTTTCTTGTTTGAGAGTCATCGACGATTTGGATGAAGAGTCAATTGACATATCGTATTTCCTAGTGAGCTCTTCAAGTATTTCTTCAATTGATGAACCAAAATCACCCTCAGAAGAGGGAATGGCTATACCTGCCCATCCACTCTTGTGAATACGGTCTGATTCATCTTTAAGAGCTGCGAAATCCACAGAATCGGAAGGAAGTGCAGTTGTATATATTATCACGAAACCACGCAAATTGGCACACTTTGATAGTTTTCCGATGAAACGTTCTATAGACACTAACTCGCGACAGATGTATTCAGGATGATTGGCCTTATTTGGACGCTGCGAAGCAAAATCGAAGTTGAGCACATGATAGCAGACTTTGGAACCCAGATCACTGAAATCGCCAGAATAGAAGGTATCCCTAAAGCTCTTTCCTCCATGGAGAGTGATGTTGCCCTCCGCGGGGAGGCCCCACATATCCAGATGGCCTCCTCCCCATGCTGTGATATTCTTGTGTGTTGATAACTCCGTATTGACAAATCTCTCTATCTCATGACAATTGGCGGCACTGGTCAATGTCAGGATTTCTAGTTTCTTGTTCTTTTGAAGTCGAGGTTGAAGATAGTCCGCAGCAGATTTCACGACAGGAAACCAGAGGTTATTGATGAGAGTATCTTTGCACTCTTGAAGGTATCCCAATCCCTCTACCTCCTGGGGAGATTGGTTATCAAATCGTATAGCATCCTTGCTGGATCACCATCTTCTATTCCCGACTGAAGTAGGAGAAGACCCCCAAGAGTGAGATACTTGATTGTTTCGTGATCTAGGCCTGATTTGAAAACAGGATGTTTGCGGTTATAGACAACCATCCTCCCGTTTGATATCCTGCAGACAGACTCCAGTGTTTCGGCTGCATCCCAAGAATCGTATGAAACAGAGTATTCTCGACCATATACTGTAATCTGTTCTTCTCTTTCCTCGGGACTGACGATGATTGTTATCTTCTTTGACTCGGGTTCGATTCTAACCGGAGATTCTTTCTGGCGTATTTCGGCAGTTCGCTTTCTAACCGTATACTCAGTGGTTTGCTCTAGGACCTGATTTAGCTTCTCAGCATACTGTGAATATATTCCACGTTTTCCTTTGGGTTGATCCGGACGTGGAATTCTCACCCGACTTCTATCAATTTGAACAATACCGCTTTTCTTCATTTCACGGATTACTTTCTTCTCCTGAGGAATCCCAGAAAGCGCAGTGTATATTTTCTTATCATGAGATGCTATTCGCTCCAGCTCATTACTCCAATCTGTCAGTTTCTTTCGAAAGAATTCAGCAAGTCTGTCATAGTCCTCAGTATAGGAGAAACGGTCGCGGTCAATGAGCAGCTCGTTCCCCAATCCCTTAAGAATATGAATCTCACCAGTGAGATAATTGAGTTTCCCGAGAACCCTTCCCCTAATCTTGATCACATCAAAGTCTGTTGGGAAACCAATTGCCACATTTCTTAGCCTCAGCTGCAATCCGCGAGCTTCTTGTGGCCTGACGGGCTCTAACGGACTCATTATCACGTATCTTACTTCAACTCCCCCGAAAGTTTCTGACCCTTTTTCAAGGATTTGAGCCTTTTCCACTACATTTCGCTCCAGCTCTGTGCCGTCCAGCCAGACCCTGAAGTTGCCTCTATGGTTTGACCCGAAGAATGATTCGAGCTTTCCCCTTCCTTCGGGGTACCTCAGTGGAAGATACTGACTAAGAGTCCATTTGAATTTGCCATACCCCGATAGCTGATCAATCGTGGTTCTTCGAGTACTCTTTCCTTTCGATCGCAGCCAATCCATAATGTGAGGTTTGATTCCGTTGAGATACAGTATGGTTTCACCCATATCTATGGGGTGGTCCGTCTTCCTGCGTTTCACAGGAATGGGGATTTCTTCGATAGTCTTTTTTTCTCCCCGGAGGAATTCTCTTGTGAATTCTCGCGCATCAATCCATGCTTCAACGAGAGTCCTTTCACCGCGTTTCTTGGTGATTAGGTGTATTTCCTCACAATAGGGAAAGACGGCGAGATTCCCGATTCCGAACTGCCCTATACGGGTCCGACCCATTGGCGTCTTAGTCCCAGATTCCTTTGATTCCCCAATTCTAAGATATGTATTCTTGAGGTCTTTGTACGTCATTCCATTCCCATTATCTCGAATTATGAACCGGTTCTGTTTCAGATCTAGACGAATCTTTACTTCGGTAGCATCAGCATCATAAGAATTGGATATCAGTTCTTTCACCGCTAAGCCGAAATTACGATATAGACCAATACTAAGACGATTTACAATACCTGGAGATACTTTCAGACGTTCTTCGCTTTCTATCTCGTTTGGTGCTGTGCTTTCTGTTTCGGATGGCATGGTTGATATCACCAGATTCCTATTGTTCTGCAGCAATCAATTTCAACGAAACCTTCGGAGTACTGAAACACGTAATCGACTCCCAAAGGAGCTTGTACTTCGTCGCTTCAGCGTTGTCTCCCAGCACCTTGGTGCCCTGGAGCTCGATTCGATAAGGTTCGAAGAGTCTGATCAAGTATCCTTTCTTGCCGTAGAGCAGTCCCTTAATTGCCGTCGCCTTGACCTCCGTACCTCAGTAGGATATTCAGGATACGCGCCGGTATATCTTTCTTCCGCAGCCCCTGTCTGGAGTCATTCCGACCCCTATGGGAAACAGCATCCGCGAGACCCATCGGTTCTGAGGCGATAGAGTTTCTATCGAGGCCATCTGCGAGAAGATGAAATCGGATGTCAAGTTCCAGCTCGATATGGCGCACTCGTTGTCAGGTTGACAAGATTGGAGCTCCCTCAAGTCCTACACGACGACCAGCAGCCAGAGGACAATTGAGGCATCTGGTTCTGTGCTGTCGTCCCTTGATGAATTCTTGCCGGATCCTGTTCTGTCTGAAGGCCTTCCCCTTGCTTGTCCAATGTCATAGTCTCCCAAGAAGGTACATGTTCCATGAAGAGAAGAATACAACATCGGCGGCAACTACATTCGGCTCGACTCCATATTCATGGTAGGATGCCAGCAACATAGTTACTAAGCTGAGCATCAAGGAGCCTTGCCAGTATCTCCATGAATTTAACGGATTCCCTAAGAGTACTGCGCCCTATCTCAAGTGCCTTGCCCGTATGAGCCACGCTATTTCGTCTAGTGACAATATCGTCGAGGAGTCCGCCTATACTCCTATCGTCAATAGGGCATTTCCATCTTCGTTCAAACACAGGCTGGATTCGTTGCAGAATGTCAGGTATTCCAATGTTTCGATACATTTTGCACACAACTTTCGCTCTTGGATTACCCTCGGTTTCCAAGAATGCATTAGTGAGCAACAGGTCTGCACCGATCTTTCTGCAAGTTTCCAGTACTGCGTCAATGTTGTCCTTCGTCCATTGAACTCCTTCGTGAAGGGAACCCTGGATTGCCAGTCTTAGGTTTGCAAAAACATTCCTCGTCCCGAACTCATCTGGAAGTTCGGAGCTCCTCACGTTTGCCGCACTTATTCTTGACAAGTGCTCTTCAAAGCAATTCCTGAGAAACTCTTCAAAGGATGCAACCAGAAGCACAACCGCGCCTCCTCTCAGGCCCTCTGAAGTGTTCCTCTGATCAACCAAAGGAGGATTCTTACAGAGATTCCGTTCGATATTGAGAAGGATCCAAACCATATCCAGCGAGGACAGGAACTCCCGAAGGGATTCGGAGTCAGTCATATGACTACTCACCAACAACATCATGGAGCATTTTTCGTACCATCTGGATGCGTCCGTTGAAGTGCGTCGGTGTGTTTGTTGAGACCGATATGTACTGCTGGAAGTCTTCGTTCTCAAAGAGCTTTTTCATCTCTTCTAGAATCTGCTCCTGCTTCGGACGGGCGCTATCCGATGATATCTCCATGCATGAGAACATTTGAGCGTCATAGAGGGCTGCAAGGATGCGATCAATCCACTCTCCCTTCTGGGGATTCCACCTCCGAAATGCGTGCACTCCAAAGCACGCTTCGACAGAACCAAGAGTGGCCAGGAAGTCTTCCCTAGTAGCCTTCAGTTGTTCCTCATCCATGTGCCTATTTGCCGCCATATACTCTGTCATCTGGTTCCGCTGACGACTAGTGAAGGATGAGATATCATCGCGAAACGTGAGGTACCTAAGTACAAACTCAACATCTCGCATCTGAACCCACATCCTCGATTTCTCACGTTCTTCTATGCCCAAGAGTGCATGAAACTGAGGCACTTGTGAAACTTCGAGGAGCATATCATTGAAGGGGCCTGTGAAGGCCGCGTTTCTGATCTCCTGTGCGTTGAGAGGGACACCTCCTGTATTTAGCCTCATGAATGTTTCAAATTTGACATCAGGATCTGTCTGCCTCAGAATCAGTATAGCCTTGAGTTTCTGTCTGGATTTGATTACCCGCTTGTACTTCGGAGCCAATTCGTCAAAGGATTTGTTGTTAAGCTCTGAGAATATAGTCAGCCCACTCAGTTCCAGTTGACCCGAGATGAATTCCGATATTGCCAGCAACCTTTGTTTTCCGTCTATAACAGAGTACTCACCCAGCTCGTCCTCATTGAGATAGATTGGGGGAACTGGAACATTCATGATGAACGACTCGATTAGTGCTGACTTCTTCCTTATATTCCACCGATGACGTCGTTGATACTCCGGCTTGAGGTCTATCTCCCCATCTTCTACCATCTGCGCCAATTGTCCCAGTGTATAGTCAATCTCAGTTATGAAGACCTCCCGATTCAACATTTCCCACAGTTTGGCATCCAGAGGTGCCTCTTCTTTGGTTTCCTCATCGAATTCTTCTATATCGTCTACAAGTTCTTCATCGTTTGGCATTTTCACACCCCTCAATGACTACCTGCAGCAGGGGCTTCAATTCATATAGGCTTTCTTCCCTTGTTTCAGTAGCTGAATCAGCGACGGAAGCAGGGGGCAACTCCCGTCTTCTGCTCTTCCATAAGTCGGAACTCCAGCTCATACTCAAGATGTTGAAGGTTCTCACTGATTGACTTGCGAGCTATTATGAAGTATTCTTGGTCCGTTTCAATGCCGATGCTCGAACGTCCGTGCCGAATTGCAGCCAATATTGTGGTCCCTGTTCCCACGAACGGATCAAGAACTGTGTCCCCCACGAAGGAATACATTCGCACTAGGCGTTCAGCCAGTTCTAAGGGGAACGGGGCAGGATGCTGGGGGTGGGATGCACCTCCAATGTCCGTCCAGACTTGAGTGAACCAATTCATGAATTCATCACGCGGTATTCTGCTCTTCTCCTTCTGCATCTTCGTGGGGCTGCGGTAGCCTCCAGGCTTTCTGAGCATGAGGATGAACTCCATGTCATTCTTCACTATCGCATTCGGCTGATACGGCTGCCCGAGGATATTTGACCGGGTGTTAGCCTCGAAGTTCGCACTGCCGATCTTATACCAGATGATAGGTGTTAGATTATCGAAGCCAATTCGTCTGGCAGCGACTTGGATGTCTGCATGAAGAGGAATGAGTCGATGCCTTCCATGACTTCTTCTTGACAGAAGAACATCACCCACAACGACTACGGCCCTGCCACCGGGGACCAAGACCCTGAGGCATTCGCTCCAAACTTTGTTGAGTTCATCAATGAATCTGTCATAATCCTCGATGGATCCAAGCTGGTTCTCTCCGCCATTGTATTCTTTCAATGTCCAGTACGGTGGGGAGGTTAGAACCAAGTGAATGCTGTTATCTTCCAGAAATCCTAAATCTCTGGCGTCGCCAAGTCTCAGTTCATGAGTTGTCTTCAAGCGTTTCATCCATAGGGCTCCTGGATATTCCGGACTCTGTCAAGAGGGCATCGCACGCCTCTTCAATTGACTCTTTCGATTCTCCAGCATAGAATATTCCATCCACTTGCGAATTCTCGAATCTCAGTTCGAGGGCCTCTTTATCCCCGAATGGATAGAATATCACAGCATAGAATCTAGAATCCGGATATTCATCCTTCATGTGCGCGGCCTTGTTAATAATCTCGTCACTTCTCTTATGGATGTCTCTTGGCGACTGAATCCGCTTGACATCCACTCCAATCTCGATGCGTCCCTTGGCGGGATATGCTGCATCAATCTCATACTTACGATTCTTGAACTTCCGTTTCTTGAATTCTAGGCCGGAGAGTACATCTAGGGTCTGCCTGACCACCCCTTCCCAACCGGTTCCCTTAAACTTGCGCGTTTCTTTATCGATATACCACCACTGGTCAGTGAGAATCACCTCTTTCATCGTGATCTTGTCTGGAAGAAATGCCTTCAGAAATTCTGCAATCCGTTCTGCCTTACCCAGAGAGATCTTGTCTGGGTAGGTATCCACGTTCATCCCGGTTGCCAGTCGGAAGACTCGTTGAGCTATGTTGCAGACCGCGGAGAGCGATTTGAGCAGGATGGGAGCCTCATGGATTGCTAAGGCCAATTGATGAGGTGTCATGTCAGACAAGTTAATCGCGGTTTCTTCGACGATTGTCAGGTGATCCCCCATATGTTCTCGGATAGCCTTTTCGATCTGTATCTTTCTTCTCGAATGTTTCTCCAGCAGTTTGAAGTACAGTACCTTCTGAGGCTCAAACTCATCTCTCATATTGACATCCCCGCCCAGGCCGCGCCCATACCCGTCCCATTGTATCAAGAATCAGCCGCATATCATTCTCCTCGGTCTATCTCCCTATGATTCGGTGACCCATGCCAACCATGAGTGCAAGAATGACAAGCAACGCACCAGCAATGACAGTAAGGAGTGCTCCAAGTGTAGATGTCGATTCTTGCAACGGAATCAACATGAAGTGTGCACTTGACAAGGCAATGAACACGTCTTCCATGGGTCTATCCCGTCCTGCGAATATGATGGTTGTTGGCGGTCGTTCCGGACCGATTCCCCTACTAGTCATATCCTAAATAGGACATGGGCGGACTATAAAAACGTGGGCTAGCTCAAGCGGTATTCAGGGTAAGTGCCGCGGAAAAACCAGCTCACGAACCACTCTACTCTCACTGATCAATCCTTGAGGAGCGATGTAGAACTACAGTCAATCCGACGAAGTATGCAGCCATGCCAATTATGAAGATCCAATCTAGGACCCGCATAACTTGGCCGAGCAATACTGTATAAAACAAGGGAGCGGCGACGATAAAGACATATAGTCCGTTAAGGAGGAACTTAGAAACACTCACTTCTGTTGCCTCTCGGTAGAGTCCGTATCCCAAGACCGTTTGCGCTAGTCCTATCAGAATAAGAAACAAGAAGAATGCGGCCACTAGGTTAGGACGATTATCACCAATATAGATTGCCAGATTTGAGAGAGAGCCAGTAAAAACGAAGAAGAAGCCATAGAACACAGACATCGCCGTGAGATTGCCCTTGGCCTGTTCTTCTTTGTCGGTTGTCTTCAAGCTACGCGGGGTATCTACCATTTGTTCATTCCTCCAGTATCTCCTGGATCGCTCTGGGCGTCTGAGCAAGTCGCTTTCCATTCTCCTTTGGCTACCGGCACTGCTCAATCACACCCTCATCTATCCTTCGATCTCTGCTGTGATGATATAGCATTCCAGACTGCTTCAACAAAGCCAGCAGACCCCTCGAGTTTGAAGACCTCGGCAGGGGTGTAGATCTTGACCGCTTCCCTCTTCACGAGGGCCCAGAGCATGATGAGTACAACTCCGAGCATCATGAAGGGGAGCATGAGATAGAGCCCCCCGGGGCCATAAAATACCATTGCCAGGCCAGGAATGAACACAACGACGAATGGCCAGAGCAACAGAATTATCCCTGCTGCAAGCATTTTTGACCCAAATCTCCGCCACTTCTCCATCCATGCTGCACCGATGAAGGACAGCAGGAGTTCGAAGGTCGTCCACGTCTTTCCTTTGGCAATCAGTCGGTTACTGTCAATGCGTATCTCCACGAACTCGATATCGTTGATCTCAAACCTCTCTGAACGTTTGAACTCCTCAGAATACATGTAGGGAGTTTCTTGCTTACGTACCTCCATACAATCACCACGACGAAGAATCACCTTCCTCTTAGATATAAGACTTCTCTGTACTTGTAGGTCTGTTGCAACGAATGCCGAGTTTCTAGTTCCTCTGTCACGAATTCCTTGACCCCGTCCCTAGATACGCGTGAGGGGAATGGAGTATAACCCCTCTCAGGCTTGGCAGTTCATTCTCATATGGCAAATCCTTCTAGAGAAACGCATCACTTAGTTGCTTCTATCTCGTCCAGCCGGTCTTTGAGCTTCTGAAGCCATTCAGCTTGCTCGCCTATTTCCAGAAGAAGATCGGCTGCCAGGTCTTTCTCATCTTCGACGAGGGCCATTCGATGAACGGCTCTCAGAAAGCCCCGATTCATAAGGATTGCTCTAGCCAATATCCGCAACTCATAGACCGGGTCGGTCGGGGTCCTTCGTCTTTCGACATATTCAAAGAAAAGATACTCAACTCTAGACCTCCGTTCCAGCAGTTCGCCCATAACTTTGACCCAAGACACTCTTCGTTGTTTGTCAGGCTTGATGATGTAGACAAACAACAAGAGTCCGATGCCGATTGCAATCACAATGATTCGGAGATGAGTCTCAGAGATCCATAGCTCAACCCCCATGAGACCCACTGCTGCGCCGACTATCGCTACAAGCGGCATTATAATCCAGTACACTCTCTGCTGTAGGGGTATTTTCGGTTCGAGCTGCGCTTCTGGGAGGTCTTCATCCACTACCTTTACCCCAGTTCAAGAATGTCCTGTATTTCCTTGAGTTTTTCGGCGATCTTCTTTCCCTTCTCAGTGATTACCAGGTAGGTCCGAGGACGGGGCCCCTCCTCCATCTCTTCGGTTATCAATCCAAGTCGGGCGAGATTCTCCCGCACCTTGTTTAACGATGTGAGGCTTACTATTCCCTCTGGGTTGACACCGGATCTCCTAAGCTCGGTGATATAGCGTGGCTTTTCCAGAATGAGGATTAATGCCCGAAGCGCTCCATTTTGCTCGAGGAGTTCCAGCTCTTCCATTAGGGTTCCCACCATTTCTAGCTCTGTCCGGTTCTTATCCCTTATCTGTTAAATGTCAAGACTTGACATGCAATATCCTTAATAGGACGTGACTACTAACCATCGTATGTCAATTATTGACATTTGACATGGTGAGAACTGATGTCACGGACACAGACCGAACCTGGAATGGGCCCGCCTGAGGAGCGGGACGAGAAACGTTGGTACATGGATGCCGACGTGAAATCTGATTTTGAGATCATGAAGACGAGGCTTGAGAAAATCCTTGGCCGGACTCTCACGCAGAGCGAATTCGTAGCTCTGCTCAACTCCCGAGAGACGCAGATCCTGCGATTGTTCACGGTTTCCACGTGGAAGCGTAAGCATGACTGTGCATCCTGCGGAGAGCCGGTGGTCGTTGTGAAGATTGATGATGGTTACGTCATCACGTGTGGCTGTGGTTCATTCTACAGACCACTAGAACTAGATCCTGCCGGGAATCCCCAGCTATGGATGGAGGTGCCGGTGCATGGCTAGGTCCTCCTCCAAAGAGAAGGTCTCCGACGAGGAGCTCGCTGAAATTGACGCCATCGGCGAGTTCGTAAAAAATGAAAAACCCTGCACTTCAGAGAGAATCTCTGCTATTCTGTACATGAAGTCATCAGGTGTGTTCCCATGAATCCTCACATTTGGCTTGGGCTCAAGAAGATTGATTTCTTCGATTACCTCCAGCGCCAACCAGGTCAAGTCATTGGTGAGATCCTCGCCGCTAGGGCCGCATCCACTCAGAGTCATTAGCTGACCGAAGCTTGAGTTGATTCCTTGATTGATGCCCAACCTACCTTGATAGTCATATACGTAGTTGTGCTTTATCCAATAGCAGTGTAGCAGCTCCTTGGCCCAATCTCGAGTAATGGTACCGGACTCAATATCCTTCTTGTAGAACGGATACATGTATTGATCCCAACGGCCGAAAGAAAGCCCAGCTCCCGGATAGGATTCTGCCGCCATTACCAGCATGTGTGTGAACCAGAGTGATTGCAGCGCCTGCCAGAAAGTTTCAGGAGGTTCCCATGGCACGTTTCTGCATATCTGTGCAATCTCTTCTAGCTCCCTTCTTCTTTCAGGATTCTGTTCATCACTTGCTAAATCAGAAGCCTTACGTGAATAGCGTTGAGCAAGGTCTCTTGCTGTCTTGCAACTCAGAATGAGAGCATCGATGAACTCCCTATGCTCGTCTGAAAGACTCGTGTCTTTGAGCTCCTCATATTCCTGAACCAACCCCTTGAATCCTTTCGCAAGGACTTTTTCATAGTTGGGAATTACATGCCCTGGTACTGAGGCTGCGGTGCCAACTCCCACATTGTTTAGTCTGCTGGCCTCCTTGAACCACCTTGCCATTTCTTTATTCCTTTGCTTTATTTCGGTCTTGTTGAGACAGCGGGACAAGGCAGTATTGAAATTGAATCCGACAATCAGCTCCCCATCAATTATGCTCACAGGCATGTATCTTATCATGACCTCGTGGAAGAAGACCGCCCTGCGCATCTCAAGGGTCTTTTTCCAGAAGTCCTTGGGGAGCTCAACCTCCACTGCCATCGCCTTGAGAGTTGCATCAATCGATGGAAAGAACGGGTAGATAGCTGGTTCATTTGCCCAGTCATGATACGAGTAGACTTCATCCCACTCAGACCCAGTAGTGAAGGAGTATGGTTCATTGGTGAGCTCTCTTTCATGGAAAGAGTAGAAGTGGTCTCTGAGTCTCGTGACACGATCTGATAGACTTGTTGAGGGCGACCATATTTCAACTCGTTCTTGAGGGCGTTCTTCCACTGTCATCGTTCTAACACCGACTGAGCGTAGGCTATCATGTCAAAGAGAGTAATAAGGATGGCTCCAGGTGACTTGCTCTGAAGACATTGACGGCCACGTTGACCAAGTTTGGAGTGATGATAGGTAGAGCGTCATTCTGATAAGTGCCTTTGTCTTTGCTCTTCCTGTGTGAACACCAATGGCTGATTTGAAACTAGTCGTGAAAGGCGAGAACATCCCGATGAACGAGTTCGTGAGTAACATACTCAATGATCTGATGATGTCTTTTCTTACCAATCTCAGAAACGTGGACATGGATAAGATAGACAAGATTGAGGTATCCTGAGCTGGTCCTCGCGGAGTTGTGAGATAGTGATTCATCATTGTTGGAACGGTAGAATACTCCAGATAGACCTCACTGACGAAGCGGTATCCGAAAAGAAGATACAGCCGGATATATACGAACGCTTCATTGGTGGGAAAGGTCTAGGAACGTATCTACTGTATACCTTTGTCGCCGAGGGAATCGACCCTCTCAGTCCCGAGAACTCTCTGTTCTTAATGACTGGGCCCTTGCAGGGTCTTAGAGCCCCGAACGTTGGTCGATGGAGTCTTCTTACCAAGTCTCCCCTTACCGGACTGTATCTTGACAGTCATTGTGGAGGAGCTCTTGGTCGCGAGATTAAGAACGCAGGATACGATGCCATACAGATAACCGGGAGGGCGAAAGAACCTGTTGTTCTCAACATCAAGGATGACCAAGTGGACTTTCGGAATGCTCGGGACCTGTGGGGAAAGGGCACTGTAAAGACCACCCGCATACTTGCTGACGAATCTGATGCCCGCGGCTCGGTATATGCTATCGGTCCAGCCGGAGAGAAGCTGGTGAAGTTTGCAACAGGATGCTGTGAACTGGCTCATCAGACCGGCCGAGGGGGTGCAGGTGCCGTGATGGGTTCCAAGAATCTGAAGGGTGTAGTCGCAAGAGGAACAGGAGAGGTTGATTCCGCAGATCCAGATGCTCTAAGAGATGTAAACCGAGAAGTAACAAAGACATGGTCCGAGAAAGAGGATTACGATTTCAAGGATTTGGGCACAGGCTTCTTACCTGAACTGGCTAATGAATTGGGCCAGTTTCCTTCTCGGAACTGGCGGAGCGGCTACTTTGAGCATGTAGAGGGTCTTGACATGTATGATGCTGAGAAGAAGTGGGGGGCGGGTGCACACCATTCCTGTCCACATTGCATTATGCGTTGCACAAGAGCATACAATACCGAAGATCCCTTTGGCTCGGGCGACCAAGTAGAATCAATGGTTGAGTATGAGACTCTTGGCCTGATGGGAGGGAACTTGGGAATTGATGATGTCCAGGCTGTTTTGAAGCTGAACTACATCTCAGACGATTATGGTGTTGACACAATCAGTGCTGGCGGTGTCATAGGTTTTGCAATGGAAGCCTACGAACAGGGTCTTATATCACAAGAAGAACTAGGATTTGAGCTGACTTTCGGTGATGGAAACGCTGCGATGGACACTCTACATCTGATTGTGTCAAGAGAAGGGTTTGGAGATGTTCTTGCCGAAGGCGTCAAGACTGCCGCAGAGAGTATTGGGGAGCCTGCTCAGGACTTGGCTGTTCATGTTAAGGGATTAGACTGCGCTGCATGGGACCCGAGGGGTCGAAGAGGCATGGGTCTATCATATGCAACTGCTGATGTTGGGGCAAGCCACTTAAGAGGCTGGCCGGCGACAACCGAACCTCCTAATGCTTCAGCTGTAGATCTTGTCGAATCAATGGTGAGGGCCCGCAACGAAAAAGTCTTCACTGATTCCCTTGTGGTCTGCCACTTCACATATCATCTGCCTATGTCCCTTGAGCAGAAAATCCGTCTCCTGAATGGCGCAAGTGGGTTAAACTACGATGAACATAGCATCATGGAGTTTGCGGAACGCGTGGCTACCCTTAGTCGTCTCTTCAACTATCGTGAAGGAATCACACGGCAAGATGATAGACTGCCTAAGAAATTCTGGACTCCTCAAGATCAGGGCCCCCGAGAGGGTCTCAAGTCCTTTATCGACAAAAAGGACTTCGAAAAAAGCCTTGACCGATTCTACGAGCTCCGCGGATGGAACGAGAATGGAATACCCGAGTATGACAGAATCCGCCAACTCGGACTATCTGATATCGTTGAAAACCACGAATAGGGGACGTGTTAGCCAAAGAGACGTGCCTTGAAGTCTTTTCGCAGTAACACCTCATGCCCTTCTTTGGTAAACCCGGCGTCTGTGTAGAGCTGGACCACGTCAGCTCGCTCCGTACTAACGGCACTTTCGAGGGCTCGAATTCCCCTCTCCTCTGCAAGAGAAACAGCCTTCTGAAGAAGAGCGGGACCAACAGTCGAAGATTCGACGGGGTCATCTATCTCGAAGTTACGGATGACTCCAACCTTCCCTAATCTGGAATCGCCCCGGATGTCCAGCTTCAGAGCAGCTACCACAACATCATCAGCTGTTGCGATGATGAACATGGTCTCGCTCACTGAGGCCGTCCTTGCAAGCGAGAGCCCTTGGAAGTCAAGCCCCTCTCGATTGTAGAACTGCTCAAGTGCAGACCTATCTCTTGCGGTTGCAAGTCGAGTGTCGAACTCCATATCAATGAAACCCCACAGGATTCAGGCCGCAAGCCCGCGCACTCACCGATAAAGTTTCTGTATTGCCTTGGAATGGGCGGAGCACTATCGGATCACATTGTATATCTTGTCAATGCATTGGACGAACTCGCTGTCTGGATGCCTTAGGATCACAACGTATCTGCTGCCTGCCTCGATGAGGATGGGAAGCAGCGGTATTATCGTTGCGACTTTGGTCTTGAATTTCTGTTGAACCTCTTTGATAATGGCTTCGTCCTCGTAGATTCTTGGCTTCTTATTGACTATGATCTTGATATCAGGAACCTGCAGCTTTCTGGCAACGCTCAGTGTTGCTGCTGTGCCTAGCAGATCCTGTTCATCGATTCGCACGACCACAAAGAGGAAGTCGGCTGTTGCCATTGACAGGAGAGTTTCCCTGTCAAGCCCGGGATGAGTATCAATGATCAGGTAGTCGAGGTTCTTCTTCTCTAAGACCTCGTTGAAACCATTTCTCAAATCACTGACTTCATAGCCTTCTCGAAGGATTCGAGTTATGTCTGAGGCGGTCATCGAACTCGGAATGAGGAAGAGCTTGCCGTTCTTGATGCGTTGTTGTTTTGTGATGTCTAGACAGGCATCGGTAATGTCACACTCGCCCCGCAGGTAGTCGTTCAGAGTGTACTTCTGTTTCTGTCTGCCTAAACCAAAAATGACGTGGATCCCTGGAGATGCCATGTCTGTGTCCATCACTGCAATCCGCTTTCCATCAAGGGCTGCGGCTGCGGCAAGATTTGCGGCAATGTTGCTCTTGCCGGTACCTCCTCTAAAGGAATGGATGCTGACTATCTGTCCAACCATCTTCATTCATCACCTTATGTATCGAAGTGCCCTGGTGGTTTCCCAAGTCACATGCTTCCCGAGCTTGCGAAGAACCTCAATGATTCTGTTAACCGGGACAGAAGTGCGTGATGCTATCTCACTGAGCGACAGGCTACCATCACAGTACTTCCATATTGAATCAATGATGTCGTAGTCTCTCTTAGGGATTCCTATGACCTCTAAGTATGCAGCTAATCTCTCGTTTCGTTCTTCCATAACTGGAAAGAGCTTGGCTATATGCGCCACACCCCTGGAGATGAGAGTTGCTAAAGCCTCAGTGAGGTTGCCTTTCGGAATTGAATTCTCTTCAGCTATTTCACCTACCGTTTTTTTACCATCTGAAGTCTTTAGAATCTTGATAGACGCAGATTGTGAAGCCTCAGACATGTTGTCAAACAAGGCTCTAGAACGCGAGAGTGCTTCATCAGTCGGGACAAGAAGCTCAATGGTATCGTGGGGATAGAATGAGCCGGGCTCGTCGATCTGTTCCTTGTGAATCAGCCGCATCTTTCCGAAATCGATTCTGGAGATTAGTCTTTGAAAGGGGCTGATGAGCTTCTGGTAGAACTCGATTTTTTGACCTGCCCTGACAACAAATGTGCAGACTCCGACCTCACACCTAGTGATGAAGAAAGAAGATACTGGCTCCAGACTAGTATGAACAACCATGAGGCTCTCCTCAACTCCTTTCTCATTCAGACTCTCGAGCAAATCAAGAATCGCCTCTAATTCATATGCCCTGAGATTGGATACGACGATATGCCCCTCCCAAGTCAAGAGCCCGCCTCTTAAGATGCTATCATGCGCTTCGATTTCAGACAAGACAACTTTCATCTGTCGAAGCTCTTCAGGGGGAAGCAAAGCCGTATCATATCTTCGTGCCAGACTTGGAATTCCATCAAACTTCTGCAGTGTCATCTCGACAGAATCAGTGAAGACTCTGAAGTTCTTGAAGAAGATATCCTCTTTCTTGAGGTCGGCATAGAACTTGCTCACAAATTGCTCTGCTAACTCCTCAAGGATGACACGGTAGACCTCTGCACTATCATCCTGGGAAACAAGAGCAATGAAGTACAAGTCTCCCTTCTTGACCCATACAAACTTACTCTCTGCAAAAGACATCATGGTCAGCTGTCCTTCGCCTGCCTGCTCTACCAGCGAGCCAATAGCTGACAGGAACGCACTGACAATCTCATCGAGCTGCTTTGTTCCATAGACGCTGTAGTGGAAAAGTGGGATTCCCGAGTCACGCAGAATCACGATCTCTTTGACCACTTGTACCACGACCTAAAGTAACATTGTTCCTCTTGAGCTTTGCATGCATATAACTGCTGTCAGTGGATGAGAGCCGATTCTACTCTATCCTATGATCATAACCGGACATGTGCTGGACTCCCACCAATTTCCAGTCTACCTCGTCCCCAAGCTTCTCAAGTACTTCGTGCATGCGCTCTGATGTTACTCCGAGTCGTTCTGATATTTCTTCTATTGTTCTCTGACCATTGCAGAGAGGTTTAGCCCGTATCAAGAGCTGGTAGTCCTTTCTTGGTAGGCCTACCAAGTCCAGATACGCATCGAAACGGGAATCATTCTCTTTGAGAAGCGGGCATAGTTTCATTACCTCTAAGACGCCCCAAATCGCCAAGTACTCGATGATTTCCGTTACCTCTTCCTCTTCTATGCCAATGCGTTCACTGATGGCATTGATCGTTGATCGTCCGTCGATTGCATCAAGAACACTACTACCTGTTCCAGCAAAATCCCTATGAAACTCGTCTAAGAGGCCCTCTGATTCGATTGCTGCTTGCAGAACATCTCTTCTGATAATGGGTACTACAAAAGAGGTAAGACTTGATGTTGTTTTCAAGACTCCCTGATAGAATGTCATCGCCCGTCTGACTTCGCATTCGAAGTCTGCGAACTTCTGCTCTATGCACTTGTCGTCATTGAGTTCTGTTCTGTATCTCGTTATGAACTTGCGGCTCAGGTCTTTGAGAACCGCTCTAACCAACCGTATTGGAGCTCCCGAGTCCACTAAGAACAAGAATATCTCTTCCTGCTCAGGTTGTTCATAGAGAACCTCAGAACCTTCAAACGAGAGGCTCTGAACAGACTTTTCTCCAAACTCGGTTGCGAAGCTCGATATAGCGGAGAGAAAGCCGGACAACAGCTCGTCAAAACGTCGCACATTGGTGGGGGAGTAGTGGAAGATCGGTACACCGCCTGCAGTAATGACCATGAATTCGTGAATCTTGAGTCTGTTAGCCAACAGCAGGGCACCACTGAGAGGGTTCCAACGAATGTGATTTTAAGCTATGTCGTTCGTCCATTTTTGGGTCTATCACCGAAACTTGGCAGGAATCGGCTTATTAGAAGGGACACCTGCAAGATATCTCGTTGTTCGGTGAGGAAGATGCTTGAATATCGCCAATTTCCGCGGAGGACTGCAGTCTACTACTTGCTCTATGCACCGGTTCTGTCCTACTTCCTTTCGGTTATTGCTCGTCTTATCGATGCAACTCTGTTCTACTTCGACTCTGGACAACACTTGTCTCTTCTCGGACTGTCTTCAGCATGTGGGGCGATTGGACTGTTCATCAGCGCAATGATAGTTGACAGGACTCGAAAGACCGACTTACTCATGATAGTAGCATCCCTCTTTCCCTTGGGGCTTGGAATGACGCTTTCGATTCTGGGCTCACCAAGTACTCATAGCCCCTCGATTGAATATGCTTTGGTCGGATCTGTCTTCTTCGGTCTATCCCTGCTACTTGTGAGCTGGACCAATCAGCTCAATGAGACTGTGGTTGTTCGATTCAGAGGGCGTATTGCTGCTCTTTTCCTGTTCCTCTCATTGTTGATTCTGTTCATTTACGATCTTCTCGGCTTGACCGAAGTCATAATCGAGATCTTTGGAACCCCGCTGATAGAAACCGTGGCCACACTATCTGTGTTTATTGCAGCAGCCTTCAGACCGTGGAGGTGGGAGCATCATCCGCTCGCGGTGAGGGGTAAGACATCTGGCTACTTCTATCCGATGGTTTTGATTCTGGGTGCACACATTCTGTGGTACTTCTCGACGAAGAGTAACGTGGCAGCCCTGTTTGAAATCATAGGGGAATCTTGGTCGGGATCTATTGCCATCGACTCGGACTGGAGTCTCTACCAACCGTTGATGCTCGGTGCGGGCATCATTATGGCAGGATTTCTTGCAGATACAAAGGGACGCAAGACCGCCTTCAGTTTCGCCGTTCTCTTGGTGGGAATGCTTGCCATCTTCGGATCTGCAACTTATGGATTGGTTTCTGTTGGTGGGAGCACAGAAGTGCTTTTGCGCTCAGGCACACTTCTTGTTGGAGAGCGTTTTGTGGAGGGATATCTTCTGGGGCTTTGTTCTCTTTTGATCTGGGGCGAGATTGGGATGCCCAAGAATCGAGCTTTGAGGCTTTCACTTGTCTGGCTGTTCTTCATAGGTTATATGGCTCTATTCTGGGCTGTTGACCTACAAGCATTTGGATGGGGAATCCCTGGATGGGTTACTGAGCTGGGACGGGAGTTTGCAATAGTTCTATCGCTTCTTGGTCTGTACTGGACTGCGAATCTTCCTGAGATCTTAGGGCGCGAAATTGAGATGGAAAAACTTCGACTGGATTTCGATCAAGATTTGGTTGAGGAGACAGTTGAGGCCTTTGTTGAAGCAGATGATTTCGAATCGATAAGAAGTCAGCTGGACATCATAGAAACGGCTCCAGATATCAGCGAAAACGAGATGTCCGAGATACTTGGTGAAGATTTCAATGACATTCTTCCCATGCGAAGAATACCCGGAATTGGTCCAGCATTGGAGGAAAAGCTCCGAAAAGCAGGTTATGTTTCTGCCGCTCAAGTCGCAGGAGAGACTCCAGGTCGTCTGGCGTCCAAAGTGAAAGGGATGAGTGAGACGGGAGCTGACAAAATTATACGGGCAGCAAGAAGTCGTGTTAAGCAAACACTGGAATCTGAGAATTCTAGCGAGTGATAACACCGGGGCATCTCACTCAGACTTTGCTAAAAGGCTCTTCTTTGTCCTGACTCCATTCTCCTTTCGATGGGGTGTTCTCAGTACGCTGTCATTTGCCTTCTCAATCTCACGAGCTTCGTCAACAAGCTGCGAGGCTCCACGCACCATCTCGTGAGCTGCTGCAACCATCATTAGGTACCTGTTTCGTTCTTTTTCCCGAAAGCAGGCATAGGTTGTTATTGGTGCTACGGATTCTAAGATGTGAAGGGCTGCATGTGCTTTGGCTGCGGCGTACGGGTTACTGAAGCCCGCGTGCTGTGCCGCATACTCCTTGGTGAGTACTAAACGAGGTAGTTGCATCTCTCCTTTTCTTGCTGATTCTAGTGCACCATCAATCAAATGGTGTGTGGCTCTGATGACGCCCGCTGAGGCTAGTACGTTGACCAGGTGTCCGTTGAAGACCACCATCTCGGTTGCATCCAGAAAGTCTCTGCGAGCACCAATCATCGGGTCCATCGGTATTATGATGAACCCTTCCTCATCAGGTAGGTCTGCTATGATCTTGCCGTCTTTCTGGAGGAACGCTTTCTTGCCCGGGGCGTCTGTGACCGAAATACTCGGATAGCCCTCCTCTGTCAGGATTGAGCGGACAGCCGCAGGGCCCGGCAATGAGGCATTGGGAGTTGCTATCAAGAAGAGGTCCGACTCTTTTTTCTTTGCCTGTTCTGCGATATCTTGGCATAGACTGGGTGTCAATTTAGAACCCGTTCCGAAGCTGACCACCTCAATGTCATCTCTTTCAGCTCTCTCGTCGAGAATCAAGTCAATGAATGGTAGGCTCCCTATGCAGCCCAGTTTCACCACTGCTAGTTTCATCTTCTTCACCATGAGCAATCCCGTCATGTGAACACTGGATTAGCAAGAAAAAACGCTTGTGGTCATTCATCTTTGCTGAGTTGGATCTTCGGATAGTATGCTAAACCAGTCCCTCCGAGGATGTCTACCTTGTCCAGGCGTGCACTACATGCAGCACAATCAAGTACAATTCTGGGATCCGCCGAAGCCGTGCTACAGCTATTGCAGAGTAGTTCCACATCTAGGACATTCAGGCTAGCAACGTCGATAGACTTCTTGCAGTGTTGGCAGGATACCTCGAGTAAATCGTCCACTATCACTGTTTGAGCCCTCTTGCCGCAATGGGGGCAGAAGATCTGGTACACCTTGTAGAGATCTACACTCCCACAACTGGGACAAGACAGAAGAACGTGGATTTCACTCGAGCCGCATTTCCTGCACTGTATTTTTCTCCCGTATGTTTTGGCCACAATCACGCCAGCATTCTCAAGATCACTGAGGGTTCGTGAAACTTCTTCATCAGAGCTAGAGAGGCGGTGAGAAGCCTCTGGATATACCTCAACCCCCTTCATGACGCTACGCGGACGGAGCACTTCAATGCGTCCCTCAATCATGTCCTGCAAGAGCGTCCTGATTTCCTTCTGCTGAAGCAGATCGTCTCCAGTTGATCGCTCAAGTAGCTGGTTAAGTCTAGTGAATGCTCTACTTATCTCGGTGTCCCAATCGGTGCTGTCAAAGTCAATCTCTTCAGAGAGTCTCTGGAGGTTTCTCTCAACGAGCTGCGGCTTATCGTCCTTGTCTAGCAGAACTGCTATGCAGTTGGGGGACTGTAACAATGATATCACGAGTCCCCTATTCAGGTTACAGTAGCCAATTCTGGCCTCTTGGTGTACTCCGTGTCCCATGAAAATCGCAACGGCATCCTCACTACTGAGTTCCTGTTCATCAGGGGGATGTGCACGACCGACCATCGGTCCCAGACGGTCGTCCCACCAGATAGAAAACATTGCCTTTGGCATGGTCTGCAGACGGTCTCCACATGTTTTGATGTTTGTTCCCTTGTCGGCTTAATAGCGTTGGGTGCATGAACTCAATCGACGGTAAAGTATAAAACCACGCCTCTGGGTTCGACCGTTACAGAACGAGACTCGGTTATACAAGGGTGTCAGACAGATGGTCTCCAGACAGATAACGAAATCAATTGTACTAATGCTGTGCATATGGTTGGCTCTGAGCCCGACGTTTTCCAGAGTACACAATATGACCAACTCCTTCGGTGGGGCAACCACCATTCATGGGATTGCAGAAATCTCGATCGAGGATGTGAAGGACATTGGGATTGAGAATGGTACTCGCGGCGAGAGAATAGTCTGGAATGCAACTGCTGAAGAACCAAAGAATTTCACCATCACAAGAGATGGAGATGTTTATGATTCGGGGGACTGGGATGGCGGGCTTCTGACGGTGGACCTGGACCATCTGTATGAACAGAACCTCACTTACTCCTTGAACGTGACCTTCACCTTTGTCTGTACGGTATTCAATCAGGCGAATGAATCTGCATCCGATGCCGTTGATGTCACTGTCTATCCCGATGAGAGACCACCAATCATTACAGCACCTGACGATTTCGAGTACGAAGAGGGGAGTTTCGGTCACGAGATTCAATGGAACATCACTGAGTCAAACCCCGATTTCTATAACATCACGAGACAATCAAATCAAGAAACAGATAATTTCACAATAGTCGAAAGTGGTGACTGGGATGGGAGCAATATCACTATCAATGTTGATGGATTGAATGCATCATATTGGTATGCCTTCACTCTATCTGTGAATGACACTCTAGGATTCAACGCCACTAGTACAGTCAACGTCACCGTGTACCCTGATCTCAGCGATCCCGAGCTATCCTCAGCTGAGGACATTGCATATGAATTCGGTGCCAAGGGTAATAGCATCTCTTGGTTCGCCTACGATAGCAATCCCAGCAATCTTTCGCTGACAGTGTATATCCACTACATCAATGAAACATACGGCAACGCGACAAATCTCCATACCCCTCAGAACTTCACGGCGGATTGGAGCTTCGATAGCCCCAAGGGTGATAACATCACATTCACCCTTGACTATCTATATCTAGGCAACTACACATTTGAGTTGACGGTCTTTGACCTTTATGGTCGCAACGCCTCCGATTCAGCAAATGTGACTGTCTTCAGGGACTTGCGTGCTCCCATTGTAACTACCAATGATAGCTTCTCCTACGAGGAAGGATTCACTGGGTATTCTATAGTCTGGTCAGCAGAAGAAAACAATCCCAAGCTCTTCAACTTAACACTAAACGGTTCGGTCCTTCAAGCTGGTGTCTGGGATGGAAAGAACATCACCGCCAGCGCTGATGGACTGTCAGTAGGTCCTCATACATTCAATCTAACACTGGTGGACTATTTCAATCAGACTACGATATCACTTGTTGGTGTCACAGTTACTCCTGATTCCATTCTTCCTACGGTGGGTCAGTTCCAGGTCCTGCAAGCATATGCCTCCCCTGGAATGACCAACATGTCAGTCCAGGCTTATGTGTGGGATCTCAATGATGTCAGGAATGTGACTCTTGAATGGGGTACCGACCCCTCAAATCCTGCGAACAAGAGCATGGATCGAATATCGAATGATTTCTACTACGCATCAGTGGGCGCTTATCCTGTTGGAACAAAGGTCTGGTATCGTGTGGTGGCCGTGGACAACTCTACACAGAAAAACGCATTCGCCACAGAATGGACAGTAATCGAGATTCGTGACTTACAGAGTCCAAAGACGCCTGCGATATTATGGGGAACCGTTCTCGCCCTAGGTGTAGTGTCAAGTCTAGTCCTGCTGTCTATCTACTTCAGAACCAAGACTAGATAGAGCCCTTGAGAAGTGACATAACGCGATTCGGAATCTCGTCTCGGTCTTGATGCGTTATTTCCATTAGGGTGACATCATCCCTAGAACGAATCTCATCCAAGAACTCTGTGGATTTGTTCTGTATTGTACCTATCGTCTTACCTGCATCCAGACAGTTCAGAACTTCAGTCTTGAACTCCGGAGAGAAGAGCTCCATTTTCGCTATCTCGTCGACTATCACAATCTTCTCCTCATTTCGTGCCTGGCTCATTGCAGGTACAGCTATCTCACGAACAGCAGTCACATTAACGGTGTACTTGCTGACTCTTGGTCCGGCTGGGAGCTGGACATGAGCCAGAATGCCTTCCAGCCCATCTATTGTCCGAATCTTGAATCCAACTCGGTGTCTCCCCTCGCGTATCTCTTCAGACCAGAATCCTCCTGTCTTACTTGATCCTATCTTGGAGACTATTCGACGTATCGCAGTTGTCTTTCCAACCCCCGGTGTTCCTGTCATCAAAATGTTCAATTGCTCGCCTCACTTTGGGTACTGGAGAATCGTGTCTTTGGCTACTAGTGATTATAGCAACGCATGGCCTTAAGCTTGGCTATTCTTTCGATAGTAAGGCATTCTTTCTCATTCAGTGGTTCAGCTTTGATGGCCTTGCCTTGGACAGCCGCATCGAACAGCTTCTTGCCGGCAGAGGTTCGGACTAATACTGTGGTCAGCGAGTCGTCTGAGCCGATGTTGCCAAATGAAATGTCAGCATTCACGCAAGTCAAGTCACGACAGAACTCGCAGGAAGTCGCTGCCACGGAATCAAGTTTGGCAACAGGCCATTCCTTTTGTTCATCAGCAAGAAGAACCCTGAATTTGCCCTTTGATATTTCCATCTTCACAACAGAACTGATTTCGATGCCTTCATTCTGTAAGAACCATTTCAACCCACTGTGACTGAATGATTCCATGCAGAAGAGCCCGAGTTTTATAATATGAAATCCATCCTGCGTATCAAAGTCTGAAACACCTCGCTCAAGGTTAGACAGTGAATCAATGGCGCAAGAAGTGCCTGTGACCGCAATCTTTGAAACTCCGGTTCGCAGCTCTCGAATCACGCAACCGATAACAGGAGCATGTGAGTACACTGTGCCTGTTGGTATCGCTTTAGGATTGGCTGTACAGACTGCTCGGGGTTTCCAAGGGATATCGGTCATGGAAGACCCGCAGACCACTCTTTCAACCTCTCGTGTTGTCAGTGCATACTTCAGGAGTGAACTCACAACCCCCCCGTTCTGACCCTCTTCATGAATCAGTGACCGCGCTTTCCAAGCTTCGATGTAGTTGCCAACCAATCTCTCAGGAAAGACAAAGGTTCGGGGACAGACGGCATAGCACATACCACAGGCAATGCATTTCCCCGTTAACTTGGGAACGTATCTCTCATCAGTCCAGCTCCCTGTGAGCGCATCAACCGGGCATATCTCGACACATGCTCCGCACTCGGTGCAGACCCCCGTAGATATAATCTCTCTTTCCAGTTTCTTGAAAGCATTCCTTCTATCTGTCGTTTCGAGCCAGCTCTGAATGGCGGCCGTTGCTTTTTCGAAATCCACTGGCTTGCCTCCTTGTTCTTACATCAACTATATACTGTCATATATTGATGCTGGAAGCCAAAGATTATATCACGAATCAAACGCCAAAGCGCTAGTTGGTTAGCATGAGAATCAGTGATGAGAAGATCAATGAGCTCATTCTCGAAAGTGAGACCCACAGGTGCGAACCCTACGAGTGCTGTGTCCGATTAGTGGCTGTGGCAGATCTTCCAAGCCGATTTGGCGATTTTCAGATCTGTGGCTTTGTGAGTCCGTGTGATGGTAAGGAGCATACTGCCATCGTCAAGGGCAACATCGTGGGAAAAGAGGGTGTCGTGACTCGGGTTCACTCAGAGTGTCTGACAGGAGACGTCATGGGTAGTAAGCGTTGTGACTGTAGAGATCAGCTTCTAGAAAGCCTGAAGCGCATTGAGAAGGAGGGAGAGGGCGTTCTGCTGTATCTTCGGCAGGAAGGGCGTAATATTGGTCTGACAGAGAAGATAAAGGCTTATGCTCTTCAAGATCAAGGCATTGATACAATCGATGCAAATCTGCTTCTAGGTCACCAACCTGATGAGCGCGACTACGGTGTTGCAGCTCATATCCTTCAGACGCTCGATGTGAAATCAATCAGGCTACTGACAAACAACCCCGAGAAGATTGAGCAGCTGCAGAAGCACGGTGTCAATATCACTGAGAGACTTCCGCTCATCGCCGAACCTACCGAGTTCAATGCGTTCTATCTCGAAACGAAGAAGGAGAAGGCAGGTCACCTTCTTGGAGAGCTGGCCGATGTGCACGATATTGCGAAGATAGACAGACTTGCTTAGTCGGAAAATGCTCATTCGCTAACGGTGGTTAGATGCTCGCTTCACTAGGAAACTCATATGCTTTAGTAAGCAGTTCTCTCCCTATCATTTGTCAACCTAGACGGGTCAATCCATTTGGGGATTCTTGACAATCTCGTTGAATCGACTTTGAGACATGTTCCCACCGCTGAGAATAATGACACTCTTCTTCTCATCGAATAGCTGGGGTCTTTCGATAACTAGTGCTGCTCCTGCTGCCCCAGCGCCCTCTACGACCTCCCCCTTTACGGACCAGAGGATTCTCATTGCCTTCTTGATTGAGTGCTCACTTACTACTAGTATATCATCAACACACTCTAGTATCACATCTAGAGTCTTGGAGTCCTTCTCTACGCCCCCAAGAAATGCTTCCGCAATAGTTTCGAACTCCTCAACCTCCACAACTGCTCTGGCTCTGAATGAATGATACATCGTTGAAGCTCCCGGTGTTACAACTCCAAGAATCTCTGATGAGGGGTTCGTTTCCTTGATAACTCTCGATATCCCTGCAATCAGCCCGCCGCCTCCGACCGGCACAATTACTAGGTCGTAGTCTTTCATCCTTTCATTGATCTCAAGAGCAATAGTGCCTTGTCCGGCCATCACATCGTAGTCGTTGTATGGACTGACATATACTCTGCCTTGCTTCTCAGAAAACTCCTGTGCCGTCGATTCGACCTCGTCATATCCACCACTCTGTATGACATTGACATCATACTCTCTCAGTCGTTGAAGCTTGGTGGCGGTTACATTCTCTGGCAGGAAGATCGTTGCGGGAATCTCGAGCACTCGTGACGCAAATGCTACTCCCAGACCATGATTGCCCGATGAGGCTGTCACAACTCCTCTCTGTTTCTCTTCTGGTGTGAGCTGTGCCATCTTGTTCAGTGCCCCCCGAACCTTGAACGAACTTGTGAACTGACGGTTCTCTAGCTTGAGATAGACTTCACTTTGAGAGATTTCGCTGAGCCTTTCCGAGTGTTCCAAGGGCGTTTTCTTGACGTGACGGGCGATTCTTTGATTTGCTTCTTCGATATCTTGGAGTCCAAATACGTTCTTCATTCCAGAGCCACCGGTTTTATTGGGAGATTCGACATTCCGACGTCAGAGTGATTCTAGGTGTTCCTTTATGCAGTCCTCGGAGTTGTCAGCCTTAACGAAGACCGGAACATTGTCAAGACCTGTGGCAATGTAACTTGATAGCAGCCAAGAGCCAGGGGGGAACTCAAGGGTCTTGTCGAGAATGCTCAGGTCGATTTGGAACGAACTGCTCACCACCGTTCTATCATATGGTCTCGGCAATGTTCCTACGAAGAAAGTATGCAGCTGCTGCATGATGTTTGTGTTGAGGTAGGCTATCCGCTGTGTAGCAATAGCTCCCCCAAGGCCGTATTTTCGTCCTTGTCGCAGTAATCTCTCGACGGATGATGAGCATCGATCGAGTAGCCCCGATGCTTTGGACGGGATGAACTCTTGGGCCTCGTCAAAGACAAAGAGAATCTGAGGTTTTATCTCAAAGCTCCTCTTGCGATATCTAAGGGCTGCTCCAGTGAGGTTGATGACGAGCTCTCGCAAGATGTCTGGATCAGCAATCGATATGCAGATGACGCGTTCTGGCCCACTGAACATGCGAAGGATATCCTTTACCGTAATCCCGGAGCTTGCAGCTTTTTCACCACGTGCGATTGTTGCTTTGAGGCTATCTCTGGTTGTTGCCCAAGCATAGACTGTCGATCGGTCGCTGACTTTGAACCGCTCTACTGCGTTTTGTGCGCTTGCTGCGAAATCGTTGACAAACGCCTTATCAATAACCTCATTCTGACTCTTGTCCGCCATTTCCATCCAGCCCACCACAAAATCTGCGACTTCGTCCAGGGCTTGGATATAGTTGGGGCGTCCGGTGCTATCGGACCTTAGAGTCGAAATCTCCCCTAGTATCGATGAATATGTTGGTATCTGGGTCTGAGGTCTGTTGAAGAACGTGACAATCCCTTTGTCATAGAGACCCTCTAAGGCCTTGTTTGCCCGTTTGTCCTCTTCAAAGTCTCTTGGTTTCACAATCGCTCTTGAGAAGTGTTCTGCGGTCTTGGCTTCTTCTTCTATGATAATCTTCGACTTGATAGAGTCGTCAGCGAATACATCTGCAAGAAGAAATGGGTATTCACAGCTGATGTCAAACAAGACGAGCTTAGTATCGTCTGTGTGGTAGAGGATACGCCTGAAGAGATTCGACAGAAGATTGCTCTTGCCGCCACCGGTAAATGAGAATACTCCGAAGTGGTAACGGATGAGTTTGTACAGGTCAACATAGATTGGCACCTCTGCATCTGACTCCATGAACATCCGCAAGATGCCAACTCGAGGATCCTTGGTAGGATCTGCGGTTGAGGTCTTTCTCTTGACGCCTAATGCCTGCTTCACTTTTGAGTTGTATATCTCATCGACAGTCTCCATGTTGATGACATGCACTTTCGAACCAATGAGCGGATACGAGAAACCCTTTCTGAATTCAACTTCGCCCTCTTGATCGATGACCAGGTCGTAGTTGATGGGAATTGCCGTCATATGGACCATCATTGTAGATTGGTCGTCAGTGCTCCAGTCCGGAACAGCCTGTTCGATGATTTCCATCTGCAACGGAAAGTAATGACTATCACTAACGCCACCAAGACCGTAGTGCAGCGGCCAGACCTTTGAGATGACCATGACTGTGTACCTGTCAATTTTCTCTCTCTCGGACTTCTTTGACTGACCTTTGAAATTCTTGACTGCGAGCATCATTCCTTCTTCTAACTCTGCCATCAACTCTTTGTGATAGCGAATTTTGATTCTGCAGTCGTACCTTGCAGCAGACCCCGCCCATTCTGAGGTGTAGTTTGCGGCCACAGGTATAACTCTGGCAAGAACGCCATCGAATGTTCCATCAAAGTCTGTGAATAGATGCTTAGGCATGTCTCCTTGTTTGCTCAACGTCTGACCTCCTCTCTCGAAATGTACTTAGGTAGAATATGAATTCACGAAGCTCTGGTCGGTTGACAAGCCAGCTTCCTGCGCTTGCTACCATTGAGTTGAATTGATTGAAATAGAATTTGGCTATCTTATCAGCAACGTATAATGGTCTAATATGGCCGAACAGCTCAGGGATGCTGGGGCTTGTCATCTTCGTAAACAATTGCATGATGAATCTCTGAATAGGGTTGGCCTCACCGTTATAGAACATGGCGTCGACTATCTCGGGTTCCTCTGGCCGCCCTCCGTAATCGTGCTTGAGGTTGACTATACACTCTTTACGGTCATCGAATCCTGGGTGTGCGAGGCGGTCATAGAGTAGCACATTGCTTCTCAGTTTTGGATCAGTCCTTGCTTCTGATAGTTGGAAGTAGGCCTTGAGAAACATCTTATTCAGGGATATCTGATTTCTCCTCGCTCCGGAAACGAGCTCCTCGCGGCCCTCTAGGTGTGGAACTATGGTCTTGAACGCAGTATCGTATTCAGCCGTGGCCCATGGAACCTCGAGCTTATCTCGCTCCTTTAGCGAAACCCATTGCAGTATCATTCTGTCTGTATCTGGAACATCAACTCCGGTATCCTGAAAGCCTCCACTGAACTCCTTTGCATGATTCAGCACCGGGAGAAGCTGACGTTTGAGGTCTCTAGCTGAGGTGTCCTTTGCCACTCCAATTAGTAGCTTGTGCTTCTGCCAGCACTTCATTGCCGCCAAGTTCAAAGACACAAGGCTTAGAAATGCCAGGTCGTTCGTCGTAAGCCAGCGAGAATCGATCTTGAACCTGTCTTCGAATGAAACATCAGGGTCCTCGGAGAAGATTCTCTCACAGATGTCAAAGACAAGCCTCTCTAGTCTGGGTAAAAGGTCGTGCATCGAAGGGACCACCGTGAAGTGTTTTCCTTTTCGCCGTATGACCGCCTTAGCCTCGCGTTTCCCCTTCATACCCGTTTCCAGTTCCTTGTCTAATCTCTCAAGCTGATGATCGGTGGTGAGCCCAAGTCTGGTTGCAATCTCATCTCTATCCAGACCTGTGGGGTACTCCTTGGCAAGTTCCACTACGATTCTTGGAAGAAGGTATTCTCCCCTTGTTGGGGGAATATGCAATTCTTGATTTCCAAAAAGCTTCCTGGCATACACCCAATCGGTCTTAGAGAATCTCTCTCCCTCTAGTTTGTATCCGATGAGACCACACTCTTTGTCGAGATTGACACGGAAGTCAGAGGTCTCAGCGTAAAAGGAGCTTAGCTCCGAGGAGAGCATTCGGTCCATCAGCAGAATGTCAACATCATATGGTTCGCTGACAAGCTTGAGAGCAAGATAGAACTCTGCAAGCCCCATCATATAGTCTGCAAAAGCTGAGTTGTCGATGATCCAGCTGTCCGTCTGACTGATCATCTCATCCACAGCGCCCTGCTCATCTCGTATGAGAACTGTTTGGTCTATGTACGGAACCTCGTTGATGTAGACCGGCAGAACAGAGGATATCCCGAGGCCACTGTCGGTGAACTTCTCCTCGTAGACCAAATCAAACTCCCCGTCCTCTTCTATTCCCATCTGGCCCCTGTGGGCATAGGCCCCTGCAAAGAATATCAAAAGATCGAAGACTGCGTGCTTGCAGACTGTTCCATCGATGCCTGCAAATGACAGCGTCCGTTTACCAAAGAAATCATCCACAAAAGGCAGGTCCAATGTGTCCTCGTTGTATGAATGCATGAGTTCTGAGAGAAATGCATCGTAGCTTCCTTCCAGAGCCTCGAAACGAGTCTTATATGATGACACCTGCTCTTTGGCTCCTCCGATGAGGAGATCTCCTGTACGCTTCAGACGCCTACCGATTTTCGACCCATCTTCATTCAACTATGCTTAGCCACGCCCCATAATGTGTAACCAACATGGTATAATAAGAAGATATCTCGGAAGTGCCGAGTGTCATCTCCCTTCTCGTCCAGACATTTTCATCGTCTTCAGAGCTACTGCAAGTGGAATCAACGCGATTATACCAAGGGATCCCGCTACCATGAAGAGCGTTCTGAGACTACCTGTGACAGTCCATATCCACGCCCCTACATTTGCAGCAAAAAGGCCAGTAGATGACATTATGATCTGGTAGGTGCTGAGAGCTCTCCCTTGATGCTCCTTTCTTACACCTTGGACTAAAAGCGTACGTTCAGCTCCAATCCACAACATCACTGGAAAGGCCCATGCACCATTGATGGCGATGAGGAGAGGAATTCCATTTCCCAGAGCAAGCAGCCACATGATGGCTGCGTTTGCTCCAAGCCCGGTAACAAGCGCACCACGCTTCCTTCTGTCGGCCAGTCCTGATATGTTGTACATGACTAGTAGTGAAGTTAGAGAGAAAGCACTGTGGGTGAAGGCGTAGATAGATGGTTCTATGCCCCATTCCCCAACGCAGAGGTTTCCTAGGTAGTAGAATGCCATGTTCCATGTGAATGCAAAGACCAACATTCCGCCGACCAGTTTCCAAAAGTCAGCACCAAGCTCCCTAATGGGGACTCTTGCACCTTCTCGCGCTCTCTGCTGTATTTCGGTTGGAAGACTCTCTTTGAGCCCCAAAGCCGCGGCAATAAGTGCAGTAGCCGAGCCAAGAGCACCTATCAGGAGTAGCGTTCTAGCTTCTACACCGAAATTGAGGAGTATACCTGCAAGCACAGGTGATATCCCATCAACCAAGAAAACAGGTAGCAGAACCATTGTGAACCGGCGCGCAGAGTCTGCACCTCCGTCAGCTGCAATCTCGTCGGCTGGGATAGCCCGTGATATGATCAGAACGAAGCTCAACCCGAACTGAACGATTCCATACCAAATGGGTATGAGCGGCCAGACTGGATAGGAATAGAGCAAGAAGAGCCCCAGAGTCATCGGCAAAAATGCCATCAGCATGGTACGGCGTCTGCCTATCATGTCTGAGACCATGCCCGAGATTGGATACCCTAGTATTCCAACTAGGAGGCCTATGGTGACATTCAGACCTATTTGCCATGGCTGAAGAATCGCCTCCAGAAAGATTGTGAACTGCCAGAACCATATACTGATTGAGAAGTGAGCCACTCCGGTCACAATTGCCAGTCTCCAGAGATTGGGACTCAATCCTAGAAACGACTGAGCAGGCGGCATTCCATCGAGTCCAGTAGTTCCAGGTCGATGCATGGTTCTTACGGCCAATTCCCTGCTTCATGTAAACCTCTTAAATCGGTATCCGTATACGCGACTCTGTCTGAACGACCTTTGAAGTGAGTCAGACCTCTCTTTAGAGGGTGTCCCCCACAATCGCATCAAGATTTTCTCTTGACACGAACTGCCACTACGAGCAAGACCACGATTGCCGCTCCTGCACCTGCTAAGAGTATAGCCAGTGGTAGCAAAGGATCCATGACCGGTTCTGTCGTTGTCGTAGTAGTGGTAGTTTCGGTCGCAGTGGTCGTGGTTGTCGTAGTAGTTGTGGTGGTCGTGGTGGATGGTTGCACGGTAACGAAGACGGTGCCACCTATGTTGTTGCTTGAGGTATCATAGACCACAAGTGTGTAGTTATAGATGCCTACAGAGAGGTTTTCCACGCTGATTGTTATCTGCAAGGCATCCCAATCACTACCCTCTATCAGAGAGCCATTTCTGTATAGCTCATATCGGGATGGGTTCGTGTCCGAGGGACTCCAGGTGATATTGTGACCTGTAGTGCCTTCCTCATACTCAATGTTATCAGGAACGTCTATCGTCGGAGGAGTAGTGTCCACTACAGTCACGAACACAGTGTCACTGTTCCAGTTGTCAGCTGTGTCACGGACTACAAGGGTGTAGTTGTAGGTGCCCAAAGTCAAGCCATCGACACTGACCAGTATTTCAGATCCAGTCCACTGATTGGAATCGCTCAATGAACTATTGACATATAGTTCATACCTGTCAGGGTACAAATCGGATGAGTTCCAAGTGATATTGTGACCTGTAGTGCCTTCTTCATAGTCAACATCCTCAGGACTGTCTATGGTCGGAGGAGTAGTGTCACCCACGGAAACAAATACAGTGTCACTGTTGCAGTTGTCAGAGGTGTCATAGACAATAATGGTATAGTTGTAGGTGCCTAGATCTAAGCCGTCAACCTCAGCGAGTATTTGAGAGCCATTCCAGTCACTACCCTCTATCAGAGAGCCATTCCTGTACAGCTCATACCTATCAGGATACAGATCGGAGGGACTCCACGTAATGCTGTGGCCCGTCGTACCAGCTTCGTATTCAATATCTTCAGGGCTGTCAATTGTCGGGTCAGTCGTGTCCA
>CAYYQL010000026.1:0-33509 GCA_964473825.1 uncultured archaeon
CAACTTCATCATCAAAGAGAACCTTCTTGGTCGCCAAGTCAACTCCGATTGTAGCGAGATGGCCCTCTATGAAATCCTCCCCGAGATAGTCACGCCGAATGCTAGTTTTGCCTACAGCTCCATCGCCTATCAATGCGGCTTTCAGGATTCTGCTTCCGTCGTCTTGATCTCTCATCAATACCTCTCCTGTTTCAAGATATATCGCTGACCGCTTTTGAGTGCATCCATTGAGCGAGAGCCTCACCAGATGTATTAGCACATCTGTCCAAGCTCCCCATGCGTTTTACTCAATATTCCTCTATAAAAGATAAGGTTAGCGGAATGGGGGGCAGCAGTTTCAAGAGGGACCTCGCAAGAGATGAGGCGGTTTGTTTGAGGATGAAGACGCCATCTGCAATGGAGCTACTTCCTCGTGATTCGGCCCAAACATAGTTTTGATGCCAGATCGGTGTGCCGCCTGGCAACGAAGAAACCGCGGGAAGGGCCTGCATAGAGTGCGATCGAACCATTGAAGAAAGAATACCCAAGTAAACCAATAGCAAGCTTCGTTACAATCTTACCAGTAACGAATCAACCCTCTTTGGAACTTCATGAGAAACTGGGCTTCATAAGGATTGCAGCCTTAAATCGACGCAGCTCTCTTGGACCGGATGATTACGAGAGTTACCTCTTGGTTGTGTTTCCTGATTCCGTTGAGTTGTAGTATTATTCTACGTTTCGTCTTCTAAAGACAATAATCACAAGAAGCAGAGCAGCAAACCCACCAAGGCCAATTGCAGCATAAAGCCAGAAGGTGAAATCATCTGGTAACCTGGCCCCAACTTTATTCGAGTCATAAACAACATCACCACTTGTCACAACTCGGACTGTGAAGAAGTATGTAGTTTCTCCACTGAGTCCGCCAATTGTTGTGGACGTAGTAGAGATATCCTCGATTGTTTGATAGAGTGTACCTAACTCGGTTGGAGTACGGGAGTAGTAAATCTCGTATGCTTGATACATATCGTCCCCAGCATATTCTGACCACTCTAGGGCAACAGAAGATCCTGATAGAATTCTAGGTGCTTTTAGAAAGACGCCTATCTCTGCAACATTGATTCCTTCTTCATCTAGTGTTACAGTGAATACATCCTTTTGCCCAAGTTCAGTTTCTCCAGTGATTTCCTCACTAACAATTGCACAATCAACAACACGATTTACCTCGAATCGATAGGATCCTGAATCAGTTCCTGTTAGGTTGACTGTGTAAGGGAGTCCAGGCACAAAAGGATACAGTATCTGTTTTTCACCCTCGTGCTCAGTCATAATAGCTGGAAACTCAGGTATAGAAGTCTCACTACCACGAATTGATATTGAACGACCTAGAGGGTCCGTCACTTCTATATCAACGGGACTGAATATGCACATACCAATCAGTTGCGGGAGCAAGTCCATGAGCGCTGAAAGAATACTGTTGTATTCGGCTGTTTCAGGATAGAAGGAAACTCGATTGAAATCGTCATCTGGTCTACGATGTGTTCCTTGGAAATTACCCTCTGAGTCAAAGTCAATCCAATCCATGCCAATGAAGTGAGTTGAATTGTATGAGTCACGGTTGTCGTAGATGTACAATCGTATTGATCCATCACCGTTTACAGTGTAATCATACGCAGTAACAAAGTGACTTGATGTTGGTGATGCAGATGCCCAATAAGGTTGTGAGAGTAGAATGACTACAGGTGTGTAATGTGGAGATCCTGGAAGCATGGCTTGTGTAATCTTCTGAAGCTCCTGAGAGTTTGTCACTCCTCCTTGCGGACCAGGAATTCCAAGGAAAATCTTCATCCAGTTCAGAAGATGATTTGGATTAAAGAACGCTGCTGAGCCTTTCCAGAGGACATATTCCTTAATTGCAGCCTCTACAACATCTCCACCATATTGCTCAGATATCTCTGGGTCAGGATCTGGATCAGGCAGGTCATTGGCATAGTTTCTTCCTAGCGGTATTTTTGCAGGATCATTGTAGTAGTCTCTGGAAGCCTGTGAAAATCCACCACAAAAACCGGAAACCTCCATGTCAAACCAATCGATGATGAGAGAATCAAAGACTCTTGTCATCATGATATCAAGAACACTAATCTCACAAGCTGCTTTAATATCTGAGTAGAGAAGCTGAAACATGTAGTTTCTAAGATTGGACCCTACTTCATCAGGTTCCATGATCAAATCTCCAAAGTACTTGGGACTATTGGAGAAGTTGAAGCAATGGCGATAATCAAAATCTACGGCAGCAAAATCAAAGGCTTTCTTGATTGCCAGACCAGTCTCTGCAGCTTCTTCCATATACTCACCTTGGTTTCGATCAGTAGTCAGTTGCCATGCATCGACAAATTCCAATAGCCGTGCTTGCAGAGTCTCTGAATCAAACACTGTGGAGATTGCATGTTGAGTCGGGGGAACAAGGAACCCAGATGTTAATCCCAAGATAACCACCAGACAAATCAGTTGCTTTGTCACTTTCTTCATGATTCAACCCTCCTTAGCAGACGCCAAACCTCCGTTTTCTTTCAAAGACCAATCGTTCCGATGTCCAAATCATTCTTGGTGTGAGACTCTGTTCTTGTTTCAGATCAGAATTAGATGCAGTTGCGGATGATTCGAATGCAGGACTGAAACCAATTCCAGATGAATTGACAGTCCACTCAAATGCGTAAAGATAACCTTGCATTGCAGTTGCAATAATCTCTGTACGATTATTGACATTCGAATCGCCTAGGCAAATATCAGAGATGAAATGATGTAGTTCTCCACTAGTCCAGACAGGATCATACATCATGTCACTCTTATTCTGAGTCGAATTCAACTCAAATACAGTGATGTTCATTCCAACCCCAGCAATCACTTCACCCCAACTATCACCGTCAGTGTTTCCAGTTGTAAGCGCGAATGTTGCATTGGGAGTGGGCAACATTCTGACGAAATTTGGAGTTAGTCCGTCATCGCATTCATAGATATTGATTCCATCAGCCGTACCTATGTAGATTTCAGGGAAATGGTCATCATCATGATATGCCAGGTCAACACAATATGCGGATTCTATTGGTATTACTTCATAGAATTGTGTATAGTTGTTATCTATAGGAACCTCGTCAGCATCGAGTTGATTCGTGAGATATCTCACCCACCCAGTTGATGCTGTGATGTATCCATTAGTTATGACTTCTTCAGTACCCACTACTATGATATCCTGCAATCCATCAAGATTGATATCATCTGTTATAATATCTCGAATGAATGGATCCCAACCTTCTAACGAATCGTAATCATAGATATAGACAATTGAATAGTTATTGTCACCAGTATTCTCGAAGATAATCAGGTGATCCTGAGCGCCAACAAGAATCTCAGAATACCCATCTTGATCCAGATCATAATCCACATCAACGGTGAACGGTATCTTTGGAGTAGGATCATCTTCTTGACTCTGTCCGGCTGCCCAAAAAGCAAGAGGTTCGGATACCCATACCAAATCATACATGTTGTTCCCAGCGACCTCAAATACATAGATATTGAGACCTGCACACACAATAATTTCCTCACGACCATCTTGATCTTGATCGCCAATGACCATGTCGAAGATGTTCATTCTGAACGGACTCAAATTGCCAGTAACAATCTGCTGGAGAAAGAAATCTTGAGAACGCCAAGAACGCCTGTACGTGTTCTTAGATACCTGTTCAAAGGCTATCAGATTATTATCAAATGAACCGACAAATACCTCTGGTAAATCGTCTTGGTCAACATCGCCGTATTCCAGAGACATCGACCAGGTTTCAAAGATTCTCCAGTTAGTCCAAGAGTCATATGCCTCATATCCCCAATAACCGTCAGCTTGGGTTCGCTTATCCACTTCAACCATATGCACGTAAGGGTAGGTTGCTGCGAGGAATGCGTCATGATTCATATCGCCGAGAAATAGATCAATGGAGTCATTCTTCATAGAAAGAAGATCGAATATTCCATCTCCATTCATATCGCGAAACTCGGGACAATCATATCCTCTCTCAGGATTGAGTAGCGTTCCAGTGAAATCTGGTTCGAACATTGATCTGGTCTTTGTCCACTCAATATTGTACATGTTTCCAGTGTTTCGCCAGTATGTGAACCGGGATATTCCTGGAGTGTATCCAATACCTGTGTAGTTATTTGTCGAATGGGGAATAATAACATCAATATCCAAATCAAGATCAAAATCCCAATATCCAACCTTGCCAAAGACAGTTTCGTTCTTCTTTTCACGATTGATTTCATAGTACACCGTTTCGTCAAGACCAAACCAGAACCCAGATCCCATTAGGTAGTTCTTCTGTTCGAAGTAGTATAGCTTGTCATTGGCAACAGTTATGTCAAGGTCATCGTCATAGTCCATATTGATGAGAGAAACCCGAGACAGGAAATCACTCCCAGCAACAGCCGCATCTAGGTCTGAGAGATATCCAACCCTCTCAATCCAGTTGTACGTGAAGGAGCCATTATGTTCAAAATACCAAATCTCAGTATCCCAACCATCATCTACAAAGTTCTCAGCCACACATATTATCATATCCAGATCATAGTCACCATCCAAGTCACCCATAGTCACTGTAGAATGTGTCCAGAGTATTTCTGAGGGCAATGTGCTATGATCAGGGAAGTAATCAGGTATGTAGAGAAAACTCGGATATTGATTTGATCCGATATTTCTGTAGTAAACCAGTCTAGAATCAGACCCATCTTGGATTGTAGCCACAAGATCATATGCAGGAGTCCCGTCAATATTGACTAACGTAGATGAAATGAATTTGTCAAATCCGGGTATGCTGATTTGAATATCTGTGTCAGTTATGATGCCACCATTGTAGATCCAAGTAGGTACCATTGCTTTGCCATTAATCTGAACAATATCCCAGATAGATGTTCCAAGAGAGAATCTAGGCTGATCTGATTGACTCTCCCAAACCTTTACTCCACTGGCCGTATATGCCATGATTTCTCCGTCAATAGTACCCACAATAACCTTCAGAGTGTCGTCATCTGAAGTACCATCACGAATAATTCCAGTGGTGACAACGAGTGCGGTATCTATAGGTCGAGCCACTGATCCATAGCCACCATCAATATGATAGGTGACTCCACCTTTTACGCCGATTTTGATGTACCTGAACTCATCCCACTGTGCTGAGCGAAGAGCATGGTCAACATCCAGCCAAAGGTGTCCTTTGAAACCCCAATAGAGATTCGCGTATATGTAGTCATAGTACCGAGATGACAAATTGAGTGATTCCCATGTAACGAAATCGTTAGTGATTTGGAACTCGATATTCTCTATATCAATATCATCATCGAACAGGAACATGAGATCAGAATTATCGGTCGCATCGCCACCTATTTCTTCCCATTGACCAAAATCAACGACGGCTACTGCTAGGTTATTGAGTGCAATATATGGACGGAGCATGTAGATTCTTCCATCGCTGTCACCAACAAACAGACTTTGATTCTCAGACCTCCACGTAATAGCCCAGCTGTCCATGTATCCTTGGTTTTCCACTTCTGGATTGCCAATCTCATAATCTACAAAGCTGAGCAGGATTCCGTCTGGTGTATATTTCTTCAGAGCGTACGCTCCAAGACTACTAGTATAGAGGTCTCCATTGTCATCAAAGGCAAGATAGTAATCTACTCCAAGAGTATAGAAGAAATCAACAGGAGTTCCGTTTTTATAGAAAATCTGGATTCTGGTATTTCCTTCCTCCGAGAGATAGAGCAGATCGTCTGGACTAATCTCTATGCCATACGGTCCACTCAACTGTCCTAATGCAGCTCCACTGCTGCCAAAGGAGTATCTATATCCACCTGCATAATCAAAAACAGATACTCGATTGTTCACGTATTCAGTGATGTAGATCTGGTGTTCGTCAACTGCAATGTCACGTATTCCTCTTAGTTGTCCAGGTGAGGCACCAAACTCTCCAAAGTTGAGAAGAAGTTCACCTTCAGTATCATAAATGAAAATTTGACTTGTCATTGCATCATAAACGTGCACTGAGTCATCCAAGCCAACTTCGACACCCCAAGCACGGTCTGTTGGATTTGGCAAAGACCAATTTGCAATCCATTGCCCACTAGATGAGAACTTGAAGATATATGGTGTATACCTGTCTACGACATAGAAGTTACCTTCTGAGTCGAAATCAATGTCATAAGCTCCAGACTGATCAGCATGAGCATTATACACTTCAAGCAGCTCGAATTCTTGTACACCAAATTCCTTGACATCCTTAGGAATACCATCAATAACAATAATGCCTCCATTTGGATGGAATGCTAAGCCTAGAGGTGTTTCGAACTGCCAAGGATTGGTCCCGTAAGAGCCAAAGTAAGATTCGAGCTCTCCAGATGGACTAAATTTCTGTATACGGTAATTATTAAAATCTGAAACGTAGATTCGGGAATCTCCATCGACCACCACGAACGTGGGTATATCGAACTCACCAGGCAACGAACCTGATGATCCAAACTGCATTAGGTATGTACCATTTACATCAAACTTCTGAACCCTGTTGTTATGTTGATCCACAACGTAGAGGAACCCATTGCAGTCAAATGCTAATCCGGCTGGGTGGTCAAATTGCCCATTTCCAGAACCGGGACTTCCAAAGGATGAAATGAACACGCCATCGGTTGCATTAAGAACATTGATTCTGCAATTTAGGAAATCTGATGCATATAGCAATCCATCATAAACTGCTACATCATATACTCCGAAGAACTGGCCATCTCCAGAGCCATTTGTCCCTGAAGCAAAAACATAATCACCACCAGCAGTGAATTTCTGAACTCTACTATTATCCATGTCTGCAACATAAACAAATCCATCCTCATCTATTGTAATGCCTACAGGGAATTTAAGAGAACCATTTCCAGAACCCAAGCCGCCAAATTGCATGATAGGCTCAAATGTTTCAGACAATCTAGTAACACGGTCATTTGCAATATCAGTCACGTAGTAGGTCCCATCAGGAGCTCTTGCAATATCGTAAGGTCCAGAGAATTGGCCGTATTCATGCCCTTCAGTCAAATTCCAAATTCCAAGGAAAACAAACTGCTCCATTGAGTCAAATGTGGTTTCCACATCATCCCAAGGTCCGCCTAGTGCGGATGCGCCACCTAGAGCGATTGTATTGTACGGAGCAGGTATGCCGCTTGGTTCAGAGATACCATAACCATCCCAGCCGAAGACCTTTCTATCGATGTACTCATCAGCCTCATAACCGGTGTATACAGGATTCGGAGGCATCGAGATACCTCGCTCCCAACTCTTGATACCTTGGTTGAGTTTACGAACATCAAAGTCTTCTGTCGTTGGATTGAACTCAAAGACGTAGACACCTTGTCCATATGCCGAAGCAACTATCTCACCGTACGGGTCGTCATCTAAATCTTGGCTAGCTGTGACTGAAACGACTGGAGCCCAAATCGCTTCTCCACTTGTCCAACGAAGCTCATAGGTATGTGCCATACATGGAATTTCTTCAAAGAGATACACATGATTATCCTGACTTCCTGCGACAATCTCCAATCTTGTGTCCGCATCGCTGTCGGTCACAGCAACTGAATGCACACGATCAGTTATCGTGTCGCCAGAATCCCATACGAGCTCAAACTCAAGCCAGTTCTTACTTGGGCAGACAGGATAGGATGAGCTACCAACAAAATCAAACACATACACTTTCGAGTCCCATGCTCCAACTATTAGCTCTTCATGACTATCATGGTCGATATCATAGGCTACAACAGACCAGAGTTGAGCATCAAGTGTAAGGCCACTATCCCAGACAAGCTCCCATTGATGTCCAAGGGAGTAGTAATCGGTCGCGTTGAGGAACTCCATAGGTTCTGTGGGGCCCATCTGTTCAAATACGTACAGCCGCCCATCTTGTGATGCCCCAACTACCTCAAGTAATCCATCATTATCACAGTCCATGAAGTCGACATCCATCACATCTCCCCTGATGATTCCATCACCTGCATCATAGATAGGCCAATACTGATAGATTTCATCAATCCATCTGTAGAGGTGTATTTCTCTGTCGTTTAGATACCCACCTGCAGTGGCCATCCATTCGTTATCATTGGTGACTGCTATAGCATGTGTTGAACCTCTGATGTTATTGGGTTCCCATATCTTATCATACTCATTTGTTAAGTTAATATTGCCGTTCATTTGATTAACCAATGCATCTGTAATATCATCAGGCATGTTCTCTTCATTTGACGGTTGAGTACCATTCGTGAAATCAACAACGGCAGTAGGTATCAGTGAAATTAGGAATACTGCTGCAAGCACTAATGCTAATGCTGGAGTTCCTAGTCGCTTCATTTAGTACCAACCTCCTCAGATTTCTTTGCTTTCGCCTTCTTGCTTGACGAAGCTTTCTTCGTACTCTTTCTTTCGGCTTTCTCATCGGATTTTCCTGAGCGCTTTTTTCTTGCATCACGCACCTTGGTGGCAGTGAATCTCAGAGCAGGCGGAACAATCATTCCTGCAATGAAACAAGCACTTCCGATAACTGCTGCTACTAGCCAGAATGGAAGGCCTTTTGTGATTGGAATAAGAGGGTTTCCGCCAATTTCTAATTCATCGGAATCGCTGATTCCATCACCATCTGTATCAGTGGAAGTTGGATCACTTCCGTACAGATGTACTTCCATGCCATCTGGGATACCATCACCGTCAGAATCAGGATTGTCGAATCCACCGGGAGCTCCAGTCCAATGCCAAACCCCGCTGGAGTCATTGCCAATTGGTAACGGCACCACCCATGTCTTGTCAATGTAAAATTCCTCGCCGTCCGAAAGACCGTCGCCGTCGAAGTCGTATTCAAAGCCATCTGCAATGCCATTACCATTTTCATCCCATTCAAGCGGATCCGTGCCGTAGAATAATTCAAGCCCGTCAGGCAAATAGTCCCCGTCCGTATCTGGATTATTGATGTCTGTGGGATATAGTGGATAGCCAACTTCTTGTGACATTATGAATAATGGCGGAATTGTAGCTTCAGGAGGAGTGGTATTCGCAACAACTCCCTCCCACGCCTCCAATCCATCCGGAATTTCATCACCATCAGTGTCATTTGTCAATGGATTTGAGTGCGTCACAAAAATCTCATTGTAGTCATTGATGTTGTCCCCGTCCGAATCCGCAATGTGAGGATATGTTCCGTACTTAAGCTCAAGTCCGTCGTCCAATCCATCACCATCTGTGTCATTCAACGCAGGGCAAGAGTGGTATCTAAGCGACATAGTGAGTGCTTCATAGGGATAGGTGATTATGCTCACAGTGACCAAGATTATTTCTTGTCCATCGGTAAGACCATCGCCGTCAGAATCTTCACAAAGAGGACTAATCCGGATTGGTTCCTGACCAGGCCAACCCATTGCCAAGTAAATCTCCTGACTGTCAGTTAAACCATCAGCATCAGTATCAGCAGTGATTGGAGATGTTCCATGGTCAAGAACTTCATCACCATCACCAAGTGGTAGAGTCATCTGTCCCGTGGCATTTGGATAATCAAGCGAGTCACGGTCTGTATCCCAGTCCAAGGGGTTTGTAGTGTAGAATAACAGTTCCTCGCCGTCTCCAAGACGATCCCCATCTGTATCCCACAGTCTAGGATTGGTCAATGACACAAAGACCTCGTAACCATCCGGTAAGAGATCTTCGTCGGTGTCTACAACCAACGGATCGGTTCGATATCTGAGTACTTCCTCGCCGTCCGTTAAACCATCTAGGTCGGAATCTCGTTGCAATGGATTGGTATAGAAGAAGAACAGCTCTTCGCCGTCCGATAACCCATCCATGTCCGTGTCATTGTTCATAGGATCAGTTCCATACTTGAAATATTCATCACCATCGAGAACAAGGTCTCCGTCAGAATCAGGATTTCGAGGATCTGTTGGCAGCATCCAGTCTTCATAATCAGGTAAGTTGTCGTTATCAGAATCTGGGTTTTGAGCATCCGTTCCTGAACCTCCTGGACCAATAACCTCTCGGCCATCTTTGAGACCATCACTATCTTGATCACCATTCGTTGGATCCCATTGCGGGTCGCGAGCTAACTCGTAACCATCAGTCACATACAAGTAGACCTCAGTATCATTATCAGTATCAGGCTGGCATGGATTGGTCTTGACAAGCTTGACCTCTGGGTAACCTTCAGAGTCAGGGATTATTGCAATCTGACCCTTTACCTCTGTCCCGTCATGCAAGTCCCAAATAATCGTATCAGTTGGGAAGAAGGGATCAAGTGGGTCTCCTGAATACAACCAAGCAACGCAGTCCTCGTCCGTATCAGCGTCCAAAGGATGAGTCCACCTGAAGTTTACATACTGCCAGAGCTCTACCTCTGTCTCATTCATGTATTCTATTCCATTTTCCCATTCTTGTCCATCTGTTAGTCCGTCATTGTCTGTATCAGGATTTAGTGGGTCGGTGCGGTCATCATAGTAGGTATTGCCAATCTTCACAGACTCCACAGCTCCATACGTTCCCTTTGTCAGAGTCACATTATAGACTGTGTTGATTTCGTACCAATCGTGAAGATCATCACCGTCAGTGTCTATTAGAAACGGAGAAGTGAGATACACCTTGACCTCCCAGTAGTCAGTGACATTATCTCTATCAGTGTCGTTAAGAAGAGGATTTGTTCCATATATGACATGCTCCTCGAAATCAGTTAGTAGGTCTAAATCCGAATCAGAGTCATACGGCGCCGTATTCAATTCCAATTCCAGTTTATCATTCAATCCATCAGAATCAGTATCTGCAGAAGTATGGTCAAGAAAAGTGATACCAGAGAACTCGGGATTCTGGGAATACAGTCCGGACATGGCAATCTCAAATTCATCAGGAAGACCATCGCCATCTGAATCAGTCAGGTCTGCAGCTTCATCACCCCATGAGGCATCGTCCCATGAGGCAGTGAGATCTATATCCCATTGCCAAGGACTACCGAAGTTGGTGCCAAACGAAGTAAGAGTAAGATCAACTCCAAAGTAAAGTGAGCAGTAGACAGTGATAGTAACACCTAAAGTAGATTTAGAGATATCACTCAGTGTGTTGACTATTATTGGATTAGGGTTTTCAGCAAGAGCCATGTAAGCAGCCTCTTCGATTGCTCCAGATTGTTGTATGAATGTCATACCAACCAAGAATGACCCTGAGAACACGCAAACAAGAATTTCTAGGTCAATTGAAACCCCTATGGTGATTTGAAGAAGAAGAGTCGAAAGAGAGGGGAGTCCTTGCCCTTGGAACTTTTTACTAATCTCAAATACAATAGAAAAGGTGAGTGATATTGAAACGGAAACAAGTGCTCCAAACCAATCCAGTATTGTCATCAGAGTACTAACAGGTCCAGCTCCAAGGAATTGACCGATGCTCAATGCAAATTTGGCATCAAGTTCAAATATCAATCCCCATTCACGTACATCGATGAATGCACGTTCAGTATTTGACGCATCAAGAGGGGGAAAAGCAAGTTCCATCCAGGCATGACCAAAGAACTCTATTGTCAACTGAGCAGAGATTCCTTGGATCCAATCGGTTCCTAGTGGTAAGAATGCACAGATTGCCAAGTCAATGTTCATGACTGGAATAATATCAATGAATTCTCGAATCTTCATGAAGGCGGCTTCTGTATCGCCATAATCGCTTACATCTACGCCTTTGAGAATGGCATCTCGTATGTAAGTATCGAAGGGAGTTCTGTCAACCTCAAAATCAGGTAGGAGCTTTATTCGAAGAACAGCACCAAAGCTGGCAAAGTTCGAGCCTAGGTTCAGAGGAGTTCCTAATCGAAATAGGAATACAGGGATCAGTCCCGCTAAATCAGTCTGAACGGGTGTATTGATGATCTGGTCAAAGAATTCTCCAACTCCATCATCAACTTCATACCAAAGATCCTGCAGTATCTGGTCCAATAGATGCCAAAGGTCAAACATCTCGCCTGGAAGCAATAATTTGATCATATCAGAGAAATCAGCAGTAGAGGTATCTACGATGTAACCCTTAGGTTCGAGAACATCATCAAACCAGTCTCGAATTGTATTCCTTGACCTATTCACAACTCCTTGAATGTAATTGTTTAATCTCTCAGCAGCGTCAACATGAATTTGAAGTCCCACAAAACCAAGACCTATCATTGCAGCAAGAACAGTATCCAGAAGCCAGCCCATTGGGCCGCCTACTCCACTATCAGGCATCATCTCACGGAGGTCAATGTAATCTTCATCAGCCGCATGTGCTCCCAATCTCATTATTGGATGAAGCTCTTCTCCAGCATCACTATACTGCTTTTCCTCTTCTATCCAAGATTCAGCCAAAGCAGGATTCTCAATTGGATCTGGGATGTGCTCTCCTGTATAGGTTTCAGGAAAGAGACCCTTTGTGAAGTATTCATTTACATTGTCTGAAAAGTCTCGAAGAACCATTTCACGAAGATGTTCGCCAGTCGTAACCCATCGTGAATTATCTGCTAAAGAGAGTGTATCTGCGATTGTCCAAAGAGCATACAAGCTCCCGAGTCTCACATCAATGACCTCGGATTCATCAACGTGAAGATTAGGAGAGTTTCCTAGGAATTCTCTCAGATTGTATGCATTTCCAATTCCAAAGATATGATGGGTTTCATAAATTGGGGATATAGCTTCAGCAACTCTCCTCCATGTCACAAGTTTGTCTTGAACATAGAGACCTGACTGACAGCTTTGGAAGAAATAAACCGCAAAATCAGGAGGTTCTCGTTCCAATTCCAACTCAAGAATGAGAAAAGATGTAATATCTATTGATTCAACCAGAATTCCTTCTTTCCATAATTTCGTAACCGTAGGTTGAACCATACTTCTTGCTTCATCACACTCGTTGTCGAAGTAGATATGGACCCTAACCGGATTCATATCAATTGGATCAGATACTTCACTCTGCGGCAAAGCTGCTGCAAATGCCGGTGCATATAACGATGGAATAATTAATATAATAATTGTAAAAATAACACCTAATTTACGTAGCCCATCTCTCTTGTTGACTGGCATTGTAGGTAATCCTCCGAGTTTCAGAAAATAGCAGAAAGGAAGATCCCAAGAAGTAAAATAGACACTCATTTAAACTATTCATCAAATGCGTGTGGAATATTAAATCCGCGGCTCTTCCAAATCTCCCATTTAACTAATAACTGATATGGACGCAAACCATGCATTTAATCTTTGTTGAGTTTATGGATGACCTTCCAAAATCATATATAACAAATCCAGATTCAATATTTAAAACAATTAATCTGTTAATTAAATAATCAAAGAAGTTGTCGGTGAGAAACAATATTCTACGCTTGTGGTTCCTAATGAATACTACTGCAGAACAATAAGGTTAGCGAAAGAGGGCACTGTTCCCCAAGAGCTACTAATGGTTTGTAGGCTCAAGACAGCAGCTCGACTGAGTCCAACGCTCTCAGTCCTTTCACAAAGCCTTCACGCCACCCCTCTGGACGAATACGTCCTAAGCTGACCTGTCAGGAATCATGAAACTCAGCGAAGTCAGATAACCCCTCAGAGAAGCGATCGACGAAACCCTCACTAAGTCGATGGTCGAAAAAAAGAAGGAGGCGCCGCGCGCCCCTCTACAAGGTGAATGATGAACTGGTGTTGCCATCGAACTCCTGTGGAGTATCGCCACCACTGTGGGGATAGTAGTTTATGGCATATGAGAAACACGATTCCATCGTTGTACTCGGACTACTACCGAAATGGTTGATGAGGCCGAACTCAAGGAAGTAGTAGGTCCATGCACCGTTCTGATGTGACGGATCGTCATATCCATAGCCATTCTGAGTACATGTGGTGGTCATGTAGACCGCATCACTATTGGACAGGGCCTGAATCTCTGGAATGAGACCTCCGCTGTAGCAATGATCCACGAAGATGAAAATACTCTCAGCCACTATGTTGTCAATGTACGATGCAAGTTCGGTATCGTAGAGATTGCCGTCTTCGCCACTCTCGCCGCTATACGAGTCCCACATACAAAGGAACGACGAACCATAGCCATCACCGCTACCATGTCCGGAGGTTATGAAAGCCACTTGGTCATCTTCATCTGCACTGGATATGAGCCAGTTGAGTGATGATTTCACACTTGCTTCGGTTGCAAGAGCATAGTATGATGGATAGTTGGAGGTATGACCGTCTCCAAGTATCCTGATGTAGTCATAGTCCATCGTGTACGTAAGATAGTTGTACCAATCAGTTGCATCCTCATCGCAGTATGAGAGATCGCTGATAGCCTTGTAGTCGCTAATCCCAACAATGACAGCCCACTTTCGGACAACACCATCTCCTGCACCGCCACCGCCACCTGAATCGTACTCGATGGTCACGGTCAACTGGTACGACCCTGAGCCGCTGTATGAACGGACCATGATGTACCATGTACCGGCGCCTGGATTTGCGTAGTTCACATCCTCTCCACCACTAGTGTAACCGCGCCAATCATAAGTTGACGTCGTCGGTTCAGCCCCTCGACGCCCATAGAGATCGAAGTCAGCGGATCCGCATGTGAGCACAGAATGCATGTTGAGAGCATTAGACTCTACTTCTATTGTCCACATCTCCGTGTCACCAGTTCCAGAGAGCGAGCTTGTAGCCGTGACTCCGTTCTCAAGCACGTTATCTCCACCACTACCGGAGTCGTACTCGATAGTCACGGTGAGGTCATATGAGCCAGATCCGCTGTAAGAGCGAACCATGATGGACCATGTGCCGGCGCCCGGATTCGCGAAGTTTACGTCTTCTCCACCGCTAGTGTAACCGCGCCAATCATAGGTCGAAGTTGTTGGCTCAGCTCCTCGACGCCCATAGAGGTCGAAATCAGCAGACCCACACGTAAGCACAGAATGCATATTGAGAGCATCAGATTCCACTTCTATTGTCCACATCTCTGTAGCACCTGTTCCGGAGAGTGAACTCGTAGCTGTGACGCCATTCTGGAGAACGTTGTCTCCACCACCTCCACCACCGCTACCGCCTTCATACTCAATCTGGTCAATCTTGAAGCCCCACTTAGTGACCGAGTAGTCTGTATCTAGTCGGACCTTGATAGTGGACCCGTAGCTCCAAGCAGACCATCCACCCGAAGAGTACGTACCTGTCAGCTTGTGAAGCTGACTGTTGCCATAATCGTACACATAGAGATAGTCGTAGTTGCTTTCTACTTCTATATACGTGAAATGGACTCTTATCTGCGTCGCGTCCTGCTTGGTTATACTCCAAGTGTGATCAAAATCATTACTGTAAGGATGGTCTGATTCCAACACATACGATTCTACTATCCGAGAAGCGCTCCGAGCCGTACTGTGATTGAGTGCACGATTCGTGTCCGCGGCATATGCGGAGTTGGAAGAGACCGTCAACGAAAACAGGATTACTAGAAAAAGAATGAAGAATGTTTGCCTACTTTTCATCTCGAATTCCCGCCATGTGAGTTCACATTGGAACTCTACAACATTCGCACGATTCACAAACCAATATTTAAGTTGATTCGTTTTTCGTGCGATACCTCAGGTGTGGCAGAAAAGAGCATCAACCTTGAACATCAGTGCTCTTTCAAGAAGGGAAACCAGTTGCCAGAAATGACGATCGATGATACCGCCGTGTCGAGATGGAAGACAGATACTGCAGATGGGGGCGAATGACAGAAGAGAAGCTGACACAACAGCGTGTGTAGTACGAACGACTATGCACTGCGTTGCATCGGCAATTAGCATAGCATCTCAGAAACTTCGATGACAGCCGCAGCATCAACACTGGAACTTATCGAGTTCGCCCTGTGTGATCTTCTTGTCTTCATCGTTCTCAAGGGCATCTATCTCCTTCTGGGCAAGTGCTCGATACGTGTTGCATTTATCTTCATTACCAGCAGTCGCGTGGGCCCTCGCAAGGATCTCATAGGCAAAGGGCAGGTCCCAGTCCTTGAAGGCGTCATCAGTCTTCTGGGCCTCCTCTGTGAGCTCCAGGCACCGTTCGGCGTGAAAGAGCGCAGGTTCAGCACGACCCATTGAATAGTATACTCGGGAGATCATATACTCCGCTCTTGCGATATTGATGATAGAGCCTGCCTTGCTCCAGTGATATCGGCTGGCATGCGCTAGGTGCATCGCCTCCTCCAGCTCCTCATCAGATGGTTCACTCTTGTCAAGGATTGGCCATAGCGCGTTGTGAGTGGTAACCGCAAAATCACGATGCATCTTTATGTTGGGAATCTTCTCGGTCATGGCTTCCGTCCCTCAGATTGGATTCTCTGCTCCGAGTACCCAACCCCCCTTATTAGCACATCCTTTGATCGGTGATTGAGAGGGGGATCAGTTAAGGCGCCGACTCGGGCATGGTTGCTGTCCACCTCGTTGGTATGCATCAGTCTAGACATAATTACAACCATCCACGCGATTGGCTGTGGCGATGTATTATTATCGGGAAAGTTCTGAACCCTACATAAGGCACAGGAAATGCTTGTGGATGCACACTGCCACATCGAGATGTACGGTAAATACCTAGACATGGCACTCCAGGACTTGGAAGAGAATGACATAGTGATGATCGGGGTCTCGAACGGCATTCCATCTTACCAGAGGACTTTGGAGGCTGCCACTAGAACAGCTCGGATAATTCCAGCATTTGGAGTAACTCCACACAATGCAGCGGATGTGATAGAGAACCTTGAACCTATCCGAGAGTATGCGATCAAGGCCCCTGCGCTCGGGGAAGTCGGGCTGGATAGATTCTTCGAAATTGAACCTTCGCAATATCCAATTCAGGCTGAGCTGTTCGAACTCTTCCTTCATGCCGCAGAGAAAAACGATTCCATACTGAGTATTCATAGCCGTGGAGCAGACATGGAGGTTCTCTCGATGCTTGAATCCTACTCCGTAAAACGGGCGGTGATTCACGGCTTCGATGCAGGACACGAGATAGTGGAGATAGCTGCAGATATGGGCGTCTTCGTGTCATTCTCGCTTTCCGTCACTCGGGAGTATCATGGTATCATTCCTCAATGGGGAGATATGCAGACAGCTCTGAGGTACGTTCCTGAAAAACTGCTTCTTTGTGAAACCGACGGCCCAGGTATGTCCCCCGAAGTTCCTCCAAGCGTGCCGCTGAAGAAGGTCATCAATCACATATCTCAAGTTAGAAGTGTTGAGAGAGAACATATCATCAAACAGACAGAAGAAAACATGACCCAGCTCGTTAAGGGGGTCCGGGGTCTGTCAAGTCAGGCTGCGCTTCTTGGACTGGAGGAGCCTTGAGCAATCCCTCAACAATCTGGGATGGTCTTTTCCAAGTCATTCAGCACAGCAATAAACAAAAGGCAAACCCGAATGAGTGTGCAGGATGTGCGATGGTCGACCTGTACTTTGGGGAGCTGACAACACTAGATTTTGCAATGGCCACCCTGACGGGCATAGCAGGGGCCATAGTCTTGGTCGTGGCCTACAAGTTGTCTGAGAGGGGAATTGAGAGATGGAAGCCCCGCAAACTTGTGCATGTCAGTATGGGAACTGTCATCGGCCTCACTGTGGTAGGCTACTCAAACTTAAGCGGCCCCGCACTGGCAACGGGGATATTTCTCACAGTGCTCTTCTACCTCTGGGCCCATAAGAGCTCCCTCCTCTTCGACCTCCTTCTTGCAGGGAGTCGGCCAGGAGAGTCAAACAAGAATACCTTTGCATCGGGATTCATGGGTCTCCTATCATTCGCCATTTCCTTTGTCCTGTTTCTTCCAAGACCGGAGATCTTCGTTGCCGCCATCTTAGCTGTTTCTTGGGCTGATGCATCCGGCGAGGTGATTGGCCGGAACATCGGGCGGGAATATGTCAGTGTCGGCTTCAGAAACAAATCAGTAGAGGGGTCAATCGCAGTCTTCCTGTTCGCAATGGTGTCGACTTCGACATCGCTACTGATCTACTCAGACTGCTGTGTACCATGCTTTCTTCCTCAGATTGCTTTGGTGTCTCTTGCTATTTCTCTGACCGAGCTCCTTTCCACCGGATGGATGGATAACTTCTTTCTCCCACTCGTGACTTCATTCATGATATGGGCACTCCTCTTCCCAGCAATGCCTCTTGTCGGGGTGTTCCCTGTTCTGGCCTGACCAGCCGTAGGCCTTGAGGCGAGTCACACTTCCCAGTCGCTTATCCTCTCGATTCCTGACTCGCCCAGTTCGCATACTAGTTTCAGCTCAGCAAGAATAGAGGCCCAGCCGATCCAATAGCCCACAACATCTTCTGGCCTGTGAAATCCGTAATGATGCAGGGCAACGAGCGTGTCGTCATCAACAGGCTCAAAACGAACGTTCACACGGGTCTCGGGCTCATCTTGATAGACCCAGGAGAACTCAATCTCACTATCGGGCTCCATCTTGGTAAAGACCACTGGCCCCATGCCTTCAGCCCACCAGGTGTAGAGACCACCATATCGGTCATCTACAACAGGGTTTTCAGCTCGAATGAAATGCTTGAGCTTCTCAGGATTGGTCCAGACATCGAAAGGCAATGAAGGGGGAGCGCGAATGAGGACACTAAGTCGAACATCCTTCGAGTCGTAGTGTGTAACTCTCGTCGGGTGATACTTCGAGTAATCGAACCTCAGAGCGGGACCTCCAAGTTCTAGTACAGCCTTGAAATTCGCCAGTAGTAACGTCCAGTGTTCAGGAAGATGATAGGCCCTTGCTGCGGCGGGCATCGGTCCGTGTTTGACCTCCATCACCGTTCCCGGCCCAATCTCTCGGAATCGAATCACACACAACGTTTCTACGCCAAAAATCTCCCATGTAAAGAGAACGACCTTGTCTTCCCGTATCCTCTTAATATTCCAGCGATTACCGATTTCAGGTGTGGTTGGTGCATTCTTCCCTAGAAAGGTGACTCTTCCACCTTCATTGAAATCAGAGCTTATCTCACTCCCCAGCCACTGAAGCATGATGATGGGGTCCATAAAGAGCTCCCACACCTCTTGAACAGGCTTCTGGATTCGTATTCGGATTTGTATCACAGGAAGCTCCGCTGTATCAGACATCAGACGCGCTCTCCAGCTTATGTCTATATTCTTTGGTGCTTAAGTGCATTCAGGTATCAAACTCCATCAGCCTTTGGAGAAGGCATCGCAAAACACACCCGGTTACTCGCGGTGTGTCATGAATGGCGTCTATAGACAGTGCAGAGTTCTTGGGGGGCTCGACAATGCTTTGAACTACTCATGTTTCATCAGCATGATGAGCGCTTCGCCCTGAAGCACAGTTTCTCCATCTTGATTCGTGACAATGGTTCCCAGAGTGATGCGTTCCTTCTCGTCATCCTTTTCCTTCACGTCAACGGTTGCAGTGATGATATCTCCAATCCGAACCGGGCGTCTGAATCTCATAGACTGCGACAGGTATATTGTGCCAGGACCGGGGAGCTTCATGCCAATGACTGCACTGATATACGCCGCAGTCAGGATGCCATGAGCAATCCGTCCCTTGAACATGGTCGTCTTTGCCCATTCCTCGTTGAAGTGCAGCGGATTGTAGTCGCCGCTCAGATCACCAAAGGTTTCGATATCATCCTCGGTGATTGTATTTGTGATGCTGGCTGAATCCCCAATTTTCAAGTCTTCATACTTAGTCATCTCAATATCATTCATCTTGTTCACTCCTCCCATGGCCCCCATTTCACAGTAATAGCATTCCAAGCCCAGCCGATTCCCGCGGCTGTAAGAACAACAAGGTCGCGATCTTTGATCTTCCCGTCCCTCAGTCCCTCCTCGATGGAAACAACCGCGTCGTTCTGTCCCATGTGACCGTACTCATCAAAATACGAACTCTGTTTGTAAGGGTCGACGCCGAGCTCCTTGGCAACATACTCGAAAGCGCTGCGCTTCATGCGTATGAGTCCAAGATAGTCTATGTCGTCGCGTCTGTATCCACTCTTCTCCAACGAATCGTCAACTACCTTGAGAAAGTTCTCCATAGATAAAGCATCCAAGCCCTCCTTCAGGCCTTCGGGATCTGTCACATCCAAATACTGCAATCCCTTCTCGAGCGCTTCACATGTCATCGGCATGACGGTTCCTCCTGCAGGGACATAGACGTATTCCGAGAACCGACCGTCAGAAATGACGGAACCCTCCAACACCACGTTATTAGAATGGTTGGCCTTGAGAATCATGGCAACACCACTCGCGGCAAGGTCATGCATGAAGCGTGTGCGGATGTTGGAGTAATCTATGAGATCGCAGTTTCTGTAGCCGCTGGCGATGAGAACCCGGTCATATCCCTGAGTCTCCATCAGAGACTTCGCCAGAATCATTCCAACTACAACAGTCCCGCAGCGCTGGTTAATATCGAATGCCCAAGCTCTAGTAGCTCCGACGTCGTTTTGAAGTTTGATTCCATAAGTCTGCATGGGGTGTTCTGCATAGACTTCTCCAGCCCAGATCACAAGGTCGATGTCTTCGGCCGGGTCTATCCCTGCCCGCTCTATAGCAATCTTGGAAGCCTTCGCTCCCATTGCAACTGTGTGATCACCCGGTCCCGGGACGGCCTTGCTCTTCAAGCCAATCTTCGTCCTCATGACCTCCAGTGGTGTTCCCGACTGCTTAGAGATATACTCGGCCGTGTGACGCTCAGGGGGGATGTAGGTCCCGATTGCCTCGATGCCTATTCTCATCTTTGTTCCTCCTCCAGTTCACGCTTCAGTATCTTGCCTGCTCCGCTCTTAGGTAGACTCTCTCGAATCTCATAGTACTTGGGTATCTTGTATCTCGCTAGTTTGCCATCCAGGAATTCATGAATCGCGTCTTCAGTTAGGTCATGGCCTTTCTTCAATGAAACGAATGCCTTCCCGACTTCACCCCATTTCTCATCAGGTACCCCAATCACAGCAGCTTCGAGGATTGCGGGATGCTTGTACAATAGCTCTTCTATCTCGGTGGGAAAGACATTCTCTCCGCCTGATATGAACATGTCTTTCTTACGTCCAACAATATAGTAGAATCTCTCCTTATCCATCTGAACAAGGTCTCCCGTGTGGAGCCATCCGTCAGGTTCCAAGACCTCGTCGGTCTCTTCGCGATCATCCCAATAGCCATTGAAGACATGGGGGCCTTTGAGGAGCAGCTCTCCAACATCGCCCTGAGAAACGTCCCTACCTTTGTCATCAACTATTCTCATGTCGCAGTGGATGACTGGATACCCTACTGAGTTCGGCTTACGTTTGATGTCAGGGATTGGCAGATAGAAATTATTCGGACCACATTCAGTGAGACCATATCCCATCTTGAAAGGCTTCCCCCGATTCCAGTAATTCTCCATGATAGCAATCGGACACGGAGCGCCTCCGCTGATGAAGACCCTTACAGAGTCAAAATCTGTGGCCTCAAACATCTCATCTTGAGCAATCATCTGAAACATAGTAGGCACTCCTATCACGATGGTACACTTCTCCTCCTCGATTATCCGCAGAGTCTCAGATGAATCGAAGTCCCCCATGAACACGGTCTTCGCTCCCAGATGATAGAACGGAACTAGCAGCACATTCCACCCACCCGTATGAAACAACGGGAACAGCAACGGTTGAACGTCGTCAGGGCGCAACCCCCAAGAGACTATGGTGTTGACCGAGTTCCAGAAGATTCCTCTGTGCGACAAGACTGCTCCCTTCGGGAGACCTGTGGTGCCTCCCGTGAAGACGATGAGATGAGGATCCTCAAAATGTACCTTTGGCCGGTCAATGGCATCAGCTGACGCTTCAATCACAAGCTCCTCTGTAGACACGTCATCGTCGATGGCTGTATCACCCATCACCAACACATGGCGCTTACCGAGCAAGGGACGTATGGTGTTGAACTGCTCACCTAAATCCGGATCATAGATTAGCATCGTCGGGTCAGTCTTATCAATCAGGTAGTCGACCTCTCGTTTTGCCAAGCGTATGTTGAATGGGACCATAATGGCTCCGATCTTCCCGCAGGCAAAGAAGAAGTCAAGCATCTCCAGACGGTTTTTCGAATACAAAGCTACACGATCACCTTTTGAAACTCCGCGCTCCAGAATCACTCGCGAGAGGCGGTTAGCTCTCTCGTCCAGCTCCCCAAAGGTGTATCGCCTCTTTGTTATATTGTCATAAACTGCTTCCCTCTCGGGAGTTAACTGAGAACGTCGTCCGGACAGGTTGCCGACCCATGACCAGTCCTTGTCTTCCAATCACATCTACTCCCAGAACACTTGAAAAGGAATGAAGGAAAAGAGACTGAAAAGATTGTGGGTCTTCTGAACTGAGAATCAAGGAGGCACTTGGATGCAGCATGCCCCAACAGGGACATAACCACAAGTGAAAATAGGGCATTCTTCACCTATCTCTCATACAGACTGTGAGCTAGAAACCGTTACGACCACCCTATAGGTGAGAGCAAATTGGATAAGAGATTCAAAGATGCTGAAAGTGGAAAATCCTCAGTGAGAGTCGGGGGACGGATAATACCGTTTCAGGATCTTGTTGATCTCATGAATGATGCTTTCGTAGTGGTAGATGAAAAGGAAGAGATCACATATGTCAACCGCAGCTTCGTGGAGCTTATAGGTCACCCCGCCGGGGACATAAAGGGCAAGTCACTCAAATCGTTTCTTCCTGAGGAAGAGTGGAAGAAAGTCGAGGAGATACAGGAGAAGCGAAGACGGGGTGTGTCTTCACAATACGAACTCGCGTGGATTCATTGGACTGGCGAGCGAGTGCCTACGATTGTGTCAGCAACTCCAATCTTAGACTGGGATGGAAACTACTATGGCAGCTACGCAGTCATAACGGACATCACGGGATACCGCAAGGCCCAAAAAATGATACGCGAGAGCGAGAGGAGATTCAAACACCTCATAGATACCATGAATGAGGCTCTAATCCAAGGTGATGAAGAATACGTTATCGAATATGTGAATGAACGGTTCTATGAGATTCTTGGCTATCAAGAGGAAGAAGTGATCGGACATCATATCTTAGAGTTTGTAGAGCCGAGTCAGCACGAAGAGGTTCAAGAGTATATACGACGACGACGAACTGGCAAGATCAAGCGCTTCGAGGTCAAGATGATCTCAAAGGGTGGTGATACAATCCATGTATTGGTTACACCTCGCGAGCTCCGGGATGACCAAGGCAAGTTTGTGGGTACTTTTGGAGTTCTAACAGATATCACCGAACTCAAGGAAACTGAGAGAGAACTAAGAAAGGCGGAGAAGAAATATAGGACACTGGCGGAAGAGAGCCTCCAAGGTCTCACAATCATACAGGACAGGCGATATGCGTATGTCAATCCCGCCTTTGGAGAGATTGTAGGACGGTCTCCAGAAGACATTATGAACATGCCTACTGAAGAAGCATGGGACATGATTTACCCTGAGGACAAGGAGTACATCCTTGAACTTGCAGAGAAACGGGAAAGGGGTGAACCAACGCCCTCACCGTATCAGTATCGATTTGTTAGGCCCAATGGAGAGATCCGTTGGGTTGAGGCATTCTCCAGCCAAATTGACTACGAAGGGAGGGCAGCTACCCAGATCCTCGTGATAGATATCACCGAGAGGAAGAAGGCTGAACGCCAGCTTCGCGAGTCTCAACAGATGCTCAAGACTATTCTTGAGAATATTCCACAGAATGTATTCTGGAAAGACCGCAATGGGGTATATCTCGGATGCAACCAGAATTTCGCTACAGCCGCAGGAGTTTCGTCGCCTGAAGAGATTATGGGGAAAACGGACCAAGACCTTGCCTGGACTCACGATGAGGTCGAGTTCTTCCGAGATGTTGACAAGAGAGTAATGGAAACAGATTCTCCTGAGATTGGGATTGTCGAGTCCGCACATTTTGCAGATGGTTCTGAGAGAAAACTCGAGACCAACAAGGTTCCTCTTCACGATGATGAGGGTAATGTCATAGGTATCCTTGGTACGTTTCAGGATGTCACAGATCGCTGGGAACAAGACAAAGCCGTACGCAAGTCTGAACAGAAGTATAGGACCCTCGCGGAGCATAGCTTGCAGGGACTGACAATTCTCACAGATAACGGATTTGCCTATGTCAATAGTGCATTCGCTGACATGGTAGGCTATCCTGTCGAAAACTTGCTCGAAATGAAATTCGACGAGGTCTGGAATCTATTTCATCCAGATGATCAAGAAGTCCTCAAGCAGAGAATCAAAGACAGACAAGCAGGAAGACCGATCACACCTCGGTACGAGTACCGACTCATCCACAAGGATGGCTCCATGAGATGGGTCGAGAGCTTTGCGGGGCGGATAGAATATGACGGAGAACCAGCAATCCAGACCGTGCTTGTCGATGTGACAGAAAAGAAAGATGCTGAGAGAGATATCAGGTCAGCTGAAGACCGCGCAGATCTCTATCTCGATCTGATGAGCCATGATATCCGAAACCAGATGCAGGTAGTCATGAGCAGTGCAGCGTTACTCAGAACCGCAACGGATGACAAGATTAAGGACTCTCTACTGGACGTCATCAACGAGTCGGTACAGAGATGCACTCGGATGATTGAAGACGTTCGTGCCATGGAGCAACTCATGGGTATGCCCTTGACCCAGAGGGATTTCAGGGAATCGCTCTCTGAGTGTGTCAGAGCTCTTTCTGGCAGAATCAGTGATGTGGAGTTCAAGACAGAGTACAGTGTTGATGAGGCCTCTATTCTAGCAGACGGGTATCTTGAGCTGCTTATCACTAACATCTTGACCAATGCTGTGGAACACAATCCGAAGCCCTCTAAGAAAGTCTGGGTCAGCCTACAGAAAGAAGGCGATGAATTCGTCGTTAGTATAGCCGATAACGGTCCCGGCATTAATGACACTGCAAAGGAAAGTTTACTGAACGATGCGAGGAGATTTGGTGGATTGGGACTCCATCAGGCCAACCAAATTGCCGAAAAATACGAGGGACGGATACATGTGGAGGATAGAATTGCAGGTAAGCCTGATGAGGGGGCAATGTTTTTCATCCGCATTCCAGCCAGCAACTAAGAGAGAAGAAAGGCACTCGTGTTTTGAAGTGCATCTACGGTATCACAGAGTCATATTCCCATTACTACGAGAACAACCCCAAGTACTGTCATGACAATACCCCAGAGAGCTTTCTTTGTCACTTCCTCCTTTAGATAGAATACTGAGATGGGAACAGCAAAGAGCGGTGCTGTAGATGCAACAACTGAAGTAATCGTGGCCCCTGCAAACTTGACCGAAGTCACATACAGGAGCGAACCGATAGCCATACCAAAGAAACCTGCCACTGCGACTGCCTTCAATGCACCTCTTGTCGGTCGTTTCATACCCTTTCCGAATGCGGCGCCCAACATCGGAACAAAAGCTATAGAACCGGAAAGCACACGGACGAAGTTCGTGGTGATTGGGTCGGCATCGGTTACACCAACTTGTAGTATGACTGCGCCAGCAGCATAGAGGACAGCTGTAGTCATAGCGAGACCCACTCCAAGGACATCGAATCCTTTCATATCATAATCATCAGTCGTATGACGTTCCCGCGAGATTGTGACAACACCAGCGACAGAGATGAAGACCCCAATGAGCCTGAAAAACAGGAATGGCTCGCCGAGTAGGATCATTGCGAAGAAGTACGTAATGATAGGAAACGACATCGCGATGGGGAAAGCGTAGGATACACCTATCCGTTCCTGACTGATTAGATACAGGGTATCCCCAATGACCGCGCCCAAGATAATGGACATAGCAAGGTAGAACACAGTCTCAGCGGGAAGGGCAAGAAGCGCGGGACCGAACACAAATAGAATGAGGATAGTCATGAAAGGAAGAGCCACAAACATCTTCGTTGCACTTACAACTAATGCAGGTATCTCCTCAGCCTGAGAGCGATAGATAACTACAGAGCCGGCATAGAGAGCTGAACCGAGTAGTCCAGCCAGCGCACCGATAATCACTTCAGGAACTAACTGCATTGTACTGGTGGCTTCGTGATTCGTCACCTAATACCTTATCGATACGTACGGTACACCAGACGTAGATGCTACTACGTGGTTGCTGTCATCCGGGTTGCAACTGCATCGATGATGACGCCGTAGGCAATTCCAGCAAAGAGACTTGGCAGATCACGAAACTCTGTTGAGAGAAAGATTGCACTTGATACCAAGAAGCCGAATGCGAGACCCCGAGCTAACGAATTGCCAAGGTCTTCCTTTTCACTCATCAATGTGACATCGCCAACGAACCGTTCATTGTAAGTTGGACAAACTTGGACATCAAGCAGTCCGTCCAGGAGCGGCACTGGACTGGTGATTGTGCACGTGAATGATGTTTCGTGCCGCATTCACATCGGCATGGAAGTGCTCCTCACACCTCCCACAGTAGAAGTACTCCCCACCTCGGTACTCCAGTATCGAGTCCGGATTCTCTACCCGGACTCCCCACTCCCCACAGACATGGCAGGTCTGAGAGGTCCACGCCGGGCTCACCGTCCAGATCCCACCGTGGCGGTGGCCAAGGGTCTGGCGCATGTACCGTATGGTGTCAAGTACCTTGGACCAGAGATTGCTCGACAATCTCCATGAGTGTGTGCCATACCCTCTGGGCGGCTGGTAGTTCTTCAGGTTCTCCAGATACAGGGTCTTGACGCCGTGGCGCTCACAGAACCACACGGCCTCTGATGCAATCTGTCTGGCAATCTCCCTGTCCAGCCTGCGTACCTTGCGCCAGATGGCTGCAAGACGACGCTCCTTCTTCCTCAGATGCCCGGGTCGTGGATGGTCCTCACCGTGCTTCTTCTCCCAGTTGTTCCGCATCAGGGTCACTCTGGATGTGAGATGCCGGGTCTGTTGTCTGAGATGGTCCCTCTTCTCGACCAGTCCCTCAAGAGAGATGAGCTCATCGACATACTCTTCCTCACCATCTCTCACCGAGAGCACGATAGGCACACGGATGCCTCGATCGGCACCGGCTCTCCTGTTGTAGTGCCGTTCACCCAGGACCGCATCTATCATCTCTCGAGTTGGTGGGAGGAAGGGGATCTGGAGTTCTACTCTGTGCTCACGAAGCAAGAGGCGAGGTGGGCCGCAGGTTCGGGACTTCCTGAGATGCTGCACCTTCTCCTTCAGGTGTGCAATCTTCTCAGGGTCCGCATCCTTTCGGCGTTTCCACTTCGCAAACTGGTAGGTGGCATGCTGGAGTTCGATGGTATTGACAAGCTGCTCGTGTTGATCCTCGAACCTCATGGCTCGGAATCGCAGCTTCTTGGCTCGCAGATTCTTTCTCTTGTGCTCGGCCTCTTCAGCCTTCGCCCTGTCCCTGGCGGCCGCCCGTGGGAGCCAGTCCAGAAACCTGAACGCAAGGGTTCTGACTCGGAAGGGCGAATCATCATGTTTCGTTCCATTCATGGGCTCTGGCAGCTTCAGGAAGAACAGCATCTCTTTCTCCTTCTCCAAGTCCTGTGAGTACCAGTAGCCCTGACCGGGGGAGTTCTCTGTGCTGCCCGAGAAGTCCTCGGTGTGGGAGTACATCCGCGGGACCTTGAAGGGATAGCCCTCCGTGATGAACTGGTGCAGTAGAGCATCAATGCAGGCCATGGTCTCAGAGCGCTCCGTATCATCCTTGACGTACCGTCGAACACGGCGCCGCTGCGATGGTCTGGAACCAAGGGGCTCTCCGCGCTCAATCAGGATGCGCTCATCGAGAGCTCGACGGAGCTGCTTGAGGACAGACAGGGTGTAGTAGTAACCCGAACTATTGTTCTTCGTGCTCTCGCATCTGGAACGCACATCCTTTACCATGTCCGAGGGGATGTACTTGTTCTTCAGTAATCGCAGAAGAGTATCCTGTTCCTCATTGAGAAGTCCGATAGCGGTCTTCATGAGCTGTCGCCGTAGCCAGTTGGACTGGATGATCCGTGCCGCCTGTTCAAGGACGTTCCGGTAGAGTCTCTCGAAGCACTGTTCGGCAATCTCGGGATTGTCCTTGTAAGCCAGGTGATCCTCCTTCTTCAACAGGACATATCCCTGTCCTCGATAGGAGTTCAGCTCCTCGCCAAGAAACTCTACTCGCTCCCTGTGCGCGTAGACACGCTCAAGAACAAGATTCACCAGCTCCACGTACTTCTCGAAGTATCGACCCAGAAGAGAGAGGTCCACATCTCTGACCTTGCGCCCGGTCACCGTTTCAAGTTCGGCGCGTATCGGTTCAGGACTGCAGCGGCGAAATCGAGGATCGGGTCTTTTCCCCTTCCCCTTCTTGTTCACCTCTCTATCCGCTGAACAGAGGGTGAATGACTGTACCAGATACTTCAGTCCCGTACTCTGGTGCGCGGTTGATGGAGCATTTTTAAGTGTGCCATCCATTGTCGATTGCTTCTGGGAACTTTCATCAGATTCCCGCTGCCTCCGGGGACGGCGCCGGACTACCTTGGTCATCAATCGTGCACCTCTCTTCTGTCTGGGCCTGAGAATATAATCTCATTAACATTTTTAAGTGTATCAAGACGAAAAGTCAAATAGAGCCTTATGAAGGCTATTTGACTTCTATAAGGCACTCATAACTCTTTTTCATATCTCGATTTTATTACATTTCTTTTATAAGTAAAATCTCCCAACAGGCTTTGGGAGTGTCATGGGACGCAGACCACGATTGCTACGCCCGAATGTTGTGCTGGGGAGAGCTAAGCATGCCGGTCTGATGGCCCTTACCAACCTCCTTGCCCCTAGAGCCAGTGGCAACCTCGTGAAGTACTATCGCTCTACCTCAAAGATGTGGTCTACAGTGCGAGCTGCCCTCAAAGCTCAGGGCGGGAAGAAAGAAGATTACCTAATTCTTAACGGCACCGAGCCAAACATGCGGAAGTCGTTTCTTCAGTTCGTGTGGCACAGCACCGTACCCTACGGCAACAGGGAGTTCAAACGGGTCTACGACTGGACGGAGGGTACAGTAGGACCACTCAATGCGCTCTTGAACTACGCGGGAGCACGACTCCGTGACCTGGCCATGACGAGGTATCCCTTTCCTGATCCACGGGTCTTCCAGATAGCAAGATTCCCGGATGGCACGGTGAAGGTCTACTCACTGGCCCTCGTTAATCGACTGAAGGCAAAGGGTCTCTACCCGCCAAGTGACTTCGGCAAGAACACCGAGACCTCCTGGAAGGCGGGTTACAGCGGGACAACAAAGACTCCACAGGTGTACCTTGCTCACCCCACCCTCCCAAGTCTTGATTTTGTCGATATGATCCGCGCCCACGTTGTCGAGCTCTGCAGGCAGTGTTTCATCTACAGCGTTCCTAGGGCAGATGCACACCGCTACATCCAGCTGCTAATCTACCGGCTGCGCCCCTTCCTCGATTGGGTCTACACCGAGAGAGCCGCAGGCCGACCCAACTTCAATCGGGATGCTAACAAGGAACTCCGAGAGATTGTACTTGAGATCAGAGCGTTGTACGGACATCATGCCGGACAGAGACGGTCGGTCACTCGATCCCTAGATATTCCATCGCCAATCACTCTTGGGGATATCCGTAAGGAGGTAAAATGTCTCCTGCAAAGGACGGTGGATGAGGGTGAGATGACACTCTATCAGAGCATGAGGGACCAGATCGATGCCGGGACTGTGGTCGAACGGGATGCGGACAAGCTCACTGACCAGCTCTCCTCATTGAGTTCACAGGAGGGGAACCGCTGGCACAGGATCTTGCCATCAGGGTTTCACCACCCTGCCTCACTGAAGCAGGTGGTCTTTGCAGGGGACACCATGCTGGACCAGCCCTCCTCAGTTCTGGCCGTAGCCGAGCTTCCCGTAGACTCGCGTCGGGGACAGGCCGACCTTGTGTTCTTCGTCCGCCGAGCAGTCGAGAATCGGACCGTCTGGACACCAATCATGATTCTCGAGGTCAAGACCAAGAGTGCCTTCGACATCAACCTCTACGGTGTTGAGGTGGGGAGTCGTGAGGAGAAGGAGTACGCGCCCGCCTTCTTTGCATGGAAGAGGGGGATCACACCCGATGAGTGGGATACATTGATCACATCGCCACCGATGAAAAGCACAGTAGACCAGCTTGACGCATACGAGCAGGCCATCATCAGGGAGTACAAGCGCACGGCGGACTTCGACCCGACACCACCCGCCTCTCTCTGGAAAGGGGTCATCACCCTAGATGCTGACCAGATTCCTGTTGATGCATACTCCGCATTCCAGACTCTCGTCGAAAACCTGCTGGTGGAACTGACAGATGACACCTTCCAGCCCCCATCAGAGACCATCTCACAGGTGCCTGACACAGGTAGCATATTGCCTTCTCCCCGGGTGGCGCTGCTCCTTCTGCCAGACGCAGGTCCTAAGAGACTCCTCTCTCAGAGAACCCCTCCGGCCGAGTTGGTCTCCGACGACCCCTTTGCAGATCGCATTACAGACGACCGCATACTCACAGTCTACGTGTCCGTTTCCTCCCCGACCTCATCTGGCAGGACCGCGGCATGGCAGTCATCGAACTGGCATCTTCTCCACCATATAAGAGAGTGCAGAGAGGCCTCATTGCAAGAGATAGGCATGTTCTGGTTGGATTTGCTTGGCGACTACCAGACCGGCCAGCTGACCAATCTACGGTTTGGATTTGACAGACTCCTTGCCGAGAAGAGGATATCCCGGCAGGAACACGGAGAGCTGGTCTCCGAGGTCAAGGACATCTCCTTCATTGACCTTCACGCCTACACAGAGGGAGTCGTAAGGGGCGAGAACCAGTCGATAGAGAGCATGTTGAACGCCATCCGCAGTGCTGTTGAAACAGAGGGCGAGAAGATTATCATCGTCGACGCCTGGGACGAACTCAGTACAATGATTCCAACCCACTCTCGTCATCTCCTCCGTACCCTAGAAGTGCAGCTCTTGGATACACTCCCCTCGACAGACACGAACATCATCTGGATCGATACCGGGACTGAGGAAACGATGACCTCAGCAGACTGTCAACGAGGATGTATCAAACCCCTGCGCCACGACTCACCCCGCAGGACCCACCTCGACGAGGTGATCTACAACCTCCCGTCGCCTCCGCGTGTCTTTGGGAACCTCTCGCCCTGGCGCGAGGACGTACGAGTCATTGTTCAGGACACTCCCACGTCAGCACCACCGTGGAGGACCACTGTCCACGTCCCTCATCTCGTGGGTGCAGCAGAGCGATTCCGGGGAGCCTCCTCGAGGCATGGGTCACTCTCACAAGATGATGTGGCAAGGCTCGTGGTGAACGACTCTCCGATGTATGCGCGGAACATCACCCTCTCCTCTATCCAGTCCGGGCTGGGGAACCTAACCATGGACACCCTGGACAGCGTCATGGAAAAGTCCTGCAGTCTGGTTTCGAGTCTATATCGTCCGAGAGATGGCCAAGTACAGCAGCCGCAGGAGGAACTGGAGACTCCGCAGATACAGGTACAGGGTATCAGCTCCGCGAGATCGAGTTCGCAGCGGCAACGACTCCGATTCCAACCGGCTAGAGCACCTCCAGACCCTGTACGTTCTCAGGACAGGTATGTCGAGTCTGAGAAGATCACGCGACGGTGGTACTATGAACGGAATCCTACACCTCGGCCTGAGATACCTGACCGGCCTCGTAACCTCTGTCGCCCGCCATTGCCTTCTGAATTGAGTGCTGTGATTCTTGACAGCTGTAGCACACGGAGATGGGAACTCAAGCGTCTTCTGGCAACTGCAAGATACTTGGCAGAACGCCCCCTTGGTAGGGCCCTCAAGCGTGTCTGCGAGGAGATTGCCGACCTCTGTCAGGATGCCCTCTCAGACTCTGAAGACACTGGAGATTACAATTCTTACCACAATACCCTGTCCTTGGTGCGAGATATCATCCTCTCGGAGACATCCCTCTCTCCGGTCTGGGAGAGACTCCGACCCGGACGGGAGCGGCTACCCGACCTCCTGAACTCTGACAACAGGAAACGCCTAGAAACCGTGACGGAAGAGGTTTCAGATGCTCTTCTTCTGTATGGGAACAACCTGTTCCTCATGGTCTGCGCGGCTGCGCAGGAGGAGGACTCCTCCCACTACGAGACGTTGTGGGCAGCGGTGGCTGAGTGGACGTTCTACCAGATGGGACTCCGATCCAAGGACTCTGCCTTCACTTCAAAATACGACCTGCATGCCATCTACCGGGGCCTCCAGTCCCGCGCACGGACTCTGTCTGACAGGAACATCCCGGAGACCTCCCTCTCAGAAGCATCCACTGGCCAGATCATCTGGTGGGAGGAGGGAGATGTCAGCGAAGGGCTCCTGGTCTTTCCTGACCAGCGGGGAGAGATGGTCTCAGGCCTGATCGAGACCGGGACCGATGCGTCTCTCCGACCGACGTGGTATCGATGTGACATGGATGCAGGCTCGCTGAGTGACTACTCTAGGAATGCTCTGGGTTCCGAAGAACGTACGGCCATCATGCTTTCGGATGTGGCTGAGCATCGGGTACTCTGGCTGCCCAGTGAGGATGACGAATGGTGGCCGTATCTCCTCACCCACGGATACCCCGACAAAAACCAGCGGACGATTCCTTGGCTGCGACTCACTGATCCCTTTGCTGTCCCCGATATCGCTCAGAGTCTACTCATCCCGCCAACACCAGAAAGCGAGCCAGGTCAGGCCGTAGACCAGTATCTTCGCGAGCTCGGCCAGCTAGAGAGACCCATCACGCCTGTCAAGCTGGAGGTCTCTGTGGATTCTCGTCGAGTGGTGTATGTGGTCCAGTTCACGGGGGATGGCATCTCTGTGGAGGAGGAGTTCAGCGACACTGACGAGCTGGTGGGGGTCCTCCGCCATCCCATCCGAAGAGGCGTTGGATACGACACTGCTGCCGGGCCGGTCACGTGGGACCACAAGGGGGACATCACGTACACGGATGACTCACTGACCTTCCTCATCCCACTGGTCCTGAAGAGCAGGTTTCTCCCTGATCACTACTCCTATCCAGAGAGCTGCGCTGAGTTGTTGGCCGCATCGGCGGGCGGAGACGTGACGCTGACGATATGGACTGAAAGGAGTGGAGGCGGGTTTCGGCTGCAGCTTCAGGGTCTGGAGGATGACTCATCGCTCAGATCCCTCGAAGAGGCCTCTCCCTCTCTCTACGAGGTGGGCCTCCTTGCTGAGTGCACACGGCTCATCGACACTGAGAACCGGCTTTGTCACGAGGTGGAGCTGGACGTGTCAGGCCTCTTGGACCTGAGTGCCTCACAGGTGGATCGGTATCCTGCCCTCTCTCATGCACTGGCGGCGGTTGACCCAGATGACTTCGACTGGAGTCGTGGCTCGTGGGGTGTCGAGTGGAACTATATCTCACGAGAAGACCGACTGACCTGGAGCATCGTAGGGCTCTCCTCCGGGCGAGCATGGCTGGATCAGACCTATACGT
>CAYYQL010000027.1:0-33365 GCA_964473825.1 uncultured archaeon
GGGCGGCATTATGCGGAATCGTGTAGGCTTAATGCTGGATAGCACTCATGCATGAGCATTTTAAACAGCGCTGTCTGAATCTGAAACTCAGAAACAAAACCAGTTAGTTGTTCGCCGCAGATATCGATGGTAGGAAGCATAGGTAGATCCTCTTTGTCAATACCGGCATCAGGGTTATCCACATTGACAGACCTGAGCAGGTATTGAGGAATCTGTAACTCCTCCATCTTTTCGTTCAAAAGCGTATAAACCGGGTCACAGAAAGCACAGTGGTTCGACTTGAAGAATATGATACAGACGTCCCTTCCACAAGGAAGATCCCCCAGTTCTATGAATAGCGGTAGTTCAAGAACTATCTTTGTACCCTCAGAATGGTCCCCCGGTACCCTGTCTTCTGCCCATATCTTGCCATTGAGGTCATCGACAATTCTGGTAACCACTGTGAGACCTAATCCTCTCCCAACACTCTGCTCCATCGGGTCACCTGTGCGGTTAAAGATATCCTCCTTGATAGCATCGGGAATTCCTGGTCCTTTATCATCGACCTCAAAACGAACTGTGGATTGTCTGTCAATCACTGAGCTGCTTATGTCGATTGCTACGTTTTCCGAATCATCAAACATCACGGCGTTGTGTAACACATTGAAGAAGACCTGCTCAACATATCCATGTCCGGCTATTTCATAGAGTCCGGGGTCAACATCGTGTCTTACATTGACTTCCTTCCATGGAAAGTCGTCTACCACAGAGTCGATAGCACGTTCGAGCGTGTCATACGGGTCGATGCGTTGCTTATCGGGCGGATTCTCTCTAAGTGTGATGAGAGCTCTCATATTGGCTATCATTCGGGCCGAACGTCTTAAGCTCCAGTTCGTATCCTGCAATAACGACTGTATATCGTCTGGGAGGTCCATCTTCTCCTGGAGCAGTCCCAGTGAGAAGACCAGCGACTGATTGATGTTAGAGAGATCATGGGTCATGACTTCTAGATAGAGATTGGCTCGGTTAGACTCTGCCTCTTCCCTCAGCTCGGCTTCTCGCCTTCTTGTGATGTCGATGGCCATGATGCTGATTTCTGAGATTATTCCTTGACTTTCTATCGGGCTTGATGTCAGATTCACCCAGACAAGCTCCGAGTTCACGCCAACCAGAGGAATCTCTATGCCTCGCAATACCTCTCCGTCAAGGACCGCTTGAATGACCTGTTTGCTCTCGCCTGAACCTTCTCCTACTGAGGCTTGAAACGTCGATATGCTGCGCTTCAAGAGTTGCTCTCTTTCATAGCCAAGTAGACTACACGCTGCCTTGTTGATGTCTTGTATAATGCCCCGTCGTGACACAACAAAATGAGCGACAGGGGAATTCTCGAAAATCGTTTCGAATCGAGACCTTACTTCATCAATACCCTCCTTCTTAGTCTGTACGGCTGGCTCATCTAGCAAGACTGCAACGGTATAGGGTACTTCGTTTTTGACTGCAAACGCCCTATACGGCACAACCAGTTTCTCATTGTTCTGGTCTTGGAGATGTGCTTGCCCACAGACCTCAAGGTCAGACACTTCTTGAGATGCCTCCTTCTGCTGGATTTGAGCATACAATGGAGACAGAAGCTTCGTGGTCATTGACTGGTCGACGCTGTTAGAATCGAGAGAGAAGAACTCAATAGCTTGAGCGTTTAAGGCGATGACGTCACCATTGCTCCAGACAATCAGAGGGTCGGTAGAGACCTCGAGTAGAAGTCTGAAGGGCAGGTGCTCAGGACAGGTTCCTTCTGGGTCATTCAGCCACAATACTATTCACCCGACGTGACGGTACTTGGGATTGTGTCTTTATGAACCAGCCTACTCAAGAACATTGCGTCGTGCAACAAACCGAAGTGTTATTACCAAGTAAAACGTTTTAATTCTTGTTCAAACGTAGAAAGATGATTTGTGATGCCAGATTCTACTGAATTCAAGATCGCTGATATCAGTGAGATGGTGAGGATGTTCAGAGCCATAGCAAATGAGTCACGGCTCATGATCATCCTCTTGCTCATGAAGGAGAAGAACAGACATGTCAGCGAGATTGCCGGTGACCTTGACCTTTCTGTTAGCAGTGTAAGCCATCATATGTCGAAGCTTGACGATCTAGGGTTTGTGCGACGTGAGCGCAGAGGGAAGGAGGTCTACTATCATCTAAGGGACGAATGTATCAAAGAGATTGTTGAGAGGGCGAGGAGCCATGTCAGCGGTGACTGAATCTTTCTGCACATATTGTGCAGCAGAAGAAGAACAAAAAGAGCAGGTGGATTTCAGGAATGAATACGCAGCAATTGGCATCTCCGCAGTATTGCTGGTAGTCGGAGCGGCAATCCTTGCCCTGTCAGGAGAGTCGCAGATTATTACAGTGTTGCTCCTCCTCTCGACCATATCGGCTGGAAAAGACATAATCCCTAGGGGTCTCAGAGGAGCAGCGAATATCCATCTCGACGCTAATTTCCTGATGACCTTTGCAGCATTTGCAGCATTTCTCATTGGAGCCCCATTTGAAGGGGCCGCGGTAATGCTTCTCTTTTCTATTGCAGGGCTCTTGGAGACCAAAGCCAATGACAGGGTGCGCATCGAGCTCGAGACATTGCTCAACCTGAAACCACACACAGCCAGTGTTGTTGATGAGGCAGGTGAGCGCGAAGTTCCCCTTGAGGAGGTAAAGGCCCGCCAGAGAATAGTGATTCGACCTGGTGAAAGAATCGGGCTCGATGGAATCGTTGTAAAGGGAGTCAGCGATGTTGATCAGTCGCCCATCACAGGCGAGTCAATCCCAGTTGTGAAAGAGCAGGGCGATGCCGTCTATGCAGGTTCAATAAACCAGAATGGATACCTTGAGGTAGAAGTAACGAAGACCGCAGGTGAAACAGTTCTTGCTCATATTGTTGAAGAGGTAGAAGCGGCACAGAAACAAAAAGCCCCCACAGAACGACTCGTTTCCAGAGTGTCCCATGTCTACACGCCCGCAGTTGTGGCAGGGTCCTTCTTCCTTTCTCTGGCATCATTTCTTCTGGGTGCACCTCTTGAGCTGTCGATTTACAGAGGCCTAACGTTGCTTGTCACATCCTGTCCCTGTGCTTTTGCCATTTCTATTCCCGTCACTATGGTTTCGTCTCTTACCGGGCTAGCGAGATCAGGCATCCTTGTGAAAGGGGCGGAATATATTGAGCGAATGAGCGAAGCGGATCTGGTGTTGTTTGACAAGACAGGAACACTGACCATGGCAGAACTAGTGGTCTCTGATGTGCGTGGAGCAGAAGGGACAAGCAACAGGGAGGTAGTACAACTGGCCGCATCTTTGGAAAGACACTCGGAACATCCAGTTTCCAGAGCCATTGTACAATACGCAGAGGATCACGATGTTCAGCTCCATGAGGTGGAATCGTTTGAATCCGTTCCGGGTTATGGAATTCATGGGTCTATTGAAGGAGGGAAGCTCTTCGTAGGCAACAAAGCTTTCATCCAACAGCAAGTTGCAGAAATCCCCGAGGAACTGAGTCAGCTTTCGGTTCAGGGAACGATGGCCTATCTTAGCGATGAAACAAATGTGCTGGGAGTGATAGTTCTTAGCGACACTATTCGGCCCGAATCGGAATCCACTATCCGAGCCTTGAAAGCGATGGGACTTAGAACGGCAATGCTCACTGGAGACCGCAGTGATATCGCTAGGAGCGTAGCAAGTCGCCTGGGAATTGATATCTGCTACCCAGAGTTGCTCCCGAGTGAAAAGGTGGATCTAGTGAAGAAGCTCGCTGGAGAAGGGAGGACGATCATGGTGGGTGATGGTGTCAACGATGCGCCTGCTTTGGCTTCAGCTGATGTGGGAATTGCATTGGGAGGAATATCCTCAGATGTTGCACTCGAAACTGCCGACGTGGTTCTGATGGAGGAAGATCTCTCCAAGCTTCCGGACCTTCTGGCTCATTCGTCCCATGCTATGAGAGTGGTGAAGCAAAACATTGCGACGTCGATTTCTGTGAAGGCTGCAGTGGCAGTGCTCGCTGTTATGGGAATCTCAAGTCTATGGCTGGCCATTGGCATTGGAGATATGGGCCTAACACTCGCCGTTCTTGGGAATGCATTGAGGCTCGTGCGACGCCTGTAAAAGAGTCTGGTCTACTTATAGTGCTCCAAGGCTCGAACAGATAGAGCAAGGAAGAAGGTGACGAGTCCAGCCACCAGAAGAGGAAGTACCGCAATGAGCAAGATGTCTTGTCCGAATGTAGTGACCACGAGAATCATGAGCGTTCCTATTGACAGGTTAATGGCTGGAAATGAGAAGGCTAGCGGCACGGGAGGATTCTTGGGATCATTAGTGAATACCGGTACGTAGGCACCAATCATGATGCCTGTCGCACAGAAGACCAATATCAGTGGTGCCCCAAGTGAGATGAGGACTGTTCCACCAGATATCCGGAAGAAATAATCGATAAATCCGTAGAGAGGAATTGCTGCGATGGCCCCCTCAAACAGACTTCCCAGATACTTGGCCAGCACAATATCACTTCGATGAAACGGGCTGGATTTGAGAAGGTAAATATTCTGGCCTTCATCGACAAAAGGCCGGTGATACCACAAGGATGGTGAGGACGAGTGATGAGGCGATGTCAAGCGAGTACCCCTGAGAATATACTGGGTCGATATATGGGATCCATGGGAACAGAAATCTAGGGGAGAGTATTGATACGGAGAAAAATGTCATCCCGACGGTGATTGCAACCGATTTTGCGAGGAAATCAACATCATGGTCATCGAGTCGATAGAAGAAGAAGACAGCCGGAATAGAAACTAGGAACAGATGCATCAGGGATAGGAGTAAAGGGAGCCTTGGTGAAAAAGGGGTCTCAGTGCCGATAGACCACAGAATTGTTTCGAACCAAACCAACATCGTTCTCGCGGGCCAGTATTCCGAATACTCAATTGCGAAGGAGATTGGAAAGACAAGATATATCACAACCAAACGGAATCTCGCCTGGGTCGTCTTCGATTGCCAAATCGACCGCAGTTCCTCTCTCAAACCAGACCCTGCCCCGGAGTGTTTGTTGCTGATGAAAGCATCAAGCAAAATAAGGCTGCTGTTTAGCGTGTACTGCGGTAATGCATCAGTGACATACTAGACCAAATCTATAGGTACGGTGTCGAGGAAAACCAATTGCCAGTTCTTCAGTCTGCTTCTAAGTGCGTGGGCACTAAGGCCCCGCTCGACACCTCTGTTGAGAGCATCAGCAAATGCAGGATCCATGTCTCTGTTTACTGAGAACCTCCTTACGTCGGGTCTCTGGATGACAAAGACGACGTACACTTCGTCCGCTACTCCAGATTCTTTCGCCATCACCAGGTCGTGAAGATGTCTTGTGCCCCGCCTTGTGGGAGCATCAGGGAAGAGAGCTGTTCCATCCTCAACCAGCGTGCACGACTTGACTTCAATGAGCTTGATTCCTTCATCGCCCTCTAATCTGAAATCAGACCTGCCTTCGAAGAGCGGAGGCTCTGGAACAACCTTTACGTATTCGCCGAAAAAGTCTAGCTTGTGAGTTTCAAGCATGCGTTTCATGAATCGATTAGGCTTGTTTGAGTCAATCGAAACCATGACCCCCTCGTGTTCAAGCGCGATAAGGTCATACTTGGTCTTTCTGTGTTGGCCCTCTCTCTTTCGAGCAAATACTGGGCGGCCCGGGGTGAGTAGTTCGTGCATTCTCCCAGGGTTCGGCACAAATGCCTCAACTTCCTCGCCTTCGATCTCTAGAACAGAAAGGAATCGATTAGGTCGAGCAAGGAATAGAGCTTGCACTACTTCACAATCGCCTACCGTACTATCAGTATCCTGCAACACCGTATCACATTATCGCTTTTCTTAGCAAGCCATAATACTTGTTCGAAATGGTAGCTCTCCCAGCGCTCATGCCTATGTTTGCAGTTTTCCATTTTGCGTCAAAGGTTTCGATTATCAGTTGTGGAGTAGAGTGACACAATCCTTTTGAGAGGGATAGCTAGGCTTTAAGATAGGCATTCTTCGGGGCCAAGAAGATGAAACGAGAGTACGTTCGAACGGGTACCGGTCTGATCATCATGCTTGTTGGAGTATTCTTCTTCATGACCAGTGACCCACCTTGGACTACGCCCCGAGCCTCTACAATCCTTTATTCTGTCCTCGCGTTTCTAGCCGTAGCTATAGCCGCTAGTGCCGCGAACAGGATCCGAATCAATCCGTCACGTGCCAATCGGATGTTTGCAGCTGGGACAACCTATGCTGCCGTCATCTTTGGTGGGGCTTCCGTCTTCTACATTCTCAGCACCGAGCCATTAGCTGCTCATGCTCGAACAGCAGGGGTTGCACTGAACTTGGTAGCTTTGGCCACAACGAGTGTCTACATGCTCATCTTCATCCATCTTGCAAATGCGAAACAGAATGATGACTCTGTGTGGAATAGACCAATGACCTGTCCTCTAGCAGTCGTTCTCGGTCTGGTCGCCTTTGGGGCCATGATGGTGGTGTCGAGAGCAGGAATGGACAAGTCAGTCTATCTGACCATTGGATATGTGATGGGTGCAATCGCTCTGTTTTCATATGGGGTCGCGGCAGTTGCTACACTGATGAGAAAGCGCCAAGTCCACGATCAGGATAGCTATCGGTTAGGGCTGTCATTCATGTTCCTTGCGGCCGCGGCCGGTGTCGATGTCTATGTTATGCCTTCACCAAGTTCGTTTTGGCTATGGTCTATATGCTTCATCGCGATGGCCTTCATTCTTGCTTTAGTTGCCACCGCCTATCCCTACCTCAAAGATATCGGAATTCAAGAAGGGGTAGCATATACAACCAGCATTCTCATCAGCGTCATAGTCATTGTTCCGTTTCTCGTTACAGCATTTGTTGACTCCTATTTTCCCTTTGACCTCATCATTGATTATGGCACGACGATAGTAATTCATGCAGGAGGCGCTGTGTTAGCCGCTTCACTCTCCTACGTATTGTTTAGAAGGTCTAGATTCAAGCCAAAGCCGCACCATCAGTCGATCATCATGCTATTTCAAGTCTGGGCAGTGGCAGAAGTGGTACTAATTCTGACATACCTTGCACCGCTTCTTGGAATTGAAGTAGCCCCACTCGTTCCTTTCATAACGGGTGTTGCTGCCACATTGCTCCTTCTTACTCTCGCATTTCGGACAACTCTTCGTCCTCCACAAAAGTTGCACTACCCTACCTTGAGATACCACTTCTCTGCAATTCTACTCTTCATCCTTGTGATAGCAGGAATTGGAGTGGCAAGATTGTCCCTCTCCTCCATGTTTCCTTTGCTGTTCAATCGCTCCATAGACATGAGCATCCTTCTTATCCTCAGTTACTTTGCCCTCTCTGCTCTGATTACCTTCATCTTGGTTCTAATGGCCTCGTCAGGTCGCGACTTTGCTCTCGCTGGAGTTTCGGCTCTCTACGTTACAGTGTGGCTTGTGGTCTCTATCCTCAAGGCGAACTTTCTCATATGGACAATGGGATGGTGGGCAGCGGACGTTCTTCTTGCTATCTTCGTTGCAGTGTTTCCATTAATCATGGTAAGATTCTATATACAAGGAGCAGAGAAGAATGTTGACTTCGAGAGAAGGGCTGATATCTACTCTGAATATGTTTCCTCAAGAATCATCAAGCATCATCAGACAGCGATGGACAGCCTCGAGGTGCTGAGCAGGAAACCACATGTCAGTGACGAATTCCTCCAATCTGTTTCTAGGGCACTAACTGAATTGTCCACCGCAGATGAGCTTACGAGGAGTCTTACTGCTGTGCTTAGTGCAGATAGATTTTCGCCAGACACAATGGAGCAGTTCGATCTTGTGAAGAGCATTCTTACGGCCTATGAGAAGCTCAAGGCAAGGCATCCCGAAATTCCCGAGGAGCTGGCGTTGAACAGGAACACCGGCGAGTGCTCGGTTCTCGGCAACTCACTATTGGTGGACTTGTTCTACAACCTGCTTCAAGGCGTTGCATCTCGGATAGGGGGAATAGAGTCAACTCGAATTCGAATCGAAGGTATAGATGAAGAGTGTAGCCACTTTCTAGTTGAAATACAACTAGATCTTTCAACCGACGAGCCGACTCTGAAACAAGAACTGCTCACGAGGTATATGGAGGGGCACGATCCGTCCGCAATCGAATTCGCGTACGCAGAACGTCTGGTAGAGTTATTTGGTGGACAAGTGAGCTACGATGCGTTTTCAGAGATGAAAAATCATCTGTCGGTGGTTTTCAGTCTCATTCTCCCAGGCTCTCAACAGACTCTCACTGAATGAATGTACTGCGTCACTGAAGGTAACTCGGACCAAATAAGGCCTGAATCATCTACTGGCAGAACTGCAGGAGGGAACACTGACCCTCGTCCTTGCTGAGATTCGATACACTCACGCCCAGCTGTCGAACCATCTTCCTTTCATTAAGATGAGATCTAAAGAGCTGAACGGCCATGTTCTTCAACATCGTTCTGCTATCGGTTGCTACAGGTAGGCTCTTACTACGCTGAATAGTCTCAAAGTCATCATACCTCAGAGTGACACAAATGGTCTTGAACCTGTAACCCTTTGAAACCAGCCTTTCACCGATACGAGCACAGAGCTTATCAATAGCTTGAAGAAGGAATGGTCGTGCTTCTGGTTCAATATCCTCCATGAATGTCTGTCGCTTGCTAATTGACTTGCGAGTGCGCGGGCCACTGTCCAGCAACGGTCTATCATCAATACCAAGGGCACGATTGCGCAGCCATATAGAGGACTTGCCCATAATTGGCCAGAGATCTGGCAGAGACATATGCTGAATCTGCCACAGGTATTCGATTCCATGCGCTCTGAGTCGCTCTCCTGTCTTCTTACCTACTCCATGAAGTTCTTCAACATCAAGAGGTGCTAAGAACTCAGCTGCCTTCTCGACAGCCTGGGGAACAAGTGTAATGCCCATCGGCTTGTTCTGTGAGGTAGCAATCTTGGCTAGTGACATATTGGAAGCAACCCCGATTGAACAAGGAAGATGTGTCTCATCTTTCACGCTTTTCTGAACCGTTCGAGCCAGAGCATAGGCTTCTGACTGGCCCTGTACGCGCTCAGTGACCTCAATGTATGCTTCATCGATGCTGGCACGCCGTACTCGGCCCCCATCTGCATGCTCTTCAAGTAGGTCCATAAACTCGTCCGAGGCTTCGAGATAGTCTGAGAAATTGCCTGGGATGAATACTGCATCGGGGCAGAGGCGATATGCTTTTGATACGGGCATTCCGGAATGCACACCAAAGTCACGGGCTTCGTATGAGACTGCCCGAACGACACCCCGTCCGTGTCCTCCTTTTGGGTCATGACCTACACAAACTGGAAACCCAATCAGCTCGGAATGATTCCTGAATTGCTCTACCGAGGCGAAGAACGCATCTAGGTCAACATGGAATATCCACCTATCCATGGACTCAACCACTGTTGCTTCCCTTTTCTCTTGAATCATGGTTTCGGCGATGAAATGTACTGTCAGACACACGGATGAGGCGCAGAGACGTATCCGAACCTATTCGTGCTGCTTAACTCGGAAGAATGCCGCTTGTGAAACTGACTACGAAACCTCTATATTCAGATTGGTATCTCGTTCCGCAGGGAGTTTGTCTTTCAGCAAACAACGTCGAACCCGGTCAGAGTCAAATGGTAGGTGAATCCACTGACAGAGGATGTTCACGCAGAAGTCATAGATACTCTGCAAGATGGAATCATCGTCTTAGATAACCAAGGGACCATCATCCTCGTAAATAAAAGCACTGAGAAACTGACAGAGCTAAAACGGAACAAACTAGAAGGTCAGTTGGTCGATGAAGTCAAGAACCCCTTGATCAGGGCGATAATTCCACACTTGAAGCAAGCAAAACACGGATTCAATCGTGTGCTTGTGGATTGCGAACGGGTCTTCTTTGATGATGGTGTGGTTCAACACTTCTCTTTTTCAGTGAATCCAATGAATAGAGAGGATTCTAACAACACGGTCGTCACCATCAAGAACGTGACCGCAGAGAAACTGGCAAACGATTCCATGCGACAGTCTCTGGATCGTTTCCAGGAGTTCTGCAAAGCATTTCATCAGATGTTGCTCGATGTTTTTGGTCAAAGGACAGACTTGCAAGGTCTGCTCCAGAAGATGATAGAATATCTTCTGGAATGTTTCGACTATCATGCTGCTTTTGTTGTCTTAGATGCTGGAGAAGACGAAGAACAGCAAGTATCAGCAATCCAAGATACCTCTTGGCAGGTCAGTCAAGGAGGTGATCTAAACGAAATACTGTCTGGACTTAGGACCCTTTGGAATGACTCTAAGGGTACACATGTTCACCTTGACGAGGATGACCTCAAGTCTCTATCTCTACTTGCTGAGGAGACCCTAAAGAGGATGCACGGGAAAGGGGTACTATTTCCCGTCTGGGATGATTCAGGGATTATAGGTTTCTTGCTAGTTGTAGACAAGTGTGAGAAAGGACGCCATCCTGTTGAGTTCGAGCTCGTCGAGATGACAACTTCTTCAATCCCGAGTATGGTCCGAGCAATCAGAAGAAACGAACTATTCATCAGAACTTTCGATGCCATCCCAGAACCCTCTTTTCTGTGGCGTGTATGTGAAGAAAAAATCGTACTGAGAGGGGTCAATGTGACAGCACTCACTGCTACGGGTGGTAGACTAGAATCATACTTGGACAAGTCAGTTCATGAGATATTCCCAGGTATGCTCGAAATAGAGAACGCACTAAGAGATACAATCCAGACCGGCATGGTTGTGCGGGGAGAGATGGCATATAGATCTGAAGACCTGGGTCTAAATGGGCGATTCATCTGGCAGGTCGCTCGACCCGTGGAAGATACGGCTCTTATGATCCTGACAGACATTACGAATCTACGTCGAGCTGAATCACACATAAGACGCCAAAAAGAGGAGCTCAGCACGATCGCACATGACATGGCACATGACCTTCGCAATGTCTTGCACAATATAGAGGGTTACACAGAGCTCTTGACTCACGACTACAATCTCGACTATGTTGAAGGCATCTCACGTTTGACTACTAAAATCAGCTCATTGCTCAAAGAATGGACACAATTAGCAGATGAGGGTTTAGCCATTGGAGATACAGAAACATGCTCTCTTACCGAAGTGGTCAAATCTGCAGCCAATCTGGTACTTCCTGCCGATGTGGAACTCGTTGTAGAGTCCCTTCCTGAAGTACAATGTGACCGTGACAAGATGCAACAGGTCGTAATGAACATCGTCTCTAATGCAGTCGAACATGGCCATGCAAGCAAGATTCAGATCACCTCGCAGTCGACACACGATTCATGGGACATTCTCTTCCAGAACGACGGCAAACCTATCCCTAAGGAGCACAGAGAGCAGATTCTATCGACACAGTTCTCGACAAAGAGTTGCGGAGGTCATGGGATGACCATCGTGAAGAAAATTGTAGAGGCTCACGGTTGGTCGATCAGCTTGTTGGACACTATTGACGAAACAGTTTTCCGAATCAGGATTCCATTTGAATGACCATTACTGTGAACCTGGACGCTGGAAACTAGTTCAAGCTCGCGGACCATAGCCCAATAACAATTAATACTGACGGAAGAATGAGAATCGTCTTGGGACCAAAAAGGCTCTGTTGCGTGTGCATATATGACCGACCCTGATTCAAAAGATGAAACCGCATCTTTAGCCGATGATGCTCGCAGGTACAGAGCGCTTGTTGAGTCAATGAACGAGGGTTTTGGTGTCATCAATAGAGACCTGCAGTTCACGTTTGTCAACAGACCATTTGCGTCTATGCTCGGAATGGATCAGAATGAGATCATCGGTATGGAAATGGCTTCTTTTCTCAGCGAAGAAGACCGTGAATACTGGGCAGAACGTCTGAAAGAACGTTTCGATGGAGAATCGTCCATGTACGAGCTTCGCTGGACTCGAGCAGATGGCTCTGAACTTGAAACGATAATATCTGGAGCACCTCTGAAAGATGAACAAGGCGAAGTTATTGGTGCCTGCGCTGTAATCAGAGATGTAACCCATGAACGAGCGATGCAACAGGCTCTTGAAGAGAGTAGGGCGCGTTTTAGTAGAGTTGTGGAGTCACTTCCGGCTGGTGTGGTTCTTATCGGACTTGACGGACGAATAACAACTGCCAACCAACACACTGTTGAGATGCACGGTTTTGATAGCAAGGATGAACTGGTTGGGAAGAGAATAGTCGACTTGGTTGCTGAAGACCACTCTGATGAGGCACGAAGACACATTGAGCGAGCTTTGAGAGAGGGGCAATCTAGGGGCATCGAATATGCACTCGTGCGAAAGGATGGCAGTACCTTTCGGGCTCTTGTGGATGCTACAATGATGTATGATACTGATGGCAATCCACAGCATCTGATAGGTATTTCTCGAAACATAGAGGCACTGAGAAGGGCAGAAGCTGCCACGAAGAGGAGTGAACTGACGTTTCGCAGGACGTTTGAAGCTATCCCGGGCCCAGCATTCATGTGGGAAGAGCAGGCAAACGAAGACATAGTACTCACCATGGTTAACAGAGCAATACTTGACAAAACAAATGGCCGAGTTGAGGAGTATATTGGCAAATCAATTGACGCGATCTTCGGTGAAGCTCCCGAGATCCAGAGAGCAGTGCGAATAACAATGTCCAGAGGTGAGAGGGTTTCTTTTGAGATGCCCTTTTCACTTCATTCGGGACCACACAGCTGGTTTCTATTTGATTTCGTCCGCCTCATTGACACTGTTGTTCTGATGATTACTACTGACCTTACTGAGAGAAAACGGGCCGAGGAGCTTGTCAAGCATAACGAGGCTCTCTTCAGAGCAACTGTCGAATCCACAATCGATGGAGTCATGGTTGTTTCTACTGCAGGTGAAATAATCCACTGCAATCGGAGGTTTGCAACCATGATGAAGATGGACAACGATGAGCTGTCAGGTGATGCATCTGTTGTCAACAGGCGTATCGCGGCCCAACTAGAAAACCCCTCCTTCTACAACGTACGAAACGACAGAATCGAACGTTCTGATGATGATAGTTTTGATATACTGTTCTTCAAGGACGGGCGCGTGTTTGAGAGAACTTCTAGCCCTTTGATGATTGATGGCGAGAAGACAGGACGCGTTTGGAACTATCGTGACGTAACAGAGCGGGAGCAGATTGAAGATGCATTGAAGGAGTCGGAGACCAAATACAGGCAGCTGGTTGAACAGAGTTTTCAGGGTATCATCGTGCTTCGCGTTAGTCCTCTCCGCATCATGTTTTCAAACAAGGTGATGGCGGATATGATTGGCCTATCCGTTCAAGAAGTACTGGATCTCAAGCCGCACGAGATTCGTGATATGGTGCATGAAGAAGATATGCGTACAGCTACCATTCGAATGAACGCGCTAATATCCGGTGGGAGGCCCAAGAACGAACCTCTAGTCCTAAGGATAAGTCGAACCGATGGAGAGATTCGTATTCTTGAGGCCTTTGCACGGAGCGTGGAGTATGAAGGCATTCCGTGCATTCAGGTGGTTTTCACCGACGTTACAGAGAGAACTATTTCCAAAAAACAGATCCAGTCCGAGAAGGACCGGGCGGTGTTGTACTTGGATCTTCTGTCACACGACTTCAGAAATATGCTACAGGTTGTGATAGGAAGCGTTGCGCTGCTTGAAGAGAGGAATACTGATCCCTTTTCCAGGTCAGCAATTCGGAATATAGTAGAGTCTGTTGAAAGATGTCAAAGCCTCATTTCGAAAGTTGGGGCAACTGAGGCCCTAACACTGGATAGACTTGAGCCGATAAGAGTCTACGATGTCATTGCAGATACGGTGAATCGACTGAGGACACTCAATGATGATTGTGAATTCCGGTTTATTGCAGAAGACGAAGATGCAACTGTAATGGCAGATGAATCGATCCACCATCTTTTCAATAACATACTTGAGAATGCCATTCAGCATAACGACAAGGCGAGAAAGCGTATCTGGGTTGCTCTGTGGAGGGGAAACTCGGGTTATTGGATTCACATCTCTGACAATGGGCCGGGTATAGCGGATCGTGTCAAAGATGGTCTATTTGACATATCTCGCAGGTTTGGTGGTGTCGGACTGCACCAATGCAAACAAATCGTGGATAAGATGAACGGAACGATTGAGATACGTGATCGGGTTGAAGGGGACCATACCCAGGGTGCGGAGTTCGTTCTGTGGCTACCCCGTATCGATGCATTTCAGCTCGATATCACGTAGTAATTCAGGCATACCATCCGTTTACTCAAGGTGACCAAAGAGATTTATCTAGCCACTGTTTCGTACAACCTTACTCTGCCTTAGGAGCTGATTGCATATGGAGAAACAACTAGAGGACTACATTCCTGGAAACAAGGTGGCGTTTGGGTTCGGTGCACTGGGCGACAGCATCTCTTACCAGGTCTTTACTTTTCTTGTCTTCACATTCTACTACGCCGTGATAGGCTTAGACATCAATATGGTCACGCTAGCGTTCATAGTATGGAGTGTCTGGAATGCCATCAATGACCCGTTGGCTGGTCTGGTTTCAGATAAGACGAACACGAAATACGGCCGGCGAATTCCATACATAGCTTTGACTTTTCTCCCCTTATCGCTTCTCATGCTGATTCTCTGGACTCCACCGGTGGGAAGCATGCTGTGGTCGTTTCTCTACTTTCTAGGCATCATCGTGCTCTTTGATTTCGTATATACTTTCAATAGCCTGAATATGACATCGCTGTTTCCCGAGATGTATCTAACAGAGGAGGAGCGTTCTTCAGCCAACAACGTTCGCCAGATTTTCCTGGTGATAGGACTATTGATTGCTTTCTTGGTCCCAACATTCATGATTTCTGACCTCTCAGCAAAGGAAACCGCAGCCAGCATTGTGATTGGCGAGTATCAGCAGGCGGGTATTGTTCTCGGGATTATTGTTGCCATTGTATATCTCGTAGCACTGAAGTGGGGAGTGTCTGAGCGGCAGGAGTTCAAAGACGACTGGCGAGATGTACCAAGCTGGAGCGAGGCCTTCAAGCATACACTTGGAAACCGCACCTTCCATTCCTTCCTTGCAGCCAATACTATGAACTGGTATGTGTTCGGCCTGATACCTACAATCATCCCCATCTATGGTCAGTTTGTGCTGGGGATAGGAGCCGGGCAGTCACTTATTCTAGGAGTTCTCCTGGCCGCCGCCTTTGTGTCTGGCGGTCTGTTCATGGCATTATGGAAATACATTGTGGATCGTTGGGGCAATCTCAGGAAGGCATGGACAGCAAGCATGCTACTCTGGATATCAGCACTAGTTCCATTGTTCTTTGTGTCAGATGTAATGATTGCTCTAGTACTGTTTGCTTTCAATGGCATTGGTCTCTCTGGAAGCCTGTATCTGAAGGACCTAGTGATGGCAGATATAATCGATGAGGATGAAGTGACAACAGGCGTGAGACGGGAAGGTGCGTATTTCGGTGTCAACGCATTAGTGATGCGACTTGCGGTCATCTTGGTCTTTGTATCCATCAATCTTGTCTTCAATAGTGTAGGATGGAGAGTCTTTCTCCCAGAGGAGGCAACTGCCGAAACCCTGCTAGGACTCCGACTGCTCATGGGCATCTTTCCTGCCATTGCATTGGCAATTGGGATAGTAGCTTTCTCTCGATATCAACTGGTCGGAGATAGACTGAAGGCAGTAAAGGCAAGACGGGATGAGATCCACTCGGGTAAGCAAGCGAAGAGCAAATTGGATCCCCCACCCATCTAGACATATCGTATTAGCTGGAACTCGGACATACTGACCCTAGTCAAGATAGGTTGGCTTCGGTACATCCCACCAGCCATAGACGGGTGACTCGCTAAGAGGATGTTCTCGGTTCACCTTGACAACGACAAGTGCTGGACCGTCAACATCCAGCGCCTCTCTCATGGCTTCCCTGAGATTTTCAGTCGTCGCGCACAGCTTAGCCCAACATCCAAACGCCTCTGCCAGCGCTACAAAGTCCGGCGATACTGGCTTTCCATCCTTGTCACCAATGAACTCTGTCGCATAGGCTCTATCATCACCATAAGCATCAAGCTGAAGGTCACGGATGCTAATCCAGCCCTGATTATCGGCAAGTACAATCTTGATTGGGATGTTGTACTGAACTGCGGTGGCAAGCTCCTGGGACGTCATGAGAAACGAACCGTCTCCTTCTACGGAGACCACCACTCTATTGGGATGGGCAAGACTGACCCCCATGGCTGCAGGCACGCCGAAGCCCATGGTTGAAAAACCTCCAGAGGTCACATTGGTGCCAGGCTCAAGAATTGGGAACTCCTGGAACGACACCGCCTGTGTGTGGCCTGCACTTGTCACTAGGAACGAGTCTGGCGGAATGGTCTCCCTGACGACAGCAAGCAACTCTGAGATTGTCATCGGATTGTGTCCACGTTGTCTTGCTAGTATCTTACTCCAATCTTGCCTCTCCTTTTCGAGTCTTCTTGCAATCTCAGAGTCTTGGTATCTACTAGGCGGATGGTCCACAACCATCTCAAGCATCTGGGACAAGGCCATTTTCACATCTGCCAGAATTGGGAGCTTTACTTGGTAGTTCTTGCCGAGTTCGTAAGAATCGATATCAATCTGGATGAAGTCGGTCCTCTTTCTGTCAAAAGACGCGCCCTGCTTGTAGCTGCTCGTTGTCTCATCAGCAAACCGACATCCTAATGCAAGAATTACATCCGCACTGCTGGTTAGTCGATTACCTATCGGTGAGCCCTTGGTTCCAGGATAGAAGCCGAAGAGTGCATGGTCCTCGGGAAATGCACCCTTGCCCGCCATCGTACAGACCACAGGAATCTCAAGGGTCTCTGAAAGTTGAAGTAGTTCCGCAGTGGCCTCTGAATGGAGCACACCGCCTCCTGCAACAATCACAGGACTCACGGCATTGGAAAGCATCTGAAGGGCTTCTCTCAGTTTTTCTGGGTCCGCATAAGGCCTGTGTCGGCCTCGTCTGAATGGCTCGTCTTCGAATAACTCGACCTCCATGCTCTCAGACTGCATGTCCATCGGAAGGTCAATGTGTACTGGTCCGGGTCGTCCATTTGTTGCGGCCTTGAACGCATTATGGAGGACCCAGGGTATTTGGGTGAGACTGGAGATTCGGTAGGTCTTCTTCACAATCGGTTCAAGGACAGACGCAAAATCATTCCAATGAGATCTTTCGATTTCTTGGAGAACGCCATGTCCCTGCCATCTCACATGAGTGGAGCCAGTAATCAGTATCAATGAGCTTGAATCCACGTATGCCGTTGCAACACCGATGGCCGTATTGCAACCACCAGGTCCAATGCTTGTAAACACGACCAAGGGTCTGCCAGTCACTCGAAAGTACCCATCTGCCAAATGAGCAGCAGCTTGCTCATGTCTCACTTGGATCACATCAATTCCGTGTTTCAGGAATGCATCAACCAATCCTAAACAACCATGCCCTGGTATTCCCACCGCATAGGGGACACCCTGCATCTTCATGTACTTAGCAATCATCTCTCCACCAGTAAGTAGTTCAACTGTCACTTTCTTCACCTTTAGTTCTTGAATACAGCTCCTTTATCTGCAGAGGATACAAGCCGTCGATATCTATGCAGTACTCCTCGGCGAGAACTAATCTCTTGCGGTCTTGGTTGGAATTCCTTCAAACGCGCTCGAATGTCAGCCTCATGAACCTCCAAGTCAAGCCTCCGTTCGGGAATTGAATAAGACACAATGTCGCCGTTCTCCACCACTGCAATGGGACCACTCAAGGCCGCTTCTGGTGCAACATGGCCGATTGCAGCACCACGTGAGCTCCCTGAGAACCTTCCATCGGTCACTAGGGCCAGCTTTTCTCCAAGTCCTGATATCAGTGAGGCGATTGAGTGCTGCTCGCGCATTCCAGGACCACCGACAGGTCCCTCGTATCTGACGACCATCACTGATCCACCCTCAACCCTGTTCTCCCATAGCGCATCCAGTGCCTCTTCAAGACTCTCAAAGACCGCCGCGGGGCCTCGAAATTCCAACATATCTTCTGGCACTGCGGCCTGCTTAACGACAGCACCCTTGGGTGCCAGACTTCCCGAGAGAACCACAATCCCTCCCTCCTTGCTAACCGGCTCATCAATGGATTTAACAATGGATTCTGGATCACCCGGTATGTAATAGTCGGATAGATTCGATTCCAGTGTCTTTCCGGACACGGTAATAACATCTGAGTGTAACAGCCCACCCTTTGCGAGTTCTTTCATGATGGCGGGAATCCCGCCTGCTTGGTCCAACTTCCAGACTGAATTCGGACCGGCTGGCTTGAGGGAACAAAGCTGCGGAGTCTTCCTACTCCTCTCGCTGAATGTGTCGAGTCCAAAAGCCGTGATCTCGAGTTCCTCAGCGATTGCTATCATATGCAGAACAGAGTTGAGGCTCCCTCCCAGTGAGAGATCGACTGTGACCCCATTCATCAGGGCCTCTTTCGTCATGATATCTCTCGGGCGGATATTCCTCTCAAGCAAATCCATGACTGCCTCCCCACTGCTCCGAGCTAGACGCTTCTTACCCGCCATGAGAGCGTGCGCCGTTGCACAGCCTGGTAGAGACATGCCAATCGCCTCGGTGATTGCTGCCATGGTGTTGGCGGTAGCCATCATACTGCAGGACCCCGCTGAGGGACACGCTATGTTCTCTATCTCGAGCAATTCATCTTCATCAATCTCACCGGCTCGGACCTTGCCAATGAATTCTCGCATCTCGACCAGACTGAGTTCGCGGCCGCAGTAATTGCCCGGAAACATCGGCCCGCCGGTCAGGACAACACTGGGTGTGTTCAAACGAGCGGCCGCCATGAGACTCGCAGGAACCGTCTTATCACAGCAGGGTACAAGCACCATGGCATCGAAACCATGAGCACGGACCATGACCTCGATCGTGTCAACAGCTAGGTCTCTGCTGGGCAGTGAGTACTTCATTCCCTCGGTGCCCTGTGCAATACCGTCACAGACAGCGATTGTATTGAACTCAAAGGGCTGGCCGCCGCTCAAGAGGACACCCTCCTTGACAGCGTTTGCCAGCTCTCTCAGATGCACATGGCCGGGGACCACCTCGGTGAAGAAGTTGACGACGGCAACCCATGGCCGCTCGATGTCCTTTTGACGTAACCCTGTTGACTTCAGAAGTGAGCGAGCTGCTGAGCGCTGAATCCCTTCTTTCATGTCCTTACTCTGCATTCATGACCGCCTTATCATACGGAAACCCTAAGTGGCATAAGTCTGTTCTCCTTGATGGACTGTAACAGGTGAGGCATCTGATGAGTGACACCGTCAATTTTGCCATTGTTGGCTGCGGGAGGATATCTCAACTTCACGCGAAGGCATACAATAAGAGCAGACAGGCAAATCTCCTAGCTGTCTGTGATATCGATGAAGACAAAGCAGCTGCGAAGGCTGAGGAGTGGGGAGTAGACTCTGGGATGGTCTTCACCGACTATGATAAGTTGCTTCAGCTCGAGGAGCTAGATGCTGTCGATCTCCTCTTACCCCATGACTTGCACGAAAAAATGACCCAACTGGCGGCCAGAGCGAACAAGCATGTGTCTGTCCAGAAACCGATGGCAATGAATCTAGACGATTGCCAGAAGATGATTGACGTCTGTCAGGAGAATGAAGTAAAGCTTCGAGTGCTTGAAAACTTCCGTTTCTACCCGCCCTACATCAAAGCAAAGGAATTGATTGATTCGGGGGTCATCGGTCGACCTTCCTTCATCCACATCAAGCTGGGCACGAGCCTCGGAGGAGGCTGGGAGGTCCCCCTAGATGCCTGGATGTGGCGTTTCGACTCAGACCGATGTGGTGGGGGACCCATTGTCTGGGACGATGGTTATCATAAATTCTCCATTGCCGAGTATCTACTTGGTGAGGTTTCAACGGTCAAGGCGTGGATTGATAAGACAGGGGTGTTCGATGACGATGACGAGCCTCCAGTGATTATCGATAGTCCAGCAGCTGTGATGTGGAAGTACAAATCACCTAGGACCTATGGAACAATGGATGTCACCTACAGCCGTGAGGGCGAGTTCCATTCGGACTACTACGCGGCGGACGAACGGATTGAGATAACCGGCGACAAGGGCTACATCTGGATCAACCAGTGTACGGCCAAAGCACTGAGAGATGAGGCGTCTGTTGTAACGTACATTGAAGGCGAGCTGAAGGAGTATCGAAATATCGAGTCCGATTGGCAAGCCTCGTTTGATAGAGGAATCGAGCAATTCGCAGAGAGTATATTGCATGGAACTGAACCGGTGCTCACGGGGGAAAAGGCCAAATACATCCAGAGATTTGCGACAGCAGTACATGTTTCGGCAGAGCGAGGTTCTGAGGTGACCTTGGAGGAACTGTGAACTAGGTTTACCTGCCGTGTCGTTTCAGCCGAATCACAGTCTGAGCGAGCCAGTCGCTGATATGCGAGAAGAACTGGTGATAGCTCTCGCATAGCTGAGTTCTCTTCCCGTCAATCCGGTCCTTTGGGCAACCTCCATGGCAGAGACCGAGCCACTCACATGACAGACAATTGGTGGAATAGTCTGTTTTCATCTGTTCAAAAGAATGCCTTCTCTCGAGCAGCACTCTCCAAGACTCCTCATTGATGTTACCCAGTCGTTGTGCTCTATCCACGAAGAAATCACAGGGGAAGACATCTCCGTTGTGTTCGACTACAAGATACCTGCCACACGAAGACGAGAGGCTGCACAGAGAACCAGTCCTCCAATCAAGGGCATTCTCAATCACGGCCTCGAACAGACGCACTACAACCCTACCTACGTCACTTCGATTCTTCCACATGTCGAATAGGGTACATAAGAAGTCGCCGTATTGCTCCGACGCGACCGAATGCTCGAGCAATCCATTACCGTCCTTTCTCCGATCAACAGCAGGGATGAACTGCAAATTTGTGAAGCCATTCATCCGCAGGAAAGAGTAGACCTCGTGGGCATGATCTGCATTTCCACGGTGAACAACGGTGAGTGTGTTCAAGGCCACATTGTGTTCTCGAAGCAGCTCAGCCGCGTGCATTGCCTGACTCCACGTTCCACCCCCGCGTGCCGCATCATGGAGAGCCTCAGGGCCATCAATGCTCAGGCCAACCAAGAACTTGTTGCGTGATAGGAATTCGGCCCAGCTCTCGTCGATGAGGGATCCATTGGTCTGGAGAGCATTTCCAACCACCTGCCCACTCTGGCCGTAGGATTGCTGCATGTCCACGACTTTCTCATAGAATCCCAGTCCTGCCAGCGTTGGCTCTCCGCCCTGCCACGTGAAGATGTTGGATTCAAAACCAAGCGAGAGGTACGACTTTAGAACCGTGGATAGCAGATCCTCCGACATTGTGGGAGTGGCCCCATTCCCGTAGATTCTATCGGGAACATCTCTGTAGAAGCAGTAGCTGCAGTTCTGGTTGCACCGACCAGACACTGGTTTGATGAGTAGCTGGAACGGTTCCAGTAGTAGCACATCCTAATTCAGTACACTAGGAATCCGGGTCGTTCAGGGGCCTGGATTTTGCCATCAAGCACGGGGTCATTGGTGTCTTCCAGCATCTGGAGCAAAATAAACCTGAGTTCCTTCTTCTTGTCAGCGTAGCTAGGCTCTTTAGCGAGGTTAGTGTATTCCAAGGGATCTTCAGCAAGGTCGTAGAACTCCTCTGGCGCTCGTTCACTCTTATAGGTGTCCCTCCCGTAGACCTCCAAGAAGCCTGTTGCAGACTCACTCTCACGAATGTCTTCGGGAATCTCAAACTGGACAGGCAGAGGAGCAAAGTTGCGGATGTACTTGAATCGTTTCGTTCTTATTGCTCGGAATGGATTGTAACCGATGTCGTGATGTGAGAGCTCTGCGAAGACTCTCTCGCTTCCGGGGCGCGATTCCTGATCAGCCTCAAGCATATGAAGCAGGCTTCTGCCAACTATACTCTTTGGAACTGATTGACCCAATAATTGTGCCAGCGTAGGAAATAGATCGACATTGCTCACAAGCTCGTTGACCACACGGCCCCCTGGGAATCTATCCGGCCAAGCAGCTATCAGTGCCGTCCTAATGCCGGGGTCATAGGCAGTACACTTCACTCGGGGAAACGCGGGACCATGGTCGATGGTGAAGATGAAGAGCGTGTTCTCCTTCAGACCCGCCTCCTCTAGCGAATGGCGCACTCGCCTCACTGCCGCATCGACCTTCTGAACACCCTTGGCGAAGCGGGTATAATCTCGCTTGATTGCAGGGTGTCCCGGCAAATAGTCTGGGAGACTGACAAGCGTGTCTTCCTCATCGAGATGAGCGAAGGGTCTGTGACCTTCAAATACGCCTATGGATGCAAAGAAGGGTCTCTTCTGGTTGGACATATTCTCGAAGAACTCCTCTGCTTTCGGAATGACAAAGTCACTGAGATAGGGGAAGTCCATCCTGTCGCTGACATGGTCATAACCGAGCGCTCTCGCATCCTGGTGCTCGTGTTGGAGACCTATAAGGTGGGTTGAGTAGCCTGCCTTCTTCGCAAGATCAGGGAGAGTGATGTTCTTTTCGGGCAGGTTCCAGCCGTAGTTCACCAAACCCATCAGACCATGCTGATGCGGTAGCAACCCCGTGAGTATGCTTCCGCGGGATGGACTGCATTGTGGAGCAGTGCAAAAGCTGTTGGAGAACCGTACCCCTTCCTCTGCTAGAGCATCAACAGATGGCGTCTCGATGGGTGATCCATAGCAGCTGTACTCGGCACCGGTATCATGGTTTGTGAAGATGACAATGTTCGGTCTATCCGCATCCTCTACCATTTTGATTCAATCCTCAAATGGTCATGGTCTAACTGCAGCAAATTGTGTCCTCCAGCTTAATATGTGGTTCTCAAGGGGTAGAATAGATCTCACCCGTAACATGATGTACATCATAGTACAGAGTTGTACATCTATGAACGGATTTGCACAAGCTTTTTATACTGGAATCTAACGCGAGGACTCATTCCCATAGAGTGTGGCTAGAATGGCGAGCGTGTATGCTTACCAATGGCATTGGGGTCCGAGAGGGCCCGTTTAGCTTGTTCTCCATATGTGGGTGAAACCAACACTTTCTTTTCAGATAGGACCGCCACAGAGCCTACCTCTGGTGTGGTTTCTGGAAACTCCTTTGGTTTGTCAACCTGCAGCCGTTCAAACGCCGTACTCTATCGGAACTCCATGATAAGAAGGATGTAACAACACAATGAAACCAGACAAAAACAGGATTCTGTTAGACATAGAAGAAACACCGAAGCAGTACATCAACATCGTGCCGTACCTCAAGAGTGACTTGCCACCCCCTTTGCATCCACAGACAGGTGAAATTCTTGGACCTGAGGCACTCTATCCAATCTTTGCAAGAGAATGTGTGAATCAAGAGGTCTCCAGAGAGAAGAGGATTCGTATTCCAGACGAGATCAGAGAGGCCCTGATGCGTTTCGGTCGACCAACACCTCTCAATAGAGCCCGACGGCTGGAGGAGATACTGAAGACCCCGGCGAAGATCTTCTACAAGCGAGAAGACGTTTCGCCCACAGGCAGTCACAAACTGAACACAGCTATTGCACAGGCATACTACGCACGTCAGGAAGGCGTCGAGAGATATACCACTGAAACGGGCGCTGGTCAGTGGGGTACAGCAGTTGCACTAGCCTGCTCAGAATTTGACATGGAATCCATGATCTACATGGTACGAATCAGTTACGACCAGAAGAAACACCGTGGTACCCTTATGAACACATATGGCGCGAGAATAGTCCCGAGTCCGTCCGAAGAGACCGAATTTGGTAGACGGCTCTTGAAGGAGTCACCAGACCATCCTGGTACCCTGGGCATTGCAATCAGCGAGGCGCTTGAGGACGCAATGGGTCGGGAGGACACGAAGTACACACTCGGATCGGTGCTGAATCACGTTTTGCTCCATCAGACTGTGATAGGTCAGGAGACTATGCTGCAGCTAGAGGCCGCAGAGGTTGAACCAGACTTTCTGGTCGGTTGCTGCGGTGGTGGTTCGAACTTCGGGGGTATGGTCTATCCGTTCATTGCCGAAGGGAACTATCAAGACACGAGGTACATCGCTGTCGAGCCCCGAGCCTGTCCAACGCTCACGAAAGGAGTGTACGACTATGACTTCGGCGACACAGCCGGAATGACCCCTAGGCTCAAGATGTATTCTCTCGGTGCTGACTTCACTCCACCTAAGATCCACGCTGGAGGTCTTCGCTATCATGGAATGGCACCGACAATGAGCGCGTTGGTGCATGACGGAGTTGTCGAGCCGTTAGCATATGGTCAAGTGGAAGTGCTCGAGGCTGGCATTCAGTTTGCAAGAGCTGAAGGTATCATTCCCGCGCCTGAGTCTGCCCACGCTATCAAGGCAAGCATCGACTTGGCTCTGGAAGCCAAAAAGAACGGAGAGGAGCGCGTGATTGTCTTCAATCTTTCGGGACACGGTCACTTTGACATGAAGGCCTACGAGATGTTCATGAAAGGCGAGCTAGAATCAGACGAGATAGTCACGTGAGCGTCTATAGCAAGACCCTGTTACGGTTCAGGCCACCATGTATCACGTACTCATTCCAGACTATCGCTCAGCTACACAATGGAGTGGGATAGCCCTCCTACTTGGGGTGTCCCCCTCCCATTCCTTTTTTGGACACTCAATGTACAGAATCGAGCAGTAATGCTTATATCCCGGCATTTCTGGTTCAGGTCTGGTGAAACAGTAAATGAGGTCTTGCCTTCATACGTGGCGATTGTGTTCATCTGCTATAGTGCCACGGCGCTAGTCAGCAGTCAGAGCCTCCTAGATGTTTCTCCGTTTCCCGTCTTCTATGCGGTCATCCACCTGAATTTTGTTCAGTTGATAAAGGGAAAAGCCCTCTCTATACGGCTACCAGCAGAAGACTCTGTTTTAGGTGATTTCTTTGAATAAGACAAGATTAGTAATTCCGAATGGGCACTTGATGGACGACACTCTTCGAACCTTGCAAAGAGCAGGATACAGAATAACTGGCGAGACCAGAACCTACAAACCGAACATCAACGACGATCATATAGAAGTCAGAGTCTTGCGCCCGCAGGAGATTCCCATCTATGTGGCTGATGGGCTTCAAGATGTGGGCATAACAGGAAGCGACTGGATACGAGAGACTGGAGCGGATGTTAAGCAGCTGTTAGATCTCGGTTATGCCAAGGTACGAATTGTCCTGGCTGTTCCCAAGAGTATGATTCAGCTGGAGTCCCTAGGGGACTTGGTACTTAGCTTCGCAGAAGGAAACAAGACACTTCGTATCGCAACGGAATACCTTGGGCTTGCCAAGGAGTCGCTAATGGGCCTGCCGGAATATCGAGAGCTCTACGGCGACTCGGAACCACTCGTCGTCACGCCATGGTGGAAGACAGGAACAAACCAGAATGTCGCGATCTATCTCTCCTTTGGTGCAACTGAAGCAAAGCCTCCGATTGGCGCTGATGCGATAATCGAGGTTGTAGATACTGGGACGTCTCTCAGGCAAAATGGACTGGAGGTCATAGAAGAGCTCTATCAGTCAAGCGCTGTACTCATCTGTAACAGAGATGCAATCAATAAGCCTGAGAAGAGAGAGAAGATTCTGGATATTGCTACGCTTCTTAACGGAGTGGTTGAGGCTCGAAAGCGGCTGCACATCTTCGTCAACGTAAAGAAGGATAACCTGAATACGCTGCTTCGACTACTACCGGCTCTCAAAGAACCGACGGTATCCCCTCTCGCTAATAGCGACTGGGTAGCTGTAAACACCGTTATCAATCGCGAGGAATACTTGAGGTGCATTCCTTCTCTCCGTAGAATCTCTCAGGGATTGGTAGTGTACGAACCTCTACAGGTTCTACCTCTTGCAAGTGAATTGCCAAAGGAGGGGTCTTCCTAACCATGAAGGAAGCCAACTCAATAATAACCATCACCACGGATGCTGAGGAAATCCTTGAGCGACGAAAGAGAGCATCCATAATCCCCGCGGTCTTGGAACAGTCCGTCCTTGAAATCTTGGAGCGTGTGATAACAGATGGAGATGAGGCATTGGTCGAATACACACGTACATGGGATGGAGTTGACATATCTGACAGAATACGAGTCAGAAACGACGAGATTGAGGAAGCCTACAATCTTGTGGACGAGAGGGAGGTAGCCGCCATCGAGCTATCCCGATCAAGGCTCGAAAGACACTGCAAGCGTCAGTTGGCAGGATTGAGCTTCAAAATTGAGAATGATGGTGTCTATATCGAGAGTCGCATCGCTCCACTAGGCAGGGTTGGCTGCTATGTACCCGGCGGGAAGGCCCCGTATGTCAGTTCTGTAATCATGAGTGTGGTTCCGGCTGTGGTAGCGGGCGTGGGGGAGATCGCTGTCTGTACCCCACCTGGCCCATCGGGAGAAATCAACCCGCTCATCTTGGTCGCGGCCGATATCTGCGGCACGAGAGAGATCTATCGTATCGGGGGAGCACAAGCCATTGCGGCACTAGCCTATGGTACAGAAACCGTGCGAGTTGTCAACAAGATTGTCGGACCTGGCAACAAGTTCGTTACTGCGGCTAAGAGACTGACCTGTAAAGATGTCCCAATCGATATGCCTGCTGGACCAAGTGAGCTGGTTGTTCTGGCTGATGAGACCGCAGACCCACGATATGTAGCGCTCGACTTGATCTCACAGGCTGAACATGATGAAGATGCAGTAGCAATCCTCGCCACAGACTGCTTCGAACTGGCGATGAGCGTACAGAAGCATATTGAAACCGAGGTCATGAACCAGCCGCGAAGGGCAACAATAGATTCTTCGCTGCGCAAGAACGGCGCAATCCTTCTCTGCAACGAGATGGAGGATTGCATTTCCTCTGTGAATGAACTGGCTCCTGAGCATGTTGAAGTGGTTACCGCCACTCCACGAGAGCACGCGCAACGAATCACAGAAGCAGGAATGGTTCTTGTAGGGAACTACACTCCTGTTGCTGCGAGCGACTACTGTTTGGGCGTGAATCACATCCTTCCTACTGGGGGCTTCAGTAAATTCTACTCAGGTGTGTCTGTGCTGGACTTCACAAGGAGATACTCCCTGGTTGAGTGTTCTCTTGACGGATTGAAAGCAGCCGCTCCAAGCATCCAGGTGCTAGCACAAATAGAAGGACTGGAAGGCCACGGATTAGCTGTGAAGAGGAGGTTGTCACCATGAATAAGAAGTGGGTCGAGGAACTCTTGAGAACTCGACAAACGACGTCCTCCTATCTGACGCCAGGAACTGGTTTGACCGAGACCTGCATGCAGAGCTGTACCAAATTCGACTCCAATGAGAATCTGTTTGTGCCTGATACTCTGCTTCGTACTCTGGCCCAACGAGCAGTTCAGAGATCGGATATGAGGTTGTACCCTGGGAACGAATATGTGGAGCTCAAAGAAGCCATATCAGGATACGCGCATGTCTCGACAGAATCCATCGTCTTGGGAAGCGGAGCAGACCAGCTGATCTACCTTCTTACAGCAGCGAGTCTATCAAGGGGAGGGGCTTGTGGCGTACTGCAGCCCACCTTCTCAATGTACGAGGTTGCAGCAGGATTGATGAATGCAAACTGCATCAAGCTTGAACTAGACCACTGCTTCTCCTTCGACGAGCAGGAGTTTCTCAGATTGACAGATGGGCGAGCTCGGATCATCTTCCTTTGCTCACCGAACAACCCCACTGGTAATGCATTCAACGAGGAGAAGATAGCTATCCTCGCAGAAGAGACCGAAGCGATAGTGGTCATAGATGAGGCCTATGCCGAGTTCGATTCATGTGGACTGGCTCATCTCGTTGATTCCTATGACAATGTCATCATACTAAGAACATTCTCGAAGTACTTCGGCCTTGCGGGATTACGAGTTGGTTATTGCGTTACGAACGAGGAGCTGGCTGTTACTATCAATGAGAGTATCCAGCAGCCCTATCCTCTAGGTTGTATCTCAGCAGCGATTGCAACAGAAGCGCTTCTTATCGAAGATCAGTTCAGGGCTTTCGCACGCACCATGAAGGAGGAGCGAAAGAATCTACTGTCCTCCCTCGAATCGATGGACAGAGTTACACCCTTTCCATCACAGGCGAATTTCGTTATGTTCTCAACCGAACAGGCACTTGAAGATGTCTGGCGAGGCCTTATGGAGAGAGGTTTCTCAATCCGGCGAATCGGACCGGTGAGTGGTTGGAAGGATTGCTTGCGTGTCACAGTGGGACCGCAGTCAGTGATGAAAGGTTTTCTCCAGGCTCTAGAGGAGGTTGTAGCATGAGAAAGGGTAAGAGTTCCAGGAAGACACTCGAAACTGAGATTACGGTTCAGGTCGACATGGATGGATCCGGGAAGGCACAACTGGATGCCGAGCTGCCATTCCTGCAGCACATGCTTACAACCCTTGCCAAACACAGTGGATTTGACCTGATGCTCATGGCCCGAGGGGACCTTCCACATCACATCGTTGAAGATATTGCAATCGTCCTTGGTCGTGCCCTAGGCATTGCGGTCAAGAAGAATGAGCAGATTGCACGATTTGGGAACGCCATCATCCCAATGGATGACGCCCTTGTTCTGTGTGCTGTGGACCTCGCCTCAAGGCCGTTTGCAGACGTAGAACTGCACTTCGGATCCCCAACCTTGGGTTCTACGCGCACTGAGGACATCATCCATTTCTTCCGGACTCTGGCACATTCGATTCCTGCAAACATACACATCCTCCAGTTACGAGGAGAGAATGACCATCACATCGCTGAAGCGGCATTCAAGGCTCTTGCCATATCAGTCAAGACCGCAGTGGGCATCACGAACGAAGGGGGAATTCCCTCAACAAAGGGGGTCTTTGATTGACAGACGTTGCGGTTCTTGACTACGGTGCAGGAAACCTCATGAGCATAGGGCAAGGACTCAAACGGGCTGGACTCACACCTGTGTTTATCGCGGAACCTCCTAATCACTTTGAACACCATGCGGCAATAGTACCGGGTGTGGGCAACTACGGCCAAGCGATGTCCAGGCTCGATGAGTTCCGCGACTGGCTGTCCCAGTTGATTAGGCAAAGAACTCCGATACTAGGGATATGTCTCGGAATGCAGGTCCTCTTTGACTTCAGCGAAGAATCCCATGGTCAGGGTCTGTCCATACTCTCCGGGCCTGTCGCACGTCTACCCAGTACGATTAGAGTCCCCCATATGGGGTGGAACACGATCCAGATCCGTTCTGAGAGCAGACTCCTCAGTGGCATGGACAAAGTCAGAGCCTACTTCGTGCATTCTTACTACGTACAACCCTCAGACGAATCCATCGTCAAAGGTACTACAGAGTACGGTATCCTGTTTCCATCTGTGATTGAATCAGGTTCAGTGTATGGCACACAGTTTCATCCCGAGAAGTCGGGAGAAGTGGGACGACAGATACTGATGAACTTCGCTTCAGTTGTCAGGGGTCGGTAAAATGGATATCATTCCTGCTATCGACATACTGGACGGGTCGGTTGTCAGACTGACCAAAGGGAAACGAACAATGCGAAAAACATACGGTCACTTTCGAGATCCAGCTGAGGCCTTGTCACACTGGCAAACTCTTGGTGCGAAAACCATTCATGTTGTGGATCTCAATGGAGCATTTGGGGATGGAGATAACTCCGCAATAATCAATCGACTTGCTAATCTATGCAAAGTGAAACTGCAAATAGGCGGAGGTATTCGGACGATTCAGATTGCTAGGGATTACTTGAAAATTGTCGATGCATCCATCGTGCTTGGCTCATTACTCTTTGAAGCCCCAGATGTCGTTACAGCATTGCTAGCGGAAACCGAACCCCATCGAGTCATTGCTGCTCTAGACTACCTCGAGGGCAGGGTCTTCGTGCGCGGATGGAAGAAGGCCACCTCAGAGACACCCTACACGGCGATTGAGGATCTGATGAAACGGGGCATGGACCGCTTTATTCTCACGGACATATCTCGAGATGGTACGCTGAGGGGACCTGATGTTAATTTCCTGAAAAATGTCTGTCGTCGATTCGAGGCTTCGTTCATTGCCGCAGGAGGAATCTCAACCCTGAAAGACCTCGAGGCTTTGAGAGATGCTGGCGTCTGGGGAGCCATAATAGGCAAGGCACTCTATGAAGGTAATCTCACAATGCAACAGGCCTTAGATGTGGCAAGGAGCGATTGGTGATGACTCTCTCAAAGAGGATAATCCCATGTCTAGATATAGACGGCGGACGTGTTGTGAAGGGAATCAACTTCAGAGACCTCAAAGACGCCGGAGATCCTGTAGAGCTCGCAATCAGATATCGAGATGCAGGAGCTGATGAACTCGTATTCCTTGATGTGAGTGCGACCAATGAAAATCGCAAAACAGCTCTATCTGTGGTCAAGAATGTCGGTAAGGTGCTGGACATTCCTTTCGCTGTGGGTGGTGGAATCCAATCAACTCAAGATGCACGATTGATTCTCACCAATGGGGCTGACAAGATTGCGATAAACTCGGCAGCCGTTCGAAAGCCAGATCTCATTACAAATCTCTCTCATGCCTTCGGTCGTCAATGCGTAGTTGTCGCGATTGATGCAAAGCGATGGAGGCCTCAAGCGGGGAAATCTTTTCAGGTTTTTATCAATGGAGGCCGGAATCCTACAGGAATCGATGCTAAGGAATGGGCTGAGCAGGCAGAGGCTCTCGGCGCAGGTGAGATTCTGCTCACTTCAATGGACCGGGATGGCACTAAGAAAGGGTATGATATTCCGATGACGAAGGCTATTTGCGACGCAGTCTCCATCCCTGTAATTGCAAGCGGCGGAGCAGGTTCTCCAGAAGACTTTGCGGAAGTTTTCGAATACACCGAAGCAACTGCTGCTCTTGCGGCATCAATCTTTCACTACTCGTCGCATCCTGTGCCAGTTGTCAAATCCTACTTGAAGACAAGAGGCTTGGAGGTGAGAATCTGAAATCATTGAAGCTTGAAGAATTAGACTTTGAGAAAATGAACGGACTCCTTCCCGTTGTTGTTCAAGATGCTGATACCATGGAGGTCCTAACACTTGCCTACACCAATCTCGAGGCCTTATCACGCACCATGGAAACAGGCTATGCCCACTTCTACCGGCGCTCAAAGAAGAAAGTCATGAAGAAAGGAATAACGTCTGGCAACGTTCAATTTGTCCAGAGAATCCTCACAGACTGTGACCAAGACTCGCTAGTCTTCTTAGTTGAGAAGACTGGGCCGGCGTGTCACAAGGGATACAATTCCTGCTTCTATCTGGCGGTAGAATAGCTTGATGTATCGTTAGTATGAATCTGGGGGCGGGAAGGAACGACAGACCGCTCAGGAGGTCCTCTCTTCTGCCTCTCTGTAGAACCTATCGAAGAGGAGGTCTAGGTCCAAATTCCCTCCACTAATGATGACACCAACGCGATGATCTCTGATATCGTCTCGTTTCTTGAGAGCGGCTGCCAGAGAAACGGCTCCTGAGGGCTCAACAACAAGCTTCATACGCTCCCACAGGAGCCGCATGGCATCGACGATTTCTATCTCAGAGACCCTCACTATTTCATCTACATTCTCCATTATAATTGGGAAAGTCTTTGTGCCAAGCGAGGTCTTCAGGCCGTCAGCAAGCGTGTTTGGGTTTATGCTAGGTAGAAGCTCACCCGATGTGAACGATCGATATGCATCGTCAGCGTTTGCGGGTTCAGCTCCGACGACTCTAGCATCAGGTAGAAGGCCCTTCGTTGCTATCGAGGTGCCACTCAGCAGACCTCCCCCTCCTACAGGAGCGAAGACGTAGTTTAGAACACCAGCTTCGCGAATCAGCTCATAGGCGGCTGTCCCGGCCCCGGCTATTATACGTTCATCATTGTAGGGATGAATCAAGGGGTATCCATGCTTGTCGATGAGCTCTTGGGTTGTGGTTTCTCGCCCTTCAAGGGTCGGTTCACAGAAGACCACGTTTGCACCGTAGCCTCTGGTGGCATCGACCTTCACTTGTGGCGAGTTGGAGGGCATCACTATTGTCACCTCTATCCCGAGAATCCTACCCGCCAGAGAAAGGGCCTGTGCATGGTTTCCGCTTGAGTGGGCAATGACGCCACGTTTAGCCTCAGCGTCGGACAGCTGTGAGAGTGTGTTGAATGCCCCACGGAACTTGAAGGCGCCACCTCGCTGGAGATTCTCGCACTTAAAATAGAGCGAGCAGCCCGCCATGCTATCGATGGTAGAAGAGGTCATGACGGGAGTGCGGTTGGCTATGTCACGTATTCTCTCGTATGCCTCTTTGATGTCTGTCAACTCGACCATATACAAAAGGCGATCTAGCCGCGTGAAAAGCCTTACTAGACTTCGCAATTGGTTAAAAGGGCCTGACCATAAGAACGAGATAATCATCCGAGAGTATGTTGGAGGAGGTTTCTCCAAACCGAGGTTGAGCTGGAATGAGAGGAATACGCAGACGTGAGAAGGAGATCACCGAACGGCCGGAAATAATACGGATTCTAAAGAGGGCAAACTACATTACTCTTGCAATGTGCGAAGATAATGCGCCCTACCTTGTAACTCTTTCACATGGCTATGATGAGGCTAGGAACGAGCTCTACTTCCACTGCGCTCAGGAGGGAAAGAAGGTCGACATTTTGAACAAGAACAGTGTCGTGTGGGGACAGGCCATGATTGATCATGGATATGTCCAAGGCAAATGTGACCATCTCTACGAGTCAGTCCACTTCAAGGGGCATGTCAAGTTCATTGATGATGTTGAGGAGAAGCGCCGTGCTCTAGAAGTGATGATCCGCCAGCTTGACCAGACGCCAGAGAAAGTTGTAGCTGATCAGCTCACTCCAGATTCAATCAGGCGTGTGAAGATAGGAAAAGTCGAGATTGATTACCTGACAGGAAAGAAATCAAAACAGGTCATCATCTCGATGTGAGCGTCTACTTCTCGAACCTGTCCCACGATACGATGTCATCAATATCCCGTCTGTTGCTGGTTCGCTCTTGGTCGGGATAGCCCAATGACACGGAACAGATGACACGTAACTGTTCCGGAATATCTAGTATTTCTCTGAACTTCGGCTCTATATTGGTGTCGCGAACTCCCATCCAGCATGTGCCCAAGCCCTCCGCATATGCTGCTAGAAGCATATTTTGCACAGCTTGGTGAGGATCTGCTAGGTGATACCTAGGGTGTTTGTCTGGGTCTCCCAAGGCCACAATGACCACGGGTGA
>CAYYQL010000028.1:0-33353 GCA_964473825.1 uncultured archaeon
GTGATCCGGGAGAATATCTCCATCCCTGGAGTCCCGCATCGTGGGCATGGAATGTTCTCCAGTTCCTCTATCGAACTGAACTTGGTCGAACGCCAGTCAATTCCGCTCTGGTAGTTGCAGGAACTACATCTGCAGACGTCTTTAGTGAAGCTCCAATAGCTCGTCAACGTATTTTCCGCAATCTTCCTCGTCAGCGCCCACAGTGCGTCAGGGTCAGGATTGGCCTCACCGAGGTACACATGGGTCAACGCACCACCATCAAGGAACGGATGGAACATACCCTCCTTTTTGATACGGTGGCTCAGTGGCAGGTCGGCAGCCACATCGAGGGTGGTGCTGTTCGTGTAGTAGACATTGGGCGCATCGCCCTTCAGATACTTCCGGATACCTGGATATGAACGATAGTCCTTAGCAGCCAACCGACCGGCAGCACTCTCTGCTGGGGTCCGCGTCACACCAAAGTGCAATCCTGTCTCCTCTCGATACTCATCAGCCCGCTTCTTGAGATGCTTGAGCACCTTGATGCCGAAGCGTGTGCCGTCTCGCTCGTGGAGATGCTGACCGGTCTGGATAAGAGCCATCTCTTCAAAGCCCACTGTTCCCAGCAGGAACTCTCTGGTGGACATGTCGATGAGGGGGTCACCATTTGGCTTTGGTTGCGTGTAGAATGGAACGCTACCGCTTGCGATGAGTTTGTCCATGAGGCGCTTCTTCTCCAGAATGACCTCCTTGGACATCTCGAGGTACTCATCCACTTTCTCGAAGAACCGGTCCTCATCAGACCGACCGATATAGGCGGCTCTCCCGAAGTTGGGGGTCACCATCTGCGAGGCACCGAAGACCATGTTGCCGGAGAGGAACTCCTCCATCTCCTCGTCAGTGCTGGCGGTCCAGAGGTGGGAGCAACAGCTGCTGCAGCCGGCCTCTATCTTAGAGCGCCAGTTCAGGTAGTTCTCGAAATAGGGACTACCATGAAGCGCCGTGAGTTCCGCGACTTTTCTCCATGACTCGTCATAATCGTCCTTCATGAACTCCTTTCGGAGCACGATGTTTGGCTTCGGAAAGCTGAAGGCCTTGCCTTTGTGGTCACCCTTTATCATGACCTCCATGAAGGCATCAAAGAATTGATTGGCCTCGTCCTCGAAGTCACCATAAGTATCACGGCCGATCTTGCCGCCTGGAAGCACTGCCTCCACATCTCGCATGATCTTTGGAATACCGGGTGTCAGGTCCACACTTGAGAAGATGACCTGGCCGCCCCTTGCAACGTATTGCTGTGTGAGGGTAAATATGAGCTGCTGAGCCGCCTGCTTGATCTCCTTGTATGACTTCCCTGCCAGGAAGGGGGCCAAGAATGTGTTGAAGAAGAAATACCCTTGTCCGCCAGCGAAACTCGATTGGGCGGCAGCCAACCAGATGGCAGAGTGATTGATAGCAACCGGAAGGTGTTGTGCTGGACCGGCTGCGGATGAATGCATACCACCGAGACCGTCCGGGGCAATCCCCAGCTTGAAAATCTGCCTCAGGTCCCACGTGGCACAGTAATCACGAGTTGAGAAATACTCACGGTCCTTGATATAGATGTCACCGCTCAGGTGTGCATCGGCCAAGTGCGGGGGAATCGTGAGGAAGGTGTGCTGCTCCATGACCTCGTCGTGGACGAGTTTCGCGATGGTCTCTGGATTCCGCATGAGGTTGGCGTTGGAGGTATGATGAGCGGGATTGATGACCAGTTGATTCAGGTCATACATCGGTACACCTACACGGGTGTAGGAGATTCGCTCCGCCTCAAAGCCCATCTCCGCAAGAACGCTGTTGCACATCTCTCGGATGAGCGGTCCTGACAAAAACTTGATACCGGAGGCGGCAATCCTGTCCATGACCCTTACTGCAACCAGTTGGGCATCACCGTGACTAAGCCTGGCCTCCTCAATCAGACTATTGATGATACGCTGCGCATCAAATGGTTCCATGGTGCCCTTGGTCGACCTGACCTTGGGCAACTTCTTCTCGCGCTTTCTCACTTCTTCACTACTCACCAATGAACTTCTGATATCCGTCAATCTTCACTGCACCTCTAGCGCGTCCCGGATTCCGTCGAAGGTTGGTATCTCTCCACTGTAAAGCATCTGGAGGGACCCGTTGTTCTCAACTATTATGCTGGGGGTTGAAGCAATGAAGACCTGTTCCTCAAGCAATCTGAACTCGAAGTCAGGATCCATCTCTGTGAGGTCAATCTCCTCTATCTGCACACCGGTTCCATCCAAGGCCTCATACACAACCTGTTTTGCGGCGGGGCAATTCACGCAGTTCTGTTGTGTGACAAGGTATAGAGTCGGTGGCATGTTTTTCCTCCCGGCGATTGTCTCAGCACCCTCTCCCAGTTGAGGGGACAGTGAGGCCTTTGCCGCCAGTGGCATAAAAGGATTTACCTCCACTGAAAGACTCTCTGGATGGGACAGACGGCCTCGAGAGCGAAACTTATTCGGGCGGCGCTTGGACACACCTCTATTTCCTCTGGCCGACTATTAAGGTCGTAGATTTTGTCGACTTGACATCAAACAGGGGGCTCACAGACTGTGCCTCCGAGCATCTCATCAGACCCAAGGTGAACCGACCGACCAAGCTTCCCAGACGCGGAACCGCGCCAAAGAGCCAACTATCATGAACTGAGGGAAGAGTGATAAGACGACATTCTCGTCCGGTGGCCCAAGATACCTCAACGCATTGACAGGGAGCAGAAGATATGGCAACCTATCTCAGAACACGAACACCAGTTGATGGATGGAAGAGACTCATCCGGAAGATCATGGGCGCCGGAATGACAAGAACAGACGAACGTGGAATGAGGACAAGATGGCTTGACAATGTAATGGTGCATATTCTCGAACCCTACAAGGACAGAGTCACTGACTTGTATCCGTTCAGTGAGAAGGTTCTCAAGGAGAAATATGCCACCCAACTGCTGAGCCCCAATCGTCTGGATTTTGAGTATACATATGGTGAGCGACTCAACGCTTGGGGTGACGGGGAGATAGACCAGATCGAATACGTTGTACGCAAGCTGAAAGAGAACGTCCATAGCCGGAGGGCGGTTGCCACAACGTGGGACCCACGTGTGGACCCGAATCATGACGAGGTCCCATGTCTGAACCATTTTGTGTTCATGGAGCGAGATGGACTACTAGACCTCTCAGTCATGATTAGATCCAACGATATGTATGGTGCATGGCCTGCTAATGTCTATGCCATAGGTGAGCTTCTCAGAGATGTCGCAGGGAAGACAGGTCTCAGAACAGGGCATCTCACAACGGTATCGGTCAATGCGCACATCTACGAACACGACTGGAGTAGAGCTGCACAGCTCTAGTCAAACTTAAGGCGTACTATTCATATAGTGCTTTAACTAATCTGTCAGAAAAGGTTACCACATGTAATCTAGGATACACCCACTCTGTGGGGGATTGGCTCAGGTGGACAACATAGACAAGGAAATCATTTCGATTCTGTACAGAGATGGTCGAACTACGCTATCAGACATGGGCGACGAGCTCGGTATGTCACATGTGGCTGTGAGCAAGAGACTGGACAACCTCATCAAAGAGGGCTTGTTGCAGGTCACAGCCGGCGTCAGTGCCGAGAAGATGGATATGAAAATCCTATTCATGGGAATTGAAACCGAAAACATGGATGTAGCAGATAGGATAACCGAGAAGTACGAAGACTGTCCACGTCTTCTGATGCTTGCGCCAGTGACGGGACGATACAACTTGTTTGCCATAATGCTTGCTGAAGACACATGGAGTCTCGAGTCAATCATAGGGACCTGTAGCATGCGGACAGAACCCGGGGTCAGAAGATCTGAGACCTGGTTTGGAAACGCGCCGCTCGTCCCCGACTATCTGCCGGTAGACCTCGCACCGGTGAGAGAAGACCGCACCACCACACCCTGTGGAAGAAACTGTCTGAAGTGCCGCCGATATGAGAACGAGAAGTGTATAGGCTGCCCACCAACAGACTCCTACAAAGGCCTGCTCTGGGTTTCTCCGAAGACAAAACCAAAGCGGTCACGAAAAGGCAAGAGTTAATTTCTGTCACTGCCCGCCACACCCATGTGAACGAGATGAGTGGTCCATTCATACATGACCTGGCTGTTGTAGACGAAGGAGCTCAAATCGGCAACGGGACACGTGTCTGGCATTTCGCACACGTCAGAGGGTCCGCAAGAATCGGCAGCGATTGCATCATCGGAAAGGATGTCTATGTGGATGCAGATGTAGTCATAGGCGACCGAGTGAAGATTCAGAATGGGGTCTCCGTGTACCACGGAGTCACAATAGAAGATGATGTGTTCTGCGGGCCGCACATGACCTTCACCAACGACATGTATCCCCGCGCCTTCAGTGAGACTTGGAGCTTCATAAAGACTCTTGTGAAGAAAGGCGCCTCGATCGGAGCCCACGCCACGATTGTCTGCGACACTACCTTGGGGGAATACTGCATGGTAGGAAGCGGCGCTGTGGTAACAAGAAACGTGCCAGATCACGGACTGGTCATTGGCAACCCAGCACGTCTAATAGGATTCGTGTGTACCTGTGGTCGACCTCTAAAGAAGGAGGTCGAAAGGGATGACAAGACAGTAACGTTCCAATGCGACGAATGTGGAGAGAAAATCATTATTCCCAAGGCAGACTTCAAGTATAAGGTAAGGTAACAGCCCGTGTCACATGTCTACAAGAGATTCGTCCAGGAGAAAATAGCAAATCTGATTGGCAACACAGAAAACATCCGAAACTGCACAGTCATTGCTCACATTGATCACGGCAAGACGACTCTCACTGATTCCTTGATTGCGGCATCAGGACTCCTGTCGGATCGCGTGGCAGCCAAAGCCAGACTTCTTGACTACGATATGATAGAACAAGAGAGAGGTATCACTATCAAAGCATCCGGCATCTCCCTTCTTCACGAGAAAGGGAAGAAGAAACATCTCATCCATCTTATCGACACACCAGGACACATAGACTTCTCCAGTCATGTCACGAGAGGGCTCCGGCTCACTGATGGAGCAATTGTCGTCGTTGACGTTATCGAAGGTATCATGGTGCAGACTGAAACAGTGACGCGTCAGGCCATGCAGGAACTGGTCAGACCCTTGCTCTTCATCAACAAGATCGATAGACTGGTCAAGGAGAAGAAACTTGATGCAAAGAAGATTGCATCTGAGATCAGCAAGGTGACACGCGAGTTCAATGGAATGCTCGGGAAGTATCTTGACGACGAATGGCTGGAAGAATGGGAAGTATCATTCAACAAGAACTCTCTTGTGATTGGTTCAGCCCTCGACAAATGGGGGATTTCACTCTCAACGCTTCTGACCAGGACAGATGGAAGCAAGGATGAGACCCGTCTTGCAGAGGCCTTTCTTGATATACTCGGTGAGGTCGTTGAATGCTATAAGAACAATGACCAGGAATCCCTCCACGATAAGTACCCCGTGGCTCCTGTGCTTCTTGATTCTCTTGTTGAGGTCATTCCAAACCCACCATCAGCTCAAAGGTACAGAATGAAGAGGATCTGGGAGGGGGACATCGGTTCAGATAGCGCAAGGCCCCTTGTCGAGTGTGACCCAAAGGGACCAACCGTGATTCTCGTGGGCAATGTTGAACCCGACCGACACGCAGGGACTGTTGCATCTGTACGCATATTCTCGGGTCAGCTTGAGAGAGGGACGCCCCTTAGAAACCTCAGATCAAATACCGTGAGCAAATCACTCCAGATTGGTATCTCCATGGTGAAGTCAAGAGTAGCCCTGCCATCGATTCCAGCTGGCAATCTTGCCTTTGTCACGGGAATCAAAGACATCGCAATTGGAGACACATTGGTGGCAACTGAAACGGATATGGATACCCCTATGAAGGGGCTTCAGTATCCAACAGAGCCGGTCGTTACATATACTGTTGAACCACAGCTACTAAGAGAGCTTGCAGAGGTTCAGGAGGAAATCACAGAATTCGCTGAGGTCGATCCCGCATTGGACTTCTATGTGAACCCCGAGACTGGAGAGATGTTGCTATCCGGTGCAGGAGAACTTCACATTGAGATTACAGTTGAGAAGCTCGCAAGACAGGGAATACGAGTCAGGCTTGGTGAGCCAATCGTACTGCTGAAGGAACAGATGACCAAGGACGGGGCGAGCAGCTCAGCAGGAACTGAGGGAACAAGCAACTTCACTGTCCGTGCAATAGTCACTCGCGAAGAAGAGTCAGTGAGAGAGCTTGGCACAGTGATTGCATCTCACCCGCCTTCCTCATGCTACTTGGTTGACCAGACTGGAAAAGTCGGCCAATACGATGACGAGACCGAGTGGATACAAGAGGCATTCAATGCTGTTAGGAGAAGTGGGACAGTTGCCGGAGAGCGTATGCGGAAGGTCACGCTGGTGTTAGAAAAGGCAAGCATCAAGATAGAGTCACCCGAGACCTCTTGGAGAGACATCACTCAACCGCTCGTAAAGGCCGCTCGTCAGAGCATCAAGTCTGGCGAACCGAGAGTACTCGAACCTTGGACTCGCCTTGAAATCAGTGCACCGGAAGACTATGTGGGCGCCACAACCTCTATTCTTGCGAGAAGAAAGGGAAACATCATTGCAATCGATTCTGAGAAGATGCTGTACCATATCGAGGCGGAGATTCCTGTACGTCAGTCATTTGGTCTGGCTAACGAACTCCGAACATCGACGTCAGGTTGGGTCACGTGGGGAGCAAGACCCGGAGAGTATAGAGAGATGCTATCCCGATAGTTCTAGCGTCGTATGTAAAACCGGCGACTCATCTCTTCGCCGAGAAAAGCAAGCACGCGTCGATCGACCATGGCAACACCATCCATCATCTTCAGAGCACGTGCCATATTGGAAAAGACGGCATTGAGATACGGTTGAGACCTCAATGTCTCTGATTGATCAACCATCTGCAGATAGGCCTCTGTTATCTTGATCAGGCCCAACCAGTCATCTGATAGGATGAAACTGAAGTGCGTATCTGAGAAGCGCTCGGCCAACCTTGGCTGCTGGGTGCGGTCAATACTGGCTCTGTACCGGTTCTCCAGAACTAGAGCGAATTGAAAGAGGACACTTGAGAGGGACAGTGCCGTCGCCTTGATGAACTCCGAAGACTCGTCGAATGAAGAACCACTGGCTTCAACCTCCTGAAGCTTGACAGCTGAATCATACAGACCAGTAGCAAGTTCTGAATAGTCTCTGTTCCGATAGAATAAATGAAGTGTCTGAGCCAAGCTCGTCTGGCCCCTCCAGTATTGAGCAAGGAGGGAGTCGGTGTTATCCACGCTTTGTGTCACAGGATCCGAGACCTCACCTGTCATCTCAAGCTTCACAGAATCGAGATTCAGCTTCGAAATAGCAAGAGCCTGCATCAGAGGGACAACATCCATGATTCCATTATCCTGACTAGCAAGAGAACTGCAACGATTTCGAAGGGTCAGCCACGAATTGTTCATGAATGGTACAACAAGTGCTACGCCATCAATGAATACATCATCGTTCGTTGCTCGAGCATCGGACAGCATCCTATCGATGTCATCGAGAAGTCTCAGGAAACGGTCGGGCATGGAGCCTCCGTGTCGAAGAGTCAACCAGACAGTATTGTATGTAGCTATTGCGACTTCTGTGAATGCACGGGTATCAGTTGGAAACAAAGGTGTGTATTGGACCAGTAGCCTACGAATAGACGCGTAGTCAACACCCACAGGAGTCTCAAGCTTACGAAGCCTTGACAATTCTAGACCGATCTGGCTTCCGAGCAGGACCAGTTCCGATATCCTTCCGTCGCTGAGCAGTTTCGTTCTCATATCAACTGCACGTTCAAAGGCTTCGATGCCTGTGTCCCAGAACTCATTAGACTCACACGCAAGACATAGCCAGCCTATCGAGTGGTCACAGACCGCCAGCTCAAGTTCAGCATCCTCGATATCCCCGAGGATAGAGCGGGCGCGGGACAAATACTCCAGTGAGAGAGTAATGCTTCGATGGTCGCTCTGAAGACCATGCGTGAATCCAAGGGCAGCAAGGCATCTGTAGAGGTGCATGTTCTGCTCCTGAGTAAGACCTTCCATGCCCTCATAGATACTCAGGCACTCCTCCAGTCGCTTAATAGCCTCAGGAACACCCTCAAACCATCCATTTGCCAGGATATTCGATCCAATTAAGAGATAGGCAAGACCGAGGTCATCTTTGGAAGCAAGTTCAATGTTCACGGCCTCTCTGTATAGAGAGGTGGCTGTATCAGCCAGTGCTCTGGCAGTCTGGTGATGCACTGAGTCGTCACGGGTTTCGTTGATGGCCAGCTGGAGGGTCACATCTGCCAGTTTGATGCTGTCATGCTCCTTCTTAGCAAGGTCAGCAAGTCCGTGCAAGATGTTACGTGACTGTTGATACTTGCCCAGCTCGGTCAGGACAGCGGCTTCATCCAAAGATAGATCGAAATGCGTTTCCTCCATGTTCATGTCTCGAGAGAAACCAATCAGGCGGTTGAGCAGTACATCGGCACAATCAAACATACCTTCACGAAGAAGCATATGAATGGCATAGTGAGACTCATGAATGGCCAGTTTTGTGGACGCTTCATGACCGCGTTCGAAGATAGCCTGGAGGGTCAGCAAAGTCTCATCGGTGAGAAAGGGTAAGAGGGGGCGCAGGTTGAGACTCATGGCCGTGTACATGGACTGTGCGAGGTCGCCCAGAATATCGAGCAAGACCGGGATTGTATGCACATCTGGAAGTAGTTCGCTCTCTTCTCGTCTATGTGCCGTTGTGAACCTAGTATCTAGCAGCTGAAGCATCTGAGGAAGAGTTCGGTCCTCCCTGAAAGAGAGACGCACCGACAGTTCCGTGAGCTTCGCACTGGCAATACCCGGCCTACGAAGGATGATCTCCTCAACTGCTCGAGCAACCTCGAATGCAATATCAACGTCGTCTTCTTTTCGTCTTGATATGTTCTGAATCGCTGACAACCCGTCATCAAGAGACATGGCTCCGCAGAGGATGTCTCTCAGTGTGACGATTGCCAATGATTCCACTATTCTCATCCCTCGACTAGGTCGAACCCGGTGTGTTCCATGTTAAAAGCCTTCACGCTATTCTATCAAGAACTCGGTCCACGAACGTGAGGTCTCAGTCCCTCGCATTCGCTCCATCCTCACGTAATGACGAGGTCCTGAATCGGAATCGTCAATTCTGAATCGTAGCACGGCATCAGCGATGTAAGAAAAGGTGGCATAGGTCTTGTCATCATGAACACCCTCCTCAAGAATGTACATAATACTGTGTGACCCCTGTTTGAGTCGTCCGCTCAGGCGTTGAACCGCACGGGGCATCTTGGCAGGATTGGAATGCAGGATAAGCGTTGAGAGGCTATCGATCACGACTCGAGCAACAACAAGGTTCTCAAGCACTTCCGAGAGAACTATCCCCAATTCGCTGATATCGTCCACTTTTGCAAGAGAATAAGAACTCTTGCTCTGAGGTGCGCCCATGCGTTCAGAGTAACCATCGATGAAGACGAACTGACCGGACTCCTCGTATTCCTCAATCGACCAACCGTGACGACTCATGTCATTTCGAATGACTCTGGGAGAAACGTCGGTGGTAACAAACACGGCCGGAAATCCGAGACGAAGTCCCTCTGCAAGAAAGCCCTCAGCATAGGTTGTCTTGCCACAACCTATCGGCCCGAGAAGCATGATTGATACTTGCGTCAGCTGACCGAACTCCACCAGATCGCCAAGCATCGGAGTTACTTTGGCAGATTCTGAACCAGATATTTCCGAGCCCTTATCGTTCATGTACATACACCTTCAGTCTAGCTACCAGGACTGATCTCACCTGGCCATACCCTGATACCTTCATCGGTAATCCGCATGGAGTGAATACGAGAGCTATGTTTCGAGCCCCTCAATTTCAGTACCTCTATCGATCGTGTCCGTGATGTATCACTTATCTTCTCGTTGTAGAGTACTATTACGCCGGACGCCAGGAAGGCCTCTATGTCAAAGACACCAAGTCCCGTATCCCGGGCGGGTATCTCGCTGGTCAGAACTAGGGTGGTGTCCTTCTCGGTTATGCTAGCGCATAGTTTGAAAAATTCCTCTCGCAGAATGTCTCGACTCTTGAATTTGTATGCCAGAATGGACAGTGTGTCAATCACTACTCTCTTCGCATTGATCCTATCGATATGGCTGTGGATTATCGCCTCCAATCCTGATAGGTCAAAGCTGGGATACTCATACAGGTTCTTCGGTTGAGGATGTGCAGGAGACAGATCAACAATGGCCATCTTCCCCTGTTTCACCAGTTCTTCCAGATCCATACCGAATCTCATCATATTCCGCTTGATAGCACTGGGGGGTTCCTCTAGAGTTACCAGAACGCCAGGCTCGTCATAGACGGCGGCGCCTTTGTAGATGAACTGGTTGGCGAGAATGCTCTTACCAGTACCCGCCTTCCCTGCCACAAGTATCGTGTCCCCCTTAGGAAATCCGCCCTCGATCAGCTCATCCAGACCAGGGATACCTGTCTTAATCCGCTCAATTGTATAGTCATTCATTAGTCAACACCTCTGCTTTGTGATAGACGAGATCCAAGTATCATCTTCAGGAGTGCATCGGGTTCGGGTATGCCTGTAACGGCCACCCCTCCAATCATTATCGTAGGCAATGCAAACACACCGTATTCCTCTGCCACCTCGGGGTTCTCAGAGACATTGATTGTGTTGACTCTGAACATGTCAGACTCGAACTCGCCTATGGTCTCCAACAGAACTTCTTCAGCACGAGGACAGAAGGCACAGGTGTCAGACTTGAAGAAGATTATCTCTATCTGAGAGAAATCAGCGTCTTGTTCGACCGCTTCTTGACTCTCTCCATCTTCAACCAATGAACCGTCTCCTAGGCCGCGCCGAGGCTAAGGCGCATGAGGTAACAAATCACTTGAATGTTTCTCACACATCTCTCTGAGGGCAGGAGCTATTCCATGAGATGTCGGATCTTGGTGGCGGCCTTACCAACGGCCCGTGCATGATACCTGATTCGCTTCGGCATGAGAGCTGCAAGAATGAAGGGTTGACGTGTGCCTGCAACCTTCTTGAAGACTGCTTTTCCCTCAGAGCAGCGCACAGTGATATCGCGGAGCTGTCCCAGTTTCAGTTCATCTCTCATCCGTTCAACAGTAGATGCAACATATCCCGACATAGCCGCAACCACCTCCCGATTTGTAGTAGGACTCGCAGCAGAGGCCATAAGCAGACCGTCTTCTCTAGCCAGTATAGACGCACCAAATCCGCCCTCTCTGTTCATCTCTTCCAGGATCTCTGCCAAGGCTCTATAGTCAGGACGCTTATCCATTTCTCACACCCGGTCCTAGGACCGCATGCTTTGAATTGCGCATCCACTATTAAAGTATGACCTGCTCTACTCTAACCCAGAAAGCATTCGCTCTTCTGAGAGTTGCATTCCACCACAGTAGGATTTTAAGGTCGAATACTCATCAAAGATTACAGGGAAGTGAATAGTGTGCCAGCCGAATACCGATTCAAGGTCGTTATGCTGGGAGATGGAGCAGTAGGGAAGACTGCGCTTACCACACGGTTCACTCAAGATCATTTTAGTGCCGATTACAAACGTACGATTGGAAGCGATTTTGCTGTCAAACGGTTGGTTCTTCCCGAACGAGACAGCAATGTCACCATTCAAGTCTGGGATCTTGCTGGTCAGCCCAGATTCGAGATTGTTCGACAGTCGTTCTACCGCGGTGCGAGAGGTGCACTCCTTGTCTACGACGTCACCCGGAGGAGGACATTCCTGAATCTCGACCGCTGGCGAAAGGAAGCATCTGATAACACAGGCCGAGAGATTCCCGTAGTCGTCGTTGCAAACAAGGTGGACCTTGAAGAGAGCAGAGTAGTGCAGACCGAGATGGGCAAACAGTATGCTGAGAGCATCGACTCCATATACGTTGAGTCAAGCGCTTTGACCGGGGAGAACGTTGAGAAGGCATTTGAGCAACTATGCACGATCATGATTGACTCAAGTAGAAGCAAATCCTGAGTTTTTCGGCTATTTCATGCGCCTAGGTTTCCCCTTGAGCAGACCAAGACCCTTCTTGCACTGCCATAGAACATAGAACACTCGCTTGTCCCGAAGAACCTCTGGGTCATATTGACTGCGAAGGTCCTCAAACTTCTGGATAAGCTCATCCCGTCTTGAGCCGCCCGTGTCGGAGTTGACCTCTTCTAAGAGCTGTTCAAACGGCTCCATCACATGCTCCAACTCGGCGATGTCCCAGCGGATGATGGCTCCACTTCCATCAGATGTCAGGAATCCTCGTTCATTGTGAATCCATTCGATTCCGTCAATCTCGCTGTCTGTTGTGGCTTCACCCACCACTTTGCCGGTCTCGAGGTTCCACACGAAGAGGTTCTTGTTGCCAGATCCGGACACCAAGTATTTCTTATCCGTACTGAACACAACTGACCGCACCTCGCCAGAGTGCCCACGTAAAACACACTCCTTAACTAGCTCTTCTCCCGACGAGTCCCAGATAATGATATCGTGATCAGAAGACCCGGAAGCCACACGAGAGCCATCAATGGAAAAGCGAACAACCTGTACAGCAGTTCGATGTTCATCAATCCATTGCTTTTTCTCGCCAGTGTTTCCATCCCACAACCCGATTGATGCATCAACACTTCCCGACACTATCTTCGCATCGACCGGGGACCATTCACAGCTCACAACGTAGAGGGAGTGACCCTTCATTCTGTGTATCTTCTCTCGATTGTCGACATCCCAGATGATCATCGTTGTATCGCCACTCCCTGAGAGCAGCTTGCTGCCATCGGGTGAGAAAGACAGGGACAGGACTGGGTAAGTGTGTCCCTCTAGTCTGGCCAGGCATTCACCGGTTCGTATATCCCAGAGTTTCACCACCCGATCGACGCCGCCAGAGGCTATGATGTCGCCACGCGGGCTAAAGGCGATAGATGTACAAAGAAACTCATCCTGAAGACGCTGAATCTCATCCCCGTTAGAAACATCAAATAACCGAATAGCACGGTCTTGAGTCGCCGAGGCAATCATCCGCCCAACCTTATTCATGGCGAATCTACGAGTGATATCGTCTGCCACCTTTGCAGGAGGTTTCAACACCTTGGGCCTAAGAAAAAGGGTAATCTCTGGTCTTTCCATATGGTTCACCCTGAGAAGACTTGAGTTCTCGGCGAGATGTATTTGCTAAAAGTGTTATGAATAGAGAAGGCGTGCATAGATTCAGAGACCTTCTACATCATGCCACCGTCTTCGAGAATCTTGATTGCCAGCTCTAAGAATGAGGCCTCAACATTCTCTCCGGTCTTGGCAGAGGTCTCGATGAAGGAAGACTGAATCCCCTGCTTCCCAATGCTCTCGGCGAATGCCTTACCCTCCTCAGTTGTGACGATTGTCTGCTTCATGACAGGGTTGTCCTGGAATTGCTCTCTCAGGTCAATCTTGTTGCCTATGATCACGACAGGGATCTTCTTTCCTGCATTCTTCCAGCATTCGTCGAGCCAGTTGGGCAGGTTCTCAAACGAGGCTCGCTCGACAGTGGAGTAGACAGCAAGTGCGCCTTGAGCCCCTCGGTAGAACGTCGAACGGACATTCTTGAAGTGTTCCTGGCCGGCAAGGTCCCAGATCTGGATACTCACGTCGTGACCACCCTCAAGGGACATCTTCTTCACTGCAAAGTCAGCACCTATAGTAATCATGTAACTCGCCCTGAACCCCTCGCCCATGTACGTTCTTCGTAGCGAGGTCTTCCCTACCGAGCCATCTCCCATGAGAACGATTTTGAATAACGCTGTAACCATTTTACAACCACCCTGCGGCCTGTGAGGCTCACAGCCGGCATCGGCCTAGTAGACCGGTTGGCCTAGGTAAGCTAGTACGACTATTTGACGTTTCCCCTACTAGATTCAACCAGTCAGTCTGATGTGGTGAGTCTTGTAACCTGCAATAAGAAGCTTCCTTGTTCCTTTTCACACAATAGTTTCGGCAACCAGCCACCTCTCGAGGTGTTTATCCAATACAACGATGGTGTAAGGAAAATGTCAGAATTGTTTGGGAGGAAAGTATGTTCTGGAAGTTAACAGAGAGATTACCTCTGAGCTCGTCACAGAGAGGAAAAATCGATGGGTCGCACTGCACGAACATTCAGAGATGCTCTTGATATCGAAGAAAAACGCTGGGGAGAATTCAGACGCACCCTGAGGGCCTCACAGAGAGGACTTCTTGACAGGGTCTTTGAAAAGGCCCGACAACACGCTGATGCAGGTTCCATGATTATCACCCCCCGAATCATGGAGGTTGTTCTTGTAGCGGCATTGATGGAATTGACGGCAGACCTTGAGCGGCTCGATGCCCGTATCTCCCAACTTGAACAGCAGCTTGGGAAATAGCGAAGATGAGAAAAATAGGATGGCTAATGGATGCCAGCATAGACGCACAACAGCATGCTCTCACTCTGTGGATCAGGATTGGGGGTAAGACTCGTGGATATACCTATCACGACTTCAAGCCCTCGGTCTTCGTTTCTACTGACCTTTTGAGAGACCCTGAATGGCCCAAAGACAGAATCATAGAATTGGTGAAAGAACACCCTCTCGTTGTAGATTCGCAGGTGGTCCGGCGTTTCGTGGACGTATATGATGTTGAACCACAAGAGGTCGTTGAGGTGTTCACATCCCCCGATTCCATTCAGGAGCTGGCCGAGGATCTGGAGAGGTTGCCCGGTGCAACGGTGTTCAACGCAGATATAGATCCGATTCAACAGTTCTTCATAACGAGAGAGATATTCCCCTTCGGACGAGTAGAGTTGGAATTCAGCGAACAGACCGTAACCAAGATCAAGTGTATCGACAGTAGAGAGGCAGTTCAGTATGAAGTGCCAGATCTCCGAGAGATTCGGATTGAGGTCTTTGTGGGTACGGACAGGCTGTTTCCGAGATTGGAAGACCCGATTCACTACATCGAGATAGAGAGCGGCAGAGAAATCATCACCATAAAGGAGAGAAACGAACGGGAGACCCTAGAAACGTTTCAGAGGACCATCGACTACATCGACCCGGACATCATAGTGACACAGGGGGGTGACGAGGACCTGTTCCGTTATCTCACTATCAGATGCAGGGTTAATGATCTCGAGCTAGTTCTCTCCCGTGACGATACACCACTCCGGGTGCAATACCGCGAGCCAACGTCGTTCTGGCAATACAATAGAATCGTGTACCGCTCCGGCAACCAAGTCATGTTCAACGGTAGAATACATATCGATCGAACTGAAGGCTTCTCCTATTCTCCCTCCGGCATGGAAGGAATCATCGAGGGGTGTAGACTTGCATTTGCACAACCTCAACGCGTTGCACGGATGTCTATTGGCGGGGTGAATGCTGCAGTTCAGTTCTATAATGCATATCAAATGGGAATTCTGATTCCACCAGTAAAGAGAAACCCCGAGTTTCTCAAGTCAGTCAATGAACTAGCCACTATCGACCGTGGAGGACTGATTCTTCAACCTCAACCTGACATTTATGAGAACATAGCAGAATGCGACTTCTCGTCCATGTACCCAACGCTCATGGTGACTCGGAACATAAGCCCCGAAACCATCTGCACACGGGAAGACTGTCCCTTTGACTATGAGCACTGTATAGAGGTGCCAGGTCTTGACTTCCGCCTGTGTAATCAGAAGCGCGGGATAGTAGCCAAGTCACTGGAACTGATTCTCAAGAAGCGGAAGGAGTTCAAGAGACTCATCCGAGAGGGAACGAACACTGCACGGTATGAGCGGATGCAGAACACTCTGAAGGGAATCTTGGTCTCCTGCTTCGGATATCTCGGGTTCAAGAATGCAAAATTTGGACGAGTAGAGGCTCACGCTGCAGTCACCGCACTAGCCAGAGATGTACTGCTAAGAACCCAAGAGATAGGAGAGGAGATGGGGTTGGAGATGGTTCACGGTATCGTAGACTCACTCTGGGTGAAGTCTGACAGTACGATAGATTATGAGCATGTGAAGGACTTTTGCGAACGGGTCACAGAAACAGTGGGAATCGAAATGGCATTGAAGGGCATCTATCGATGGATGGTGATTCCTTCGTCAAGACTCCATCCCACAATAGCTCCCTTGAACCGGTACTACGGCGTCTATAGAAATGGAGGGATAAAGATTAGAGGGATTGAAACGCGACGGCGCGACACATGCCTCTATGTAGGGGACTGCCAGCAGGAGATGATCAAGGTCCTTGCTCGGGGTAAGGATAAGGAGGGGTTTCTCGACAGAATACCGGAGGCATATGAGACGTGTAGAAGATACATACAAAGGCTCAATGAGGGACATGTTGATATCCGGGATCTGGTTTTGAACTCCCGTCTGACCCGAGAGCCACAGGATTATCGGACAAACTCACGCGCGTCAATTGTTGCACAGCAGCTCATCAAGGCAGGAAGGGAGTTACACGCCGGGCAAAAAGTACGATACGTCATGGTTGATGCAGGTTCTCAGAATCCACTGACAAGGGTGAAAGCTCTAGAGCTTCTCAACGAGAACACGCATTACGACGCTGCAGCCTATGCAAAACTGTGTTTCAGAGCCTTTGAGAATCTGATACCGGCCCAGTACATCTCAGGAACTAAGGCTCATTCTGTGTATCAATATGCCAACGATGTTCACTGACATCATTCGGTTATTGCGTGTGCCTGCAGTGCGACTCGTGGCCTGAGCTCCCGTACAGGGATTCCAGTCTCCGCCGACACCTTCATTATATCATCAGCCTCGGGCTTGATGTTGATTATGCTGCCATCTGGGCCTCTTGATATTTTCACACGAATCATGTAATCTTTGTTATCGATTTCCAGCTTACAGACAATAGTCTCGCGGGCGGCCTTCAGCCGCTGCCAGGATGTGTACCGGATTCCCAGAGTACCAAGGTGCCGAATCATGACCTCGGCAATGCTCTTCAAACCGGTCTTGGCTGCAATGACTTTGACTACAAAGCAAGGTCGGTTCTTCTTGCCATATGCCGGAATCATCACCACATCATATGCTAATCCCTCCGACAGTAGCGTGTCAAACAGACTGCCCATGACTTCGCCGTCAACATCATCCACATTCGCTTCGATTACGATAACACTATCATCATTCCATTGTTCAAACACTTCAGCCCTCTCCTCTCCACGAGTGGGGGCCCTAGCCTCTTGACCAGCCTTCCCTTCCGTCTTCTCCGGTTTCTTGAGTTCTGGAGCTTCTGCAGCACCTTCCGCCTCCTTGAAATTGCCAAGTGATATCCTCATCCTGTTGGGAACCTCTCCCAGATCACGTGACCCAAACCCGGTACCCTGCTGTGAAATAATGAAATTCTCAGTGGAATCTACGTATTCCTGAGTGAGGGAAACCAGAAGGGCCGCTCCAGTGGGAGTCAGAATCTCGGTCTCGGCTCTGCCAGTGAGAAATGGAACATCATGAGCAACCAGTATCTCAGCCACAGCGGGAACTGGAACCTCCAGCTCGCCATGTTCGGTCTCGATGGTGCCACTGCCAACTGCAACTCGCGTCGCCACAAATCTCACTTCATTGAGAAGGCCCATCTTCTCAAGGAGATACACGGTTCCGACAATATCTAGAACAGTATCAACCTGGCCAGTCTCGTGGAGATGCAACTCCTCAACAGTGGTATCGTGTGCTCGCATCTCGGCCTGAAGAATCTCATCCAGTGCCCTCTCCGCCAACTTTGCGGCGGTCTTAGAGAGCTCTAGTTCCTCAGAAACAGTCTGTAACACTTCTAACATCGACTTCGGACTGAGTCGGATACCCTTATCCCCCACGACCTCGAGTCGCTTACCGTTCACTCCAGCCTTTTCCTCTTGAACAACCTTGACTCGCAGAGTCGGATCGTAGATAAGGAGGGCTGCAGCAACCGGCAACAACGCATCGTCTTCTCCCATTAGATCGAGAAGGGCAGCTAAGAACATATCTCCTGATGCACCAGCTTCTTGAACATCGATTAGAGCAGTCTTCTTGGTCAATGGAATTGGTACTCCTTTCTTTAGAGGTCTGCAACTGCAGGCTGACACTGCAATCCTTTTCTTTCTTTCGTAGTGGAGAATAAGGACGCGGCGCCACAAGGTCAATCTGTTCTTAAATAGAAACCTGCGACAGGGGCACTCACTGCCATTAATCTGTCACTATAGCCTATTCAGGCACGCCTCTTCTCCATTGGTCGAAGATCGCCATGTACATGCATTCAGTGGGGCTTATCCACATTGCAGATGAATCAAAGGCCTCGTCCACTAGATCGACCGGAGCATCACGAATAAGCACAGCAGGTATAGACTCATCAGACTCGCCCATGAGCACGGTACATGCAGATGCCAAGTTGTCTGCCACTGCTCTACGTGTTATCCGGAGCTCATTGCCGAATAGATCTCTACGTCCTCGGTCGTCCATGACAGGCCGGAATCCTGCCACGCCCAGGGCCATACCAATATTGCCGAGTCTGAGAGGTTGCGTTCTGCTGTCAATGATAATCACTCCAAGCTTCACTCCCCATCGTTCCCGAATCTCCTGGCTTATTCGCATAGCACTAGCCTTCGCATCGACCGGCAACAGTGAGGCATAGCCTGCTGGAACGTTAGACTTGTCAACTCCGGCATTCGCCATGAGGGTGTTGTTCTTGATGGTCAATACAACATGAGGAATACCGCCAAGAATCTCATCCGCCTCATCTAGTACTAGCTGAGCCACAGGGGGAGTGATGTCATATTTCAGGCCCAGATTGCGAGCTACATCAGTCACTCTGACATCATCCAATTTGACAACCCTACCCTCAGTCGTGCCCAATGGGGTCTCTGCAATGCCCATGATGTCACCCACCTTGGGCTCGAGTCCTTGGGACTCCATGTGCTGCGAAATCACGCTGAGGAAGTCATCCTCTTGTGTGATGATACGAGTCCTTATCGGAAATAGTTCCACTGCACAGCCTCAACACTTCCGCGACACAGACCGCAAATAAACCATACCTCTCCCTCACTCGGCAGTGTCATGAGAGAGTATAATGATCTATTCTCGCTGAAGCTTCATCCGCGCACCCATTATGCACGAGTCGCCCTTTCGTCCGCCCATCGGATTGTCCCGCGTCCCCATTGAGTTCATACATCTGGCGGTCACAGCAGCACCCATAGCAAGCCCGTCCTCAACGAACACAACCTGACGTGATGGTTTGAGAGGCATCAGCTTGCCACTGAGAAGTTCCGCAAGAAGAAGGGCGGGTTTCTGCCCAGTCACGAGTGCTCGCCCTGTTAGCCCAAAAGAGGTTTCGGGGAGCACAATATTCCTGAAGTCACAGATGCTTATCAGACGATATGCCAGTCGGGCCATCAGTAGGTCTACGATAGCCAGGAATAGACCTCTTCCACCCTCCTCGACAATCTCGAAACCATGTCTTGATAACAGAGGCAAGTCTGAACCATTCTTGCCAACGTCTATGCCGATGAGCAAGGTCCCAGACTCGGCTGCCGCATCGGTATTCACAGGAACTGTACCGTACCGCTCCACTCCATCGGGAACTTCCTCAACTTTGATTATCTTCTCAAGCCGCTCAACCCATCGCTCCACCTTTAGATCGATATTCCTTTTGGATTGGGAAGCCAAATCGAGCATGACGGCATCAGGTCTGCTCGAGAGTCCCGAACCCTTTGCCAGAGCATCAGGAATGGCCCCTGCAAGCCCTGCAAACGAACCAACAGTATGAGCATAGGGATAGGAGTCGTCAACGACTCTGCCGGCAAGAGTCGTCCCAAAGTCCAACGTCAGAACAGGATTTCGAAAATCGATATCTGTGCCTTTGACAGCGCCTTTGATTCCTGCAGTGACAAGCTCTCCCTCCATCTCATTGGCCACGATTTCGGTATTTGCTGGAGGAAGGCAGCTTGCGACGGCTCCATCGAAATACACCTTCTTGAGCCAAGTGTACCCTCGAACGCCGGGAGGGAGATTCTCAGGAGACATCGATGCGGTCATCTTTCGTGGTGGAACCCCAGCATCAAGACAGCCCTGTGCCAGCGCCTTGATTACGCTGTGGACTTCTTGTGGCGTTGTGAACCCTGCGCTTATGCCGGTAGACCTGACCACGAAATGGATATCCTTCTCTATGTCGAGCTTGGCCTTTGACACTGCACTCTCGAGGATATCAGCAACCATCTCAGTGACCGATTTCTCTGTCAAGGGCACACCTGCGATTGTTTCACCAAAGCTCAACTCGTCGTCTCTTGGCTGACGGATGTCCCGTGTCATGCGTACTTCTTTTGCCACCTCAAAGATCTCGGCAGTCTCGAGATTGGTGGCCACTATGATGCACTTGGTGGTCGTATTTCCGAGCTCTACTGACGCAACTGTATAGAATGGACCAACCTTCAGTGAGGATGCACTGACTCTTCGAGGATGTACTATTTCGGGTTTCATCAGTGTCAACTCCATTGGTTTCTTAGAGGAGCTTCTTGAAGGGGTGCTCGTCGGAGGGTTCAATGCCAAGCTCAGCCTTGACAGACTCCGCAGTGAAAATGTCACCCATACTAGCTACAGGAAAAACACGTCTTGCATTCTTCAGTGGGCCGTAGAGGACGAAATCAGCACCCATCATCTGGAGCATAAGACTGGAGGCGACATCACAGAACATGTGAACCTCCTTATCTATCTTCTTTTGGTTCTTTAGCCAGGTCCAAGATGCCGGTGCATTGTGGATTCCTGACCCGGTAGGCAACCCATAGACAGACTTCGAAACGAAGGTGAAGGCCACTGCAGAACCTGCACCAGCACCCATGGCTGTGGTTGCGGTGTCGATAAGCGGCTTCCGAACGCCGACCTCCTTCGCGAGGGCAAGAAGACCCGAAGAACTACCATCGATTCCAGTATCTAATACTGCCCTCCGTCCGCCGATGGAAGAATCACGAGGATTGAATGCGAGGATGATGGCTGATTCTGGACCGATTGCTGCAATCTCTTCGAGTTCTTTTTTCTCCACCGAAACACTGATCGAGTTGTAGATTGCTCTGTCAAGACACCCAATCTCTTCTGCGTGTCGAAGTCCCGCCATTCGAACTTCAGATTCTGTTGAATCGATTAGGAATGGGACATCAGAGACTTCGGTGACAAAATCAATGAACTTGTGCATGGCCTCATCAGTCTGTGAACATATCTGCAGCATACAGGGATTCCCCGTGATGTCAGACATCTCTTCTTGAGCAGCTATCTGCTCTTCCGCCTTCTCCCTGTCGAAGCTGCCCCTATTGGCGTCTTCCAGGAGTTTGTCCCCATGGTAGAAGATTGTGCCTACAAGAACCGTTGGCAACTCGCCAGGCGATCCTCCTATCTCAACATCGCAGATTTTGTAGATGACCTGTTCTTTCTCAAACACAAACATATCTACATCTCCTTTCCAATCAAGACAGTACCAGATTCCATCTCGCGAACTTCAATGCCCACAGTAGTGGGATGTAGTGAAAGAGAAGCTCCCAGAACAAACTGTTCCAACAGAGATGTCATCGGATCCAAGTACAGGTTAAACTCCGGAAGAACCGATATTCCTGCACCGAGGGTTCTGCGAACGGCACGTTCGGCCTCTACAGTGAACTCAACCCAATAAGGACCCCCTTGAAACGGTTCAGTCTGGCGAGCAAGAAGAGATTCAGCCTCATCACGAATCTTGTCCGGATCTGTGACATTCATCAAGTCGATGAGTTGCACTTGCTCTCTGAATCGGTCTATTGCCTCCATTGGAATATTCTCAATATAGGGAATCGCACCCGGTGCATTCAGAATCTTCCGATTGTCTTGGTTGATACCATATTGATGAAGACAGCTCAACGATGCACCCGTTCTGTGCCCGGGTACTTCTGGACCACAAAGAATGAGATATCGGATGTTTGCATTCGAGATGGTGTTGACAACTACACGTTCAATGCCGATATTCTCGGTCTTGCATGTCCCGATTATGGCATACCTGCTGTTGACTTCAATCTTCTTCCCCAGAGTGCATATAGCAACACTCAGCGATGGGTCACCTACTTCAAAATCCCCCGCAACAACAGGCCAATCTCGAGTATTGTGTTCACCAGACATCTTCTTCACCTCTAGTTGTAGGTTGGGGGATCAAACAACGCTGCGTCGCGTCCAAGAGTTCGACTGGCTTCAGCAACGGCTGTTGCCAGTGCATTTCCAATCAATGCAACAGCTGCATATACTTCCTTTGTACGGACCATTGAACCATACATTATGCAGTCAGTAGCAAACAACTGGGCTGCAACGGTTGATGCAACAACCGTAGAGAGGTGAGTGATGTCATCATCTAAGCCCTCTTGGCGTATGAACTTCCAGGCCGATGGTGCATTATGTGGACCAAGACAGGTGGGGAGTCCAAGCTCGGACTTGATGGCAAGAATTGTCCTGTACTCGAGACCGTATCCTGCACCAACTGGCAGAGTTGCGGGATCTACCAACACTTTCTCAACACCCATTGAGCGGGATTCTTCGAGCATCTTCCGGACGGTGTCCATTCGGTCGGACAAGTTGGTTGCCCGTGGAGACCAACCCAGAACAACAGCCATGTTCAACGAGCTCTCTCGAAGCAAATCTTTCTCATCATTCTTCATCGAGAGATTGATTGAGTTGTAGATTGCTCGATCAGCGAGACCGGTCTCATCGCAATATTCGATTCCGCGTTTTCGGGCCTTCGCACTGGTAGACTCGAACATAAAGGGTCCTTCAAACGAGTTGGCAAGCCAGGAGATGTGCTTCTCCATCGCCTCAGGTGTCCGTCCGAATGCCTGTATCACGAGGGGATGGCCTGTTCTATCCTCCATTTCTACGCCGGTGGCAATCCAGTCAGAGGCCAGTTCCTCATTAAACAACCCCTGTTTCGTGTTCTCCACAATTGGCTGTCCCTTGAAGAAGAGACCACCTATGAGGACGGTAGGGTTCTCTCCGGGCTGACCGCCTACGGTCACACCGCCGAAATCATAGGATACCTGATTCTTCTTGAACACGAACATAGCGACTCTTTCACCTAGGTCTTGGGTAGAGGCCTGCACCTTTAACTAGTTCGGGGATTGCGCTCTCCCAGCCCACACCCATGATATGAATCCCATCCACTCCGTTTATCTTACGAACGTCTTCGATTGTTTCTGAGGCTATGAGGAGTCCCTCTGCTCTAACAGCTTCGCGCTTATCAGCACCCTTCAAACCTCTCCCCGCATCATCAAGCCGGGAAATCATTGAATCGGGGATCTTGATGCCAGGAATGTGCTTGTTCATGAATCTGGCCATCTTAGGACCCTTCAGAGGGATTATCCCAGCTAGGACTCCAGCATCAAGTCCGTCGATGCCCTTCATGAACTCCTCCAGACGACTAGTATCATAAATGGCTTGGGTCTGAAAGAACCTAGCCCCCGCTGCCTGTTTCTTCTCAGTCCGCCAGATATGCATCTCAAGAGGGTCGGCATAGGGATTGAAAGTGGCTCCGATGAGGAATGTCGGGGTTCCCTCCAGTTCTTGCCCGGACAGGTCTGTTCCGTGCATGAGATGCTTGGCTATCTGTAGTGCCTGGATAGAGTCCATGTCATAGACCATCTTTGCCTCTGGATGGGATCCAAGTAGAGTATGATCACCTGTGATGAACATGAGATTACGCACGCCGAGCGCGTAGGCGCCATAGAGCTCGCTCTCAAATAGGATTCGGTTCCTGTCTCTCGCAGACATCTGCATTATGGGCTCGGCTCCAGCCTGAAGAATGAGATGGGCACAGACCATGCTGCTCATTGTCGGTATACCCCGAACATTATCAGTGATGTTGATTGCATCACAGTATTCAGCAACCAGATGGGTGTGCTCACGGATTATGTTGGCGTCGGAACCATGAGGGGGTGTGATCTCTCCTGTTACGACTAACTCATTCTTCTCGAGTAGGGAAGCTAGATGACTGATTGGCAGGTTTGATTTCTCCAGATTATTTGCTTGCAACCGAGCGACTTCTCTGCACCCTTATTTCATTTCCGAGCCCAAGAGATGTCAGTCACCATGTTATACGCATGTTTCTATTATACAGCGCAGGAGGATATCTAGAAGAAAGCTCCGTGTTCAAGCTCTCGAGGACCACGAGCAAGGCTCCAGTCCTTGAGGTCCCAAATCTTCTTGATATTCTCTTCTTTTCCAAGAGCCTTGAGGCGATCGTATATCAGCTGCCATACACACTCGGTATCTTCATCCCTCTCGCACATACCATCCATTGAACCACCACACGGACCATTCAAGATACCCTTGGCACAGCGTGCGATGGGACAGATGCCCCCTGTAAGATCAAGGATGCATTCTCCACACATGACACACTGCTCATGATGGTGAAATCTCTCGGGCATGTTTCCGAGAAACTCAGAGTCAGTTGCAGGGAACGATTCTTTCTCAGGATGCAGCTGCGTTAGTGTCTGGGTAGCAACGCCGCATGCTTGAACAAGGAAGGCATCGGCATTCTCAACAATCTCTTTGTTCTCTTCGAGCTCTTGCTCGAAAGCGTTGATGTCACACATTCCGCCCTCAACGAAGACGTATCCAAGCACCTCCTTGCCATTCTCTTCCAGGAAGTCACCCATGTCCTCAAGCTGAAGGATGCCCCCCACATCACACATCTGTGCGCAGCCGGAGTCTCCAAACAGGACAATGCGAGGCTTCCCTTCTAGCATCTCGAGTATCTTCTCGGGCGATTTCAGTTCCATGACAATCAAGCAGCAATTCACCCAGTTCGTGGAGCACATAAACGACTAAAAGCTATTCCCTGACTGCACTCCCGTCTCATTCAGCTGGCACAACTTGCTCCAATCTCTCAAGGGCTCCCTCAGGCAGCATCGTGAACAAGCGCTGAACAGTATCATAGCTGAGACGTGCTTCCACAATGATTGCATTCTCGCCAAATTCCTCTTTCTCCACATGACCGTTGTCGTGCAACCAGGAAAGCATTCTCATTCCCGCCGACTCGTAAGGGATAGTGACATGGTATCTGTGGAGAGCAGGCAAGCTGCGTCTGACCTCAAGAACCAATTCTTCAAGGTTCGTCTCTTCCTTTGCGGATATTGGAACAACAGCACGTCCGACATCCTGCAGCAGAGTAATCCGTTCACGTAAAGAGATATCCTCCATAAGGTCGATTTTGTTCAAGGCTACTACCAGAGGAATGCCATTCACACCAATCTCCTTGAACGTGTCAATACAGGCTCCAACCTTCCGATTCATCTCATTAACGGAGTCAGTGGCGTCTACGACCAGAATGATGACGTCAGCGTTCCCAATCTCCATGAGAGTCGTGTTGAAAGCATCAAGAAGCTCAGGGGGAAGATCACTGATGAAACCTACAGAGTCACTTACGACGACCTGCCTTCCAGGGATGTCAATGCGCCGTGTCTTCGTTGACAGCGTGGTGAATAGCTGGTCCGCCACCTTTACCTCGGAACCTGTAAGATCGCGGTGCAGAGTGCTCTTTCCTGCATTGGTATAGCCTGTCAGAGTCACTTCTAAGAAGCCGACCTTCGACCTCCTCTTACGTTTCAATTCCTGAATATCGGATATCTTCTCTAGTTTAGAACGGATGGTGGCAATACGTCTACGAAGTTCCATAGTGCGGATGTTCAGCAGGTCTTCTCCTGCACCGACTTGTTCTCCCACAGGTCGGGCACCCGTGTGTTCACTCTGAAGTTGTATCCGTAGCTGATGTCGGATGAAGGGAAGTTCATATTCAAGTCGCGCTTGTTCAATCTGCAGTTTGGCTTGGGGTGTCCTTGCATGCTTGCTGAATATCTCGAGTATCAGCTGGTTTCTGTCACGAACCTCAACATTCCATTTCTCCATGAGGCGATACATCTGACTGGACTTCAGCTGTGGGGAGAAGAGCACAACATCGGGCTTGCTGATATCAATGTGAGTTGCAATCTCTTCGACCTTTCCCGAGGATATAGCAAAACGAGCGGATTTCGGTCCGACAATATCGATTGCCTCCACCACAGCATAACCTGCGGTCTCAGCTAATGCCTGGAATTCATCCAGAAGATCATGTTCGTCATATTCTCGGCTCTGAACCAAGAGAGCTCTCAGGGATTCCATTACGTAATGTCAAAAGCCAAGGGTCTTAAACGGTTTGATTCGTGAATTGACCCAAGAATGGCCAGCAGTTGCTTTGTATCGCATTGAAAAACTCGGGTTGATATAATGGAGCACTTTGAGATAAAGAACAAGGACTTTCTTGCAAGGTTGGGCAGATTCTCAACAAGGCACGGGGATGTTGACACACCACTTCTCATGCCCGTTATCCATCCGGGTAGGTCCGAGATCAGGCCGCGACAGCTAAGAGAGCAGTTTGGTTACCAGATGGTTATCACTAATTCATACATCATCAAGTCAAAGAAGGAATTCCGTGAGCGAGCCCTTCAGGAGGGAGTCCATAGCCTGCTGGACTTCGATGGGCCAATAATGACTGACTCTGGTACATTCCAGATGTACTTCCATGGGCTGCCTGAGGGAGAGATCGATCCCTTAGACATAGTGCGGTTCCAAAGGGAGATTGGCAGTGACGTTGGGACTATTCTTGATGTGTTTTCTGAACCTGATGCGGGGAAGATGAGGGTTGAGAGAGATGTGAATATCTCTCTTGAGAGAGCTCGGAAATCCGTGGCCGAAAAGGCTGACATGTACTTAGCTGGAACAGTCCAAGGCGGAGTCTATGAAGACCTGAGGAGAAACGCTGCACGTGAAATGGCCGCCTTAGATATCGAGATCCACCCGATAGGGGGTGTTGTTCCGCTGATGGAACGATACAGATTCGCTGATGTTATTAGAGCAACTCTTGCAGCCAAGAGCCGACTTCCCCCGAATAGGCCAGTTCATCTCTTTGGATGTGGACATCCGATGTTCATGGCCATCGCAGCCCTTGCCGGATGCGATTTCTTCGATTCTGCCTCCTACGCGAAATTCGCCGATGCCGGTAGAGTTCTGTTACCAACGGGCACAGTGCATCTGGAGAACCTGCGAGAACTGCCCTGCAATTGTCCTGTGTGCAGCGGCACCACTGCTGATGACTTGAAACAATTGCCGAAGAAAGAACGTGTGATGGCGCTCATGCGCCACAACCTTTACGTGACGGCATCTGAGATGCGACGAATACGTCAGTATATCGTTGACGGAAAGCTCATCGAGCTGGCCTCTGCCCGAGCCCGAGGTCATCCTACCCTTCAGGAAGCCCTTCAGGTGATCATAAACAGTCAGGCAATGCTTGAAGAGAATGATCCTGTTGGAAAGGGGGCGTCTATCTTCTACACTGGCCCCGAAACAGCAATCCATCCGGCCTTTGTCAGACAGCATCTCAGAATCATGAAACGGTATCTCTACTGGACAACAGATACGCTTCTTCTTGTCCCCCATATGGGAGATCGTCCCTTTTCCGATACGACAGGCATGATCGCAGATGCTGTCCGCGCTGTTACTCCAGACAGGGCCATCCTAGTCTACGTAACACCCTTTGGTGTGGTGCCGCTAGAGCTTGAGCATGTATATCCTGCCCAACAGACCCTATTCCCAACAACAATCGACGCCTATACGGTAGATACAGCCAAAGCGCGGGTACTGGAACTACTGGAGAAGATGCGATTCAGAAAGGCATACTGGTTCCTGAGGGATGTCTATACAAGCACGTTTCTCTCAGCAGTCACTCCCGTTATCGACATCGAAACCCTTGACAGTGCAACCGCAGTGGCCGAAATAATCCCGAAAGAAGAGAAGAAGAAGGAGGGTGCTTTGAGAAAGCTTCGTGCGCTCTTCGCCTATCAATGGGGAATCAATGTTTCAGACACCTTCCTAGAGAGCTTAGAAGTTGTCTACTCAAGGTCAACGGGAAAGATACGTCATCTTAAACGCGAGGGGGAGATTCTCTTCACCGTCGTGCCAACAACAGGGATGCTCACTCCCACATTTGAAGGGGGACTCAAGCTTCTTGCTCAAAAAATCCCGGAAGAGTATATTGTCACAATGGAGGAAGAAGCCTCAGAGTTTGTTGCTGCAGGCAAGTCCGCATTGGCCAAGTTCGTGACAAGCGCAAGTCACACACTGCGGGCAGGCGAGGAAACTCTCGTTGTTGATCCAGCAGGGAATCTTGTCGGAGTGGGGAAGTCAATCCTGAATGGCCGCGAAATGCTCGCATTCCACAGAGGCGTAGCAGTGATGACTAGGCACTCGAAGAAGCGGAGCTAGTTGGCGCCGGTGATTGGAAGAGGGGATGACCTGGAATTTTCCGAAGAGCCTCCACGCCACCGACAGGAAGTATCATGACTTCAGGACGGGGCGCATAGAGACGAAGCTCCTGCCCACTCTCAATCTCGGATTCCGGGGGCAATAGAGCCTGTGCAGAGATGTCACCCACATTGAAATAAATCTCAAGGGAGTTCCCGACAAATATTGTGCGTTCAACTTCACCCACAATCATGTTGTCCCTCGGGTCAGTCTTCTCCAGATGTAAGTCCTCAGGACGGATGGCGCACTTCACCATCTCCCCTTTCTCGAAGGGATAGTCCGAGATTGTGGTCTTACCAGCAATGGTCTGCCCTTTGGGAATAGCCACCTCAATGTAATCGGAGAGTGCTGTTATCTCTCCATCAATGAAGGTGCACTGACCGATGAAGTCGGCTACAAAGACAGTCTGAGGAAATGAGTATATCTCTCTGGGGGGGCCAAACTGCTGAATATATCCGTGATCCATCACAGCTAGTTTGTCGGAGATGCTCAATGCCTCATGCTGATCATGAGTGACATAGACGGTGGTGATGCCCAACTCCTTTTGAATCCGGATGATTTCTTCACGCATCTCTACACGCAGCTTGGCATCCAGATTTGATAATGGCTCATCCAGTAGCAAAAGGTCGGGTTCGATGACCAAGGCTCTAGCAAGCGCAACACGTTGCTGCTGGCCTCCAGACAACTGATGAATATGTCTCCTCTCAAGACCCTCAAGACGCACAAGCCTCAGTACCTCTCGGACACGTCTATCAATGGCCTCTTTGGTGTATTTCATCCCTTTGACACGCTTCAGTCTCAGACCGTATGCAATATTTCCGTACACATCCATGTGAGGCCAAAGAGCATAATTCTGGAAACACATCCCCGTATTGCGCTTGTGAGGGGGAACATCTGTTACATCCCTATCATCGAAGTATACATGACCTCGATCGGGTTTGTAGAAACCAGCAATCAGGCGCAACAGAGTTGTCTTGCCGCATCCTGAGGGGCCAAGGAGAGTAGAGAGTTCTCCTTCTTTTAGTACTATGTTCACTTCATCAGTAGCAACGATTTCACCGAATGTCTTTCGGAGATCTTCTAGTCGAATTTCTACCATCCATAACACCTCATATACCTGTGATTGCCGAGGACCTAGCACCAAGGAGTTTGTTTGTTATAGTTATGACAAACATCTGGAGTATCATCATAAGCACTCCTAGGCAAGCGGCATTGAAGTACCCGCCGTACTGACCCGTTGCATTCAGCACCTCATTGGTCCAGAATGTCATAGGTGCCCAATTTCTTCCCACGCTACCCAGTATCAGACTAGTACTGACCTCGCTCACCGAATACACAAAGGAGAGCAACGATCCTGCAAGAACACTCACACCAATCAGAGGCAGCGTGATTCTCGCGAAAGTCTGGTTCTTACTCGCCCCCACGTTCATGGATGCCTCCTCTAGTGCAACAGGTGTTGACAGAAGCCCGGCGTATGCAGCCCTTACCGTGAACGGAAACTTGCGTATTGTGTAAGACATTGTTATGAGAAACGCCGGAAAACCTGCTGGAAAGAAGGGACTGCCGTAGAAAAGCGTGAAGTAGCCTGTTGCAATTACGATTCCCGGTAGAGCAATCGGAGAGGTCACCAGCAAGTCCAGCCAGGTCTTACCCGGGATATCCCTTCGTGCAATCAGATATGCCGCACTCGTTCCAAGTAATACGATGAACACGGTAGCAATGGTACCATATAGCAAGGTTAGATTGATTGACTGGGCAACATTGGTATACTGCCAGAGAACAGAGTAGTTGTCCAACGTCCATGCTGTCGGAAGTGGAGAATCAGTCGCCCAGTTACCTGCGAATGAGAGGATAATCACACTGATCTGCGGTATCAGTGCCAGAAACAGCACCGGAATGAGAACAACGTAGAGCAGCAAGCTCGTAGGAACTCGAATGCGACTCTTGAGAATCCATTCAGGAAGCTTGTCGCGATACTTCGGAATCCGAGATAGAGCAGTATGGAAGGCAAGAACAGCAAACAGAAGAATGGCTGAACTATTGAGCCCTGTGCGAAGAAGGAGAACCGCCTCGAAGAGCCACCCACAGACAATAACAGCACCGTTGAGTGACAGTCCTTGTGACTCGAGCCTTCTCGTTCGTGGATTCCACTGTCCGCCTTTTGAGCCAGAAGCGTAAGAACGGAGCGATGTGTATTTTCGAATTGCCAGGAAACCAGTCAATGCAAATATCAAGAGGAGAATCCCAATCGCAGGCCCAGCAGGATCTATCTGGCCACTCTGAGTTGCAATGCTCGCAAAGACCTGGTAGGCCAGAGTCTTCTGTGCCTGCTGGTGCTCATAGAAGACAATCGGTGTGCCAAGATCTTCAATACTGAGAATGAAGGTCAGGATTGCTCCAGCCTGAATGCCGGGCATGGCAAGAGGAAGTGTAACCGACCTGAACAGCTTGAAGCCCGTGGCACCTAGATTCTCAGCTTGTTCCTCAAGTGATGGGTCTATGCTCATGAAAGACGAGTATGCATTGAGATACACAAGCGAAAAGAAAGAGAGGGATTGCACAAAGATAATTGCAGCAAGGCCTTGAAACTCGAAGCGAAATGGTGTCACACCAAGCATTGTGTAGAAGAGGTTGTTGAAGAAGCCTCTCGGTCCAAGGAAACGCTTGATGCCGATTGCACCAATGAAGGGAGTGGCGAGGATTGGAAATATCAAAACAGTCCGGACGATAGATTTGCCCGGAAACTCATACCTGGCGATGATGAATGCGAAGAAGACGCCGATGACTACGGAAAAGGCTGTCACAACTAAAGCAACGTATATCGAGTTGAGAACGGCGCCCAAATCGACTCCACGGATGACCATGAGGTCGCCTGCGAAGAGGACTGTCCTGAGGTCGATATAGCTGTCCCACTGACCAGTATTGGAGTTCCATTGCCATGGCCAGAAATTGGAGTTGGAGAACAGATTGGAGATGTGGAATAGAGAGGGTAGTCCAGTGTTTGGGTCAACCAAGGAGAACGCCACCACACTGACGAGGGGTGCTATCAGAAAGAGGCCGAAGACGATGATGACTGCAGCTAGCTGTAGTGCTGAGAGGGTATCCAGTTCCTCCCTCAGCTTCGTATAGGTCTTCCGAACACTTCCCGAGGGATCTCTTGCAAAGGAGAGCACAGCGTATCCGCCAGACCTGATGGAGCCAACAGCCCGACGGCCCAACCCCAGACTCCGACTCTTGATTCCACCAGGAATCCTTTTGGCCCCTGATACAATCTGGTCAGTGAGTCTTACTGACTCGAGTTCTTCACTCTCATCAAGAGGCCTGTCGGCCTCTTTGCTCTCCTGCAATGCCATGGCTTTCTCCTCTGTGCGATCTGTTTCGATGTCTTGTGCTACGGCAGCAGTGCCAGCACTTGGTCTCTTACGTTGTTATACTGGGCCTTTGCAGCCGTCGTCCAGAGAGATTGCATCGCTGACGCATAGACGCTGTCATAGATCATGTCATCGTTGATCTCTATGGCGTACTCAAGTGTGAACTTTCGGTTCAGACCGGAGTCCGGATCCTCAATCGTGACGGGGGTACCCATAAGAGATGCGTAGTAATCCAGCTGTGTTTCATCGATATGTCCATCGTAGTATGCATCTACAATCGTCTGCCAAGTGTCAACAAGCTGAGTGTGAGAGTCAGTGAAGACAGACTCGAAGTACTTGACAAATGCTGTGTTACTCTGAAGCGACAAGGTGTCATTGAATTCGATCCCTGTGGTCTGCACAGTATTGTTGAAAGTGTTGTAGAGCTCGGGGTTATCCAGACCCAGAGGCTGATCAAAGGCCTCACGCATGACAGGCATACGAAGGATGTTCTCATGCATCCAGAGCGACTGCGCATATGGCGAAAGAACCCAGTCTAGAAATGCCTCCGCATGATTCGGGTTGGGAGTGTTGTGCGCAATAGCAATCGGGTCACCATTCACAATAGACTGACCTTCAGGCAAGATGTACTCACAGTCAGGGTTCTTTGACTGGGTTAGATAGCCGTAGAAGTCGATGGACATTGAAATGCCAACTTGGCCGTTCTCAGCTGCGGACTGTGTTTCAACAGAGCCCACATAGATATTGGAGCTTCCAGCCATCCGAGCCATGTTGATCCATCCTTCATCCCATCCCAGCCCTTGTGTCATAATCTCATAGATTCGAGTATTTGACGTTGTCCCAGGAGCATTTCCCATGGCGATTGTTGGAATCGTGGGAAGGAGGCTTCCATATGTGGCATTTGCCAGATCTGTCCACTTGCGGGGCACTGGTAAACCATAGTCATCCAGAAAGGCATGGTTCACAGTGAACCCGAACGAAGATATGGCAGCGGCAACCCACATTGGTTCGCCCTCTGAGTTGTTTCGCTTCATGTTCGCACCAGCCAATGTATCATTCACTCGTGAGAGGGCGCTCTGCATCAACGGGCTGGTGAGAGGGCGTAAAAGCTCATCACGCATCAGTTGATCAAACAATGTTGGACCACCACCCCAACAGACATCAACGTCTCCAGCATCAATGAGGTTGTTCCAGAACTCAGCGCTAGGCGTCCTCCAGACTATATCGGTGATTGAGTGCTCTTGTGCGTACTCACTTGCGAGAAACTCAGACTCATAGACACTGTGTATGGCAACGTCGTGCCGTGTAAGAATCGTAATCGACTGTCCTTCTCCGTCCGTTGGAGTAGTTGGACCGCCGCCACCCCAAAACAGAAATCCTGCAATTCCGCCAACAGCAACGATAGCAATCACTACGAGGGCAATCACTATCGTCTTGGTGTTTCTTGTGCTTTCAAGCTCACTCATTTTTCTATTCCTCTCTCAGAATCCTCTTTATTCCGTATCCAAAGTCATAGGCAGACTGACCTTTGTACCCCGGTAATTAAGCCTTTTCGAAAGGAG
>CAYYQL010000029.1:0-33104 GCA_964473825.1 uncultured archaeon
CCTTTCATTGACAAGGTGATGGAGATGAATCGGGAGGTCTACATAAAGTCGATGCCCAAGACCTATGGTTCATCTGATGTCTTGAGGGTCTGGATCTCTGCACGAAGTGAAAACGAAAAAGAGCTGACTCAGAGAGTGAACGAAACTATTGCCAATCTTGAGGCAATCTCAGGCCTTCAGTCAAAACCCGCAACCGAAGAGTAAAAGATGAATCCTACGGAACTCCAGAGAATAAGCGGCGTACTTAGCTTGTTGTCGAAACACCGAGAAACACGTGCCGATAAGTATATGCAGTAGTACTGGCTGCAAATGACGCTAGGAGATGTACACCGGTGCAAGTCGAGCTGATGATTGACCTCAATGACATCATTGTGTACTTCATCGCCTTGATTTATGTCGTGATTGTCCTGACCACGGGCGATGTTCTCAGAAGAAAGCTGAACTTGGGTCCTGACTTCACACGGAAGGTCATTCATCTCTTTGCGGGGGCAGCCATCTGGACCACGCCCTACTATACACATGCATGGGTTGCAACACTGGTTGCCCTAACATTCGTTGTATTCCTCTGGCTTGCCAGTGATGAGAGATTCGAGAGATTCTTTTCTGCCATGGCACGGCCCGAAGACCTTGAACACCACAGTGTGAGAGGACCGTTTTGGTACGCAGTGAGTATCACAATTCTGACGGGCTTCTTCACACTCACCGGGAATGAGAGCCTCTATTTCGTGGGAGCTGCAAGCATCCATATCATGATGCTCGGCGACGGAATGTCTGCACCCATTGGCATGAGATTCGGCAAAAACCATACACGCGTGATTAGCGGCTCAAACAGGTCTCTTCATGGATGTCTAGCACTTTTCGCATTCGGATTCTTGGGAGCTATGGTTGCATTCTGGTTCTTCGGCATTCTGAACTATGGAGTCTTTCTCAGTGGGGGACAGGTGCTTCTTCTCGAGATGACGGTAATAGCACTAGTTGGTGCAATCTCAGCCACCCTCATCGAGCTTGTAAGCCCAAAAGGCAAAGACAACATAACGGTCCCACTAATCACAACTGTAATCATGTATCTCGTAGGGCTACTGCTCGGCGTAGTCTAGACAACAATATCTATCGAGCGGCATCCACAACTAGGCGGTAGTAGTAGGTTCTACCTGCGGTCGGACTCTCTCGCTCAATCCTAACAACCTGACCAGGACGTGCGCCCAACACTCTCACGGCCGGATCATCCCTCAGAATTCGAGGCAACTGCGGCTTGTCTATGCCATAGTGCTCAAGAACTAAATCCACTTCTTCGGTGCTTGCCACAGTATGCTTCGGCACCAGTTGATGGTCGAAGAGGTCAAAAGATGCGTAGTTCCCTTCAACTAGTTCAACACGATTTGCGCGGGCATGCTTCTTTGCTGCTGGAGTGAATCGGCTACCTCCCACAATCATTCCCTGAAAAGCCTCGTACTCCTCCATGTCCCTCACAAGGTCCTTAACATAGGCAACACCGATGACTTTCTGCTCTTTGAATATCCAGACCAGCATCCTGATAGTGTACTCGCCAAGCTGGCGATCAGGAATCATCTCGTAGCGGTCCTCGTATTCATTCAATTCCTCTACTCTGTAGCCGCGTAGATTCAGTAGTTCCCTTGTCTTTACTACATAACTTGGAAGTTCTGCCATGGCATTGACTCCTCAAAGAAGCTCATTGGTTCGCCCTTTAGTGAGCATATAAAGATTATCAACTGTATAAGCAAATGATGTCAGCAAGCATCTGAAGATAGACCTTGGAGGACCTACTCTTCATACAATCGCATTGGCTGATTGCAGCATACTAAAGTGCCTGCACCTGACTTCTTCACGACAATGACCTGCTGGCAAATGTCGCACACATATGTTGCTCCTTCTTTGGCCATAATGATTAGCTCCTATCTGGCGCACTAGCATACAATCGCGCTTTAACACTATCGCTACAGACGTAAGACCTGCAGAGTTAAGTGGAGAACTCTTGCACTCATGGTCAGGCTGACCTCCAATGCAATCCAGAAACTCAGCGAGAGCACTAATGATGATGGCGGCTATCATCTGGGGCTCCACATTCGTGGTGGGGCGGGTCACCGTGACGAACGCCGACCCTCTGGGCATCACCTTTCTACAGAACTCTATAGGAGCGCTGATTCTGATAACCGCACTTGTTTGGAAGAACAGAGAGGCAAACTCACAGGGGCTCGAGTTCTTCAGCCATCGGGCACTGGTTATTTTGGGGATACTTAATGGATTGGGCTATGCCTCGAACTACATCGCCCTGTACTACACAACTGCAATCAACACCAGCCTGCTGGTGAACTTCGGTATAGCATTAGTTCCCGTATTTGCATTCTTAATCGGTCGCGAGAGAGTGTCCCATCGAAACATCGTAGCACTTGTGATAGGCATTTTCGGAACAGTTCTTGTGACCACGGGGGGTGATCTGGGTGCTGTGGTCGAAGGGCAGTTCATCGGAGACCTGCTGGCACTCTTTGCCGGACTCGTCTGGGCACTCTGGATTGTTCTTGCGTACAATGCCATGAAACAGGCACAGGGGCCTCTCCAAGTTGCAGCTCCAAACGCCGCATATACCGCAATTGTTCTAGGTGTTTCAGTCTTCATCTTCTCGAATCCATCAGGAATACAGACAGCTTCCACTGCGACTTGGGCAGGAATCATCTATCTGGGCGTATTCTCCATCGGCATAGCTTTCCTCCTGTATTACGAGGGGCTGAAGCATCTTGGTGGCACGGCCTCGGCAGTCTATCTGCTGTTGCAGTCCGCAGTTGCTATCTTCCTCGGTTTCTTCTTTCTAGGAGAATCATTGACGCCTGTACAGCTCATAGGAACATGCATGATAATGTCCGCGGTGGTCATTACCGACTAGATACACGAAGAATGTATATCGGAGTCTGATGTACGAACATAAATATAGACGAAATGTCTTGACATAACAGAGCAGCGAGAGGCGATTTGTGTGGCCGGATTGACAAAAGGCATGATTGCGGACGTCAAGAAGAAAGGTGAGATCAAACTCCCAGAGGATTTCTTTGAGAATCCCGAACTAAAGGACATGAAAGCTGCGATGGTTATCTACTTCGAGAAATCTGGTGAGGTCAGGCTCATCCCCATGATGAAGGAGGGTGGTGCTCGAGTACGACTCGAAGTTGAGAAGGTCAATCCAGCACTCATGCAGACAATGACGAGTCTCTTCAAGCAGCACGACTTGAAGGTCCTGTTCACCACTGGCTTCTGTTTCGAACAGAACAGATGCGTCTATGAGGTGTACTTTGCAGCAGACTCGATTAGAGAGAAAGAGAGGAATATCAGAAACACAATCGACAGTATTCCCGGGCTTTACAAAAGCGAGTTTGAGATTCTCGAAATCGGCCTCGAATGGTGAATTCATACCATCCTGAGGGCAACGTTCTCCTTGGCATGAGTTTCAACCAGTTCTAGATCAAGTTTCAGAAGTGAAGCAAGATATCCATGGATGAACGGGGCCGGGTAGAATGGACTGCCAATCACAATCTTGTCATCATGTACTGATATTGAGCCCCAACCGTGTTCTTGAAGCAGTTCGAAGACCAGGTGTCGTGCGTCAACATCAGAGGGGTTCTTGTCGTAGTATATCTTGACAATATCAGCTATTGGTGACTGACTACCAGCAGTGACACCAAGTTCATGTTGCTCCGAGGGAGTCAGTTTAGAGAAGAACAGAGAGGATTGGCTGTCAGACTCGAACACAACGCGACAAGAGTCTATGTATATACCTCGTTCCCCCCATTTGTGGGCAGTGAAATCAATGAACCACCTAACCGCATCTTCTATCATCTGAGCCCGTGACCGCGCAACTCGTTCTTGAACCAGTTCATCTATGCGCTCTACAAGTGACTCACTCATAGTGATGCTGATGATTTTTTTCTTGTCACTGTGAGAACTGCTCGACTTCTTCTTGGAATCAGGAGACATTCCCGTTTTCACATCCTGCCCCTTAACCTCAGGCATTACCTCGACAAACTGTTAGTGCGTATTCAAAGATACGCACCCTTACTAACATCGAGGTGAACATACTATAAGAACTCTTTGGGAAATGGCTCAGAATCCTCCATAAACAATAGAGTCAAATGTGTTCACTGGTTTTGCATTCTGAAACCACATCGCTGGTGGATTCTGACAGGAAGATGATACCCTTGGCGTATTGCGAGCTTTGGCTTGAGATGAGAAGCATAGAGAGAGCGTTTCGAGTTGCTCTACTTGTCCCCCAAGGAGTGGAGATTCCTGAGGATTTCTTCAAGTCGGAAATCCAGAATGAACTACCGGAGAAGGAGCTCTATTTTTCGGAATGGTTCTCAGGCATTGCCTCAGCGAAAGACACAATGAATGATGCCGCCTCTTTCTACAATGAGCGCTCTATACAGTTCTTGTTCTTTCGAGAGATTCGACCTATGACACAGTGCGAATGAAACGAACGAAAAGAAAATAGAATGAGGGGCGAAACCCCTCAAACAGCATACACTTTACGTAGGCCAGGGAATTACAAGACCCAGAGTCACCGGACTCAGTATCACGACTACTCCGACAGCAATTGCCGCAAGACCAATAATAACGCTGACAGGAGTGCTGGCAAAGACCTTTCCAATCAGCTGAATGAGCTTGATAACGAGGCCTCCCAGTACGTAGACCACACAAAAGATGATGACGCCGATAACAACCATCCACTTGAGTGAGATGATCTGCTGGACGTAATCACCTATAACGGCCATCTCGGCATACGGGGCAAGAAAGCCATAGAGTGTGAACGTACCAAATATTGCTACTGCCAGTGCAAACACAGTGGCTAATGGAAACTTGTCTAGCAGTCGCATCACAAGAGTGAACCCTATGATGACCAAGACTGCGGCAACAAGTGCACCGCCAGGATTAGTCGTATAGACAACATACCCAACGAGGATATCCAGCGCCCCGACAAAGAATCCTAAGAAGGACCCTAGTTTGACGATCACGTCGAATATCCATCCAAGGAGGGGAATGGGATCCGTTATGTTTTCCAGAAGCCATGCGGCTGCAAGAATCCCTGAGCCAATCAACACCCAGCCCACGACCCACGGGTCCTGGAAGAAGAGCATGATTTCGTCGAGAGAGAGGTCGAAAACACCAAATTGTAACATTAATCACACCTCAGTCTAACCACTCGCAGCATAGTCTTAGCCGTTAAAAAACCTATGTCATCCAGCTAGAAACCCAGAAGATTTGATGAGGCTGTGAGCGCAAGCCAGTAGAGGAAGCCGCAGATGACTCCGAACAGCATCGACTTCGAGCCTCCTACCATTCTGGAGTTCTGATAACCCGAAGAAACTGCGGTTATGAAAAGGAGTGATGAGAGGGGAAGCATGTCGATCATAGTCACGGAACCGGGAGTCCAAGAAGGTCCTTCTGATAACAATGAGCCTATGTAGAGATATGGAGCGAGTGAAGAGAGGAGGCCAAGCACTACAGAACTCGTTATTGACAGAAGATACACTTTCAGTCGCTGGGCCTGAATTATTGACTCTCTCTCACGTAGGATAGCAGATCTCGCTATCAGACGAGATGCAATGCGCGAGAGTCTATCGCCTGCTTCCTTTGTGGAGAACTCACACATGCGAGGAATCATCCGATACATGTTCGCTACTCGCTGCCCCATGGCATACTCCGCAGAGTCGTTCATGGCCTCCTCAATCCCTTTAGACTCCCAAGTAATGGACCTGATTGTGGAATCCAATAGTGGTTGTACCCGTGGAGAAGTATCATCGCGAACTTCAACAAGTGCGACCTCTAATGTGTCACCAGTGTTGAGCCGCTCTGCAAGCAGAACCATGAAGTTGAGGAACTCATCATACTCTGCCATTATCTCACTCTGCGAAGGAGGGCTTGGACTCATCTTCTGAGGTCTATCGAAGTATGCAGCAAACCCACTTGTGAAACGAATACGGAATAGCGCGTTCAGACCGATAAGAAGAGGGACAAAGAGAAGTATGATAGGGTCGGTTGCCATTCCAGTCAGTGCTAGGGAAAGAGTAAGCAGAATTGGAACATAGGTTACGAGAGCTGCTACAACTAGAAGACGACTCTCGAGCTCGAGATTCCTAGAACGCAATGACATGTCCGCTTCGAAGGCCTGCCCGGAGAGTTCATCAAGCAAGTCCGTCTTTTGCTCCAAGGCAGATATCACAGCAGTGATGTATCTTCGTACATCGTCAGAGGGTTGGTTTCTTGCGAACTCCATCAACGATTCCTCAGGAGGTATTCCATCTGCTGCATCTCTCAAGATGCGCTGGAAGGCAGATGAGAGGTACGGATGATCAGACTTTGCCACCAAGGAGATTGCATCGAAGATTGTTCCCCCGGATTGAAAGACCAGGATGAACTGCTCGAAAAGCAGATCGGCCTCTTCAGCTAGACTCAACCTGTAGCTGTTCATTCTCGACACGGGGTAGTTCACTGTCACATAATATGTGATGATACCGGTGATCAGTGAGAGAGGGATGATAACAACCAGCTGAAGATTAAGGACAAAAGCAGTCAGACTGCTGAGTATGATGATGACTGACGATAGAAAGTAGGCTATCGAAAAGACGCCCTGGGTACTGATGTCTAGCAACGGACGAAGAAAGGCTACAGCCTGCTCCAGTTCGTAATCGTTCCTCTGACGCCCGAGTTGAGAATACACAGGGATGCGTTCTCCAAGCCTACTGAGTTTCTCATACAGAGCCATCGCAATTCCGCCTTCTCATGCTGGCCCGACTCTCTTAAATCACCGTTCATTCTATGTTGGACAGACTTGAACACCAGAGAGTTGTCCCCCTAAGTAACGGTACTGGGTGGTCTCCGTCGTGGTCAGAGATGGTGTGTGAGGGCCCAGCTCTCAATCATAGGCTGGAGGATATAAACTCTTACGCTGAAAGGTCCAACTTCGTCCAAGTCTTCTGTAGCTGTTGGTGTACCCGCTAGAAAAAGTCTGTCAGTCTGCTCTGAGTGATAAAATGTTTGTAAGTCTCGCTCGCATCCAGATAACTATCTAATGAGTTCTGGAGCGTTGTTCCCACAGCCATCAACGCTTCATCAAGGCCACTGAACTTACGTGGTTTCATCTCCAACCCTCTTCTTGCTATCTCCCTGAACCGCCATACACCGAGTGGCACCCATTTTCTGGGGTCAATCTCCATGAAGACGATGACACCCGCCTGCCTTCGCATCTCAACTAGACGCTCTAGGACTGGGAGGCGAGTTGCATAGTAAGCGCCCGTGACATCCTTAGCATACTCTTTTCGGCCCTTCGCAAACTCATGGTCAGATATGACATGAGGCGCACGGCCACTCAGCCAACACTCTAAGGCTTCGAACTGCCAAGAGTTGGGCATCATCAAGATTGTGACTCGGTTTCCAAGAGCGTAATCGGTGAAAACCAGATAGTCATTGATCCATCTGAAGCGAAGAATCTCCTTGTGCAACTCCTTTGCGATGATATCATCCACTGCCGTGATGCTCCACTCTGTGGGAACAAGACGTCGTCGCTTCTTGGCCCCCAGCATTCCAATCGAGAAGAGTCTAGTGACCTGTTGCTGGTGGATGCCCTCTTCAAAGAGGGTCGTAACACCTGTAGTTGCATCTAGGTCGGTATCAGAGGTCACCTTGTCCACAGCCTTCGGGACTGCAGGATTGTCTTCCAGTCTGAAGCTCCGAAGGGGCGCCGATGGACCGATGGGAAGCGTTCGCCCCGAGAACACTCGCGTAAAACTCGGACGTTTGATTAGCGTCGCCTCTGACGAGGCAGGAGTCTCGGATAGTGCCATTGTCTGGGTCTCATGGAGAAGACGAGGGGGATCCATCGCTGCATCAACAGGAATGGGCCGCTTTGTTCGGATTAGGCTGAATCGCAGAGCCAGAATCTCATCGAGGGTCTTTGTCAACCAGAGATCGGGTCGTTCCATAATCGCTGATTCTCCACTCCTGACTGGTGGCACCAATGGACCAGCAAGAACCTTGGGATAACCATGACTGCCGACGAAGACGGAGGGTGGTGATGACCCAGTGAGGTTCATCCCTCTCACAGCGGATTCAATGTTTGCGAGCGCTTTGGCCCGCATAAGCAAGGGGCAGGGACTCACCCCGCATAGGGCGCGATGCCCCATACACCTAGAACAGAGTCGCTCATTGAATGAGGGGCCATGTCCGCCCTTCGGTTCTAGACGACTCTGAGCCATCACATATCTTTCTCCGCGTTCTCTCTGGGAACTAGCTGCAATTCTCACCTTAAAGTAGTAATCCTCAAGGTATATCTTCGCATATGCATTCCGAACTCCTTGATGAAGACACGCAGGGAGAGAATAATCGAGCTCTTGGAGAGAACCGAGCATCCCATGACTGTACAGGATCTTGCTGAATGGTTGGATATTAGGAATAGGTCCACGCTCTACGAAGACTTAGAACATGTGGCTAAATCGGTACGAGCACAGGGGAAACAGCTGTTGATGCGTCCAGCCAGCTGTGGCAAATGCGGGTACATATTCAAGCATAGAAACACACCGAAGAAACCCACAAAATGCCCGGAGTGCCGCTCGGAGTGGATTCTACTCCCAGCCTATATCATCCGGGACAAAGAGTGACTCAGTCGTCGAATCGTATTGTTCGCTGTATCCCTGACCCCTTGTGTTTGACGTTAGTCACGCGCGTCACATAGTAATCCGAGAGTCCTCTTTCAGCCTCCTCGACGTAGCCATGGATAATGACCTTCATCCCGACACGCGGAAGGAAGTTGCATCTCTTCATGGTATTGGAAGAGATTCGCACAGAGTAGGTCTTCTTACTCTCTTCGTCCTGAACAACCATCGTTGTTGAACCGTACCATCTTTGGGCACTGATTCTCGTGGTAGTGCTCTTTCCTACCTCTCGTATAACCCCTTCAATGACTGTCATTCTTCATCCAATCCCGGAATCCTCACAACTTGGCCGTACCTTCCGCCGCCACCCGGTCTATACTCAACTTCCCCGCGGCGATATGCATCGACCATTCTCCCGACTCGAGGGTATAGACCAGAGATCTTCCCACAGTCAACCTCGGTAAGGATGGACGTCTCCGTACCCAGATTGGCCACTAATCGATCATAGGCATCTCTTACCGTCTTCGAAGATCTACTCTTCATACCAAATGCAACGGCAATAAGCTCTTGCAACGGAGGCATATGGATGTAAGGCGGCCGATTCTCGGGCGAATGGTGTTTGGCACTTCCAATCATCAATGCACGGTCTCGCACTCCGAGCCGCAGGTTCTTCCCGCATGCAGGGCACTTCACTTTCCGAGCATGGATGTCTGCCAGCAGCCGGTCTACTTCGTCAGCAGTGTCGACGTAAAAGTAGATATTCAGGTCATCAAGAGAAGGCGGGCCATCACCCTCATCGAGAATCAGTGTTCTTCTACAACCTGAGCAAAAAGACAAGAAGTACTTGCCGAGCCGTGGATCAAATCCAACGTTCAAGGTGGGCCTCCGACCACCTTTCTTGATTATGGCAAAGCGCAGCTCGTGAAAACTTGGAGCCTCCATGCTGAAGCGAACATACTCTCTGCCGAGCTTGAGTGGAGTGGGAGAGTGTGCATCACTACAAGTAAGGAAAGTTAGGTGATGAAGCTCGCCAATATAATCGCCAATTGAAGAATCAGCAGAGAGACCGAGCTCGAGGAAGTGTATGTTCTTGGCCTGTGACCTGTAACAGTCAGCCAGTGACTCGTATCTTCCCTCCCTGAAAATCGACCTGTAGGGCGTGAAGGCGTGAGCTGGACCTATAAGCCCTCCCAAATCCTGAACCACTTCGGCAAGGCTCTCAGCATCCATGTCAACTCTGGGGCGTCCTGCCCACTTACCATCAATGTCGGATGTGTGTCCTCGAAGAGATTCTCTTAGGTCTTCTGCAGAACTGATGTCTGGTAGGAGGATTAGATGATGGATTGACTCACAATCTTCAATCTCCGTTGTGATGATGAAATTGATTCCCTTGTGAATGTAGCATTCCGAAACCCTTTCTAGATTCGCAGATAGATGGCCCAACCAGTCTGGCTGAGTTGCATCGCCGGTGCCGAGAATATCAAGCCCCTTCATTCTAGCACCTTTTGTAAGTTCAGGAATGGTCATTCTAGGACTCACGCCGATAGAGTATGGAGAATGTAGATGAAGGTCGGCGTTAAAGGAATCCATTAATTAGACCTCAGATATTGATGATTACTTTCGAAACATTTTCCTGTGATGCGTATTCGTACGCTTTTGCACCTTGCTCAAGTTGAAACTCTCTGCTGATAAGCCGCTTTACTTCAATGCGTCCCTTTGCCAGCATGTCAATAGCTGCATCGAAAGGTCCACGGCTTGTGCCAATAATCTCTATCTCGCGGTTCACTACATCAGTGGTGTCGAGCGGGACATCCTTCCCGTGCATACTCTTCATAGCAATTGTCCCGTGGCTCCTTACAACAGAAAGAGCCATGTCCAAACCCTCAGGAGAGCCTGTGGCCTCAACGACAACACAAGGTCCAACATTCTTAGTCTTCTTCAGAATCTCCTCCCGCCAAGCGGTTCTGCTCATGTTGATTGTGTTCAGCAGGCCTAGTTGCCGAGCCAACCCCAGCTGAAACTTGTTGCGGCCGATGAGGTGTACCTCAGCCCCAAATGCATCATAGACTTGAGCCACAAGGATGCCAATCTTCCCTGTGCCGAGAACTGCCATCGGCTCGCCATCTCTCACAGGACTTCTGTTCCATGTTTCAATGGCTGATGCCAAGGGTTCCACAAATGTTGCAGTTGTGGTATCAACATCTTCAGGCAGGATGTGAACCAAGTCGACAGGAACGCTTACAAACTCCGAAAGACCGCCATCTACAGTCATGCCAAGGGTTTGTCGTTCGAGGCAGAGGTGCTTCATGTTCCGTTTGCAATACCAGCATCGTCCACAGCTGAGGTCAATCTCGGTGGTGACAGGTGTTCCCGGAGACAGGTCGGGCGTACTGCTTTCGTGAACTACACCACCTATCTCATGACCCAGAACCAGGGGCAGTGGTGCATCGAGATCACCATTCCACACAGAGATGTCAGTATTGCATATTCCCACAGAACGAATCTCTATCCTGACCTCACCGGGCATCACCGGGGGGATTGGGGTGTCAGCGAGCTGCAGACCATCATTTGTTAGTACAAGCGACTTCATTGAATCATCCTTCGTTCGTAGTTGAATAGATGTGAACGCGAGTGCAACAGCTCAACAGCTAGACTGACATCCTCCCCATGTCGCAATGCCCCCGCGGCATTAACAATGGAGGACCTATAGCGGCATGATTCGGAATCTTCGGCATGACAATCCAGCAATGCTCTCTTTCTAAGCAACAAGCTCTAGCCCTCACGGTTCCAATATTAAAGCTGCGGATGCAATAAGAGCTTCGATTTGTACGGAAGATGTAACCGACGGGTTCATCTTGGAGTCAACCATGTTATGGGACAGGATTGAGCACATTGGTCAAGATTAGCATTGAGTTGGTGCCTGATGAATCAATAGAACATCTAGTGGACTACTCAGTTGCCGCCGAAGAAGCGGGATTTGATTTCATATGGGTCACCGACCACTACAACAACAGGAACCTATGGTGTACTCTGACAGCAATCGCGTTCGCAACAAAGAGAGTAATGATGGGCCCCGGAGTGACGAACCCCTATCATACTAGTCCAGCTCTATCGGCTGCCGCTGCTGTCACTTTGAATGAGATCAGTGAGGGCAGAGCTGTAATAGGCCTGGGGGCAGGAGACAAAGTCACACTTGAGGCCCTAGGAATTGAACGAGAGAAACCTGTTTCGACCGTGGTCGAGAGTATCCAGTGTGTTAAGGCTTTGACACAAGGCAAGAGGGTGAGCATGGATGGTCGTGCCATCAGATTTCAAGGGGCAAAGCTCTCGATGGTAGAGAGAGAACCATTGCGTGACGGCCAGGGGAATCCCGTGTTCAAGGATGGCAAGAGAGTCAGAATTGGACCCAAGATTCCCGTCTATGCTGGGGTTCAAGGCCCGTTGATGATCCAAGAAACTGCTGCCGTAGCGGATGGCCTGTTAATCAACGCGAGTCACCCGCTTGACTTTGAAGTAGCAATGAACATCATTCGTAAGGGTGCAACGAAGGCAGGAAGAGATATCAAAGAACTCGACATCGGAGCATATACAGCTTGTAGCATTGCGAAATCACGAGGTGAAGCCATGAGCGGTGCAACGAAGATCATCGTGGCCTATATCGTTGCGGGAGCACCTGAAGCAGTTCTTATTCGTCACGATCTCAATCTTAAGAAGTGTCAAGACATAAAGAGAGCACTAAGGAGAGGTAGACACAGGCTGGCACACGAAAAGGTCTCAGATAGGATGGTTGAGGCTTTTGCCATCGTAGGGAACCCTGAGTATTGCATCCAATGTATGGAGGAGCTAAGGAAGACGGGGGTGACACATTTTGTCGCAGGTTCTCCTCTTGGCCCAGACAAGATAAATGCAATCAAGATGATTGGTCAACACGTAATTCCTCACTTCCGGCAGTGAGCGGGAGGACGCTCCATGAAAAAAGGGGACACAGTCTTCATCAAGAGAATCGGCAGGTCGGATATTGATTCCTGGCTCGATATACCCGAGATCCTTAACGACGGACAAATCACAACGGACAGGCAGTCCTTCAAGCATCTGCTGGATCTATCAGATGATATTCTGCTCTATATGACAGTTCTTGATCAAGAGCCAGTAGGCGGAACAGCATTGTTCAGAGACAGGAACAGATTGGGTCTGGCACTGATAAGCGTGCGTATGGCACAAGAACACGTGCAGAATCTCTTGGCAAGCACGATAAAGGCATCCTTACCATTCTTCAGAACAGCCGCAATCAGAGATGTAGACGCGGTCGTCAGCAACGAAACAGATCGGCTACTCCCATTCCCTGGGAACACATACCTCAGCCGAGAACTATATGGGGTACTGAGAGAGATTGGCTTTGAAGATATAGGTACCCTGTTCTCGGTCAAGTTTGAAAACAGCATAGGACCAGACTGGGAGAAACAAGAAATCGAGAGAAGCGGGTTCACAGAGGATGTGAGGAGTTTTCTGTGGAAGCAGATGGACAAGACAATGATTGATTGCTCTCACACCTGGTTAAGTGTTCTCCAGTTGGCTTCTACTGGTAGCCTGTTTGTGTATCGTTCAGGGGACGTGGCTGCAGTTCTTGGATTCGTGGAGCACGGGAAACGGCTGGTTATCCCCGTTATCGGCTATGACTCTGATGTGGTAGAGCCCTCGACTCTTGCATCCGCCATCGTATACGAGGCGGCCGAGCGGAGGGTTCAGTGGATTGACATTCGACTCCTCGCAGAACACGACAGTCCAGTGATTGATACTCTGGAGAAGATGCTATCTGTTGATGCCCTTGTAACAAGGCATTGCTTGATGAGAAAAGGATTGTAGGAGTATCACAATCTGATGATTTCAGAAACCCTTTTCAGAGCCTCCAAAACCCCTAGCTTGAAACGTCTTGTCGGGTCTCAGAGTTGTCAAGGAAGGAACTGGTGTCTTCATAGAATATGGAGATGTCAGCCTAGGTCTTGACGTTGGACATCCCGATATCACTACACTCCTCTCACATGCGCATTTTGACCATCTAGGTCGGATGAAGCTAGCTAGCGAGGTTATCACAACGCAGGGAACACTGGATGTGTTCAGAGCTCGAGGAGGACGTGTTAAGTGGAAGTACGCGGTGGGGCAATACGACAGGACAATGTTTCATGAAGAGACGTTGATCACTCCTATCGATGCTGGTCATGTGTTAGGGTCTGCAATGTTCCTGATCGAGTTCAATGATGGCATGAGACTTCTGTACACTGGTGATTTCAATAACGTAGACAGTATCGTCCATAGGGCAGCCTCAGCCGTAGATGCTGACGTCTTGGTAATGGAATCAACATACGGAACGCCAGAGTGGGTATTTCCGAAGAGAGAACAGACTCACTCTCAAGTGGTGGCCAAGGCAGAAGAAGTCCTGTCTGTGGGAAAGGTCCCTCTGTTCAAAGCTTACTCCTTGGGAAAGGCACAAGAAGCCATTGGACTGCTCCAGAGAGAGGGCTTTACAATCATGGCGGGGAATAGCGCGATAGATTCTGTATCCATGGCATATAGAAGGCATGGATGTAAACTCGAATACATCCCCACGAATCGAGAAACAGTCCGAACATTGGTAGAGGAGGATGTTGTCATCATATCATCTTCGCCAGGCCATATGAGAAGACAACTTGTGAAATTATTAGGCAGCATGATAACGCGAGATCTTGAGAGCAGAATCGTGGAGTTCGATCTCTCAGGATGGACATTGACTGAACAGGGACGACAAGGATTTCCTCTTAGTGCTCATGCAGATTTTCCTGGCCTCATTGATTTCGCCAAAGAGGTGGACCCGAAAATCGCATATTGCTTCACTACCAATGCCAGTTCACTCGCGAAGCATCTCACAGACGAGGGAATCAACGCAGTCCCCTTGGAGTGAACGATATGGTAGAATTCGAACTAGCAGATGTTGAACCGGTTCATGCAGAGTCCTTCTTTTCTGTTGCACGTTCAGGAGAGGTTCATGAAAGGCTCTATTTCGAATACCGCGACTACGACGGCTACTACGCCGAACTACTTAGAGATAGCGAATCTTTCGGTGAGGAGATTGGGAAGCTCAGCACAAATCTTCAGTACTACCTTGACCAAGAAAGAGTTGAGTTCAATGGAGAGGAGGTCAAGTCCATCGTTCGTTACACGGACATCGTCATGAAGGGAGTCACCAACTTCGTGGCCGTTCTGTACCTGATCGACTTCGCTGGCAGATTTGCTCCCACAAAGAACATCATTGAGACGTGGCTCGAGCGAGAGACTGCCCCTTATGACTTCGAAATCATCTGGAGGTTCCCTGCAGGAACGAAAATCGAGAAGGTGGATACGGAACTTGAGTATGAGGTCTATGGCGATTTCATAGTCCTATGGGCTCTTGAGGGCGACGAAGTCGGAGGATACGAGAAGATGGTCTTTGAGTTTCCTGAGAATGTTCTCGATACAAGAAGTATCGTGGGGGACTAACATGCAGACTGTTGATCCACTCGCCATCATTGGAATCCTCATCTTGGTAGTGGGACTCCTCCTCATAGTGTTAGGACTCTTTCTCAAGACACACGAAGCTGAAGGAAGCAACAAACAGGAAACCAAGAGCAGAGGCATTATCCTGATAGGCCCAATCCCCATATTCTGGGGCTTCGGCTCCAAGGGTAGAGTCATCGCTATTCTGGCAATCGCTCTATTTCTCGTAGTCTGGCTGCTCCTATACTACTTGTAACTCCAGCCACATTCGGCACATATCATACCCTCAGGAATCAGACGAACAATCCGGCCATTGACAAGACACTCAGGACATATCACAAATGGCTTTCCACAGACCAGACATTTCGCCTTCCGCCCCAAGTCACGGATACAAGTAACAGTTCCACATCCCTCACACCTGATGGAGTGGTCCATGCAAAACTCATTGCCACACTTATCGCACCGTATCTTGGGCTTCTCTCTGCACAACGCACAGGTTCTTCCCATCTTGCTCGCCCCTGTGAGTCAAATCCAGCTTGCGTGATACATAAACTTAGCCTTGAGCGAGTATTACAAGCAGATTACCAATCCTAATAGAGTGAATTAGCATCAAATAGTATGAGGATATGGAATCATGATATTCAAATGCCGGAACTGTGGTAAGACCTCCAGCGACATTGACATGGTACTTGACGGTACCTGTGAATGCGGTTGTGCTCACTTCGAACTGACGTCAGAAAAACCCTTCATGACCGGAGAAGCAGTATCTCCGAAAGAAGCGCTACGCAGAGACCTTCACCTCTGGCTTGATTTGAATATCGACTCGATAGATGTCGAAAGCCTGCACAATATGAGAGTCCGATTAGAGTTCGATCAAGGGAATGCCGACCTGCAGGGCTAGTCCTCTGAGGCCCTCTCCCTGGCCGCTTTCTCTATCTCCTCAAGAGGACGCTCAATCCTTGCTATTTGCCCCTCTATCTCCTCTCCCAGGTCGGTCTTACCTGCCACGGCCGCAATCCGCTGCACCGCTTTGAGATTATGAATGACAGAATCCAGCCACGAATAGATATCTCCAGGATATGCCCACAGCTGGAACTTCTTCAACATCTCTTGGGACAGACCCGAGGGATTCAGACCCTCCTTTCTTCTCTTTATGAGCCATTTTCCAAGCTCGATCTTTCCGTGGTCACACTCAGGGAAGAGCTTACAACCGCAATTGAAGAATGCGTCAGTCCACTTCGAAAAGAGCTCGAAAACCCACTGAGGGAGCCGTGCAGCCCCTCCGGGTCTTTGGGATAAATCGCCCAAATCAAGAAACACGCCAGAAAAGAATCGAGTGGGCATGTGCGTCCTGAAAGCAGTGTTGATCTCACCTTGCAGGCGAGAGCTCAAGTACACGTTCTCGAAGGGTTCAAGTTTGACAGCAATGTCCAGTACATCCATCTCAGTAGTGAGCTTCATAACCTCGAACCCCTCAGTGGGTGTCAAGAAGGACAGAGCCGTAGCTCGCCCCAGATCGGTCGGATACACACTGCCCCCCTTTACGCGGATCATTCGACGTTTCAGCAAGAACTTGAGTGCATCAGAGGGGGGTACCGAGGTTGAAAGCATCTTGAGGTAGACTCCTGCAACATCCTTAAGATTGACAAGGCCGGTGCCGCAGATTGTTGCGAGTATTTGTTCTGCTGAATGCTCTGTGTCTGCAAACGGCTCAACATCTTCGATGACACCATTCAGGATATCTACCGCAATCTGATCTTCTGTTCGGTCCTGACCAGAGTGATATTTCCTGTCGGGCTCAACGAGGAGATAGACTCTGCCTCTGTCGTGCTTACCTAGTCTGCCTGCACGGCCCAGCATCTGTTCAAATTCTGCTGTCGAGAGCCAGTTCGCACCCATTGCGAGAGTCTCGAATACCACCTGCGATGCGGGCAGATCAACCCCTGCTCCCAGCGCCGCGGTTGTCACGACACAGGCATACTTCTGTTTTGCATAACGCGATTCAACACTCCGACGTTGGTTGTATGATAATCCACCATGGTATACAGTGGCCCATACCCCATGCTCTCGAAGCCAATCCGTTAGAGCGTGCGCTCTACGTCGAGAGTAGGTAAAAACAATTGATTGACCCTTGTTGCCGCTGCTACTCACATGGTGAAACGCGTTCAACACCAATCGTCGAATGAGATGTTTCTTCTCTTCCTCATTTCTAGCGAACACCAGATGACGCTCAAGTGGTATCGGTCTTCCTGTGTAGTTCACGAGATCCATGTCGAGCTCTTCTGCGAGTTTGTCGGGAGAACCGACTGTTGCGGACAGGGCAATGACTTGGGCGTCAGGAGCATGAAACCTCATTCTGGATATTATCCCATCCAATTCAGGACCCCTTTCTGGTTCTGCGAGATTCTGTATCTCGTCAATGATTATCGTTCCTACTTCGCCGAGTTCTTCAGTACTGCCCGAGCGGAAGATGAGGTCGAGGGCCTCATAGGTTGCACAGACGAGATCTGCCCTTCTCAAATCAGTATCAACGATCGGACGACCCTCTTTCCCCACATCCAAACGAGACATGCCTACTTTGATGCCGGTTCTTAGGCCAATCTCTCTGTATCTTCTTCGAAACTGCTCATACTTCTCATTTGTCAGCGCGACCAGAGGAGACATGTATACCATCTTCTTTCCCTCTATCGCCTTTGGAACTCCAGCAATCTCGCCCAAGAGTGTCTTGCCGGAAGATGTGGAAGACACTATCAGAAGGTCTTTACCTTCAAGAAGCCCTGCTTTCACAGCCAGCTCTTGGACGGGAAGGAGGCCCTTCAAACCAGCCTTGCCAAGCAGATGCTTAAGTTTGTCCGGAATGGCAAGATCATCGACATCCATAGTCGACTTGATGTCGCCGGCCTCGATGACATCGAAAAGGGTGAGATCGGGCTCGGTGGTGGGATCGAAACCAGGAGTCAACATCTCTATCAGTCGGGGCACAGATTTCACCTTGGAAACCTGGTGTTCTAATTGACGTATCATTCCCGGGGACATCTTTATCCCAAGAGACTTGAGCTCCGTCTTTAGGTCGGCCTGAGCACACGTTGAACACAAGACTTGGTTCTTCGACACCTTTACTGCATTCCTGCGAGTCAGTACGGTAAGTCTATCTGCTCTGAGGCAGTTCATACAGAACGGAACAACTCGAGGACTGGGAGCCTGTATCCTCTCCAAGAATCTATCAAGGTCATCTACGAAGGGAGGTTTCTCCTGTCGAGGAATCAAGATGTGCTTCGAGTTCCTCAGCATATCATGGAACTCCTTCGGTTGATAGTAAACAGGCTTGTTGTACTTCACAAACCAGGAACGGCGGATTTCGAGAAGTCCGTCCTGACGGTGGCCCCATTCGACCATTCCCGATAGCTTCGACCTCTGCCGGTCGCGCAAGACGTCAGAGAACACTTCTATACGAGTCGCCATCTCTTGGCGAGTCTGCCTTATCACCAGTGAGTATGGTTTGGCAAGTATTCTCTTGACATCTGCGTCAGCGACTTCCAATACTCAGTCCTCAGATGCTCTCCAACAACAAGTGGCAAAGACTCTTGTGGTATCATCAGAGTGGATAGATGAACGAATCCTCATTGTTCATCACATCTTCAAGAGTGAGGTCGTATTCATTCCTCATTGCTTCGATGCCTGACTGAGATTCCATCCCGGCCTTCTCCACAATCATCCAATCCGACATGACTTCGATGTCCGCGAAGCTCGTGAACTTGTCGAAAGGCAGCGCAAATACCTTCATCCTCTCTGCATTCATAAAGCCGTGGCTGTTGTAGTGTTGCACGAAGGGTTTGTAGAGTGGGCCATTTGTTCCCGCAAGAATGAACTTCGCACGCTGCTGTCCCGATATGTGATTGACCCTGATTTTCTTTAGAAGGTCGATGCCATGAGCAACCGTAGGAAGGCCGCCTCGCTGCTGGATTCTTATTTCGAGTTCGCCGCTGAGTACGTTGCCCTTCTCGACATAGAACTCTCGGACCATGGTCACGATGTCCTCGGAGTTTCTGATGGCTAGAGGATCGATGACCTCGGGGTTTATCACATCAACAAGCGGAACAGGCTCCTCCATTCGGAGAACAGTCGGGTCAAACATTAATGCACCCATGAATTCAAGTATTTCGACACGTCTGTTTCCACTTTCGGCAACCCCCTTGAATACGCCCGGACCGATTAGTACAGATACGACTTTGTCCTCTCTAATCAGAGACCATAGCTGTGAGGAGAGAATGAGAGCCTTACCTGTCAAGTCTGTGTCCTTGAGAACGCCTATATCAAAATCATAGGTTTCAACATCCAACAACCAATAAAGGGGGCTGCTCCGCATCAACATACTCACCTGTCATAGCAGTGTTCTTTGATGAACTCATGGATGAACTCTGCTGCGCTGCTCTCTCGATTCTCCAATGGAACAACTGAAACATTCTCTTCAAACGCATCAACCAGACGTTCAAAGTCAACATTCTCAATTTTAAAGCGTTCAGCTATCTCGTGAAGACTGTTTTGAACAATCTTGTCAATCTCATGGTTCTTGTATCTCAACACTCTGATTACTCGAGCTATCTTCTCACGTAAGAACAGGTCCTGCTCGCGCTCATGACGCCTGGCCGCCAAGTAGATGTCTCGCTCCAAGAAGTCAAACGGAGATTCCATGTCTGGCTCGGTCTTGTCGCCTCGAGAAGATTGGCCCGTAAACTGAACATAGGGAGATTTGTCACCTCTTCCGGTGGGCCGAGGTGCTACATGTAGAATCAGATGAGAGAGGGGGCGCAGGCCCATCGTTTCAACATCTGAATCGAAAGCCCCCACTAAATCGTTCACTTGCTGGACATAAGAATCGATTGTGGCGGAGTCTTCAGCTTTAGATAGTCGCTGTATCAGCAGCCTGAAGAAGGCCTGCATTCTTCGCTTCTTCCGGTTTATCTTCCCCTTCAGAGTACTTGGACCCCAATCTGTAATCGGCAGACAAAAGGCTATCATGGCATCAAACGTCGAAGCCTTCGGATGCTCGCGCATCCACGTTTCGAGAATCGGAAGGATATATGCCTCGGCCAGTTGTCTCCTACTGCGTAACACGGTGATAGCCGATTCTACCGTCATCTTCTCATGGTTCAAGGCCTCTTCTAGATTTGCCAAGTCGCGGGTCTTTCGCTCCAAGTCACTAACAAATCGCCCCTCAATGTATTCAACCCATTGCCCTTCTTTGAGGGCAAACTCCATTATATTACCGGGGAGATTGGGGACATCCTCGCCCACACTTGCACGCCTCTGAAGCTCTCTAGATATCTTCTGAACAGCCTCTTTTCGCCCAAGAATGCCTTCCATATCAAGAACCTCTGCAATGATTGCGATTTGGAGAGGGCATGATAGCTCTGCCGCAAGATTGCGGGCTTGGTCGATGTCGATTCTGTCAGATCGAACCTTCAGATCAGTATAGTTCTCTGCAAACTCGTGAGTCAACTGTTTCCTGCTGTTGACAGCCATCTCGTTGAGTTCAGAGTCACGTTGCACAGTGGGTTCCTCTCGCGTTTATGGAGTATATGGGGCGGTCTGGTCCATGAATCGATAGAGTGTGTTCTAGATATGAATGATATTCGTATAGGCCCATTCCACTGTCTGTGCTAGAGAACAGACTTCCTGAGTGAACTCGTCTAGAGAAAGACTTGGTCAAGAACTAGATTCCGAAAGATAGTAGCAGGAAATGAATGCCGAAGCCCAGGAGAAACGCACCAAGAAAGAGAGACAGAGCGATTCTCGGTATGGAGTAGTGACGACTGTGCTCCACATGTACGACCAACCATCCAAACGCCATGAGTGCCAGTACAATGAATACTACTGAAAGAGGGAGGAATAATGATTCGAAGTATATCTGGAGCATCGGTTTCATCTCTTTGCTATCTTCGAAAGATTCGCTCTTGCAGGGAATTTAAAGGTCACGGTCATCCAACGGATGTTTCAGACGAAAAATGAGTACTCCTTCTGGTACTCGTTTCCATCAACATCCAGTCGTCGAACGAGTCTACCCTTCTTCTTTGCTCTCTTGCGTAGTTCAGTAAATGACATACCCTTTTCCTTTGGAATCTCTATGTCTTCGATGACGACATCTTGATGGAGATAGAGGTTCTTGACATCTTCAGTGATGAGTTCTTTGAAATCAGGGAGAATTTCGGACACAACGATCTCCATGGTCTGGTCATTTCGATCCATTGCTCCCTTGACAAAGCTAGGATTCTTCTCGTCTTCCTCATCGTCTGAAGTGCGCCCTTTCGGAAAGGACTTCTTTGTTGTCAGCTTCCAGGGTTTGCCGCCAGATTTTGGACTCATGCTGAGCAAGAAGAATGTTGTGGGGCTTCTGATCTCTATGAGCTCGCGCAGATGCTCACCAGGGATACTACCCTTTGCATCAGCAGTGTAGGTTGTCGCACGTTTACCGCCAGATTTCTTCCACGTCAGAGGCATCTGGATTTGCGCGTACTCATCCCGACGGTCTTCGTAGGTCACAACCTTTCCCGAGACCTTATGATTACCCTGCGGTGTGCCTGTGAGATAGCCTCGGAAAAATATCTCTTCAAACCCCAAATCAGCGTAGAAGGATATCCTGTTTGAGGTGAGCCTGAGTTTGACTCTAGGGCCAGGGTGTGTTCCTATTCCGTACTTCAGAAGTCTTGCATGGCAGAATTCGTCAGCCTTGTCTTCGATGATTTTGTGAATCCAGTTCATGAGTGCATGCCTCTTTTAGTGCCGCCTTCTGCGGAGGATTTAAGCTCTTCGGGAATGGCGAGCCATCGGAGTTGATGATGGAGTAATGATGGAATTTGCTCACTCGACAGTGTGTGCGGTGCCCATACTTGTTGCTCGTTTCTCCGGATTGTGTGGATGGGCTGGCGTGAATCTACAACTCAAGGAAGGTTAGTTTCATCCTCAGATGGGGTCTCACTTTTTTCCAGCTCGTAGGAACGCTTCCTCTTCGATGATTGTCTTTCGGCTTCGTAGACAATGACGAAGCCTGCTAAAGCTGGTAAAATCAGAAGCAGAATCTCGGTACCACTCTGAGCCATTACAATCAGGGGCAGACGAAGGGCTCCTATCATGAGGCCAATCAAGAACGCAAGTGTCTGTCCTCTATAACTGGCTAGCAGTTTCTTCAGTAGGTGTGAGAAACTGATGACACCTATGAGACCTCCAATTCCGAAGACTACAAGGTCGAACAACACTATGTCCTTGATTATAGTGATGATGAACTCATACTGCCCAAGCAACAGCAGGATGAAGGCACCTGAAATCCCTGGAAGTATGAGCGCGATGATTGATAGTGCACCTGAGAGGAACGTCATGAGAGGGCTGTGGACCACAACATTGGCGGTTTCGCCCGATAAGACAAAAGCGATAACAAAACCGACTGCAGCAAACACCAGATTGCCAATCGAGAATCTCTCTTCAGATCGGTAGATGAAGACCGCAGACGCTAGGATCAGACCAAAGAAGAACGCATATGTTGGTCCCGGGACGATGTCTAGTACGTATGCTATCACATTAGCGAGCATGAACATAGCGGCTACATTACCAAGACCAAGAGGCATAAGGAAGGAAAAGTCAATACTCCTGAGCGACAATCGGATACTACTGATTTTTCGAATGAGCTTCGGATAGATCCCAGTAATTAGCGCGATGGATCCACCAGAAACACCTGGAACGATGTTCCCCAAGCCCATTGCCAGCCCTTTCAGAAACACCAAAAAAGCTTCTCTTGCGGTAGTCGGTTCTTCGATTTCATCTGCCCTTTGAGGTTCTTCTTCCTGGCCGTTCATGCGAAGCCCGCAGGTTCTCTGCAATATGAACGTTACCGTTCGTTGTGAAACATCAAGACGTGGATACAAGTCGGGCTTGCACTTCAAGAGAACACTATTGTTACGCGAAATTTATGGAATCGGAACAATGCTCAAGAATCCCAACAACTAGAGAAAGCCTCTCTCACAGACCGCTGTTCGGAACAGCATGGCTAGAGTACCACCAGACCCAAGAATGCCCAGATATAGACAACCAGTAAGGTGACGACCAGAATAGCAATCAGATCTACGACCAAGCCCGTCGAAACCATCTCCCGCAGCTCCACTTTCCCAGTGCTATATGCTATAGTGGATGGAGGAGTTCCCGTAGGTAGAGCGAAGTCCATAGACACGGCGATGGCAATCACCATGGTTATGAGGATAGGGTCGATGCCAAGTTCTGTCGCCAAGGGAATTGCAATCGGAATCAGAATAACTGCTGCACCTGTATTCGATGCGACCATTGTCACGAGAACTGCAACAACTCCAATGATCACAATGACTGCTATTCCCGGCAGTGTTCCAAGTCCTCCTAATTGGTGAGCAATATATGTTGACAGACCGGTGTCGATTATCGCACCTCCTAGAACGATACCACTGCCCAATATTAGCAATGATGACCAACTGATCTCCGAGGACACATCCTTCTCATCAAGCAATCGAAGGATAAGAAGTGCAAGACCTCCCAAGAGGGCGACAATTGAGCTAGAAATACCATGTCCACTCCACCCGATAAGACCGGCAACAACATCAGGAACTCGTTCAGTCAACCACAAGGCAACGACACCGGCAAATATCAACACAACCAGCTTCTGATCCATGGACATTGACCCAAGCTTAAGATACTCGTTCTCCGAAACTTCCTTCAAATCTCGAATCTCTTCGATGTCCTTGGGCAAGTCAAATCGAAACATCAACCATTGCCAGATGATAGGAATCATGATGAATACCACTGGCAGTCCGTAGGGAATCCAGCTGATGAAAGAAAGATCTCTTCCCAAGAAGGACTTGACATAGGTAGCTGCCAGGGGGTTTGGCGGAGAGCCAACCAGAGTGGCAACTCCACCCACTGTTGCCGCGTAAGCAACCCCGAGAACCAAGACTTTTCCATATTTGCTACGGACCTCCTCACTCTGTATCCTGGAAATGACAGCGAGGGCAATAGGAATCATGATTGCAGCGGAGGCAGTATTAGATATCCACATTGAAAGAAAAGCACTAACAGCCATAACTGTCAATATGAGGCTTGACCCAGAACTGGCGCTTCTTGAAAGAATCATCAGCGCCAACCGCTTGTCTAAGTCGTACTTGCTTAGAGCACGCCCGATGAGGAATCCACCGAATATGAGAGCAACAGCAGGGTCGAAGAATGGTGCAAGTGCGGCTTGTGGGCTCTGGATGTTCGTCAATACTATCAACACAGGAATCAGAACGGAGGTTGCTACGAGACTGATTCCCTCCGTGAACCAAAGAATTCCCACCACTCCAAGGATTACTGTAGCATTCTGAGAGTTAACGAGGGGTTGATACTCGACATAGAAGTCTTGGCCGTCCTGTCGAGTGGGTCGAAGGGTCAGGTTAAGCACGCCTGTCTTGTACAGTTGAATGATTATTTGTTCTGCACGAAGGCTACTCCCTGAAGCCTCGATAATGAAAACCATCTGAGTGCTTGTGGCTAACGGCACTTCGTTAGTGAGGGTGACCACAACATCTGTTGATGAACCGTTGAACGTGAGAGTAGATTCAATCTTCTCTCCAGTTTCTTTGAATGAAATGTCGAAGGTCTCTGAGAGCTCAAGACCAGGCGAGTCGATGATGAGTTCAGCCTGATAGACGCCGGGCTCAAGCGGCGCAGGTGCGATGCTGTGGAGCACGAACCCTGCGATAACTGAGATGATAATGACAACCACAGTCTTCTTTGAGACCTCTTGCGGCAATTTCTCTACTTCCTTCCGAAATTCTGAGCAGAACGGAACTGTTTCCACTAAAAAGCGAATCCCTACGGCAATCCGAATGCTGTTCAATCAATAGGCCGTGCATCGAGAATTGACTGGAACTTAGATGTTGGAAGTGTGTAGCCCTTCGTTCCGATGATGGTAAGGCTCTTCTCGATGAACGCGGCTGTCCTCTCTTCAAGAATGTCCACAAGCTCATCAAACTTCTCGACCGGACCTTCATATACAGTAAACCCGGTATACGGCGTTCCAAAAGCACCATATCCCTCAGTCACAATCCTTAATCCGGACGGAAGATGGCTACGGATAACAGCCCATTCCTTGAACCACGCGCGTTTCTCCTCATCCGATAGAGTGCGAAGTCTATACAGGACCAAGAATACAAAATCTGATCCTCCAACATCACGTGGTAGTCTACTGCTGGACATACCTTGGTCTATCAGGACTCGGGCTTATAATGATAATGAAGAAGTTTCTCACTCATATTGTTTGATGATAGTGATGGACTTACAACTCTCATGAGGAGAGCATAGGCTGATAGTTCCGTAACTGGGAACCATGAGGAATAGCAATTCGGCAAGACTATATAACAAAGCGTGGTGTTGTGATAGGTAACCCATAAGGGGAGATAAGATATGGTTAGGCTCACAACATTCAGCAATATCCTGGCAGGCATAGGCCTGGCAATTCTCGGCGTCGCAGCTGTCTTCAAGTACGTGCTAGAAAGCGTGGGTGTCACGGAATCACAGATTCCGCTATACTCATGGCTCATAGCAGTGGGTCTGTTGGCAGTAGTAGTGGTCATGAGTGTGCTCATCACGTTCACCGAGGTTGCCGGGTATGTCCACCCCGAAGACAAACTCGTCGGCAACATGTTCGTGTTCTTGATGACCATTGGAGCTATTCTCATGTTTGGTATACTGGACGAGGGTCAATCGTACCAGAACCAGCTCTTCGACATGGCATCAATGATGGTGATCGCATACGTGTTCCTGTTCATCTTCGTCTTCTTCATGAGGACGATTACCGAAGGCGGCGAAGTGGGACAAGTCAAGGAGATGACAGCAAGATTCATGCTCGTCGCGCTCTTACTCGGGGGAATCATGGCGGGGATACTATTCGTTCTGGAAGCAATTCAAACGGCATTCGCCTCGTACGAAATCGCAGCGGCCACACTGGGCATATTTGCAGTAGCGCTGGTGGTGGTTGTCGTCTTTGCCTTAGGACGAAGATACGAACCTGTCGGCGAGTAGACGCTTCAGGTCCAGTTCCGCAAAGGTTTCAGCTCCTCCAACAGGAGGAGTTGCTCCTTTTCTTTCTCCGAAGACATTTGAGAAAATCAATTAAGTGCCCAAGATAGAACCTCCCGAGAGCGGATGGTACATCATCGCGTTCTAATATACTTATCAAACGAATCTTGTTGAGTGGTGCTCCAAGTGACGAAAGACAAGCTCTGGCTCGGACTGTATCTAGATGAAGAAGGAAAAAGGACGGACAAGAAGTTCGAAATAAGCGTTGATCTGCTTAGAAGACATGGCGGAGTCTTCGGGTCTACTGGTTCAGGCAAGACTGTCTTGAGCAAGGCCATCTTGGAAGAGGCTGCGCTCCAAGGCATACCTGTGATTGCAATGGACCCCCAGGGAGATATCGCGTCGCTCATGATTCCTGGTGACCCAAAAGAGCTCGAAACAAAGGGAGTAGATCCCGCTAGACTCAAAGAGTATCTCGATAAAGTGATTGTGAGAGTCTATACCCCTGCGAGCAGTAAGGGGCTTGCAATATCAATCAATCCGTTGAAACTACCAGATAAGAATGCAGATCCAGATGATATGGTCCGTCTCATGGACAACTCGGCCCGGACCTTGGTGAAGGTTCTTTCAAAGGTAGCAGGCCTATCTAAATCATGGGAGAGCAAGTCGTTTGCAGTTCTCTACGAGTTGTTGAGAACCACTTGGGAAAAAGACGTGAAGGTCAAGGACCTGGCTGAGCTGGCCAATCTCCTCGTGGCCCCGGTTGACGAAGTTGGAGTGGACCTTGAACCATACATGAAGCAATCAGAACGCGAGAAACTGGCAACCTCTATTAGAAGTCTGACCGTGGGGTCTTCTCAGTTGCTTTTCAGAGAAGAAGGACAAATCGATTTCGATGAACTCATCAAACCTGTCAATGGTAAGACACCAATCAACGTTCTCTTTCTGAAGACACTGAGAAGTGAAGAGGAGAAACATTTCTTCATTGCAATAGTCCTCAACCAGCTCTACTCATGGATGCTGCGACAAGGATTCACAGAGCAGCCCAGACTCGTTCTCTTTCAGGATGAGGCTGCACCGTTCATTCCGGCAGGAATGAAGTCCCCAGGCCCCAAGGAAACCTTCCTCCTGCTCTTTCGACAGGCAAGGAAATACGGGGTAGAGTGCTTGGTTGCGACGCAGTCCCCCAAAGACGTTGACTATAAGGCATTCGAGCAGACCTCGCTTATTGCTAGTGGGCGCATCAGCAGTCATCAGTCCCTGAAGGTGCTTGAGAGGGTTCTAGAACCGATAGCAGGAGAAAAGGGGGCCGAGGAAATCATCAAGCATCTTCCTGCCCAACCGACTGCCTCCTTCATAATCGCATCAGCAGATATGAAACCGAAGGTGAATCACGTGGGTGTTCGCTGGCTTCTCACGAAACACATCACACTCACAGAACGCGACGTTCAGAAACATATGGTTGAACTCAAGAAGGACCAAGAGAAGATACTCAGAGAAATGGAGAAACAAAGGCTAGAACGAGAGAAGATAGTGGAAGAAAAACATCGAAAGCTTGCCGATGAGCGTCGAAAGAAGAAAGAGGAAGAGGAGCGGCTCAAGAGGGAGAAAGCAGAAAGAGAAAGGCAGGAGGCCGCAATGGCTGCGAAGCGCGAGGAATTCGTGTCTGCACCACCCGACGCCAAGGTCTTCGAAACCAAGGGTAAGCAGAGCCTATCGTATGAAGACATCATCAACGCATTCATTGCCAGAATCGAAGGAATCGCGCGGACAACCTTTGGGCTCCCGTTCCTGAAGGAACTGGTAAGGCGCGAGCAACTCGTCTATGAGAAGGCCATGTCATTCTATCTGAAAGAAACCAAGGCCGCCATCAAGTATGGTCTCGCCAAACGTGTGAAGGGGCCCCACAGAGGTAGGCAGACTTGGCTCATCATGTACGATTTTGATCACGTTCTGGACGAGGTGCTGAAGTCCACCGGGATCAAGCAACCAGAGTACGTGGACAGGACGCGTCTCAAGAAGCGTTTTGAGGAGCTGGTCAAGAACGCAGAGAAGAACAGCATTCTGGAGAGAATCGTGCTTGGTGAACCCCTCTTGGATTTCTAGCAGCTAGGCTTCACTCCGAAAGAGAATGGGTGTTCATTCAGCTGAGCACGCAATCCGCTCTTTCACCACTTGATGGGGCCACTTAACTGCGAAGGTCCGTTGTTGACGAGTCAGGTCCGGTACACCATAGACTATCAACGGAGCTCTCGACACGGTCTTTGCAATGCGGTTCCCTCGGAGTCGTGTGAAACGAGGACCACCAGATTCGTCAGATGAGTTCAACTATCTCTTCAAGACTGTCTACTTGAAAATCGGGGGTCGTATCCAGCTCACCAGACTCAAATGCTATGATATCATCCGGATTACGATTGACCAACACGGTAGTCATGCCTGCAGCATTGCCACCAGCTATGTCAGATCTGGGATTATCTCCAACCATCACAGCATCGGTACAAGAAAAGCCTAAGGACTCGACGGTGGTCACGAATATCTCTGGTAGAGGTTTCCCAACAGTTGTCGCTGTAACATCAGTGGCATCCTCGATGGCGGCTACAATCGACCGCTCCCCGATGAATATGTCTTCTCTTCCAAGATAGACCCCTGGATAGGAACGGCTACCACTCACACAGATGAGCTCGGCTCCTTCTGACACCATCCGAGTGGCGAAGTTTAGCTCCTCAAAGGTCATTCCTCTGTCAGCTGCTACCGCCACGTAATCAATCGGGGGATTGCGGGTGACATGAAGGCCCTTCAGAAGAAAGTCCTCCGTTGTGCCTCCCTCGCTTATCACAAAGCATCTGGCATCTGGACGCCTGCTATACACATACGCGGCGGCAGCTGCGCCAGCACTGAAGGTCTTATCTAAATCGAAGCTGAATCCGGCCTGAACCACGGCTCTATGAATGACACGAGAGGAGAGACGTCCCACATTGGTGAGGATTCCCAAGACCTTGCCGCGATTCGCCAGTGCCTTCACCAAGACAAGCGCGTCTTCGAAGGGGTCAGGGTGCTCTACATCCTTGATGAGGGTGTTATCGACATCAAACAGCCAGAGTCTGCAGTCAGCAAGTTCATCTTTGCTCATAAGACCCGATATGGACTGCCTTGAACAAAAGCTTAGCGGATTCAGATACCCATGAGCTGATTCCGTGGGCTAGCCTCAAACAACCGCTTCACTCTTCGAGTAACGGGATGACACATATGAACCTGAACGGATCCTTTCCCTCGGAGTTATCGTAACCGTGGGGTTCATCGGGTTCGATGAATACAACATCGTCCTTCTGAGCGGTCATACCCTCTTGCCCACCTAGCAGCTCTGCCTTGCCCTCAAGGATGAAAATCTCATGCTCCTCTGGATGTTGATGAAGAGGGATTATGCCGCCTGGCTGAATCTCAAAATACCGCATCGCATATGTTCTTGCTCCTGACCTCCGGCCTACCAGCCAGCGCATCGTGGTTCCCTTGGAGCCGGGCATATCAACAGGTATCTCGTCACGTTCTTGATAATCAACAACATACAAGGCCTTATCCTCCAGAGTGGGTAGAGTATATCAAAAAGAGAGGGTCGTAGCTCTGTATAATAAGATTAGGATATGGTTCCGGTTCCATTCCAATAAGACAAAAATGCTGAATAACACAGAAAGGTTAATCTGAACCGAGAATACTCTGATTTCTATACCTGATGTCTACTTCCTGACCAAAGTATAGGGGAATCTGCCATGGGAGAAGAAGAGACCTACATTCGTGCGAAGCTCACAGAAATCAATACTTCGATTGACCGGCTGACAGACTTGCTCAACAGAATGATAGAAGTCATGACAAAGATTACCGACCTTGAGGATTCGACCTCTGAACTGGCGCTGGCGGTAACAGCAAACGGTGAGAAGATAGATGACCTGACACAGATGGTTAAGAAGCTAGGGAAACAAGCGTCTGTTCCAGCTTCGAGCGGTGCCATCGCGGAAAAGGGAGTAGTCACGGGACTCAGCTCGGTTCTTGATAATCTTGACAGTCAAGTGAGGGAAGGAATCATAGCCAGCGACTTGGCAACCAAAGTTGATGATGCAGCTGAAACACTTGAACAGAAAGGTGCAAGCAGCTCCCTCGTCGTTAAAATGCAGCGCTGGGTACGAATTCTCAAGACATATGGACCGGTCGATACCGTCAGTCCAGCAGACCTCGCCAAGCTACGCGGGGATCTGAAGGACTGGCAGAAAGAAATCGGTCAGATGAGATAATACCTGCAAAGAAGGGACAAACTCTTCGAAAAATAGAAGCTCTCATGCGAGTGGTCAATCCTTAATAGGGTTCACTACAGCTTTATAGCTGACACTGCCGGGACACAGAGGTGACACTGAATGATACCTGAGGAGATTGATGACAGGATTCGGACTACCATTAAGGAATTTCCCAACCCATATTGCCAAGAGATTCTCACCATTTGGGATTCTTGGATTGCGACCAATCCTGAAGCGCCGTACTACCTTGGCTGGTCTGAGTTTGCCTCTCAAGATGATGACGAGAGATCATTGTTCAACGAAGAGAGGATATACATCAAGAAGATATCTAATGAGCTACGAGATTTAGAGGTTCCAAAGACACTCTGGCAGAAAGTGGCAAAGGCGCTTGCAGCCGTTGCGAGTATGTTCCTTGTCGTATTCTTAGCACTATCAAGAGTGTCGAGAGCTGCAGAATAGTCGCCAACTCGTTAGGTCAGAGAGGCCTACTTATATTTGGCAGCCCAGAGTTTCACTAGAGGACAATGGATTCTGCAGGCATAGATGTTCCTGAAGGCATGCTTCATAGACTGCACACGGCGGTACGTGCGGTACAGAACTCTGAGAAGGCTCTAGCATTCTCACATATCGATGCAGATGGAATTACGGCTCTAGCAATTGTGGTGCAACTTCTGCAACGTGAGAGCATCCAAACTGAATGGGCCAATATCCACCAGTTGAACTCGGAATCTATCATCGAGGTCAGAGATTCAATCCTCAAAGGAAAACCAGACCTTGTCATATTCAGCGATTTTGGGACAGGCCAGATGGATTTAATCCGGGAACAAATCTCACCGCTGGAATCTGTAAGAAAGATAGTCGTGCTGGACCATCATCTCCCCAAAAAGAAATCTGAACAGAACACGTCCAATGGGAAGATTATCGAGGTCAATCCATGCAATCATGGCCTGAGCGGCAGTAAGGATGTTTCAGGTGCAGGAGTTGCATTTCTATTGGCGCTGCACACCTCTCTGGAAAACACAGACCTATCAGAGCTGGCGATAGTTGGAGCCTCTGGAGACCTCCAGGATTTCTATGGGAAAGGCTTCAGGGGGATAAATGCGGACATTATCAGACTAGGCGAGGCGGCAGGATACGTTGCAGTGGATAAGGATCTTACATTCTTTGGGATTAACACCAGACCCCTCCCCTTCCTGCTTGAGTATGCTACTGAGCCCTATCTGCCTGGGATAACAGGAAACAGGGATGCATGCTATTCCTTCTTTGAGAACCTTAGAATTCAGATGAAGAATACAGACGACAGCTGGAGAACGTGGAGTGACCTTCAGGATAGTGAGAAGCAGCACGCGATTCAAGCCCTCTTCCACGAGATTCTACAAGCCTATGACGACCCAAAGATTGCCAAGGGTATCATTGGAGATGTGATAACACTCACACGTAGGCCGCTTAAGAGTGAGATGAGGAACGTGAAAGAGTTCTCCACACTTCTGAATGCATGCGGGAGAAACAGAGAACCCGAGGTGGGTGTCCGCATTTGTCTTGGAGATGAAGATGCATATGTACGAGGAAGGACACTGCTTCAGACTCATAGATCCAATCTTGCCCAAGCTCTGCGAAGAGTAGAGCAACAGGGTTACGATGAGAGGAAGGGAATGTATCTGATAGACGACAACGAAACCCCTGATACTATCATTGGCATCGTTATTGGCATGGCCCAAGGAGCTCGTCTTGTCCCTATAGACAAACCGGTGATTGGGGTAAGCAGGAACACCACAGGTGAAGGTCCGAAGCTGAAGATCTCTGGCAGAGCGAGAGGTTCCTTGATAAAGAGAGGACTCAATTTGAAAGAGGCCTTCGTTGAAGTAGCCGAGATTCTGAATGAACAACATGGTAGAACAATAGCAGAAGCAGGAGGTCATCCAATGGCGGCCGGAGCATTTGTGCACAATAAGCATTTGAAAGAGTTCCTCGATATGACCTCGGATAGACTTGCTGAAATGCTCACCAAGTAGAAAAAGGAGTAGATGGGGGATGGTTCCCCCGTTTTATGCTACTAATAGTCCTCTGCAGTCAGTGATGCACCGATTATTCCGGGAACGAAGAGCAAAGCAAAGGAAACACCCAAGTCAATCACAGCATTCTCAGCCACAGCCAACAGGGCATTGGGATCAAGAGCCATACCAAGGTATAGCATGACGTATCCAAGGAAGAAGAGTACCATGGCAATGATGGATACAAAAAGCATGCGAACGCCGCTCTTAGAAATGAGTCCGGCAATGAAGCCTGCAACTCCAAGTGCTACCAATGGGGCATATGCCCCACTTAGCGCAAAGGTGTACGGGAATATCAGTTCTGCAAAGAGTATAGCTCCAAGACCCTGAAGTGCATCCACAGGATCGGCACTCTGCAGTATTGCCTGGATTGCGGCCATATCGAGACCAAGAATCTGGAAAGCCCCGATTATGATGGCCACAACAAGGGCAATCAGTAGGGCAATTATTGTTCTGAACATATGTTTGGCAACTCCTTAGTGATTGGAATCTTGTCCCCGTACAGGTCACTCGCTTTTATATCTCTTCGCCATCAGAGG
>CAYYQL010000030.1:0-12537 GCA_964473825.1 uncultured archaeon
GAGGCCCTAGAGATGGGTTATCGCATGGTAGACACTGCTTTTGCCCCTGATTGGTGCCGAGAGTCTACCTAGAAGTCTGGCGGTTCCATGTTGACCCATTTTGGTATGCTCTCCATAGCTGGGTCATATCCGTCGAGGACATGGCGTGCGAGAATCAGTCGTTGAATCTCGCTCGTGCCTTCGTAGATCTGGTAGAGCTTTGCATCTCTAAAGATCTTCTCGAGAGGGTACTGATCAATATATCCGTATCCTCCGTGGATTTGAAGCGCCTCACTTGCAATCCACATTGCGGCATCCGTAGCAAAGGCCTTTGCCACACTGGCAGGGACTGTTGAATCGCCCGAGGTATCGGCCTCCCACGCAGATCTGAGGTAGAGCAATCGCGACGCCTCTATCTTCATATACATCTCTGCAAGCTTGAACTGGATTGCCTCAAACTCTCGCAGCTTCTTGGTGAAGGCCTCTCGTTTGTTCACATATTCTCTGGCATATTCCATGGCAGCTCTTGCCAGACCTGTGGCGAAGGCGCCAATTGCAGGTCTCGTCATAGCGAAAGTCGACATAGCAATCAGGAAGCCCATCCCTTCTCCGCCCAAGATGTTCTCTTCAGGGACTTCGACATCTCTCAGAACGACAGACGAAGTTGAAGACGCTCTATGCCCCATCTTTTCAACAGGCCGGCCAGTCCTCAGACCCGAACTGTCCGCTTCAACAATGAATGCACACAGTGCCTTATGTCTCTGACTGGGATCTAAGCTCGCAAACACCGTAAAGTAGTCAGCATAGGGCGCATTCGTAATCCAGAACTTGCTTCCATTCAGGACATAGTGGTCACCCTTCTTTTCTGCTCGTGTCTTGATACCTGCGACATCACTCCCCATTCCTGGTTCTGAGCAAGCAAAAGATATGAATCTCAAATCCTCCGTCAAGGGCCGTAGGTACTTCTCCTTCTGTTCCTCATTTCCAGCCACAAGAATCGGCTCTGCACCAAGACTGTTGACGTAGATGCTCGTGGTCATCCCTGCACATCCCGCAGCCATCTCCTCCACAACAATGCACTGTTCCAATGCCCCCAGTCCCGGGCCACCATAGTCCTCAGGTATTCCGAGATTCATGAGTCCCTCATCCCAGCACTTCTGTATGATGGGCCGTGGGAACTCACCAGTCTTGTCGTAGTAATGTGCATAGGGAAGCATATACTCTTGGGCAAACCGCCTAGCACGGTTTCGTAGCTCGACCTGTTCATCGGTTAGGGAAAAATCGATCATCTTCTCGTCCTCTTGCATAATAGAATGGTATCCAACTCGTAGCATGCTATATGTCAGTTTTGACTCAGCAGTATACTACGATACTCTACACTCTATCGATATTTGGTCTGTTAAATGATGCCAGCCTTGATCTGCTTAACAACCTCGGGCAGGTTCCATTTCAGTTCAAGTTCCAACGCACCATCTTCGGGTCCAGGACATCTACGTACACATGTTCGACAGGCGACACAGAGCCAGAGATCAACCTCCACGGTACCAAATCCCGGTTTGTCTTCATCCAGCACAATCTTCTGTGTAGGCTTATCCTTTGCCAGTCCACGGATTGTCCGGTAGAATATCCCTCGGTTGACCGGGAGACTATCGATTGCCTCATCAGAGAAATCGAAGAAGGCAGGGGCATCTATGATCGGCCTGAGCGTGATTGCGTCTTCCGGGCAGGCAATCTCGCATGACTTGCAGCCAAGACACTTTGATTGCTCCCATCTTACCGTTCCAAATCCTAGAAGGGGCGCATACCCCATCTGTGACTTGTATTCCTCCAAGACGGAGGGAACATCCACATCCAGCAGATCTTCGATAGTGACCTTAGGTCGAGTATTCGGTATCTTGGCACGTGTTCGATATGTCATAACGACCGCGGACTTCACCTTGTCCTCGACGGTATCAAGAAGACTCCCCGCGATCACCGTTCCACCGATGTCTATCTTCTCCATCTTATCCCGTGCCTTGGAAAAGGTCTCAAGCGAGTTAGCAAGATTTCCAATATCTTCAGGCTTCAAGTCTTCAAGTATGGATTCAATCTCATTCTTTGCACTGACCAGTAGCTTTGCTTCTTCACATGCCGTTCGCACCACAATCTCTGCCTTTGTGGGCGTTCTTGGGACATCATAGAGAACATATCCGTGTTCCTCCCCGGCAAGGGTAAGGAGCTCGTCACGTTTCATTCTGAGAAGATGCTGAAAGACTCTATCTTGAGGAATACTGGTTCTCTCGGCTAAGTCTTTGGCACTCATGGCACCAAGTTCACGTATCAAGATGAGGATTGTCCCTCTCTCAAGCTCATTACTGAGATAGCTGTCCATGATTTGTTTGTATCTCTCCGGATCTAGCTTCTCCCCATAGACATTGGCACCTTCTACGAGATTGGGCCCCTTCTCTAAGGCAATCTTCAATCTGAATCGAGCAAATGCTTCAAGACCTGCAGAAACAAGCAGTCTAAGGTCTTCAGCCCCAGTGTCATCAGTTCTCGTCAGAATGCCCTGTGTAGCGCCGTCAGCAATTCCTCTTGCCTTGCTGAGCAATTCTGCAAGATCTGTTTCATCGTACAGCCCAAGCTTCTGCAGTCTTTCGAGTCCCAGTTCGAGTTCTTCAAGAGAAGAAACGACCAGTTCCTTATTCTTCCCCTCCAAAGAGCGCGAAATACCACGTAGCTGCTGAACGATTCTCTTCAACACCATCGTGCCTTCTGGAATGGTTTCGAAGACTCGAGCAAAGACGGGTGCATTCTCATCAAGACCCACCATCTCCACGTCACTTCGCTGAATCATGCTTACAATGCTTCTCTGAATGACGTCTGCCTCTATACCAATCAACTCTGCGAGTTCTGGCACAGTCTTTGAACCCATATGGGTCAGTATGAAGTATATGACTCCTCGATACAGCTCAATCATGACATTCTGACGAAGAAGGTAGTCAAACCTCTCCTGGTCTATTCTTTCCTCTCGTTTTGCTCTCTTCACCTGTGCTGCAGTCCTGAGGAAGTTTCCATATCGCGTCTTGGTGCCAAGTTTCTGTAGTCGGGCCAGAGTTTCATCAGGCTCCTTTTCCACAAGATTTCTGGCATCCTGGATTCCCTGCCGTAACTCTTTCAAATCCCGTTCTGCAGTCTTTGCATCTTCATCCGCGCTCTCCTCATACCCCCTGATCACTTCGGTTATGTGATTGGTTAGTTCGGGCAAAGGCGCGAGAATATCTCTCAGTTCAACTTCTTCTGTTTCTTCTTCCTTCCTTGACTTCTTAGTAAGTGAGTCAAGTCTAATTCTCAGAAGGCCCAAGAGGCCCTTCAGGGATTCAATGTTTCCCTTTTCGACTGCCTCTTCGAGATTATCAATTGCTCCTGCCAGAAGCCCTCTATCGGAAACGTTTTCGATGAGGCTTGCCTTTTCAACGGCTGTTCGGAACTCACCAAAGTACTTCTCTGGAAAAGCAAGTATCTCCTCTGTCAGGGGACTTATCTGTTCCTTTAGAAGTTCGAGTTCTTCATTGACTCGGCTTAGAGGTATAGCTGACTCTTCTTTCAGACCTCCAAGGACCATAATCATATCCATCATTCGTCTTCGCTTGGGTGCCATCTCACGCTCTGCTGCAATCGGTTCAGTCATTTGCTCGCCTCCATCCATTTTCCAGCAGTCCCCTCATGCACCGGAGTTGGCCCAAGCTCTTCTGCTCGTCTTACCATTTCATCTATGGCCTCTATGAAACGCTCAGGTTCAGCACTGTACATTCTGAACATATCAACTCGTTCGCCTTTCCAGCCAATTGCATTCAGGATATCCCGGGCGACATCAATCTGGACCTGAGCAATTTCGTTTCCTGTTCCTCCCATATGGCATCGGTCAGTTTCGCAAGATGCAATCATCACTGTGCTTGCTCCGTGTTCGAATCCCTTGAGTATATCGATGATGCTTACTCTTCCTGCACATGGAACGGGAATAAATCGCGTATTCGCTGGATACTTCATCTTTCGCGTCCCAACAATATCTATGGTTGACACGGCACACTCTTCACAATGGAAACAAAGCGTGATTGGATTGTCTGCTCCGGCTCCCTCTAGAGAGGCCTCAATCTGAGCCCAGAGCTGCTCATTAGTCAAGAAGTTGAGTTGGGTTGCTGCTGAGGGACAAAGGCTCTGGCAGACACCACAGGCATGGCAGTTGAGTGTGTCAATGGACGCCTTGAATTCCAACTTCTCATTTTCGTCCTCTGGATTCTCGGTTTCCTCAATCATCAAAGGCACGCCACGAGGACACTGCTGTGCACACAATGAACATCCCACACAGTCTTCCACATTCAGAACCGCGCCCCGAGCTAGCTTCGTGATTCTTCCCCTTTGAAGTTCATTATGCATCACGAGGGCGCCTGCTTGCGCATCTGTCACTGCTTCGAAGACAAACTGGGGTCTGGTGGCTCCACCGACAGCAATAACTCCTCTTCTTCGCGTTTCTAACCTCCGCAGCTTGCCATACAACTCCTTGACATGGCCACCCTCTTCGATATCAAAGCCAAGGGTTTCTGAGAGTTCATTTAGACCTTCAGAGGGAAGTACGGCAGATGAGAGGACAAGAAGGTCAGGTGTGAGTTCTAGATACTTGTTGAGAAGAGAGTCATATACCTTAACATGGGTCTGCGTATCTTCTTCCCAGACCATGCTGACTCTTCCCCTGATATAGTCCACCCCCTTTTCTCGAGACTCTTTGTAGATCATCTCATTCTCAAATGGAACCCGGATATCCATATAGACAACTCTGACTCGCACCTCGGAGTTCCTCTTGAGGACCTCGAGGGCGTTGTCTATAGCAAAGGTACAGCAGAGCTTGCTGCAATCGCGTTTATAGTCCTCTGCCCTACTGCCCACGCATTGTACCATCACAATCTCCTTTACGGGTCCACCATCAGAGGGCCTGTTCAGCTCTCCTTCGCAGAGCATGCAGGATAGCTCGAACTGAGTCATAACATCTGGATTCTTACCATACCTGTATTCATCCAACTCTGTTGGCTTGAACTCTCTGAAGCCAGTGGCCATCAGAATGCCGGAGGTCTGTATGTCCTTCTCAGCCCCATCCGTATCAACATAATGAATAGTGAAGTTTCCCATCTCTCCATCAAAGAACTTCACAGTAGCGTTTCGGTGGACATCGATATTGACATCTTTCTCGATAGATTCTAGTCTGCCACTGAGTACCTCTGCTCCTGACTTGCCTGTCGGGGCCACAACAGGTAGATGAATCACATGACCTCCCAATTCGGTTTCTCTCTCAAGAAGAGTGACCTCGTAGCCCAAATTGGATAGACTCAATGCAGACTCGATGCCCGCAATTCCTCCACCAATGACCGTTACATGACTTGCGACTTCCTTTGTTTCGTTCAAGACAGGCTCTGAGAGGTTCGCAAGTTTCACTGCACCCTTGATCATTGCCAACGATTTCTCTGTCGCCTCTTTGATATCATCGTGGACCCATGCAGAGTGCTCTCGAATATTCACATATTGTATCTGTGATGAATCGATCCGCTCGTCTCTCAAGTAGTTGTCAATCCGTACCTTGATCTTCTGGCTGGTACAGGCTGCAATAACCAGACGCCCCTGACTTGCTGCAACGAGCTTCTTGATTTCCTCCAGCCCCTCATCCTGGCATAGGGTACCATGGATTGTGACCGATTCCACCCCTTCATACTGTGAGAGCTCTTTGTCTAACAGGTCATAGTCAAGCGACAGGGTATCTCCACAAGTACATAGTAGCACAGGGGATTCATTTTCACTCACATGATCACTTCCTGTTCTGCAGAATCTTCGACACAACAGCTCTCGCCTGGTTGACGCTCTCTGGAACTTCTGCTGGTCCCAGGGCTGTACCACATGCGTAGACTCTCTCTCCTACTACGACCTCGTTCTCTGCAATCAAGTCTGCGGGTGCAACAAACCCGCTTGCGTCCTCTAGACCGAGTTGCTTCATCAGTTCCTTTCCCCCCTCAGGAGGTTCCAGTGCTGAGGAGAGCACAAATAGGTCCACATTTGTTTTCAGGTATCCATCCAGCAACGAATCATAGACAACAACATCGAGAGATTCATCTTCTCTGGGTTCTATGCGGGTGACCCGTCCCCGGATGAACTCGACTCCTCCATCACGTGCCTCGCGATAGTATCGTTCGTGTCTGTCATATGTCCGAATGTCCATGTAGACTACGCTTACCTTGACATTCTCTCTCTCCTGTGTGGCAATTACTGCATGTTTCAAAGCGAACACACAACATATCTTTGAGCAGTATGGATAATATCGCTCATCGCGGCTTCCGACACATTGAACCATCATCATTCGCCTGACAGGTTCTCCATCTGAGGGTCGTGTGATCACGCCGCCTGACTCTCCATTTGGATCGAGTATCTTCGCCAGCTCCAACTGGGTCACTATGTTTGGATGCGTTCCATAACCGTACTCCTCTACATCGGCAGGTATCATCTCGTGGTAACCCGTAGCAATCACAATGTCTGAGACCTCTACGGTTTCCTCGGAGGGTTCAGCCGCGAGATTGATGGCGTCCGTGGGGCATTCCTCCTCCGCCTTCCTATCCCCCTCTTCGGCTTTGGAGGGGTTGTAGACGACAGCCTGTGGCTGACACTGAGGGGACAGCAGTTCGAATGCCCGCGAGTGTTCTATGCATTTTCCACACAGAATGCATTTCTTTGGATTCACATACCGGGGGCCCACAAGGAGTGTGGCTTGAAACTCTCCCGCCGTACCTGATATATCCTTTACAGTTGTATCTGTGTACAAGTCGATATTCTGCTGGTCGGTCATAGCACTCCTGTAGAAGCACTTTCTTATTCCTGGTCGTGAGCGATTCCCCTCAAAACAGTAGAAACAATCGTCAGTTGGAAAGGCTTTGTAGAGATTGAGTGCATTTCCGCCGATTGTTCTCAACCTATCAACAAGGATGACCTTCACTCCTGAGTCAGCTAGTTCGACTGCTGCCGTCATGCCTGCAACGCCCGCGCCGATTACTAGAACTGGGCTTGTCATTCCGGATTCACCTCAAAATCACTCAGAGAGATGCTCAAGTATCCCGTGTGCTGGGACTCGATTCATGTTCAGTCCGACTTCGTCATCACTCATTCCCATGGCCAGTCCAAGAATCTGGGGGTATAGAAGGACAGGCAGATCATAGGCTTCACCGTACGACTCTCTCAATCCCAGCTGCTGGAGGTCAAGCTGGTTTCCACAGGCCGGACAGACCACCGTGAGAAACTCAGCTCCTGCTGTCTTCATGGATTTCAGCTTATCTCTTGCAAGTCTTATTGCCAACGGTTCATTCACGGGAAGCACCGTGGCGCCACAACACTGTTTCCAAAGGGGGTATTCCGTCACCTTTGCACCTGTCACTCTGACGAGTTCCTTGAGGACTCTAGGCTTGAACTCAGTCACATCCTCTGGTCGTAGAAGATGACAGCCGTAATGAATGGCAATCTCCGCCCCATCAAGGGGATTAGTGATCTTGGCTTTGATTGCATCGATTCCAATATCTGTGTAGAGCGCCTCTACAAAGTGACGAACCTTGATGTTCCCCTTCAATTCCAGATTATACTGTTTGAGTTCCTCATTGATCTTCTTCATGTCATCTTGACTGTGCTTCAGATGATGAAGGACATCTTTTAGGGATCCGAAACATCCGTTGCAGGGGGTGACAATGTCGTGGCCATTCTTCTCGGCAATTGCAAGGGTACGAGCATTAACCACAAGCCAGCCGAAGTAGTCGAATGCACGAAGGTTTGGGCTACCACAGCAAGCAACGCCCTCCATGTATTCTAGTTCCATATCAAAGGCTTCTGCGACTTTGAGCATAGATGCTTCATAGTTTGGATAGTTGGCTGGGACGCTGCAACCCATATAGAGATTATATGTTGGCACTTTACTCTCCTCCCACAAGCTGGCCGGTCCGTGTCTTCTTGAGAATGCTCTCCACATCTTCAACAGCCAGCCCCGGCACTTCGGGTTCCAAATCAAGGTCTTCTCGTTCCCAGTCAGCGGTGACAACATAGAGCTGACCCTTGTCAATCAGTTCCTTTCCTAGAGCCAGCACATTCTCTGGAATCTTTCCTTGTTCTGCAGCTAGATTCTTGCAGTCAAAGAGAATGTCCGTTACCCGGACCTTTTGGGGACATCTCTCTTGGCATTCGAAGCAAGTGAGACACTCCCAGATTTCTCTGGATGAAAGAACCTCTTCACGCATACCAAGCAGTATCATCCTGACTAATTGATGTGGCTTGAAATCCCATTGATTTGCAATGGGACACGCTGCTGTACAGGTCGAGCATGCAAAACAAGCAGTGAGTTCTTCACCGTTTGGCATGCTCTTCACTTGATCACGGAAACTGGGATCCAATTTCGACATGTCAATAGGATCGACCAGTGTAACCGGGGGATTCACCTTCTCATCAGTTTCTGCCATTTGCTAACACCACTATGAAGTGCCTTCCCTTGTGATACGGACGTGACTCGGAGCTTCTGTCCCACATATTAAAAGCTTACAGAATGGCGAAAAAACCAAGGATAAAGTTTCAGGGACTGAGATATGCATCATTGACCGGGTAGTCCCTTCTTGTAGATGAGGAGGGCAATCCCAGTAGTCAAGAATATGACGACTGTTTCATATGCAAGAATCGCCAACAAGCCCTGATCTGCAAGGGGATAGAATGCTGCCCCAGATAGGGCTAGACCGATACAGCTAATCCATCCGAGTATGATAATCCAATCTCTCTTGGGCGACATAGTCGAACACACGTCTAGGGTTCTTATTGGTTTTGTGTTGTGTTTCGTATAGATGAGACTCTTCGTTCAAGCTCCCTGTAGTTGGCAAGAGATTCTTCTCTTAGTTGTAGATGCTTTCGGATAAGATATCCATTCAGCTCTTCTTTACTCCCATGCATACGTTCGATTGTTTCCAGCCTATCAGTCGTTATCAAACGTAGCGATCCGCTAAGGGCCACCTGAAACTCGTCATGCAGTTTCTCAACACGCTCCTGCATTTCTCGCAGCGTCTTGAGAATCTCTTCAATCTCTGCCCGAATAGTCTCATCTTTCATTTCTGGTCACGAGTTCCAATCTTCTGAGCTGCGATTCTTGTCACGGTACCATCTCTCAACCATATTTTTGCATTATCAATCGGGATGCGTGTTACCTCTTCGGCCTCAAATGGACCATACACCTGTTCATCCATACCAACGAACTGAGTCTTGACAGGCTGCAGGAATCGTACAAGAACGTAGTCAACATCTCCCTCAACATCCTCGGCAGTGAGGTCTTCATCAACTTCTTGCTCTCTTGTGGCTAGACCGGACCCCCCTCTCAACATCTCTTCCACAAACTCATCATGGCCCTCAAATCCTCTAGTGAGCCGATTATAGAGTCTCTCTTCGGAAACAGTCATGATTCCTAGGGGTTTTCTCCCCTCGGTTGCTGCCTTCAGAATCTTTTCTCTTCGCACCCGAAGAAGGTCCTTCAACATGAACTCGGCATTGAGAATCTCTCTTGTCAGTAGGTCTGCCTGAAGCTCACTCTCTGCGGGAGTTTCAGTGAGTTTCATTCGAATAGACGACAGGTATTCTCCCAGTTCTGCGAGGCGCAAGTCCTGTAAGTCTTGCAGGCTATCTTCCTGCACCTCTGCATCCCATGCTTTCTGGAGGTCTGCATAGATAGCCCTATTCAATCACAGCAACTCCCTTGCACATCAAGAACACTGCAGCAGCAATCGGCAATGAAACTACCCCATTTTCAAGGGGTCCGTAACTATCTTCACTAATTCGAAATTCGGGGATTCCCAAGTCGCCACCCTTAACATTTATTCTCAGATCATTACCCCTGATTGCCACGGCATCGGAGAACGGGTCGAAACTTTCCATATCATCGCGTGTTAACTCTTTAACTGCGAAACCCGTCTTTCCGCTCAGACTTCCGATGAGTCTTATGACTCTATGAATATCATGGGTAACCGGCACATCTATCTCTCCACCGTATTCATCTGCAGCCAGGGTTGCTATCTCCTGCCATGACTTAAGACCTACTCCTTTTACCCTCGCGCTGAGGATAGGCACATCAAGAAGCAGCCCTTGGAGTGCCTCATCCTTGTACTTCTGAAGCGGAGAAACCCACCTGTACTTCCCCTCGAAACCATCAATGTTCCTGATGAATTCCACCATTGCACCAGCAACCTTGCCCCCCCACCCCGGCACTTCGCGTCCCGTGATTGACTCGGACGATCCTCTTAATGTCACCACTCTCTTCCCTTGGAAACCGAATCCTGATATATAGTGAACTATCTCGACTCGGGCATTTGAGTCCAGAGGGAATACTTTCTGGTCTTTCACCCGTATGTGATACCCTCGATGCCCACTGTAGTTCAACTGGATATCGGCAGGATCTACATCAAAATCATTTACAAGAAACTCATCATAGACCTTTAGGGTATTCTTCTTTGCATCTTCCAGACACCTATCACAGACCCACTTCCTGGCAATGAAAGAAGTACCTTCACACTGCGGACAAATGTCCGGCGCTGTTCCTCTTCCTCTCTCTCTGCATTCTGCATTGGTGCACATCCATGAGTCATGGTCTTCTGTGCAGGAAGAGTCCAGATGGTCCGCATCTATGTCAAATACCAGCTCTGCCCCCATCCATTCCTTGTCTTCCATTCGTGCAGTTGGCACCCTGTAGAAAGCAGCAGAATGATAGATGCTATGTGGTGCATTCTTCACGAGCCCCTCAATCAGACTGTTACCTGATCGAAATGCTACGTGTCGCGTCCAGTTATTTGTGCTGAGGCCTTCAGTGCCACAGTTCGGACAGATCGATAGTCTTCCATACGAACGTCCCGACCTACCACAACCAATGAGTTTCACTTTCCCCTGTTCATCCTCATCATGTCTCTTTCTGCAGACCCAATTGTAGTGCCAGCTCTGTAGACCAAACTCTCGAGTGTGTACTCTGTCAGGAATATCGACCTGTCCCGAATGGCTTCGATAGTAGTCTCTAAACGCAAGCTGCAAGAATCTCCTTGTTGCTTCTCGAGGCTTTTTTGACAAAGGAATCAGACTCCTGAACTGGCCCACTTGGGACTATCTGGCCTGCTGGTTTCTATTGGCAAGAGATTTGACACCTGCCAACAACCGCTGCGATTATCTTCTCTCAATCCGGGGTGCCAACACAAAGCTGATACTACCCGCCTCAGCAATTCCAAAGTCCATTCTCATCGGTTTGTCATTGCTGAACTGGATTATCACCGTGTCCGCAGCAACTGCTTTGACAATCTCTGAGAGGTAATTCAGGGCATACATGGCCGTAGTCTTTTCCTTGCTCTCCAAGTCATAAATCACAGAGTCTTCTCCCGTTGTTAGCTGAACCTCTGCTTCTCCGGTGTCACCCTCTCCCGCAAAGATTACTGACTTCTTATCTGCTGTAACTTTGATATGGTTGGATATCACACCGATGTCTTTTACAGCCTGCTTGAGGGCATCGGAATTCATCTCCAGTTTGGCCATGAATTTCAGATCAGGCCTCTTGGCTTGGTTATCCGGGGGAGTAAGCATCTGCAGTCTGAACACTCGCTCTGCCTGACCTATCATCTTTATCTCGAATCTCTTGTCATCACCGACATCGAATTCAAGTCTATCATCTGCGGCCATTCTTCTACTGATCTTGGCCAGTTCGTCCACACCAAGACAAATCTGCATCTCTTCATCACAGGTAAACTCCTGAAAAACACCTGCAGGAAGAGTCAGATCAATCATGGCCACCTTGGATGAATCTAGCTGTGTCAGAGTGATTCCTGTTTTGTTGACCACGAAGTTAACCTCGGTGAGCAGGGTTGCCAGCGCATCCACAATTTGCTTCCAAGTTTTGCTACTATCTAGCGTTGCATGAAACATCTAGCCGCCTCCAATTATCTCCGGAGATAGTCTAGTACCTTCTTCTCTAGGTCAAGTGTCTGCTTAAACTCTTTTATGTCAAGCTCGTCCACGTTGTGAGCAATACTTGCTACCAATTGCTTCTCCTTTCCTTTCGAAGTGGTCTTCTCTGCGACTTCTCCAATCAGCATATACTTCTGAGCAACCTCTAGGGTGCCTTCAACAGTGACAGGAATGGTGACAGCGTGGCCCACCTCATCCATGATGTCTTGTACAAGTGCTGCACCAGTTCTCGCCTCTACTACGATACCAAGTATCCTCACTAGTCCCTTTGTCTCCGGGCTGAGTTCTCGCACTGTTGTGAGTCTAGCTGGTTTTCGCGGTGGAAAGCTCTTCTTCTCCTCAGTCACTGGTTTCACTTCGGCTGCCATCTTTTGATGAGAGAGTTATCTCATCAAGAAGTACTATGTCGGGGGTATTTGAGTGTGTATAAGTCTGTCTGTAAAAGGGAGCGGTAATCCTACCCTCCATACCGTCTCCAGGTCGCCTTGCACTTGGTGCATCTATAGAATTCAGTAGCCCCTTCATCGGCTCGAC
>CAYYQL010000030.1:12637-32995 GCA_964473825.1 uncultured archaeon
GTCGCCTTGCACTTGGTGCATCTATAGAATTCAGTAGCCCCTTCATCGGCTCGACGGGTCTGTGATGTCCAGTAGTATGCTTCATTGTTTCCACATTCGGGACATGTTGCCTTTGTAACGGGCATAGGAATCGAGTCATCCTCTACCACCACAATCTTGTCTTTAGGGGTCTTCTCTATCTTGTGAGTGACTCTTAACTCGCCACTGAGGCTCTGTGTATGGCCGCAACTCCTGCACTTCAGAACCCTCTCACCCTCTTCGTTTCTCACCGGTGCCATCATTGCGCCGCATTTTTCACAGAACTGCATCTTTGCACGACCCGTTGTTTCTCTTCGAGGAGTTGGAGTCAGTCAATTAAGCATTACTACATCGTAGATGGTTGGTTCTACTCCTCAGGAAGATATTCGTTGACCCCATCCAAGAGATGAATGAAGGCGAGCGTTGCCAATTCTGCCTCCAGCCTTCGACTCATACCCGGTTCAATTTCCAGCTTCTCCTTCAGAATCTGGACTAGGTCTTGGTGCCGCACCCTGCCTGTGAGCCAGATATATGCCATGAGTGCTTCGTATGCATCTGCTGCCTCTCCGGCATCTGTCCTTCTCCCAATGTGTTCATACACTCTGTGTTCCCGAATCGCCTTTGCAAGAACCGAGTCTCGTACCTTCTCTCCCGTCGCCTCTCCTAACACAAGTGATTTGGCAAGTGAGTAGCAAAGATTCACAAGCCCATCCCCTAGCTTTGCTAGGCCTTTGTCATTCATTATACCTCTAAGAGTATGATGACGTACCAAAGACTGCACAGAATGCCACCATCACGGTTACCGACTGATTAGTCAACATCGAAATCAGATACGGCCTGTTTGAACCTCTTCCTGAATTCTTCTGTTCTTGCCAACATCTTCTCAAGGGCATCTCTCAAAACAGTATGCGCGTGCCTTCGCTCTGTTCTCAATGCGAATACTGGATTTGTAAGAAGTGGATGGTCGATATTATACCCCGCAAAGTCGACAGAATCCTCTTCTAACAGGGTTCTCCTGAGCAGATTGCAGAACGAATGTCCCTCTCCCACAATCTCAAACTTGATCTCAAATGTACTATGTTCGATTATTCTTGGTTCCATCCCTATCTCCTCCGAGAACGTCTGTCACGGCTACCTCTCCTGGATCCACGGTCGCGCCTGTCATACGGTTTTCTTTGTGGTGCAAGCTCCGGCCTCTTTTGAAGCCCAAACTTCTCACCATAATCCTCGGCCACTTCGCGTGTTTCTCTATTCTCACACCGCAGACAGATCATGTTGTTTCGAGTCGTCAACGTCAGAGGATACCCACATTTGACACATCGCGAGAATAATACTCCGAACTCTTTACCGACAAGGCTGAGTTCAACTGGTATCTCGTGGGTATTCAAGGCATGTGCTTGCACGACATCTCCTTGGCTGACAACATTGCGCATGGACTTGACATATCTGCGCGTTACGTTGCTGATATGAATCTCGCCAACCAAGGGACTATGCACGTTCTCTCCATTTATCTTGATTATACTGATCTCTGCTCTCTGGTCATATACATTCGTAGCTTCCCCCACAATCTCATCCTCTCTCTGGGGGAGCGCAATTCTCATTCGTCCCTCTTTATCGACAACTCTGATTGTTCTCTTCTTGAGGTCCATCTCTACGCTACCTGCTGTTGCTGCGTAGACTACACCATCCAGTTCATAGGTGCCCATACTTGGAAACAGCTCTTCAATCACGCATAACTGCTCCCCTGGCACCACAACATCTCCGCTCTTGACGTCCGCCAAATCATTCACCATCATTCATACATATGCGATACAGGTCCACGTTCACGATATGCTTTTCCTTCCTGTGAAACTCGTACAGGTGAGGTATCGGAAACGCAAAGGTCTCTATCTGTGTAACAGTTCCTCCTAGGTCCTCAATAGCTTTCTGGAGGAATGCTCTGTTCTTCTTACCGGCCAAGTGTATACTGTAAGTTGTTTTTGCTATGGACAGAGATTTTCTCAGGAAACTCAAGTCAGCACCTCGTTTCTTCACGCCGAAGGGAGGGTTGCTGACCACAGTATCCACGTTCCGTTTCATCTCAAGAGAAGAAACATCTCCAAGGACCCAGTCAGTGTTGAATTCTGTCCCTAGTAGTTTCGCGTTTCTTTGAGAGACCTTTAAGGCTTTGGATTGAACATCTACGCCGATAACGCGTTCGGCACCAAGCAGAGCTGCTCCAAGGGCGAAGATCCCGTCGCCACAACCCAAATCACAGACGAATCTGCCCACGATGTCTCCGTGTTCCATTTCTGCTGCAAACACGATGGTTGCCACAATATTGGCGGGGGTCGGATAGTACTCTAGGGACACATCAAGCCCATCGACCCGTTCAATTGTCTGTAATATCATCTCTAGGTCTCTCAGACGCAATCCTGATTCACTGCCTATCTCTATTGATACCTCATCAATCGAATATCTCTGCCTTTTGTCTTCCTATTGTAAAAGAGCCGTCAAATGTAATACGTACCCTTATGTGTTCCAAACGCTCCAATGGTTCCAGTGGAAATGCAGTGGAACCGACCCCCATTTCCTATGGAGTGATATACCTTGGAGAAGCCGCTGGATAAACTATTCGATAAGTTCCTTCAGGGACAGGCAATTTTCAGGAATCGGAACGCCCTGCGTCCCACATTTGTCCCTGACAATCTTCCTTTTAGAGACGAACAGATGAGCAGAATTGCGTCCATTCTTGGGCCTGCACTCAAGGGGGCACCACCCTCAAACATTCTCTGCTATGGTAAGACTGGTACTGGGAAGACGGTGGTGGCTAGGTATGTCCTGAAGCTGCTTGTGCAGAAGGCTACCCAGAGTGCAGTGCGAGCTCCATTCACAGCTTATGTGAACTGTCGAATTGTTGGGACCAACTACCGCGTGTTGAAACGATTGTGCGATCAGGTTGATGCCACAATGCCTGATGGGTCGGAAGTACCGTTCACAGGACTCCCTACAGACGAGATACGCGACATACTCAAGAAAGAACTGGATAAGGATGCCAATATCCTGACAGTTGTGTTGGACGAGGTCGATAGCCTTCTGAAGAGAGATATCAGCCAAGGCAATGATATCCTCTATGGTCTTACACGCATGAATAGCGAACTGGAACGCAGTAGAATAAGCATAATTGGCATCAGCAACGACCTAAAATTCAAGGAGATGCTTGACCCCAGGGTCCTGAGTACGCTCGGTGAAGAAGAAGTCATCTTTCCGCCCTATAATGCTGTCGAGCTGAAAGGAATCCTCGAACAGCGAGTCGCGATGGCTTTCTCTGAGAATGCAATATCTGATGAGGGAGTCATCAATCTTGTTGGAGCTCTAGCCGCACAGGAGCACGGTGATGCCCGCCGGGCCCTCGACTTGCTTCGTACTGCAGGAGAATTATCCGAGCGGCGTGGTGATGACACGGTCACTCAAGAACATGTACGAGAGGCGCAAAAGGTCCTCGAACGCGACAGTGTCACTGAAGCAATCAAAACACTTCCCATGCAGTCCAAGGCGGTCTTGTTTGCTGTCTACGCTCTTGCAAAGCAGGGTCAGAAAGATATCTTCACAGGGGAATGTTTCAATGCCTACACAGAAGTGGCCAGAGCGCTGTCTCTTGATACTCTGACACAGAGGCGTGTATCTGATCTGATATCGGAGCTGGACATGCTCGGTCTAATCAACACTACAGTCATTTCAAAGGGGCGCTATGGTCGTACAAAGAAGATCCGACTTGCTGTTGGCAAGAGCCAGCTCGGCAGTATTCTCGATAGCGATAATAGGCTCAGCAAGATTGCGAAGGAAGTCTTGGATTGAGGCAGAGCTGATCGGAGGCCGCACAAGTGCCCGATTGGGACTCCATCTTCAGAGCTAAGGGGCACGTTTTCAAGGATCCTCATTCGGACATGATGGACTTGGTCGAGCTCTTTGAGCAACACAATGTAAACAGAGTGCTAGATGTTGGGTGCGGTACTGGAAGACACATAGTCTATTTGGCAGAACGAGGCTTCGATGCATTTGGTTTTGACTCCTCTCGTCATGCTGTCAATATGGCACGAACCTGGTTGAAAGCCAGTGGATTTCGTCCCCGGGTGAAGGTCCATAGGATGGAACAACCGTTCCCTTATGATGATGATTTCTTTGATGCTGTCATTTCCATTCAGGTCATACATCACAATCTTACAGATGCCATCCGACTCACCGTGAAGGAGATAGCTCGAGTACTGAGAGACGAAGGGATACTCTTCGTCACCTTCCCTATACTTGGTCCCAAACCAGAGAATGGCGGCTGGGAACTTGAAGAGATAGAATCAGGGACATATATTCCGCATAAAGGAATGGAAGCCGGGATACCCCACCACTACTTCACGATGAAAGAGATTCCCGAGGTCTTCCATGAGTTCAAGATCATGGAGCAATACATAGATGACACAGGTCATAGATGCATTCTAGCCAGAAGAGAGTCTTAGTAGTACGAATCATAGTCCGAAGTATGGAAAGACCAGGTCCTTGACCTTTTCAATGGATTCATCGACGGCGCGTTTTATGTTGGGTTCGTGCTGGCAGTCCATCCTCTGCGGTCTGTCTGTCCAACCCCCCCTCCTGACCTCTAGTCCATGTTTCCGACAGAGCTCAATCCATTCAGCTGGTAGGGTGGGTGGAAGTGCAATATCTGCTATGTCTGCTAGCACCATTGTCCATATCTTCGCTGTTACCACAGGATTATAGCCTCCCCCACCGACACACACAAGATTTGCATTCCTGAGGTGAACGAGCTGTCGCACGGTCCTAGAGAGTCGCTGATAAGTATCCATATTGAGCATAAGGTCGGCGAGCGGGTCCTCCATGTGGGCATCTCCACCTAAATCCCAGAACACAAGGTCGGGCGTATACGAGAGCCAGATTGGGACAACAACTTCTTCAAACGCTTTCCAGAACTCGATGTCGTCGGTCAAGGGCGGAAGCGGTATGTTGACCGAATATCCCTTTCCATCCCCGACACCCAGATTCTCTGGCCTGCCGGTTCCAGGAAAGAAGCCCATGCTCAGTTCATGCATTGAAATTGTCAGAACATTGGGATCACTATAGAATGCAGCCTGAGTGCCATCCCCGTGGTGTACATCGGTGTCCAAATACAAGACTTTCCTGTCCGGGTATGCTTCACGATATTTCTTCAACGCTATCACGCAGTCGTTGTAATAGCAGAAGCCTGCTGCTTTGCTCTCTGTTGCATGATGCAGACCACCATAGAATGACATGGCGTCCTCGAAATCACCGTTTGCTACTCCCATGACTGCGTCAATACTGGCCCCGACGGGATAGCTTGCGTATTTGTCCATCTGTGGAAAGACAGGGCACTCATCCGAGTCGAGTCCGAAACGGGACGCGAAGGCCGTTCCCATATTACCAAAGAGCTCCATGGTCTCGATATAGGATGGGTCATGATACATGCCCAGCTCATCTCGTTTTGCCAACCTCATGTCTTGGACTGAAACCCTGGGGTTCTCTGTGATCCCACACATGACAGGGAGACTCCAAGTGATCTCGAGTCTGGTCCTGTTCCAGAATGGATTTGGTGTGGGCCTCATTCTCTGGAGCTCATCGATGCCATAGAGCTCAAGCATTCTCTCCGGACTGTACAGTGCAGTAAGTTCAGACATATCGCGTTCTCCATTCTGGGGTTTGTTTCACTCGAGAGATACCGAACCATTCCGCGTTCACCTCATAAACAATTCCAATTGTGAATTACAGGCGCTTCGAAAGCCTCATTATGAATCCCCTCGTCTATGAGTTATTATGTCTAATTTCGAGCTCATCAAAGAGACCCTGATCGGCAATTTGGGGGAGAGAGTACCCATATCCATTTGGAAGCACCATCCTGAGCTGGATAGAACTCCTGAAGGTCTAGCAGAAGAAGAGATTGCTTTCCATCGGAAGTATGATCATGACTTGCTGAAGATATCCTTCCATGGAAGATATCCTGTGGTTGACTGGGGTTGCGTTGCGATATACGATGGCTCTCCATCGGGGTCTACTACCTGTAAGAGTTGTGCGGTGCAGAAGGCCAGTGATTGGGAAACCCTTGAGCCGCTTGATGTTAATGCGGGAGAGTTCGGTCGTCAGGTTCATGCAGTCAAGCTGATCCGCGACTACGCCCAAGAAACTGTTCCTACCATGTCAACAGTCTTTGACCCTGCCATGGTTGCAGAGAAGCTTTGTGAAAAGAAGTTTATCCACTACATAGAGAACAACCCGGAGACTATGAAGGGTGTACTTGAGATGATTACCGATGTCATGGCCGATTTCGGTAGAGCCACTCTTGATGCCGGAGCCAATGGCATATTCTTGGCTTCCCAACACTCCACCGAATCCGCCGTTACCGACAGCCAGTACGATGAGTTTGTGCTTCCTTATCAGAAGAGGCTACTCTCAAGGCTTCGTGGAAAAGCAGACTTTGTCGTTTTGCACCTCCATGCTCGTGACGAGGGTGAGCAAATCCGTTTCAATCCCATATCCAAGACTCCGGGAACTATCGGCATAAACTGGGAAGACCAAACATCAGCAACCAGTTTGAAGGAGGGAAAGAAATTGACACGAAAGACAGTCCTTGGTGGAATAGACCACAGAGGTTGGTTCAAGACAGGTACCGCAGAGGAGGTCACGGAGGAGATCATTGAGACCCTGCAATCGGCAGGCCTTCGTCGTCTGATTGTTGCGCCCGGATGCGTTGTTCAAGTTGATACCCCAGAAGAGAACATAGAAGCAGTTGTTGACGCTGTCAAAGCAATCAATCCTTGGTCTAGAGGCTGGGAGGACTACACATGAAGAACAAGGTCATTGCACAAATTCTGGCTGAGATCAGCATTCTAGTTGAGGTTGCCGGAGCGGAGCCGTATAAGGCAAGGGCTTACAGTAGAGCAGCACGCTCCATTCGCAATCTAGGCGAAGACATTGAGGCGATAGCAGATCGAGGAGAACTCACAGAGATTCCCGGAATTGGGAAAGGTATTGCTGAGAAGATCAAATCTTATCTTGAAACGGGTTCCATCGATGAGCTTGATCGACTCCACAAGAGGGTGCCCATCAATGTCCGGGAACTAGAGGCAATTCCGGGAGTGGGACCCAAGACAATCAAATTGCTCTACGACGAGCTCAAGATTGTTAATCTGGACTCGCTGGAGAAGGCAGCACGGGCTGGAGAGATAGCTGGCTTGAAAGGTATGGGTGAGAAGACCGTGAGCCAGATTCTGGAGGGCATCGAACTGGTCCGGTCAGGGCTGAAGAGAACGCTGCTGTCTGACGCGTTAGCGGCTGCAGAACGGATGAGCACTCATCTGGACTCTCATGCTGACATTAATCAACTCACAATAGCAGGGTCCATTCGGAGGAGAAAAGAAACAATCGGCGATGTTGACATTCTTGTTGATGCAGATGACTGGGAGTCTGCGGTAGAGGCCTTCATCAGTCTGGATGATGTTGATGACGTAATCGTGAGTGGGACTACAAAGACCTCTATTCGTCTGAGCAGTGGTCTGCAGATGGACCTTCGATTGCTTCCTTCGGAGAGCTACGGTGCTGGTCTTCAATATTTCACAGGAAACGTTGACCATAATGTCAGACTGAGGTCGATCGCCCGCAAGAAAGGGCTAAAACTCAATGAATACGGCCTCTTCAAGGGCGAGAAACGCATTGCTGGGGAGATTGAGGAGGCCCTCTACCGGAAACTTGATCTCGATTTCATCTTGCCCGAGCTTCGTGAGAATACAGGAGAGATTGAGGCCGCTCAGTCAGGTCAACTCCCGGAGGTCATCGACCTTGATGATATACGTGGAGACCTTCATGGGCATACTGATCAATCGGATGGCGCGAATAGCATCGAGGAGATGCTCAATGCTGCATGCGCTTTGAACTACGAATACTACTGTGTATCAGATCATACCCAGAGCCTTACAATCGCGAATGGGATGGACGAAGATGAGGTCTTGGCGCGCATTGAAGAGATTGATGCACTGAATGCCTCTGGTCATTGGAATATGCGCATCTTGAAAGGTGCTGAGGTTGATATACTTGAGAATGGCGAGCTCGACTTGGATGATGCCGTTCTTGATGCTCTCGACATAGTCACGGCCTCGATTCATAGCAGAATGAAAGACAGCAAAGAGAAGATTACCGAAAGAGTCTGTACGGCACTTGAACACCCGAATGTCCACGTTCTTGGGCATCCCACAGGACGTCTTCTCCTCAAGAGATCCGAGTATGAGATTGACCTTGATGCCGTCTTCGAAGTCGCGAAAAGAAACAATGTTATCATGGAGCTCAATGCCCATCCCATGCGACTTGACCTGAGTGCTGGAAATCTGAGAAAGGCAACAGGCTTGGGTCTGAAGATTGTCATCAATACTGACGCTCACAGAACCGATGAGCTTCAGAACATGAGATACGGTATCTTTCAGGCTCGCCGCGGCTGGGTCACCAAGGATGATGTGGTCAATACCTATCCGCTAGAAGAATTGATGAGCATTCTACGGAAGTAGCGTTTCTCAACCATTTTAGTTGTTCATCCTTTCTTATCCTCTCTCTTGGGCTAGTCACAAATTGTGACTTCATTGCGTGACCCTCCATTGTGGCTTCGCATTATATACTCATTCTGAGCAGTATTTCTTGTGAAATATCATGGCTCTAACAATCAACAACCGGACTGACTCCGAGAAGAAGAACATCGCAAAGCCCCAGAGCACCAAGGCTCTGGCCCATGCATACTGCTACTCCCTAAGGTGATAACCAATGCGAATCGTACGAAAGGTCAACGAGACTTCAAAGGCTGATGTGTCAACCAAGGCCCTTGCCTACGCTTACTTCAGGAGATAGGCTATTTGTGGTCATACACCACTGCTGACTCTTCTAGCTTGTCGTCACAGTCCCGCAAGGACTATGATGAATCTACGGAAGACACCAATCCCAGGTAGTCTTCCATTCTTTCTGTTTCAAGCCCTCTTTCTTCGGTGATACTAGTCTTTTCTGCTAATATCTCAAACCAGGGCTAATCAGAATTGGAGATGGTGCCGAGAGGGAGATTCGAACTCCCGAACTCCTGCGAGAACGGATGTCTCATCAGGCCTGAGCCAACAGATCTTGAGTCCGTCGCCGTTGGCCGGGCTTGGCTATCTCGGCTGTAGTGCAGATTGTTTCATGATTCACTTTTAGCAGTTTCCTTCGTAAGACACTAGAAACAGAATGAGCTTCGGAGTAGAAAGAAGAAGAGAGTGCCGGCAAATTCATTACAGGCCGACAATGTTTTCCATCCAGCTGGTTGGGGTAGCTATTCTTCTGGTAACTCGATCAGATGGGGTTTGATATCTTCATAGAAATCGGTGAGTATCTTGCTTTTTGACTCCTCAGGCTCGAGGATGAACAACCTGATTTGCTGCCCGACCCGAATCTCCTTTACCAGACCCATATCCACCAAGGGCTGCACCACTCTGTGAATGGTCGAATGTGCAAGGCCGGTCTCCTTGGCAATACGACTCAGATTGAAGAACTCCTTGGGTTTGTCAAGGAAGTGTTCGACAACCCTTGTCTGCGCTCGTGAGGCAAAGACTCTCTCAAGTAGTTTGTTCAATTCCTCCAGTCCTCCTATTGCTCATCCATGTGGTTATGATATATGGCCGTACCGAGGCGCTCACCTTTGAATAGTAGCACCAAGTTATCTGGCTCATTACCGTTGAAAATCACGGTCTTTATGTGTGACCTGGCCACCACCCGAATAGCCACCGGGTCGAAGAGCCTGTACTCACCAGCTCTTGTTCCACCAGAAGCTAGTACCTGTTCAAGTTGCTCTATTGAAACTCTATCCAGCATTTTCGCACCTGGCTGCGAAGGATCTCTATCATAGACGCCATCCACGTTCGTTGCATTGAAGAATGCATCAGCTCTCAGTACTTCGGCAGCGAGAGCAGCCACTGCATTTGTAGACTGGCCTGGTGTGAGCCCCCCCATCACTACAATCTTGTTCAGACACAGCACGCTATCAAGTTCTTCAAGACTCTCCACCACCTTCGGATATGCGTGGTCCCCGAGAGCGATGGCCAACAACTCAGCGTTATGACGTGCCAGTCTCAGCCCAAACCAGTCACAGCGTGACTCATCAGCTCCAAGGTCACGTGCCGCAGTGATAAACATGCGGGCCGATTTCCCTCCGCCAACCACAACGACGAGCTGATGCCCTTCGTTCGCAAGTGCTGCAATATGCTTGGCGTAAGCCTCTATCTTTGTCGTGAGTATGCTCCCATCGTTGCTGTAGAGTAACGAACCTCCTAGTTTCAGAACTGCGCGCATGGGGATACCTCTCGCATAAGATGTTGATAATGAGGAATCTCTGGGTCACCTAAAGAAGTTTTCTTGAATAGACCACTCTCTCGAAATATCGACGCCTACTTGACACGTCATCAAAACCCGTACGTTGACTACTGCCCTTTGAGGACATGGTCAAACTGTCTTGTCCATAATCCTTTTAGGACGACTGCCTCTGTCGAGAGAGAAAGCGGAGCGCTTCCGCCCCCTTGTTGACATCAAGGAGAATGGATGTTTTGCCAAAGAGATTCACACCGAAAATCAAATCGAAGAGATGGAAACCCACAGCGGAAGAGGAGGTACTGGATTCCTGGGCTGATGAAACGACCTATGAGTTCGATCCCGACAGCGGGAAGACCATCTATTCTGTGGACACACCTCCACCATACCTGTCGGGACATGTCCATGTTGGTCAACTCCTGCACTATACGCAGATTGACATCATCGCCAGATACAGACGAATGAAGGGTCTAGAGGTCAATTTTCCGCTCGGTATAGATAGAAACGGTCTTCCTGTGGAGCTACGCGTTGAGAAGGAGTTCGGGATGGACATGCATACCACTCCCCGAGCCGAATTCGTGAGCAAGTGCAGGGAGCAGTTGGATCTCTATGAAGACGAAGTAATTGACAGTTTCAAGCGTCTCGGCATTGCATTCAATACCTACGACGATGAAGGGAGTTATCGGACCGACAGCCCTGAATACCGAGCTGTGACCCAGACAACTTTCATAGACTTATGGCACAGAGGCCTCATCTATAGCGACTACCGTCCGAACAACTGGTGCTTCGAATGCAGGACTACCATTGCAGATGCAGAGGTTGAATATGAAGAGCGTCCCACCACACTCAACTACCTCTATTTCGAAGTAGAAGGCATGGAGCGTCTGAAGATTGCCACAACGCGACCTGAGCTTCTCTGTGCATGTGGTGCTGTATTCATCCATCCTGATGACGAACGTTATGATGGATATCCGGGCAAGACAGCGAGAGTGCCTCTGTTTGACCTAGAGGTTCCGATCATCGAGAGTCCCACAGCACAGATGGACTTCGGCACTGGTGCTCTGATGGTATGTAGCTACGGTGATATGGCGGATGTGATGGCATTCCGCGACTATGCACTTGAGCCTATCGCTGCCATCTCTCCCGAAGGCACAATGACGGAGGCGGCCGGAGAGTATGCAGGCATGCCAGTGGAGGAGGCCAAGAAGGCAATTGTGCATGACCTTGAGGAGAGGGGGCTCCTCTATGATCGAGAGCATACCGTTCAACGTGCACCACTATGTTGGCGCAGCAAGACGCCCATCGAATTCATTGCCATGGACGAATACTATCTCAAACAGGTCGAATTCCTCGATGAGCTCACAAAGATTGCCAAGGAAACCCCCTTCTATCCAGATTATCACAGACAGATTCTGCTAGACTGGATCAATAGGGTTTCGGTTGACTGGCCCATAAGTAGGAGACGCTACTATGGGACCGAGATTCCTCTCTGGTACTGCAACTCCTGCAATGAGCCTGTTGTCCCAGAGACTGGGGAGCTGCGATATTATCAACCTTGGAGAGAGGATCCGCCTTTCCGGGAGTGCCCGAAATGCGGCGCAGAGGAGGGGTTCAGAGGGGAAGAGAGAACCTTTGATACGTGGATGGACTCTTCCATCAGCGGGCTTCAGATTATCGGTTACCTAAGGGATGAGGAGCTCTTTGAGAAGGCCTTTGGGAATGTTATCCGACCTCAGGGGAAGGAGATTGTTCGGACTTGGCTCTACTACTCACTACTTCGCACCTACCAGCTCACAAAGAGACCCGCCTTCAAGGAGGTCTGGGTATCGGGACATGTTGTGGACGAGAATGGGGAAAAGATGAGCAAGTCAAAGGGCAATTCGCCACCACCTGCGCCCATCATCCAAAAATATGGTGCCGATGCAATGCGACTCTTCGGAGTTCTTGAGGCAGGTCTGGGGAGCGATGTGCGGTTCTCAGAAGACAGAATGGCCGGTGTTGCCAAGTTCATGACAAAACTCTGGAATGTATCCCGTTTCATCTCGATGTTTCCTGACCCCGGCGATAGAGGGGATATCGAGCTGACGGCCGTTGATCAATGGATACTAAGCGCGACTAACAAGACAATCGAGTCCATTCTCCCTGAATGCGAGTACCTCGACTTCCACAAGCCCGCCATTGAGCTGAGGAGTTTCACCTGGAGCTTCTTTGCCGACCACATTCTTGAGATGCTGAAAGGCCGATGTTTCAACGGAGATGAGGAGTTCACCGAAGCGGAACAACGTTCCGGCTGGTATACTCTCCATCGAGTGCTAGACACTATACTAAGAGCTCTGGCACCAATCACGCCGTTCATCACAGACCGGATATACCGAGAGCTCTACGCCCCTGACGGGATTCATCGCGAATCATATCCTGTGCCAAGAACGGACTGGACGTCCGATCTCAGTAAACATACCAAACTTCTCCTTCAGACCAATGCTGGGTTCTGGAAGTTCAAAAGAGAGCACGGAATCTCGCTACGGCAGGGCGTCCCCGAGGCCTATGTGGCGACAGAGCTAGAACCGTGGAAGTCCGATTTGCGTGCAATGCATGGGGTGGAGACCCTCCATTTCGGAGAACCTCCGGCTGACTCGTTTGTGGAGGTCTCTCTTCCCGAATATGATGGGTCTATCTACATCCTCCCTCCGGATGATGAGAAGGAATAGGTTGCCCTTCTCAGGTTTCTTGGGATATCACTTTGCTTCCACGGCATTCTCGTGGTCAACTTGGCATTTCATGCTATTCGCAACCAGACAGTACTTACCTGCTAGTTCCAGAGCTCTCTCTGCCTTTGAAATCAGGTCCTCTGATTCCACAGTGACCTTTGACTTCAGCAGGATATGTGTGAATTCGAATCCCTTCTCGACTCTCTCCAGTGTTCCAACCCCCTTGCACGAATATGATTCGAACTCAAATCGCATCTTCTTTGAGAATGTGACAAAGGTGGTCATCATGCATGTGGCTGCAGATGCAACAAAGAGGTCTTCCGGAGATATGATCCCTGGGACACCCCCTTCAAACTCTGGTGGTGTGGCTATCTGAACAGTGGGCTTGTCCTCAATAATCAGATTTCCAATTCTGTCATGGGTCCAGTCCACTTTGACTTCGTAGGTATGGCTCTCATCACTCATTTCTATCATCTCGTTTCATGAAGTGGTCAGGCAAAAATCATTCGGCTTGGTCTTCCATGACTATGATATGGTGGTCATAGGTGGTCGTTGCCTTCAGGCTATTAGCAACATAGCAATATTTCGCTCCGAGCTCCAGAGCACGTTCGAACCGGTGTTTCAAATCTCCAGAGGGAATCTCAACCCTGGTCTCCATGTTCAGTTTCGTTATCTCGAAGCTTCTTCCCACCTTTTCTAGGATCCCTGTCGCTTCCACCTGAAACGCCTCAAACTGGATGCGCATCTTCTTTGTGAACTCAACAAAGGAGTTCATAAGGCAGGTGCCTGCGGCAGCCACAAGGAGATGCTCTGGTGTGTGGTATATCTGTTCTTCGTCAGGGGGTCTGCCGGTTCTTATCTTGGGCATTCCCTCTACTACTGCCTCGCCGGACTTTCCTCCGGTCCAGACTATTGTGACATCATATGGTTCTGTTTCCTCGCTCATGTCTGTCCTCTCTCAGTAGTCATATTTCCTAATCATGATTAATCTGCCCTGACGGCCCTGAATACTATGAAGAACGGGATTCTTCGCTCACGGTCGAAAAATTGATCCTGCTCTATGGGAACTGGCTCCTCAAGATTTGTGATCTCGAATCCTGCACTAATCAGGAAGTCAACATATGAAGAGATAGTACGATGAAAGAATGTAATCGGTTCCGGGAATCTCTCTCCTTCACGCAAACGCCAGTAGCGCTCATAGGTCCGTTCATCGAAGTAGTTGTCCATCTTGAAGTAGAGGCCCTCCCTTCTGCCAGTTTCTTGATTTTTCTTACCCATTTCCCACTCACCAGGCCCATAGAAGTCGAATGCAGGATGCACGATTGACATCACCAGCACGCCTCCACGGTCCAATAGACGATAGAACTCACTGATTGCCTCCTGGGCACAGGGGACATTCAGAATGACGAGATTACAGAGAACGGCATCAAAGGACCGCTCTTGGAAATCAGAGAGCTCACATATATTCGCAACTCGATAGTCTACAGACATATCCGATGTGAGCCTCTCTGCGTTTCGTATGAGTCTTTCAGAGAAATCCACTCCTGTGACTCTTGCACCCCGCTCTGTGTAGCATCTAGAGAGATATCCCTCTCCACAGCCAGCATCAAGGAGCCTCTTTCCGGAGAGGTCTCCTAAGAGCGCGTCTATACAGGGATTCAGTATCTTTCGATGGTGGGGAGTCCCTCTGTTCGCAATCAGAGCTGCGAAGAATTCAGCGTTCTCTTCCCACTGGCTCCTTAGAGTGTCCTGCACGTGACCAGCATCTCCACTTAATCAGATGACGCGCTTCTAGATGTCGTCCCAGACCTTGTGTATATGCTTGCCGGTCTCTTTGATAACCGGTTCCATCTCATCTTTTGGTGCGAGTCCCGTCTCAGCAGAAACGCGCATGATTGAGGTGTGGGCCACTATCGTCTTTCCTTCATCCTCATAGACCACAAAGCTACAGGGGAATAATGTACCTGCGTCCTTGGACACATCCAATGCCATCTTTGCGAGTGCTGGATTACATGCGAGCACCATAGTATAGCGGGGATACTTTTCCAAGTGCAGTGTCTTCTTGAAGATCTGATCAAGATGTTTGGTCGCGAGGACACTGAATCCTCTCCGTGAGCAGATATCCTCTACTCTCTTCACAGCTTCGTCAAAGTCATAATCGACTTCTTTACGCAATACTTCAACCATACCCCTGAGAATACGCGAGTTGATTTAGTCTTTCCTCCAAGGGCAGACGCCGTGGAAACAACTATTTCATAGAATACGAGATGGTGGACCGGGCGAGATTTGAACTCGCGGCCTCTTGGATGCGAACCAAGCGATCTACCGGGCTAATCTACCGGCCCATAGGTGAGTAGTGATTCCCCTGACTGACTCTTAAAACCTTGTCTACATCATATCTCGATGCCAAAGGCTTCTGAGAACCTCTCTACCTTGGTGAACTCTTGGAGGAAGTCCCTTCCCTTGCTAGTCAGATAGTATACTCTTGACTCGCCTTCCACTTCGGTCTCAGAGATCAACTCTTTCTCAATCAATTCTTCCAGATACTGGGTCAGCCTGTCGTAGGAGAGATTTGCACTATACAGAATTTTCGTCGGACCTGCTCCGTACTCTCCCTCCCCCTTGATAGCGCGCATCATATCAACTAGAATACGCACCTTAGAGCGATACGGCCGCCTCGGACTCATCATTCCTTTCCTGCCTTGACAAGCATGACCAAGAAGAAGATGAAGCCTAGAAACTGGAACACCTGACTCAGGGTGTAACCCCTGAGTTCCGTCTGGGCCGGAATTGCAACCACATGGCTGAGTAGGAGAAGTGCGAATCCGATTAGCACATATGCCGCATACTTGCTCCTTGTCGACATGTAGTTCATCAGGGCCTGTATCACCACAACTATCAACACTATTATCGCAATAAAGTCGAGATTGGGATCAACAAGGACGGGCAGGGCCATCAACACGACACTGGACTTGAGCGTCGGTGACTTCGTTGCGCGTGTAGAGATGGCGAACAGGACATAGGCCATGATCTTCATCGCACCATAGGCTATTGTTATCACCGCCATCATCAAATTGGCACCACCCATCCCCTCTCCAATTAATACAAAGAAGTAGATGGTTCCAATCACCCTGCTAAACATCGCCGCAGAGAGGACAATGAAGCCCGACGAGAGATCCGAGAGCCGCTTCTGTTCTGTCAGGTGATACGCCTTGTTCGCATAGTGACTGATTACGAGGGCTATCAGACCAGCAACCGATTCCAAAAGCAAGTCCAACCGAATCAGGGAGGCCAGCCAGCTCTGCATGATGCATTCCTATCCTAGACTTGATACTCTTCGTCTATATTGTAGATGGATGATTCATTCATCCTAATGGGTGCTGTGGTGATGAATTCATTCCCTTATGGAGTACCATGTCGGGAAAAAGGCGAAGATGTTTACTATGTATGATTCGTCTATCTCAATCGTTCATCTCGCCTTTATATCCCCTCGTCATAGAATAACCATGCCAAAATTGATGCACGCCGATGGTTACTTCCACTACAGGTGCGTTTCCTTGGCCCATGTGCATCTATATTTCGGCCTTCAAGATGGAAGAGAACGGATGACTGCAGGGTAACTTGGATGATTACTCCAAGCCCCAAGGATGGCGGGGCACATCCCCGCCCTTCCATCACCTTCTGGTTTCAATTTACTATGCACCTGACTCTGACTTGTCCTCTAGCATTGCTTCTATCTTGCCAACCTTGTCTCTGAGGTCTCGGTTCTCCTTCTCCAGTTCTTCGATACTCTTCTTGACGGACTCGATTTCCGTGTTCTTCTTCTTCGATGAGAGCTTCCGTATCGCCTCTCTGGAGTATCGTACAACGGACGAATCAGCAGAACTCTCCGCGAGCCTTCTCAATAGAGGAATCAACGTAGCGTTCTCGTACTCCTTCGTTGCCAAGATAGCGGCAATCTGTACGCGGTAGGACCTGTCACTGAGAAGGGTCTCTAGATGGTCCTTGACCTCGGGATGCTCCTTCTTGTATCGTTTCCCGATTCGGGCCAATCCCTTGGGGACAATGCGTCTGAGATAGTCATTCACTCCCGTTTTCATATACGTATAGAGGACATCGATGACCTCACTCTTCTCAGTCTCAATGAGTCCGTTGAGATAGCCCTGTCTCACAATCTCATGCCAGCTCTCTTTCACGTTATCAACTCCCTCTTGGAGAATATCAAATGACCTCTCATGCTGAAGCTTGCCAATGGAGGCTGCAGCAGACGATGGTACGAAGTAGCTCTCTTTGTCCGTTAGTAGCCCTTCAAGTGCTGCCAATGCCCGATCATTCTGGTAGAAGTCACCGAGAGCACGTGATACTGCCGTTCTTGCCTTTGTGTTCTGAATACCCGTTCCTCTGAGAAGCTGATCAAGCGCTGACTCTGTCTTCATCGAGCCAAGCACCTTTGCAATCTCTGACTGAACTCCCCAGAACTCCTCTGCAACTAGCGCGTCTCCCAGAGCCTCCACTGCCTTTGGCGTGTTCTTCTTACCAAGAGCCTGAGCGGCCTTGATGCGTTGAATCACGTTGACACCATGATGCAACTGCTCAATCCACATCTGTTCAGGTTTCTCAATCTTCCAGTCCATGAGCACCGCATAGTCCGGATCCACAATGGTCTGTCGGGGGCGTACGGATAATGGATAGTAGAAGCTGTTGACCCGCTTGTTGACCTGGACAGTATAACGATTCCGTTCACCATCACCGCTGACAAACTCGACGGTCAGGGGGAACCTGAAGACCTCGGGCGTCATATTGTCTTCATGTTCCTGAGTCTGCTCTATCCGAACCATTGCGTGTCCCAATTCATCGTCATAGGAGCATTTGATTTTACACTGGGGGTATCCTGCCTTGTACAACCACTGCTCAAAGAACCAACCGTAGTCCTCCCCGGTCATCTCAGTGAACAGGGCCTCTAAATCGTGTGTGTAGACTGATTGATGGGCATACCTGGTCAACCACTCACCTAGAATCTCCCACCATTGCTCTTCTCCAACCAAGTGCTTCAGCATGTAGTATCGCCAAGCGGCCCCGGGATAGAGGTGCCTATCGAAGACATCGGAACCCCGTTCCCACTCATTCTGCACGATAGGCCGGCGATACTTCTTCACGTCTTCCTCAAAGTAGGACTTCTGCTTCCCATACTGCTCATAGAGATACTCGTCAAATCCCTTGTCGTGACGCTTCCACTCGTTCTGCATCTGAGTGCCCCAACCCTCGTTGAGCCAGCCATGTGACCATGTCCTGCAGGTGACCAAGTCCCCGCCCCACATGTGCGCGAGTTCGTGGGCGACTAACCCGTCCGAATCGAAGTCCTTGTGAGCTTTCTCATCGTGGAGTGTTGCATCTGTCTGTGTGGTCGCACTGACATTCTCCATGCCTCCAATGACAAAGTTGGCTGCGGTGACCTGAGCATATTTCGCCCAAGGGTACTTGACCCCCAGGCTTTTTTCGAAGAACCGAATCATCTCGGGGGTCTTTCCAAAGGACCGGTAGACGGTATCTCTTTCCCACTTCTTGTGAGCGTAGTAACTGACCTCCAGCCCATCAAGGGTTTCCTTGTATGCAACATATTCCGATGTGGCCACGGTCATCAGATAGGCAGGAATCGGCAACTCTTGGACCCAATGGAACGTTTCAGTCCCATTATCATTCTTCTCTCTGCTCTTGAGCGTCCCATTACTCATGGCAAAGTAACCATCAGGCACGGTGATGATGGCCTCGAAGGGGAACTTGTGACTGGGATTATCATACACCGGTACGACGAAGCGAGCCATATCATCCTGCATCTGTGTCCATGCACTGCACTCGATATCGGGAAACTCTGGACACGGATTCGTGAAGTAGAGCCCCGCTCGCGGATGGTCGATGACGTAGACGAAGGTGACCTCCTCCTCTTCACCCTCCCCAAGGTCGCTATCGAGATAGACAAGCAGCTCTTGTTCATCAGACTTTATATCCCACTCAAGCTCCCTCCCCTCCGAGTCCTGTACGGACTGGATATCCAGTTCGGCAGCATGCAGTCGCAGTCTCCTAAGGTCTGGGCTTCGAGACCGTATTCGAAGTGTAGAGATCGCATCAACCCGTTCTTTCTCGATATTCATCTCCCAGTCAATCTTAAGGTGGGCTATGTCATAATGCCGCGCTGGCGCCCATTGTGGTTTGGCTGTTGGGAAGACAAACGACTCCCTCTCGTCAGCACGCAGCTTGGCCACTTCATGGTGGTTCCCACGCATCAGGGACTCTAAGTAGTCATGAAAATCAGTCATTGTATCGTACTCCATTCTTGCAGTATCTCAGTGGAAAAACCGAAACGGTTTATCACTCTGTGGGTTTCTCAGCGGATTACGCACCTTGCCACCTGGACGATCCCCCTCTGGTCAGTTCACCCATGCAAGCCTTCATTAGGGCAGAGACCATACTCATATTTGCTGCGGTGAAACCGTTCCGGGGGACACACGGTGTCCTACCAGCTCTTATATCACCCATTAGCCCAAATGGTGAATTGGTTGGTTATGAGCCACTTGGAAAGGTTTTTATTCACAACAACCGCGGTACGATTACTTCGCGTCAATCGGTTTCAGGTCAGATGCCGTCGGCGAGAGCCAAGCGATGACGACCTTGAGTTCCAGACGCGAACACAAGATGCGGACGTGAGATAGACCGGTGCGACAGTGCCGGAATCCCCTCAGGTCTAAGATAGGCTCGACAGGGTGCAGGAAAAGGGTAAGAACATTCCCTGCTGACCACGTCAACCTGTACTTCATTATATTCAAGTGTGCGTCAAACCTGTACTAACTTCCTTGCCAGGAAGTACGAGATCAACTCTAGTTGATCCTGCTAGAGGACACTGCTATTGGCTTGGGGATAAGACATGCAAGTGTTACGGACTCACATCCGAGTCCGTCGCAAACGGCTCAGTAGTGTCGCTAACCTACCCTGTGGAGGTGGACACCGCCGGGAAACTGGCGTTAATCCACCGTAGGAGCATTGTTCTGGAAATGATATTGCTCTCATATGGGTGCCCTAGGTATGTTGGGCACTCCGCCACAGGACGGGGCGGCACTGGATCATACTTGTAAGTGGGGTAATTGCCCACTTAGGTTATGACCCAAACGGGCGATGTAAGTCGTGGCCCGGAGAAGGGCACTGAGACAAGGGCCCTAGCCCCACGGGGCGCAGCAGTTACGAAACCTCACCAATGCGCGAAAGCGTG
>CAYYQL010000031.1:0-32385 GCA_964473825.1 uncultured archaeon
CCAATAGTCGTCGTCCACCTCTCGATACTCGGGTACCTTCTGTTTGCATATGTCGATACAGTAGTCACATCTCTCATGGAAGACGCAGCCAGACGGCGGGTCAGCCAAGTCCGGCGGTTCACCCGGGATTCCACGGAGCACAAGCCCCTTCTCCCTGATTCGACGCATGATCTCCATGGTCGGATTGCTCATGATGAAGGCCCGAGTGAATGGATGCCCTGGATGCTTCAGCACACGTTCTGCATCACCGAACTCCACGATACGACCACCTGTCATCACGGCAACTCTATCTGACATCTCGGCAATGACGCCCTGGTCGTTGCTGATGAGCAGGATGCCGATGTCGAGGTTCTTCTTCACCAAGTCGATAGCCTCGAGGATACGACGCTGCACACCGACATCAACCGCTGTAGTTGGCTCATCCATGATTAAGAGATCTGGATTCGTGATGAGTGCCATAGCGATGAGGATGCGCTGATCTTCACCAACACTGAACTCGCTCGGTTTCTGTTTCTTGCGTGTGTCAACCTCGGGGAGCTCCACGAGGTCAAGAACCTCAAGGACACGTCGCAGTATGTACCGCTCCGGGAGCAGATTATCTTCGTCATGGACAATCAGGGTCTCGGCGGTCTGGATATCGATTGGCGTGTATGGGTTCATCGCCTGTCTGGTGCCTTGAGGAATGTAGGTGATCTCGTATCCCCTGATCTTCCTGTATTCCTTTTCATCCATTCCAATGAGGTTCTCCCCCTTGAACCAAATATGCCCCTCAACACCAGGGAGCGTTTCGCCCATATCTTTGGATGTCAGACCTTTCTTTCTTGCGTCATCTCTTAGCTCCCAGAGTTCTTTGTGTCTCTTGTCAGAGGCAAGCGAGGCATAGTATCGGGAGACCTGGTCGAATATTCCAAGAATCGAAAGGGCCACTGAGGTCTTGCCTGCTCCAGATTCGCCAAAGAGTCCGACCGTTTCTCCCTTTCGAATGTAGAATGACACATCCTCTACAGCTCTGACAATACCCCTCTTGGATGTGTAATATGCACGGAGGTTTTCGACCTTGAGAATGATGTTCTCTTGCTCTGGCATAGCTTAATCGTTGCCGTAGAGCCAATTATATCCTGTGACGAACGCATTATCCATCTCATGTGTTCGAACGGTCTTAAGCTTGTTATGAAAATCATCAAGTGCCACACCTGTGCTCGAGGTTTCGAAAGCTTTGGTGAAACAGCCTCTATGACCAATAGGATTAATATCTAGTCAATTGTGCCCGTGCTAGAGAGCTAACGATGTCAGCCGGACAGCGTTCTGTGTATGCAGTATATCTCACCTATGCGCTGCAATCCATGGGACAGGCAATTTCGTGGCAGTTCGTCACATTCTTTGTGAAGCACGAACTGGGGGTATCATCCTTTCTCCTGCTTACACTGGTCTGGGCTGCTCCTGCCTTGGTTACCATGGCTGCCGTCAACATCTGGGGCTCTCTGTCCGACAACATGGGCCGTCGAAAGCCTTTCATGATCATGGGTTTCCTTGGTTATGCGGCGACCTTTGCCCTGTACTCCTTTGTCACAAATGTGGTCCAATACTTCATCATTGCCCTAGTCGGTGCTGCCTTTTCCGCCGCGGCACTTCCTGTGGGACAAGCGTATCTGACAATAGGCATCAAAAACAAAGGTGAGCGTCTTGGATTCTTCTTGGTTGCCCAATCCGCAGGCTGGTTCTTTGGTGCAATAATGAGTGGTCTGTTGTACGACATCATCGGTATGTTCGTCCTCTACAGGTTTTCAGCGACTCTGTGCATTGTTGCAACGATTGGCTGTTTGCTGTACGTCAAAGACCTGGAGGTCGTGCCTCAACGCAAAGAGGACCGCATAGGCATGAAACAACTTCTTTCCACACCCGGGATGGTGCGGTTGGTTTTGGCCGCTGCTTTCAGCGCAATCGGAATCAACTCTATATCGTATGTGATGGCGATATTGATAGTCGACGAACTCGGAGGAATGACAGCGTATGTTGGGCTTGCAAACTCAACTGCGACTGCCCTTGCTGTTATTGTCACCGGCTATATTGGAAAATTGGTTGACAGGAAAGGGCCAGTTAGAGTCATGGTCATCGCATATCTATCTTACTCGCTGTTCGCTATGGGATTTGCATTGGCTCAAGATCCACTTGTGGCCACCATTCTGTACGCGCTTCCCATCTATCCGTTGGCCAGCACTGCCGCCTATGGCCTTGCCGCCCTGCTTTCAACTGACAGACAACGGGGTCGTGCGATGGGGTTGGTCAATGGCGCCCAGAATGCAGGTGCTGCTCTTGGGCCGGTTATCGGTGGGTTGTCTGCCGAGTTCGTCTTTGGGCGAGCTCAGCCAATCTCATGGATTAACATGGTCTTCAATATGCTCGCTCTCATTCTAGCGGTTAGCCTTCTTCGATTGGGTGCAGAGCTGCACGCCCGTAAGGATGAAGACCTCTCTACCGTCACAGAGCTGTTGCCGTGACTTCTATTCTTCTTCTATCGGTATCTCTTCCCCGTTGATGAAGACCTTCTCAGGTTTGCTATAGAAGGTGAAGGGATCCCCTGACCAGATGACAACATCCGCGTCCTTGCCTGGTTCTAACGATCCAACCCTGTTCTCGAGGCCCAACATCTCAGCTGGATTCACCGTTACAGCCTTGAAGGCCTCCGCTCTCGGCATTCCAAACTTGATTGCGTACATGGGCAGCAATTGGAAATGAATCATGGGGGTCAGTGAGTCGGTCTGAAGTGCTACTTTCACACCGGCCTCATGCAAGATAACTGCGGTCTTGAACGACCTCTCTCTGGTCTCAGGCTTCGAGACCCAATACATCGTGGGTCCAACAACTGCCGGTACGCCTGCCTCTGCAATGAAGTCTGCAATCTTGTGCCCCTCAGTGCAATGGATAATCACAACTCTGAGATTGAACTCCTTAGCAATACGAATCACAGTAGCTATATCATCGGCCCTGTGGGCATGAGCATGTATTGGTATCTCGCGCTTTAGGACTTTCGCAATGGTCTCAAACCCGAGGTCCTTCTCTGGCGGTTTCGGAGGAACCTCTCCCTTCTGCTTGGCCTCCTTGACCTTCTTTCCAAATGTGGTCCATTCATTCAGGTAGTTCTGAGCCTTTGTGAGGGTTTTCCTAAGCGTTGCGGCTACCCCCATCCTTGTTGATGGTGTCTTCTTCTGTTCACCGTAGACACGCTTTGGATTCTCCCCAAAGGCAACCTTCAGACCCGATGGTGAGAGAACCACCATCTCGTCCACGACTGATGCTCCGGTTGGCTTGATCACAAAGGCCTCTCCCGAGATCACATTTGCGGAACCAGGCCCGGTATTGAGGCAGGTCACGCCTCCCCTGACGACTTCCTTGAGAGAGGGTTCGAAGGGATAGAAACTGTCTATGCCTCTCATCTCTGGCGTGACAGGCTCTGTGGCCTCATTGCCGTCCATTCCAGCCCAACCAATTGAGCCATCGAAGAGCCCTTGGTGAGTATGGGCGTCAACAAATCCGGGTACAACATACTTGTCAGATGCATCAATGACTTCTGCACCTTCAGGAATCTCTACCTCTTTTCCTATGGCAGTGATCTTCCCTTTGTCGATAAGGACTATTCCATCTTCTATCTCTCCGTTCACAGGACAGAGGATTGTGCCACCCTTGATTGCTATCATTTATGATTCTCCTGTTCAGAACTGATGTTCTCTCTGTCAAAAGTGTTAGTGTTTGTGTGAAGAGTCGTCCCTCACCTGGTGAATACTTGGTTGATTGCTTAAAATACCGATATACTCGGGCGACTATCAGCGAACTCCATTCCTATACTGCATCACACTCTCTATGAACTCGGTGGTTTCTATACTCTTGTGCAGTCCAAAGTCTGGGAGGTGGAAAGAGAGTGTTGAGTCTTCTGTTCTTAAGACCAGCATATCATTGTATCCCCCCGTAAAGGCCGGGTGTTTGGCTGCCTCCAGCTCGACGATCTCATCCCATCCAAAGAATCGTTTCCACCCAAAGATGTTATAGAGCACTCCCTCTTCATCTATCTGCAAAAACCACCGATGAAGCACCTTTGACGGTATCCACATGTCAATCAGTCCAAATATGATGATGAGTGGGAGTATCACGATAGCGAACGGTTCGAGCAACGGGTCAGAACTAAGCCAGAATGAAAAAAGCAGAATTATGACTAGGAACGGTGCACAGGTGAGTCCGTTGAACAACGCGTTGGTCTCGCTTCTCTGGCGATACGCCATGTCTTGATATACTCATTACTCTGAAATAAGTTTATCGAGTCATCCGTTTGAGCAAAAACCAACCGTTAGAAATAGGTTTAGAGCCCTGCACTCTCGTTCTGTTCTGGAGATGGTGAGCCGCGGGGAGAAAGACAGCAAAGTGTCTCTCCGCCCCGATACGACCTGTGTTCTTTCTTAAGCTAGAGCTGTTTCGCAACAATAGCTGCTAGGTCGGCCAGCCTGTGAGCATATCCTGCCTCGTTATCGTACCATCCTAGCAACTTCACCATGTTACCCTTCACGTTTGTTGACAGAGCATCAAAAGTGCATGAGTGAGGGTCTCCTATGAAGTCTGACGAAACCAGTGGTTCCTCGGAATAGCGAAGATACGGTGCCAGTGGTCCTTTCTCGGCTGCCTTCTTGAACGCTTCATTGACCGATTCAACAGACGGTTGCTTCTTCACGAAGACTGTCAGGTCAACTATAGAACCGTCCATCACTGGAACACGCATGGCCATGCCATCAAGCTTCCCATCTGCTTTAGGATAGACGAGTCCAATTGCCTTTGCTGCGCCCGTTGTCGTCGGGATGATATTCCAGCATGCAGCTCGTGCTCTTCTGAGATCCTTGTGGGGCCCATCAAGCATAACCTGGTCATTTGTGACTGCATGGATTGTTGTCATCAGCCCGCTTTCTATTCCAAATGCTTGGTCAACTACCTTCACTAACGGAGCCAAGCAGTTTGTGGTACAAGATGCGTTCGATATGATATGATGCTTGCTGCTATCATATTCTTCGTCATTCACACCGAGAACAACTGTAAACATCTCGCCCTTACCTGGGGCACTCAAAAGAACCTTCTTCGCCCCTGCATCAAGGTGCTTCTTGGCGTCCTCTAATTTCCTGAAGAATCCAGTTGACTCAACCACAATGTCGATATTCAGTTCTTTCCAGGGAAGATTTGCCGGATCTCTTTCTGACAGAACCTTGAACTTCTTTCCGTTGACGATGATGTTCCCCTTCTCATGGGATACTTCTCCTTCAAAGGGTCCCATGACGGTGTCATACTTGAAGAGATGCGCTAGAGTCTTTTCGTCTGTGAGGTCGTTCAAAGATACAACTTCGAACTCCTTCATATCGAATGCGGCACGGAGAAAGCCCCGGCCGATTCGTCCAAATCCGTTGATAGCCACACGTACAGTCATTGATTGTCACACCTGTTTTGGTTGTGATAGCTACATTTTTGCTTTGCTATAATTCTTGTGCAATACATCGTCTTGTGATATCACCTTCTATCTGCAGCCAATGGGTGTTCGATTTCAGAATCGGTGCCTATTTCAGGTAGTGCAGTAATGGGCTTGTGATGAAGAGTCATGACCGAAGATGTTCTTACCTTCATAGACGCTCATCTTGATTCCTCCTTGCGCGATCTCAGCCGTTTGATCAAGCTGCCCTCGGTGGCTGCAAAAGGGGAACACATGGAATCGACTGCTCAGATTGTTGCGGAGATGCTCCGTGAGGCAGGTCTCGAAACTGAGATACACGAAACGTCGGGCTGTCCTGTTGTGACTGGAGAAATAGATGTGGGCGCGGAACGGACGCTGCTCTGTTACGACCACTACGACGTTCAGCCGGCAGAGCCTTTTGATTTGTGGGAGTCGCCTCCCTTCGAGATGTCTATCCGGGATGACCGCATCTATGGCCGAGGAGTCGCTGATAACAAGGGTGACCTAGTGACTCGGATTTGGGCAATCAAGGCATTCCAGGAAACTGACACAGAGATTCCTGTCAACATCAAGTTCGTCGTTGAGGGCGAGGAGGAGGTCAGCAGTCCCCATCTGCATGAGTTCGTGGAGGGTAATCGGGAATGGCTGAAGGCCGACGGCGGAATCTGGGAGTTCGGTGGTTCGGGCATCGATGGACGACAGGAGGCCTGGTTGGGTCTCAAAGGTATTCTCTACGTTCAGCTCGAGGTCGAGGCTCTTTCACACGATGCACACTCATCCTTGGGATGCGTTCTTCCATCAGCAGCATATCGGCTCGTCTGGGCATTGTCCTCTCTAAAGGGAGCAGATGAACACATCATGATTGACGGATTCTATGATGACATCAAGCCTCTGACCGATGCAGAGCAACAGGCTCTTTCTCTGATTGAGATGCGGGAAGAGGATGTCAAGAAGCACTATGGGATAGACTCCTTCATTTTGAATTTGGAGGGGGACGCACTCAAGGAGGTATACTACAATGGACCAACCTGCAACATCTGCGGGGTTGACACCGGCTACCAAGGTGAGGGCTCGAAGACTGTACTACCTGCCAAGGCCACCGCCAAGCTCGACTTCAGACTCGTTGAGGGAATGAAGCCTGATGTCGTTCTGAAGGGTCTGAGGGCTCATCTCGATAATCTTGACTTTAGCGATGTCAAGATAGCATGGCATGATGGCTATCCAGCTGCCAAGACTCCAGTTGATCATCCGTTTGTGGAGGTTGTTTCTCGGGCGAATGAGGCTGTCTATGGGCACAAGCTCGTAATCCAACCAACAAGTCCAGGTTCAGGTCCTCTCTATCTCTTTGACGGGCTGGTCCCTATGGTATCAATTGGCTGTGGCGATTTCGAGTCCAGAGCCCATTCTCCAAATGAAACCATTCTTGTTGATAATTTCGCCAATGCAACCAAACGGATGGCTGTACTCATCAGCATGATGGCCGACTACTAGAAGATCAGGGGAGAGGTGGTCTGATTTCGATCTCCTTCTCCCACTCCACAGAGTAGGTGTATTCGATTCTGATTTCCTCATCTGGCTTGATATCGAGTTCCCACTCGATAACGCCGAGTTCCATAGTCTTGTACTCATGAGTGACATCTTCCAGTTCCACGGAGATTTTCTCCGAGTCACTGTGTGGAATCCTGTCGATGACACGCATTGTGACATCTCTTTTGGCGAAACTCTGTATCTCCATCCCATACTTGTATTCACGGCGCTTCTTTCCTCTTGTGAGGCCTGCCTTCTCCGTTTCTTTCTGGAGCATCTTCTTCTCAGCTTTCATATCGTATGCGTCTCTTGCGCCTAGATAGAACTCCTCCCTCGGGGCTATTGTCGTCGTGGCGGTCTCGCTCAGGAAGTTCCCGTTGGAATAGACCTTCACTTTTCCTGGAAGGATTAACGAGTCGCCGTTGGTGATTCGATTCTGAGCAATGAAAGAGTCCATTGCATAAGCATTCCAGTAGTAGACCTCTTGGCTGTCGAACTCCTCTTGAAGCAGTGTTATCGGATGTTGGTCCGTGTCTGCCGGTATTGTCACAGCACCTTGAACATCGAATACCATGCCTCCACCCGCAGTTTCTGCAGCCCGTGCTGTGGCAGTAGTCATCTCTTCAAGACGACCGATCATCTCGTCGAAAGCTGTTCCGTCAGCTGCCCCTCCAGAAGGAAGTCTCAGGTCGCCGAGATCGCGCTCTACCCTTCTTCTCTCCTCATATACCCTCTGTGGATGTGTAGTACTGATGTAATATGGACTCGGTTTGACTTTAGTGACTGGCTTGGCCGAGGCTGTCGACACTGTGAATTCTACATCTTCCCAATCCTCTGAGCTATAGTTCCAAACTATTGCCATCCTTTTCATTACACTCTTATCGTCCATCAGATCAATGTCATATTGAGGGAGCCATCGAGCTTGTCCTATCTGATAAGTCACCTCTAGAGCGATCTCGCACTCCTCCTTCACATCCAGGTCTACAGTGATCTCTTTCGTAGATTCAACTCTTCGCTCGCCCTCGATTCTCGATAGTGATGCTCTGACTTCCGCAATCTTGGCGTCCACCACCTCTAGATTCGTTCTTAGTTCGCGTATCTTCGTCTGTGCTTCAATTATCATGGCTGTGGTCTTCTCGTCCAATGCCGACATTGCACCAATCTCACTGTCTCCGAAAGCATAACGATTTCCAAACTCTGCAGAGAAGCTATCCACGACCATTCGTAGGCGCTCGACTTTACGCTCCTGGATAGAGATCTGCTCGCTGAAATCTAATCTCTCATCTTGGAGATTCTCAAGCTTCTTTCTCAGCTTCTCCAGATCCCCCTCGGCCTCGAAGATTTCCTTCTTTGTCCTGATGTCTATCCCTCTTATGCTTGCTTTGCCCCTACCTTTTACACGAAAGCTGTCTTCTTGAGCATGACGTGTGATACCGCTCAGTAGGATATGCTGCTCTCCAGACGCCACCTTTGCAGTACCCTTTCTTGTAATTCTGGCTCCGTCGACGAAGACTGTTACTCTTTGAATCGGTGCATCAATATCTGTACTCATCTATTTCACATCCTACGGTAGTGGTGGGTAGACCGCTTTGCCTCGTTTCCATTCAACCTCGTACCCGTATTCGATTGTGTGCTTGTCCTTGCTTGGGATTTCTAGGTTCCATGTGATGACGCCTAACCCCTGCTTGTCTGGTGCGAGCTTCTCTATGTCTGATTTTACCTGTAGTTCTGGCTCGTTGCTGTGGGGGATTCTGTCAATGACCTCTATCTGAATGGGACTCTTTGACAGATTCTCAATGGTCAGTCTATACTTGTATCCTCTCCTCAGCTTTCCCCTTGTCAGACCTGTTTTGTAGATAGTTTTGTCCACCAGTTTCTTCTTGGCCTTGACATCATGGGCAATGCGAGTACCAATCGTCCTCTTCTCCCGCGGAGATGTGAAATGAATCATTGTTTCACCCACGTACTCGCCCTCTGCATAGATCTTCGCTTTGCCGGCCATGAGAACACTGTCACCATTGGTCACCTCGTTTTCAGCTACGACATCAGCCATTCCGTCAGGATACCAATAATGTAGAGTTTTCGACTCCAGGTCTTCTGAGATAAGGTCCACTGGCCTCCTCTGCCCTGACTCAATCGTGACAAGCGATGGGATCTCGTATCTAGCTATACCCCCCTCAGCTTCTTCAAACTCCGCTTCATCAATCTCCATTTCAGGGACGGGTGGAGGTGGCGGTGCAGCTGCAAGCTTCGCGCTTCGAGGGGCCGCCTCTTTGGCCATGAATCTTTGTCCTCCCCCTGTCCTGGCCATCGCTGGCCTCGGAACGAATTCCCTGAGAATCAGTGGTCTTCCCTCGATGGCCTCTACAGGTCTAGCCTGTGCGCTTGAGACCACCATCTCTACTTCTTTCCAATTCTCCTCAGTATGGTTATTCACAAGAGCAATCCGACGCATCTTAGCAGAATTCTTCTCCAGGTTGATATCGTACTGCGGTCTCCAAGATGCAGAAGAGCACTGGTAGTCCACATTGAGAAGGATCTCTGAAGTCTTCTGTACTTCGAGACTAACTTGAATGTCGAAGGTTTCCTTTGTGAGTCGAGTCCCCGTTTTCTCTGCTATTTGGTGTCTTAAGACTTCGATTTGATCGACAACATCCTTTCTCTCTTTCGACAGGGCCGCCAGTCTTTCTTTAATCTCTTTTATCATTGATATTGAGGCACTGTCCATCTCAGCGAGTCTATCCACTGCGACCTCTCCCCCTGCGAAGGTTCTCCCAAATGTTTCTGAGAAGTCATCCAAGACCCCGTTTACTCCGTTCATGCGACCTTGATTGGTATCGATGGCATCATCTAGCCCTTGTAGCTTTTTCTCAAGTTCACGCAGACTCTTCCTGTCCTCTGCTACATCATCGACACTCGTGACAAGTCTAGTCTGTTTAACGACATCGTAGTTGGTGATAGTAGCCGGCCCCTTCCCAGTGACCCTGAAACTCTCGCGAGACGCATCGATAGTTACACCCCGAATCCAGATCTTGCGCGACCCAGTCTCTAGCTGCTTGCTCCCTGTTCTCGTGACGAGGGCACCATCGAGAAGAACGGTGACTTTACTGATCTTGGTCTTCAAATCGGTCAAGGCAATCTCCTTACTATCCGTGTACAGAATCATGTCCATTTATCTCTTGAGTCTGGCTGTGGTCTTTTCTCTGAATGGGCTTGTTGCTTTCGACTCGAAACAGGTCTTAGCAAATCGATACACCATTCCATTATCAGAGGCATATCCAGAACCATCTCATGTATTCTGGGGCAAAGACAACTCTTGAGTCAGAGGGGAGATGAATGTGATTTCCTTGGAATCCGTAGAACTCGTAAGAACCAGACTCGTATACGAAGCCGCAAGTCCCAGAGGCGCGATGTTCATTTATGCGTTCAACCCAAAAGCTTCTAACTATTTCAGCGGTTCCAATCGAATCATACCATTGCAGCTCAACTATGATTTCGCCCTGGTCGTGTAACGAGAGCATCACGTCTATTGCTGTTATGGTGCCCATCTGAAAAGTATCATCTCGCAGATTGTGGGCACTTACACTTACATTTTCGAAAACAAGCGTTCCACTCATAGTCTGAATAATGACTTCATCTATCACAACAGAGCCATTATTCGAGTTGAATCTCACGATTTCCTCCACAAAGGTTTCATGTACTCGGTTAATGAAGTCACGAGAGGCTCTATAGAACTCCAGGGTAGTTCCATTACGCCATGGATACAGATCCATCCGGAAGACATTGTTTTCAGGCCAACCACCTGAGTAATGAGCTCGGTACCACCAGTTATCGATTCCATTCAACGAGGTAATAGTGTGAGTGTTCATCGAGGCATTGTAGTTGTACTCAAGAGTGATGTTACTCCTCTCCGCCACATGAACAAGCACATCGAACATCGAGAAGTGACCTGACTGAAATATGTCGGGCCGAAGTGTGTTCACCTCAGTGGGGTTGAACTCGTAACTCTGACCATCGATGGTAACTAATGCCATCTGTGTTTCATCAATGTCTTGTTCACCATTCGGTAGAAGCGGGAGATTGATGTGCGCAACAAGAAGAATGAGCCCTATGCTTATGGCGGCAACAACCAGTCGAGGGACTCTTGACGTTATTCGCCTACGGATGAAGACGAAGTGGAAGCCAATGCCAACATGAACAATCACGGTTATTGCGAGGAAGAGATCATAGATTCTGTGCAGTTCAAATGGGACCACTGTTCCTACCAATGGAGATAGTGATTCATACCCGTGTAATCCAGAAACAATCATGATTAAGGTAAAGATAACAATCAGCCAGCCGGAGATTCTCTGGAGCAGTCTGGCAGAGAGTAATGACCTGCTGTGACCTTCCATAATGAGTCTAAAAGACTTGCTCCAGCTGATTCCAAAATAGAAGCTCGATATGGTCACATGAATCCCAAAGACACCAATGAAGAGGATCTTGCTGGCTCTATGCAGAAAAGAGAGTGTGTAAACATCAGGATGGAGACCTCGTGCTAATGCATAACCCGTACCGATTGTGATTATTGAAACAATTGACAAGAGCCAGGAAACGATCCTGTGAATACGTACCTTCTTTGACCGCATGCAAATCATCGGATATAGTAACGCCGAACTAATAGTATTTCAGGTGTGTACACCGAAATTCAAGGATTGTCCGTCAGCAATACTGCCATGACGGACTGAAGGAAAAGTGAAATCATCAATTCTAGACGGATTAAGTTGAACCAGTGCTCGCTCTAAACCAATTCGCGATCTCTATCGGCCGACCCTTGGCGGTGATGCTATCTGCTGATTAGACTACAGAACCCGCCCATCCAATTGTCTGCAGAATCACACCTCTTATGCTAGTGAAATGCAGGGAAGAGTCTTACAACATAATCCAGTTCTGAACCGTATTGTATGAACCGTACCGAGCTTTCGGAAGTTCACCTGGACTGCAACAGCTGTCCTAGGTCATCAGTTGGGACGTGTGTTGTGAATATACAGAGCGTTGTCCTTCGCAGTTCTATGCATCTCTTTTCCAGCTGAATTTGAACTGCTTTCCATCCCTCTTGTCGAAATGCTGGGCAATGTCCTCTCGTATCTCTTCATTATCGCCCTTTCCGAGGTCAAGTTCGATGTATGCACTTTGGCCATCCTTCTTGTGATATGCCTCGTTGAATATCTTGAGAACGGTGTCTACTATCTTGTCAAGGTCTCGTGGCTTCTCGTCAAAGTTCTTTGCAAAGATATCATTCGAGCCCTCTTCAGGAACTATTCCCATCCCCTCAAGAAGCTTGACATCTGAGTCATTCAGCTTCACTGGTTTTATGTACATATTTCCTGCGACCTGCACACGCAGATTGTCCTTGCTTCTCCTATAGCGGAAATTTGCCCACCCGGGTCTTACTACGAACATGCAGTAACTGGCTCCTTTTGCATGTGTGAGTAGAGCGTTCAGAGCTTTCTTCATTCCTTCGCGGATATCGTCACTCATAGTTTGCACCAAGTATGGCCTGAGGGCTGAGCAGCTTCATAAAAGTCTTGTTTGTTGTTTCTGTTCGGAGGGTCTAGCAGACAGTCTTCAACTCATCTCGTTGCCCTTTCTCAGCCCCAAGAACGGGGCTGTCTGTTTCGAGCAACAGGTGTTCATTGTCGATTTCCCTCAGTGTAGCTTCTCAGGCTGACGGCTTTCTTGCCTTGTGATCTGGAATTTCTTAAGGTCAAGTTATCTTGGCCATAGCGTTATGTGCCTGAGATGATATTGGCTGATTCATGCGGCCAAAGAAAATCATCTTGGATGATGGAAGAACAGTCACAGTCCGGCAACGAAGACGGGAAGACGCGGAGGCTCTGTTTGGTATGTATTCGTCAATGTCTGACGATGCCCGGCGGTGGACCATGGCACCCATCACTCGCGAACGCATTGACAGATGGCTCTCTCAGGAAGAACAAGTCTTTGCAATCGTTGCTACTACAGGTGACCGAGTAGTGGGACACTCCGCATTCTTTATTCATGGTTTCGCCCGTCTGAAGGGGTGCGCAGACATAGGTATCCAGATACATCAGGATTTTCAGGGAGTTGGTTTGGGTACAGCCATGACAGAGATATGTATCAGGAGGGCCAAAGAAGCCGATATTCACCGGCTCTCACTAGAGGTAGTTGCAGAGAACGAAGTTGCAGTCCATCTCTATGACAAGCTCGGCTTCGTGAGAGAGGGTGTGAAACGAGATGCATTCTTTGGGGAAGATGGCAAGTATCACGACTTGGTAGTAATGGGGCAGATTCTGAGCAGATGAGATACCACGCGGCTTGAGTCTAAGACCAATCTGCATAGCAATTGGTATTGGACTGACGGCCGAGAGAATACTCATATGGCGAGTTGTTCCATAAGCATGAAGGTTCTGCTATGTCTACGAACAAATGGAGAGAGTTCGATCCTCCCGAGAAAGGTCTGAATGAGAATGAAGCGGTTAAATGGAGCCAAAAGGCGGGGGTCGAGTTCAACCTCATCTTCTGTGGTATTTGCCTTCCATTGGCCTCCGTCTTTTTCGCCTATCCTATTGTTCTATTCTTGGGAGAACAGGTTGGGACAGCTGTTCTTGTAGGTATCGGCGTTATGATTCTTTACTACTTCGGTCAGATGATAAGAAGGAAAATGACCAAGTACTTCCTGACTTCAGAGCGCCTGCTCGAGGTAAGGGGAGGCATCATCGAGGCGGAGATTCCGCTAGTTAATCTTCGAGGGCTTGACCCTGCGCAATATCTGACCTCAAGACTGAGTCACGATGATGGCCCCTACAACTACTACAACATAGACATTGCTGATCCAGTAGAAGGCACTACTCTCTACATGACTGCCATGCGTGAGGATGTGGTCGAGATGCTCAGCGGTCTCGGCGAATCAGGGTAGGTATCTGAAAAAGCTTATCTGATGCATAGAATAGTGAAGAGTCATGCCTCAACCTCCCGTCGCAAAGAAGGAGCCGCGTGAAACTGAGATTCACGGCATAGTGCTTAAGGACGACTACTTTTGGCTCAGAAACAAACACTCGGAGGACGTTCTCGAGTATCTCCAAGCGGAGAATGAGTACACAGTTCAGATGGTGAGAGATACAGAGAAGCTCCAAGAGCAGCTTTTTGGAGAGATGAAGTCACGCATAAGAGAGGACGACGAGAGTGCCCCCATCAGATATGGCGACTACTACTATTACTACAGGCAGGTGAAAGGAAAGAATTACAGGATACACTGCAGGAAGAGGGGCTCTCTTGAGGCCCAAGAGGAAGTCATCCTGGACGAGAATGCCCTCGCAGAGGATCGAAAGTACTTCAACATTGGTTCTCTGAGAATCAGCAACGACCATACACTTCTGGCATACACGGCAGACTTCTCAGGCGGCGAAACCTATGAGGCTCATGTTGTTTCCCTACTGACGGGGGAGATTGTTGATCGAGTGGAGAATATAGGTGCCCGACTTGAATGGACCGGGGACGATTCTGCGCTTTTCTATACCGAGCTCGATGATATACACAGGGACTACACAGTTTCCTGTCACATACTCAGGACCGAACAAGGTGAGGACAAACGCATCTTCAAGGAGGATGACACGCATTTCGTCGTCCAGATGAAAAGATCAGCAGATGGAAGATATCTCTTCGTCTACTCGGTGAACAGTGCGTCAGAGACCGTAGAGGTCAGGTATCTGGATCTGGAGGAAGAGGAGCCCGCGCTTTCTATGTTGTTCTCAAGAGATATTGGCTCGGAGTTTCTCGTGGAACATCATGATGGACTTTTCTATTTCCTTACAGACCACAATACATCTACGACTTTCCGATTGTTGCGGACCCCTATCGATCATTTGAAGGAAGACGCTTGGCGACCTGTCACTGAGAGAAGATTCGAAACGAGAAGACCCCAGCTTGTTGTCTTTCGTGGCCATCTTGTAGTCTTATCGCGAAGCGAGGGACTTGGCACAATGACGGTACACGATTTGTCGTCTGGAGAGGAACACGATATTGAACTTCCTGAGGATATCTACAGCATCAGTTTCACCCTCGGACGGTTCTCTCAAGTGTTCTACTTCGGAAACCCTGAATACAACACGGAAAATCTTAGGTTCTATTTCAGCTCACCCATCACGCCCCGGACGTCCTATGACTACAACATGGCTGCACGAGAACTGCAACTGAAAAAGAGGGACGAGATAAAGGGCTTTGATCCTTCGAAATATACCACCAAGAAGGAGCATGCCATTGCTCCTGATGGCACGCGAATACCATCTCCTTGGCTTATCGTAATGACATCAGGTCAGACGGTGGTTCTCCATTGCTCCTGTACGGTTACGGCTCCTATGGCTATCCCACGGATCCTGGTTTCGACCATAAGCGACTGAGTCTGTTAGAGCGAGGAATGATCTTCGCCATCGCTCACATCCGAGGGGGTGGCGAGTTCGGAAAGAGATGGTACCATGAGGGCAAGCTCCGAAACAAGATGAACACTTTCACCGACTTCATTGCATGCGCGGAGTACCTTATCTCTGAAGGCTATACATGCAGCGATAGGCTCTGTGCCTGGGGCGGAAGTGCCGGAGGTCTCCTCATGGGAGCAGTCGTCAACCTTCGGCCGGATCTCTTCGGTTGCGTGGTGGCTTCGGTGCCCTTTGTGGACGTGATAAACACCATGCTTGATGATACAATCCCGCTTACTACTTTCGAGTACGAGGAATGGGGCGATCCACGCATCGAGGAGCAGTTCGAGTGGATGATGGAGTATTCCCCCTATGACAACGTGGAAAGGAAGGACTATCCACCTTTACTGATTACAGCAGGTTACAATGACCCACGAGTTCAGTACTGGGAGCCCGCAAAATTGACTGCAAGACTCCGTCGCATGAAGACCGACCAGAATCCCCTGCTGCTCAAGACAAAGATGGAGACCGGGCACTTCAGTTCAAGTGGCCGCTACGACTATATGAAAGACTACGCATTCAACTATGCATTCATTCTTGATACACTGGGTCTACACGACTCCTAGATAGTGCACAATAGTCTGCTTTGTTGTGACAATGCTCTAGTTTTTTATGTTAGACTATAATTGACTGCGTATGCGAGTTGCAATAATTGGAGGATCCGGGTTCTATCGTTTCTTTGAAGGAAACACCGGGCGGAGAAGCACTCCCTATGGAGAGAGCAGCCCTATCACCGAGTTTCAGGTGAACGATGAGACTGCCTACTTCTTACCCCGTCATGGTAAGGGGCACTCGGTACCTCCACATCTCGTGAACTATCGGGCGAACATCTATGCTCTTCGTGAGCTTGACATCATGCACATTGTGGCGACGAATGCCGTGGGTAGTTGTCATACCGAGATGAAACCAGGTGACATTGTTGTGCCCGACCAGCTCATAGACTCGACTGTTGGTAGGGTGTCAACCTTTTTCGTTGGGGACTCCGATGAGAAGATACCGGCTCAGTTCAAGGCAGTAAGGCATACTGATGTCAGTTATCCCTACGAGGGGGAGGTCAGACGGGCACTTCTTGCTGCACTTGCTGCACGTGATAACATCACCTACCATTCGGAGGGTACGTACGTCTGCAACAATGGGCCTCGGTTTGAAACAGCGGCGGAAGTGAAAATGGCAAGGATACTAGGGGGGCATCTCTTGGGAATGACTTCTGCCCCAGAGGTCTTTCTTGCACGGGAGTTAGGCATGGATTACGCGACAATCTGCTTGGTTACCAACTACGGTGCGGGTATGCAGGATTCGGTCTCCCACGAGGAAGTACTAGAGCTGTTCAACGAGCGCATCGAAGCTGTCAGAGATATCATTCTCGACTGCACGGAATCTCTCCTTGCGATGAAGAGGTAGCAGACTCTGAGATGCTGTGAGCATCTGTGTACTGAGAGACTCGTGGATCCTCTCCCCTTCTGCCAGAGTCTATGCACCTAGATATCATGGTACGAAAAGCCTCTCAGAAGCCTAGAGAAACTCAAGTCCTTTTCTGATCCGCCACATCTTGACAAAACAGTCTGGAACGGGGAGAGCAATCTCTATATCATTCATCCTGCTGAGAGAAATACTCAGATATTCAATCTGACGAGGTGTGCTTCTTGGATGATTCTGGTCTGCGGGTGAAAATCTTCGAGTACCGAGGCGAAACATCAGTCTTCATTGATGCCGAAATCAATGATCAAGGCGACCTAGTGATGTCCGGTCAGGACATTGGAAAGGAGCCTGAAGAGTTCTTTGGAGACTCCGACTATGAGTATTGGGTTGTTGTGAAGGAAGAGCATAAGGACCGTGTGCTTCTTGCCCTGATGAAAGAAGTATATGGTAGCAACTCTAAGGCAGTCACAGCTTTCATGCAGATGATGAAATCGAAAGGCATCCCATACGACTTCGATACTTGGACATGAACTGGGGTCGCCTCCTTCACGGAATCACCAATTTATCCAAATGGTTCCTTCCACGCTTGTTCATTGGAGCGAATTGTTCGAGACATCTAGCTTGTTTCTGTCGGTTCACGGATTAATGAAGGAACTCTGTATCAACCTGATTTGGCTACATCTGAATGACTCAGAGAGATTGTGCTATCCAGTGTATGCGCAGCCTCATGACCTTACCGCAGCAATCGGGAGTCTAGCCAGCTGTCCTCAGCCCGTCTGCAAGTTGTGCCTCAAGATATTGTTTGGTTACTAGATGGGTGAGGACCAGCGGTGCGATGAAGCTCAGAGCTATGACGATGGATAATGTGAGATGTGGGATGCCAAGAGCCATGGGTGCTAGCTAGGTGGGCGATTTTCGCAGTTGGATATCTACACGTGTCCCCCCCAGTTCTGATTCTCCAATATCGATATTGCCCCCATAGGTTGCCGCGATTTCCTTTACCAGGTACAGTCCCAGTCCAGAAGAGACTCGTTTCTCATCATCAAAGTCAGCGTTGAGTATCTCCTCCCTGACTTCTCCCGCGATGCCCTTTCCATTGTCTTCAACGCTAATCGTGAGGTCGGTGTCAGTGGCATGAGCAGTGACTCTGACAATACTACCCTCGGAATGCTCAAGGGAATTCTCTATCAGATTACTAAATAGGGGTCTCAAGAGCTGTCCTCCCTGCACCATGAGCCCGGCGCCTGGAAGCTCAGCAACGATTTCCATTCCTGTTCCTGATTGCTCGAAATTGTTGTCGGCAATAACAGACCGAATAACTTGTGCAAGGTCAATTTGTGTTGGTTCCTCATCCTTTTCGAGGTCCCTAAGCATACGGACTCGCTTTATGATGTCTGCTTGACGTTTCACGCCAGCCATTGCTTTGTCCACAATACTGGCCTGATATTCTGTGAGATCTGTATTCTTTAGTAGGTCAAGCGCCGCCTGAACTATCTGTATTCTGTTACCGACATCATGACTGAGGAGTGAATGAAGGAGTTCTCGTCGTCTTTCGGTGCGCTTCTGTTTTGTGATATCGAGAGTGATTTCTACTGCGCCTACAACGTTTCCCTCATTGTCTTCAACAGGGGCACCTGTGACCAGCCACCATCTTCCATCAGGCGTTTGCCGCTCACCGTTCTCCGGTCTTCCTGTGTCCCAAGACACCCGGACCGGGCACCCCTCACAAGGAATTTCCCTCCCTACCCAGATTTCGTAGCACTTCCTCCCCACCAATCGTTCAGGTGCTTCTTCTACAGACTCAGCTGCCGACCGATTCGCCCATATCACTCGGTGGTCTCTATCCTGAAGTAGTATGTGGAAGGGGGCACCGTCAAGAATCACTGCTTTCTCTCGCTCAGTTTCAGCTAGTCTGAGCTGGGCATCTCTGCGTTCTTTCTCCGCCTTGTAGTGTTCCACTTCTTGAGCTATGACCTTTGCGAGCATCTGATACTGCGTCCGTACATCATGGCTCTTCTGCATGTATCGGTCAGCTCCCAGATTCAGTGCTCTTATCGCAACTTCCTCTCGCCCCTTCCCCGTAAACAGAATGAATGGAATATCGGTTTCTTTTCGGATGCTCTCCAGTAGCTGAAGCCCATCCATCTCAGGCATGGCGTAGTCCGAGGTCACGATATCGTATTCATCCTCCCTGAGTAGATTCAGCGCGTTTCTTGCAGAAGTTGTTGAAGTGATGTTGAATCTCTCATCTTCCTTTGTGAGAAACACCCTTGATATCTCAAGAAAACCCTCCTCATCATCGACATGCAAGATCTTCATTCAACATACCTCTTGGTCCTCTTGTGATCAGGATATCTCACTGATGGACAACCACGTAGTTACAGATTGGGCTCTATATCATATAATATTTTACAGAGCGTATTTTGTACGCGCATTCTGAGAATTGGGGGTTACTGCCTGGTTGTCCTTGCAGTCTGAGATGCTTAGCATAAGCTAACAATCCCCTGCATTCATCGTAGTCCAACGACGAATGGGCAGAAATGTCCTTGGGTGATACGGAGCCTCGGCCTTGGTACTCGCCAAACACGGACAAACCGTCATGCTTGGGTGTTCGCGTTGGTGTTGTTATCAAAACACACGAGCTGTCCGATTGAATATGAATTGACTGTAGTGATTATCTATTGTTGCAGCTGACTCCGATTTCCGTAGTGAATGGTGGCGGGACACCCGGGGCAATTGAATTGTGCTCTCAGAGAACAATTGGAGCAATCAGAACCGCAGGGCGATAATTCCTTTGTAGAACTCTCCAGACAGACAGGCAATTCGATTTCCTGAATAGGCCTGTCTATGAATGAGAACTCTACGGCATTTGCTCCCAGAACGTTTGGATTGTCTTCGAGGTAAGTGAACAACCCGCGCATATCGTCTAGCAATGCGAATACTCCGTAGTAGATGCAATCGGTTGTACCCGATAGGATGATTCGTGGACAGTCTTTCATACTGATGGCATTGTTTTGTGCTTGATCGGGTGATGTGAACTCAGCACGCATGATGCCAAGAATGTGATTCGGGTTTGCGGTCATTATCGCGTTGACTCCTCTTGATGTAGAAGATATGAGCTTGATGACAATCCCCCTCTCAAGCATTTTGAGTCCAGTGTGAGTCTGTCTAAAGATGGACATGCTTCATGTGGTCGATTTCGGTCGTTCGAGTACATCACGAAAACTGGCACAATCACTTAGTGAGTTCAGTATAACTGTGAAAAAGCAGGGGCGGACTGAGCTCTATCAGAAAAAGCTCAGTTCCCGTTTGTTCAATCCTCTATTCTCTCAAAATCAGCTTTGCTCGCGCCACACATGGGGCAGACCCAGTCATCTGGAATATCCTCGAACTTCGTACCGGGCTCGACACCCGAGTCGGGGTCTCCCTTTTCCTCGTCATATACCCAGCCACAAACCAAACATTCCCATTTCGCCATTTTGTTGTCACCTAGACACGGCCAACAGCCGTTAGTTCTACTCTCTCGTTCTATCTGAACCGAATAAAAGGATTCGGTTGAGCCCCCTGAGGGACTCAGACCGTCTGAAGATATCAGGATTCCATGTCGGGCTGGTCCTCTTCGACCATGTCTTCGTAGGGCTCTTCTTCATCGGGCTCCTCCTCTGGTTCCTCAGGTGTTGAAGGTTCAATCTCAGGCTCCCCTTCAATCTCAGTGCGCGGCTCGACCTCGTCAGGTTCTTCGTGAACAGGCTCCTCTTCATCAACAGTTGGTGCTGGTCGCATCTCTTCCTCTTCAGGAGGCCCCTCAACTGGCTCCTCCTCGGGCTCAGCCGGTTTGCTAAGCCTTCTCAAGAAGAGGAACTCCATGACGAGGGCTACGAATGGAAAGATGAAGAGCTTGACTAGATCTCCTGCTGCGGCACCGAATGACGGGTCCGGGAAGAGGATTGGAAAGAGCATATCGGTGAAGTAGTATCCCGATGCAAGGAAGAACGTGATCATGGCGGCCGTCTGGGCTGAGATCTTGAGTCGTGTGTCCCTCTCGGCTCTACTGGCCAGCGTCTGGCCCACCGAACTCATGGTGTAGAACACGAAGAAGATTGAGATTATCAGATCCACCGGCTGGAATGCGGCAGCAACGGTCTGTCCAGCATTGTAGATGAAATAGGCGGAGTAGAGAGAGATGAACAGTCCAAGGAGTGCAATATTGAACACGGTTGATGTGTTACGATTTCGTTTTATGATGATTGAGTTGAGGAAGCTGAACAGCAGCGCAAGAGCAGTACCAAGCAGCAGAAGCAGGAGCCTGAATGGATTGGCGAGGAGGGCTCCAAGGTTGGTCATGGTTGTATAGAGGAATGAACCAGCAATTGCCAAATAGCAGAATATGTTGCTGGCAAAGACCAGGCCCATTTTTAGGTCAGAGATTTCTGTAGCCTGTACCTTCTCCGCATATCGGAGACTAGTTCGGGTCGAAAAATAGGCTTGGAATGAGATCCATCCGACAAATGCGATCCCAAATATGAGTATCTCCAAAAATGGTAGGAAGAAGAAAAGAAGCATGGCGAAGGTCATTCCACTGACAATTAGCCACGGTATGAGCATCACAAATGAACGAGAATACGACTCATCCGACGCGAGAAACCTCTCTTGGCGCAGTGCTGTGACAATCGTTGCGAAAAGGAAGAACATGGGGATGACTCCGCCGGTGGCTGCGAAGATGAAGGCTATGAATCCCCTAAGAACTGGATCTGCAATTCCAGCTGTCAGTGCCAATCCGAGCGTCCCTGTAACTGTCATCCATACTATCCCGACAAGAAAGAAGGCCAGTAGCCATCTCAGTCTCTTGTTCTGCCAAAACAGTCTGAGTCCTTCAACGAATGATGTGATCATTGGAATTTCCATACATCTCTCTCCTAACTAATCTCATTTAGTAAGCACGTAAACTATCTCTTCTTCAAGCGTTTCTTTCACTTGAGGCTTTTCAACGATGGTGCCTATCTTCTCTCCATCTTTGTCAAAGAACGCAATCCACGGTATGTGTGTCACGCCCCATTCCTCCATCTCTGGTGGAGAGGGTGGAATCTTCCATTGATGCTCTGGGTCCAGCGGCGCTGTCTTGATCTCACCAAAGACTCGCACCTCCATTCCGGTGTTCTCCTCGATGAGTTTGAGAACGGGTATGGCTCGCTTGCAATCACCACACCAAGGTGCACTGAAGACAACACAAATCGTGTCTTGGGCTATCTTCTCAAGATCTCGCAAGGCACTCGTATCCAGTGAGTACTCCTGAAGTCCCTCTAGAAGGATATCCTTGTCCTTGCCGTGGTGCCCTTCAATGTACTCATCCAGTGTTTTCGACCGCTTCCGGATACTGTCAAGATCAACCATAACGATTCATCACCATGTATCAAAGCCATTTTCCACAGTGAGTTGAGTATCCAAATATAGCCTTCGATGGACAGTCGCAGATGCACCAATAAGGCTCATTAATCTTCCCGGGCATCGGATGCACAAGCACTCCAGAGGTAAAGCTCGTGTTTCGTCAGATCTTCAAAGTCTTGGTTGTTGGACCTCGGAATGTGGGCAAGACCTCACTCATTGCAAGACACTTACATGACAGCTTCGAAGAAAGCTACGTGGCAACTGTTGGAGTGGACATGAATGCCACTAAAATCGACCTGCCTGATGGCACCATAATCCTCTCAGTTGTTGACCTAGGCGGACAGCAGAGTTTTGCGTCATTACGGCTCAGTTTCTATCAGGGGGCTCATCACATAATCCTGGTGTACGATACAGACGACCGTCAGTCATTCGATGCCATCCCCAAGTGGTTTGATGGAATTACGAAGGGGTTCTGTTTTTCAGGCGGACGCCAGTTACGGGGATCTCTCGTCGCTAACAAGATTGACCTCGAAGAACCTCATGCAGTCACCGAAGAGGAGGGTAAGCTGCTAGCTGATACGATTTCCTTTCGTTTCTTCAGGACCAGTGCGAAGACTGGAGAGGCTGTGAATGAGGTATTTGTTCATGCAGCTTCCGACGCTCGAGAGGCCATGAAGGCCTCCCACTCAGAACAGTGACTTCGCGCTATTCGGTCTGAATCGACCCTTCTGCTTCACCTAACCTCTTGAATCTCAAGTAGTAGTAGAAATCAAGGACGAATAAGAATGCTCCTTGAATGATGACACCTACTCCGTTGCCGACGATATAAGGGTCTTGCCAGACGAAGATAAAGAGTAGTAGTCCCACAAGTTGATAACCAATGTCTAGGATGACATTTACAAGAAGGACTTTCGCTATCTTGTCTATGGGCTGGTCCTGTTTCCTGCGAAAGCCTACCAGAGCTATCACTGAGTCGATGATTCCCCAGAGAATGGCTTGTAGACCAATTCCCTGTATGAACAGGTCTGGGACAAATGAGAGTATCACTCCAATGATGATACTGGCCACACTCCACACCATTAGCGTCCTAGCAAGGTTTCGCTTCAGTATATCCTTGGCATCCATATTGCTGTTCCACCTACCGTTCCTAATGTAGTCTTTCGTTGTGACTATTCAATCATCCGATTGATTCAATAACCTCTGACATCAGTGTGGTCCCTGAATATCATGTCGCAAACTCATATCGACAAGATTGAACGGAAGAAGTGGATATCCCTTGGTATATTCCTAGTTGTAGACGTACTCCAAGTTCTATTTGTGACATTGATTGACCTTGATCCGGCCAGGCCGTCTATTGTTGGACTCGACTTCTCTCGTACCAATCCCTTGGTTTCAGTTTCGCTCTTTCTAACTATCGCGTTCCTCCAAGTGGTCATGATCTACGGGGTTGCCCTCACCATGGTCCGTAGGGATGATATGATTGAGATATATCCTGAGTATCATAGGGCTGATGATTGGGATTCCAATTATAGCCGTGAGCAACTCGTTGAATGGACCCAGTCTGCGGCTGAAGAATGTGAAGCTGGAGTTGACAAGATTTTCTTGATGAAATCACCGCTCCCGAACGCATTCACCTTCGGTCTCCCCTTTATCGGCACCATTGTTGCACTTCACAGTAACCTGCTTGACCTGCTTGCACCTGATGAGGTTAGAGCTATAATCACACATGAAGTGGCTCACATTCGCCATCGAGATTCAATCGTGCAGATTATCCTTCGTATGCCATCTGTCTTTGTCGACACGATCTACCTCTACATCTATCTCCGGCTGATTCTTGGAGTCATGGACGCCCTTCTCGTTTCCTTCGACTTCATAGTCGTTGGCATCAGAATAGCTGTTCTCTTGGGATTCTTCTTGATATCTCGAGTGATGATGCTGGTGTCTCGACTCTTTGTCAAGAAAGCTGCACGATATGCAGAAATGATGGCGGACCACTACTCGGCTGAGGCCCTTGGAACAGAGTCTACTATCAACGCCCTTCTACTGCTCGGACAGCGCGTTGAAGCACTGGCGGCCTTTGTGGAGGAGATGAAGTGGCTTCATAGTCTGGAATCAGACAATGTCCGGGGAATAAGCGGTGTCGAACTCAAACGGTTGGTTGATGAGTTCCCTGTGAATACCATTAATGAGGGTGAGGCACGGCTGTTGGCTCCTGAGATCTACTTGAGACTCAAGCTCGAACGGCTAAGACAGATATATGCTCTGCGAGTTGACGACGAGTCTATTCGCGAGATGGTCAGATGTGCAGCTGAAGACTTGATTGAGAAGAGGAAGAGAGAGCATCCTGAGATAGAAGCACAGGCGGACCAGACAGTTGACTGGAGAGATGCTGATCAGGACGGGGACCTGCGGCTGTCATCTCAAGAAATCAGAAACTTCATAGAAACACTCCGAAAGTATCCTAACAAATTTCTTTTCGAGAATGAGATCGACGAGAACATCTTGATGTTGGACCACCCCGACTTCAGAAGGCGGATCCTGTTTCTTGCTGACGCGTTCGAGGTTGAGTAGACTATCATTCTGGTGTTGTGATGAGAGTGTCTAAGAATCCTATAATTGCACAACAAAGCCAACTCGATGTTGGCACCCTTGTCACTCGACTCAGAGGTGGGCGATTTCCGAAGGACGTGCTGCCTTCTTCAGAGCTTGTTCAGGAAGGGGCCGCACTTCTCTTGGGCCGTACCCTACGTCGCGCGTGTCTCGTAACCCGCAAGGAGGGCGATTCTGTTCATGTTTCGGGCATTGAGATTCGAAGCAAGGTACTCTCACACCTTCTCTCTGATGGTTCGAAAGTCTTTCCCTATCTCGTATCGATTGACCATAGATACGAAGAATGGACTCAACGGCTTGATGATACAATTCATCAGTACTTCTTTGAGCGACTTGGGGATTTGGCAATATTCGAGCTTCGCGATGAGCTAGCCAACTCGATAACCGAGGAGTTTGGTTTTTCCCATGTTTCTGACTTTCGTCCAGGATCAATTGATGACTGGCCCCTCAGCGGACAGAGAGAGCTCTTCCGAATCTTGGGTGATACAGAGACCTTGATTGGAGTGAAACTCTCAAAAAACTTCCTGATGCATCCGAGAAAGTCTCTTTCAGGCATCATGTTCGAAACCGAAGAACCCTTTCATACATGTTTTCTGTGTGACTCTCGCACTTGTGAGAGCCGCCTTGCAGCCTTCGATCCTTCTCTTAGACTTGAGTTCGGTTTGAACCTCTAAAAGCCAGACCTTAGGCGCGTGAGAAGACCAAGCATCTCTATGCAGCTAGCGGTATCTCAATCCGAAACCTTGCACCCCTTCCCTTCTCTGATTCCATCAGAGAGATTCTTCCCCCGATGGCCAGGATTATCTGCCGCGACAAGTACAGACCCAGCCCACTTCCTGTGGTTGAAACTCCTCTCTTGAACAGGTCTTTTCTGATTTCTGGGGAGATTCCCGGCCCATTGTCTGTGTACTCTATTTCCACGCGATTCTCGTCTTTCGTTGCAGATATCCAGACCTCTACTCTATTCTCCCCAAAGCGAACAGAGTTTCTGAGCAGATTCTCGAACACGATTGGAAGCAACTTGCTGAGTGGAATACGGGCTTCTTCAAGGGCATCATCAATATCAGTTTGTATTGTGATGCGGTTGTTCTCCTTGGTGCGTTCAACGACATTGTCAATGACATCTACAATGCTTCGAGTTGCTTTCTCTTCAGGGCTCTGGAATGAATTTAGAAGATCCTTCATTCTCTCGGCTGCCGCAGATGCTGAACGCAGCATCGAATGTGCCTCTCCTCCCTTCTGTTCCATCAACATCTGTGCGGCTTCGATATATCCGTGGATGGCCTGTAGATCGTTACTCAGGTCATGCCTTAAGACCGATGTGTACATACTCAGTTCTCTAGCAGCAAGGATCAGATCCGCTTCGCTCTGTTCTCTTCTTGATAGGTCTCGAATGATTGACAAGAATATGTCTCTGTCGTGGTTTTCTATCCGAGTCACTGCGATTTCGACAGGGACAGTTTTTCCATCTTTTCTCTGAAGTTTTCTAGGTATGGTTATCTCGTCGGGTGCTTGAGGATCTGAGTAAATTTCGAGAGCTTCATCTGAGGTCATCTGCGGAGCTTCAAGCTGTCGGGTCGTCATTTCGAGCAATTCGTTTCGCGAGTAGCCAAGAAGCGCCTCTGCCGCTCTATTGGCATCGATTATTTTCTCTTCAGAGTCCTCCACAATAATCGCATCGTGAGCGTTCTCGAAGAGTCCACGATACATCTCTTCGCTCTTTCTCAACGCTTCGAGTGCTCTTCTCTCTCCTGTGACATCAAAGACAACAGATATTGTTCCGTCTATGTTGCCTTCTGAGTCCACCCTTGGAGCCGCCGAGAGTTGGATTGTCCTGATATCCCCTTTGGGGTCAGCTACATGTATCTCGTAGGTAGACGATTCTCCCTTCTTTCGCTTCTGGGTCTCACGGAGGACCGTATGCATGTCGTCTCCCACTACCAAGTCATGGGCTCGGAGTCCGACAATGTCCTTCGGCTCGACATTAATGATATCCGCGGCTGCTTGATTCACTATCTCGATCCTCTCGGCCATGTCGGTGACCACAACACCAACAGGAAGAGCATCAGCAAACTCTTGAATTGCCCGGTGGGACACGCCTGCAGTATGCATTCTTTGAAGATTCCTAGCAGTGTCCCCCGTGCTCTCCTTTGCCTTCTCATTCAAGGGCAATCAAATCCTGGTGTATCTATTCTCTTAGTTAGACGAGGCTTTGTGAATATTGATTCCATTACTTCTAAAGGTTCCTAAAAACCCAGCGTTCTCCCGCATTGTCGACTCTTGACTCACTCATTGGCCATTGCTTCCCTTAAACGCTACTACTATCAGAACTCTTAGTCTTCCTCGGGTCTAAGAAGTGTTGAGAGATTTAGCCGTGGATCCTCCTTGATCACCTTTGCGATGACCTGCGTGAAGGTTCTGACCACCCCTTTCACAGCCATGATCTTGTTGAGAATCTTCAAGAAATCTTCCCTATTCGTCGATCGAGTCAGGACAAAGAAGTCCTGCTCACCCAATGAGTAGTACACAGCTCCGACCCCCGGGATTCTTGAAAGTTCCTTGCCAATGCTTTCGTCAGAGTATTCTTTGCATTTCACGAGAATCCGGATTATTGTGATATAATCGAGACCTATCAGTTCCGGATTTATCTTGGCATAGTAGCCGTCAATGATTTTTTCCTTCTCGAGTCGTTTGACACGATAGTGTACTGTGGACGTCGGCACTGTAGAACTGGGATCGTTGGGGTGCCGAATTCTGTCAGCTATGTCTTGCAGTGGCATTCTGCAGTCACGCTGCAGCTCTTGAAGGATTTTCACATCGAGCGTGTCAAGCTTCTTTCTCTTTCCCATCACACCTAAGCCCCTGTGTCCTTATGGATATCCCGGGATTTCTTGAAGGCGGGCATATTAAGACATTGTGGTTTTCTTGTACAGGATTCAAAATACGTGAACTTGGTCGAAATTCGAGCAAGTGTGTATCGAATTTCTTAAAAGTGACTCAATACATTCCCCGGCCTCCCTCGAAACGAGATGATTTCCATGGCTGAAACTAAGATAGGAGTTGTCGCCATCGGTGGCAATAGTCTGATACGCGACAAGAGTGATATGCGCATTGAGAAGCAATTTGAAGCTGCAGCCGAGACCTGCAAGCACATTGCAGACATGATTCTTCAAGGATGGAATATCGTCATCACATCCGGGAATGGACCACAAGTTGGTTCGATCCTGAGAAGGTCAGAGATCGCAGCGGATCAAGTTCATGAGATTCCTCTTGACTATTGCGGAGCCATGAGTCAGGGACAGATTGGCTACATGATTGCTCGGGCTCTCAATAACGAGTTCAAGATCCGCGGAATCGACAAGAGCATCGCCCCCGTTGTCAGTCAGGTCGTTGTTGACCGCGATGACCCTGCCTTTGAAAACCCGACAAAACCCATTGGCTCATTCATGGGTGAGGCGACCGCCAAGAAGCGTGCCGACGAACTCGGGTGGCAGGTTATCGAGGACTCAGGTCGTGGATGGCGCAGAGTTGTTCCTTCACCGATTCCTATTGAGGTTGCAGAACTCCAAGGTATAAACTGCATGGTGAAGAATGGGGTTATCGTGTATGCTGTAGGCGGCGGAGGGATTCCCGTCGTACGAAAAGAAGATGGTCACCTGGATGGCGTTGCAGCTGTGATTGACAAGGATTACGCCTCGAGCCTGCTGGCAAATAAGCTGGATGCCGATTTATTGGTGATTTCTACAGATGTAGAGCAGGTCTATCTCAACTTTGGCGAGCCTGATCAGAAAGCCGTACACACCATGACAGTGAGTGAGGCCAAGAAGCATATTGACGATGGCCACTTCGCCCCTGGTAGTATGCTGCCGAAGATTAAGGCCTCAATTCAGTTCATTGAACGAGGTGGAGACATGGCACTCATCACAAATCCGCCAAATATCACTCGGGCTCTAAAGGATGAGACTGGCACCCGAATAGTCCCCGACAAGTGACTACCGAGCCGTTCCCGTGGCTGAAATGCGAAGGCTCCTTGGATGGTATTATCAGTTGCCATCTTAGAGAATCATTTGTTGGAAAACTTGTGGCTTAGAGCTCACCGTTATTCGCAGCTGCTACATATGTTTACAGCTCTACGGCGATACAGGCTCACCGAAGGGAATATCTCCAGCTCTGTGACCTTTATGCTGCAATGAGCGATCCCATCCATCAACGCGAGATTGTGAGGTATGTTGGTAACGCTAGGACCTCCCAGACTGAACTGCTGGCACGCGAGACCATTGTGGAAGTGTTCTTAGAGGGCCATTCCATTGCTCTTTTACACTGCAGTCCCGGTCAAGAAGAAGAACTTGCTCGTGGCCACCTCTATGCAAAAGGCTTGCTTAGAAATCCTCTCACTCCTGCAGAGATTCGGATGGCCCCTGATAGAATGACCGTGAGCTTTCTTTCATCTCTTGCCGGAGCGGAGAACTCTCCCCCTGATAATCCGAGCGAATGTCTTCTGGATACGGATTTGATATACGGGGCGCTTGCCGAACTTGAAGATTCTCAGTCAACATTCAAGAAGACCGGAGCTACACATGCCTCTATGTGCCACTCTCTTGATTCCTCGGAGAGCTACTTTGCAGAAGATATCAGCAGACATAATGCCATGAGTAAGGCGATAGGTGCCGCACTGATAGACGGCGCATTCCCAGATTCGTGCCTTCTCTTGACGACAGGTCGGTTGACAGGTTCGCTTGTTCACAGCTGCTCCTATGCGAATCTCGCTGCTGTCGCTTCAAAAGCAGTTGCTACCACCGAGGGTATAGCAAAGGCACGGAGTATCAGTCTCACCTTGATAGGTTCCCTGAGTTCATCCGGGTTCTGGCTGTACCATGAGGGAACAACCAAGATTGTCTGATGACTAGAACTGCGTAAGAGCTCCCTTTGCTCTGACGTACTTCTCGGTTCTCTTGAACAATGCCATTCCAATGAGTAGATAGACCGTGTCGAGGACCAACAGGGCAATCACAGCTTGCCCTACTGCGGGCCCAGCTAGCCCGAATATCAGAAAGTTCCTGAAGGCGTCCACTGACCATGTCAATGGCGAAGCGGCTGCAACATACTGGATGATGGGCGGAAAGACGGCTAGAGGATATGCCATCGGAGCTAGCAGGGTGAGCCCACCTGCCAGGAACTCTATCACCATCCAGCCCTGTTTGGCTAGGAGCACAACACAGACCAGCGTCAACACGATCCCCTGCATGCCGATGACCAAGAGCGAGATGATGACAAGCGCTGGAAGGATACCCCAGACGTTGATAGATACACCAAAGAGTAGCATTGAGCCTACCAGCTGCAGTACCACTCCAAGGCCACCGTGCTGGATGTTGTGCAGCAAAGCTCCCATTACCAGGGTGTTTTTCTTGATGGGTGTCGTCATCAGGGTCTCAAGCGTGCCCGTATTCTGTTCTCGTCTGAATGAATTGGCCGTACCCCACATGAGGCTCATCGTGAGACCTAGAACTGCAGTCCCTATGGCTACATAACTCACCCAGTCTGAAGTTCCCACAAGAGTCTCAAGATTGACTGACTCAGGCCCTCCGCTAACCGCATTACCGGCAAGCAACATGGAAATCAGCCAGATGAAGGGCATGGCGATGAACCAGAGTACACTGAGCGGGTAGCTCAGTTCGACCCTCCAGATTCTCACTGCAATGGCCTGAGCGGCTTCGAGTTCAGACCTGAGCCCTTCGCGCTTCTGCAGCTTCTGATTGATGTCACTTGTTACCATCTAGAAGCCTCCCATGCTTCCGCGTTTCTTTGTCCATCTCTCTGCGTATCTGAAACACAAGAGACCCATGATCCAGAAGGCGACGATCAGTAGTGTCAATCCCCCTAGGGTACAGAGGAATGAAACAACCTCAAGGGCTCCACCGATGGCTAGTTCCCGGATCGTCATGATTGCGATTGTTGCCGGCAACGCATAGGCCACCATCTGAGCAGCACGGGGCAGGACCTGAATCGGATAGCTCACCGGCGAGAGAGCAAATACAACGTTGTCAATCAACTCTGTGAGGACACTGGGGTCCTTGAAGACAATGATGAGCCCTGCAATCATGAATCCGAAACCGAAGAGAGCGACCACCATCATCATGAGAATCAGTATGATGGGTCCAATGGTTGTGAGGGCATAGCCCACTCCGAATATGACACATGATGTTCCCAGCATGATGAGCGCTGACATCGATGTTGAAACAGTATCGCTGATGGCAGCTCCGATGAGTATGCTGGTTCTTGGAACAGGGGCGACAAAGAGCGGCTCAAGAGTACCACTGAACTGCTCCCAGCGGAAGTTCTGGCCTATCGACCAGATCGTTGTATCAACATAAGTGTAGACGAACCACCCGATGACTGCGAAGGCGATGAAATCCTCGAAGCCCGAGATCTCTGTGAAGTGCATACTGGACCCTCCTCCAATAGCGGTCATCATGAGGAGGTACGGTGCGAACCACATGAGGGGAAGGAATGCCCATGCGAGTATGTTGGCGGGGTATCGCATCGCGATTCGGAGATTCTTCTCAGCGAAGACCCGTACAGCGTTCCAGTCGATGATGCGAGGTGTGAAATCCATCACCTCAGACGGAGCTCCAGAAAACGGGTCTTGCATCAGTCCTCAATCCTCCTTCCAGTAAGCTTCAAGAATACATCGTCTAGAGTCGGTTCTTTCACTTCGAAGTGCTCAACCTTCAGGCTCTGGTCCTCATGAAGCAGGTTCAGTATTCTGTGTGCAAGGTCGTAACCATCCTGTGCAGTGACGACGAGTTCTGAGTATCCGTTCCTAGATGTCTTTGAAGCCGACATAACCTCTGGCATTTCCCTGATTGGGTCGATATCCGGCACGCCTACTACTCGAATGTGGAGACTATCGTAGTTCCTCACATCCTCCTTCAGCTCATGAGGTGTGCCCAGGCTCTTTATTTCTCCCTCGTTAATCAGGGCAATCTTGTCACACAGCATGTCTGCTTCGTGCATATAATGCGTTGTTAGGAGAATCGTCTTATGACACAGCTCTCGCTTGATGTGGTTTCTCAAGTCGGTGGCGAACGTTGGATCAAGGCCTTGCGTCGGTTCATCTAAGAGCAGAACCGGAGGATCGTGTAACAAAGCGCGCGCAAATACGATTTTCATACGCATGCCATGACTGAGTGCTTCGGCTTTCTCGTCTGCCTTCTCTAGTAGCCCCATCATTCCCAGTAGTTCGTCAGCTCGTTCGTTTGCCTCGCTCTTCGTCATGCGGTAGAGCTTCCCAAAGAACACCAAGTTCTCTCTGGCCGAAAGCTTCCAGTAGATGCTCCGTTCATTCCCCTGACATACTCCGATGACTGCCCGAACGTATTCTGGCTGTTGCAGAATATCGTAATCCATGATACGTGCGGTGCCTGAGGTGGGTAGGACGAGCGTCGCCAGTGTCTTCACTAGTGTGGTCTTGCC
>CAYYQL010000032.1:0-31990 GCA_964473825.1 uncultured archaeon
TGCCTGATGAAGGTGACCCCGTATAATTATCCCAGAAGTTGCCATGTGTACCATTGTCCCAACTAATTGGGTCATCCCCATCCTTGTCTATGGCATGCTGTCCATTTTCCATGAATGCGTTCAGATAGATTTGCTGACTGTCTGCTTCTTCCCATATGTATATGCCAACATTATTTCCATGTAGTGCGTTACCATATACAAGACAGCCGTCTGCGTCTTGATGTAACTCGATTGCCTTTCGAACACTTTCCAGAACGACATTATACCTGAGCGTGTTATTTCCATTGTAGACATATATTTCCGAATCTACTGTGTTGTTCCAAAAGAGGTTCTTCTCAATAATAGTATCATTGCTATACAGGTGAATTATGTGGGAATCCTCATAGGTTCCTACGTCATTTCCGAAGAATTTGTTACCGCTCACTAAACACCCATCATCACTGAGATAGATTATCTCAGTCCCACACCGGATGAATTCGTTGTCAGCTATCGTTGAGTTTCCATCGACGTAACCGAGCCTAATTACGCTGCTAGACAATGTCGTTTCAAGTTCATAGAATAGATTTGAGAGAATCTTAAGATCGCCACCGGATGCAGAGTTGACGGCATAGATAAGACCATCACCTGCTGTTGGGGCTGGCCAGTATTCACTTCCAAACCTGCAGTTCTCTACGGATATTCCCCCTTCAAAACTGGAAGGCCCAGTAGTTTGCAGGAGATAATTGTCGCTACACTCTATTTCATAAAAGTCACAACCTGAGAAACTTACAGAGTGGGCGTGGCGGATATCAATTCTTCCAGTAGCATATGCGATATCTGTATTTGTGAAGGTCGCATTCAGGCTGCTATTACAGAAGGTAATATCACTAAAGTGACGGAGATAACCACCATTCCAAGATACGTTTCCATAGAAATCCATAGAGAATTCTCCCTGAATTGAAACTCCACCTCCTTCTGCGAGAAGATACGAATCTGTTCCCTCCAGATATCCCCCAGCACTCACTTCCACAGTAGAGCCTGTGACATTCATGTTGATGGCCGAATTATTTAGAGTGAGTGATCCTCCGTCTTGGATAAGAACGTCACCGTTCACTACCACGCTGTAATTGTCTGTGTAGAATGTTGGTTGCGTGATGACCCAGTCTCCTGTTCCATCGTATACGTCGCCAGAGGCCTCTGCTTCAATGTTTACGGAGGTCGGGATTATTGCATTGCTTGTGTCAGCCACCGGTGCGCCAGTTGGTGTCCAGACGGCAAAAGCAAGCAAGACTGCTAGAAAGAGAATTAGATTCTTCGATGACACGGCGAATTTCACACGGAATACCTCTGTTCCGGGATTGAATTTTCATCATAGTGTCGTAAAAAGTCTTTTCCTGACTTGGCGGTGTTATGATAACGTTATCGCTTGAAATGAGGTATTTGAGGGGCCCGAAATACTGCGCTTTTGGTGCAAGACTCTCTGACTTGTGTACACGCTGTAAGCAATCACTGCATGTCCTAACGTTATGCAAGGAACTCATTCTAGATCATAAGGTGAGCTCTATGATGATCTCCAGAAGTCCTCTCAGTCACACGATGTTTCTCTCTATATCGATACCCCGCTCTCTGAGAGCATCAATGAACGGGTCCGGAGGAATCACGCGTTCTGGGGGAAGCACACCCCTCTCCTTCACTCTACCATCAACGAGCATGACAACAGTCGTGGTCGCAGGGAAGGCTGTCGTTCGCATCATCGAGGTGAGACCAGTTTCATCATCATAATAGTCAACCATGTTGTACTCGAGTTTACGTGATTCTGTTCCCTTCCAGCCCTCGATAGATATTCGCATAAGAGTCACATCCTTCTCAGCCTTTGGAAGGTTCTTGGCGAGGATACCTTCAAGAACAGCCCTAGGAGCTATCTCAATGCCATCAAAATCATACTTGTTGCTATCCATCAGACCGAGCTTCATGAGGACCCACATTGTATGGCCGTGCCCGGGATAGCGAATCGTCTTGTAATCCAGATCGTCCACAACACCCTCATATGTCAGAGGAAGGGTCGAAGTGCCACCACTCGTGTTGAAGGCTTCCAGTCTGCTGAATGGTTCAGGAAACTCCACCTGTTCAAAGCCGATGAGGGGATCTTCGTAGGTAATCTTCCCATCTCTCAGAACCATGCAAGGTTCGACATACTCATTGATGAGCCCCTCTACGGAGAATACCATTGCATAATTGAGTGGGGGCCTGGGTTCCTGTGGCAGACCTCCAACTCTTATCCGAACACAATCCGTCTTGTCCAGATAGCTGATGCCGTCCCTCACGAGCACATTCACCATTCCAGGTGCGAGACCACAATCGGGGACAACGGTGATGCCGGCATCTTTGGCTTGAGAGTCCAGTTCCAGTTGTTTCTCGACAACCTTGAAATTGCCCCCGAGATCGCAGAGATGGGTTTCAGTCTCAATTGCCGCTTGTGTGTGAAGGAGATTGACTTTGTAACTCACACAGCTCACAACGGCGTCAACATCAGAGAAGACCTCCAATAGGTCATCCTTCTTGGTTGCATCAACCTTTCGAGCCTCAACCTTTGAGCCGAGTTTCTTTGCAACTACTTCGGCCGAACCTAAGTCAATATCAGCAACAATGACCCCTTCAACATCATTGTTACGGGCAAGATCAAAAGCAGCTGCAGAGCCCATCAAGCCCGAACCAAGAACCAGTACTCTCACCAGATACACCCCAGTAGAGTACCAGATAGCAAGCAAGCTATTAACAGTATCGTCACGTGTTGAGATGTCCCGTTGTCAGACTTCTCGGGAGAATATGGCCTGTTTGGATACCAGGCTCGGAAGCAAGAGTCGCTGTTTTGGAGCGAACTGGGTCTTCGCATCAATCTCCGCAATTAGTTCATGGAGCGTTATTTTGACCTGATCACCCTCAGCCCTCCTGCGTACTGCAATCTTGCCGCTCTCTTCTTCCTTGTCCCCGATGACAACCGTATATGGTGTCCATAGCTTCTCAGATGCACGTATCTTCTTGCCTACCGTGAGCTGCCGGTCATCAATCTCGTACCGTATCTTCACGCTGTCCAGCTCCGCTCCAAGTTCAAGACAGTGGTACAGATTGGTGTCATCCACAGGAACAAACCTCACCTGTACCGGGGTCATCCAAAGCGGCAACATGGGCTTCTTACCCCGTTTCATGTCCTTGTGGGCCTGCTCCAACACACCATAGAGAATACGTTCAATCGAGCCTGCAGGAGATGTGTGGAGAATGAGAGGCCGTTTCTCCTCGCCATTCTCATCAACATACGAGATGTCAAATCGTTCTGCATTTTCAACATCTATCTGTATGGTTCCCAGACAAGCTGCTTTCTCCTGCTCATCAACCACATTCCATTCGCCTTTGAACACGAAGTAAGCGTACCTCTCTTCGAATATCTCAAGCATCACGGGTTTCCCGATCATCTTGACAACCTTCTTGACGAAGTCCTCATTCTCGTCATAGAAGGATTTCAGAATCCTGAAAGAGACCTCATAGTCAACATCAAGCTCGCCCATCAGCTTACCAACGAACTCCAGCTGCTTCAATACGGAGTCCATCGCCATCTCCTCATCAGCAACAAATTCGTGGATGTCGGGCATCGTGAAGGCCCGAGGACGTCTCATCCCGGCAAGCTCACCACTCTGCTCACGGCGATACGAAGGCGCAATCTCAAACATCTTGAGGGGAAGCTGCCTGTAGGAAACTTGGGCCTGAGATAGCATGAGAAACTGGCCAAAGCACGCGGAGAACCGCATGAAGTAGTCACTGGTACCAGACCTGACAACATATTGTCTCGACGGAAACCGCTGCAGATAAGACTTCAGCGAGGGGTGAGCGTAGTCGTAGACCAGAGGAGTCTGAACAATATGCGCACCATAGTCTAGCATCTCTTGAACGACTCTCTTCTCCACTGCCTTCTTCAGTGTGAAGCCGCGTGGTGGCCACCTGAAGTTCCCGGCATCTGACCCCGGTTCATAGTCCACAAGCTCAAGACTCTTCATCAGGTCGATATGGGGCGGGGGATCGTGAGCAGTACGATCCTTTGCGGTCTCGTAGTTGACATAGAGCCTCAGTTCCTCGTAGCCGCTATAGTCGAATCGATCATATTCAGTCAGGTCTCCATCCGGTCCGATAATGTAGAAATTTGAGGCTGTACTCTCTTCGGCTTTGAGGGCTGTAAGATCCTCACCCATGGTCACGTCTGCATCCTCTACAGACATGGTGGTCACGTCCAGCACCTTTGACCGTTCGGCCAGCGGATGGCCCTTACAGTGAATACCAAATGACTTGTACCAGCCAAAAGGAACCCTGACCACATTGTATCCCTTCTCAGAGAGGATCTTGGAGATATTCCGAAGAAGCTTCAATGCTACATCAGGACGAGAGGGCGATTCACTCAGATGCACCCATGGGTAGACAACAATGTTCTTCTCCTTGACTTCGTCTGCCGCGGCTGCAATCATATCGGCAGTCATCTGGGATGCTGTTGCGATGTCGCTCTGGTCTGAGGTTTCCGCTGCTATGAAGTTGACAAGGCATGATTCATCAGTTTCATACTTGTCAGATTCGACCTCCTCCGCAGACTTGATTGCCTTTCTCTTGGTCTCGTAGGAGAATCCATCAGAGTGTATCTGGAGCATTCTCATTGGTAAGTCCTCTCAGTTATACCATGCCCTCAAGCAGCACACTTAAGCTTGGCGAAATGGGTTGCATGTCTGATGTCCGGTTGTTGCCTAGAGTTTCTGCGCGAATTCTTTGACCTGACGATCGAACTCACGGGTCCTCAGAATTGTCTCGGTCTTCTTCCCACGGGGAATAGTCTGAACCGTTACATGGCCGAGTTCCGAAACAAACACGACACAGCAATCGTCAACTTCATCTTGCTGCTTCAGGCCGAAATGACCATCAAAAAAGTCGCGGGCTAGATCAAGCACTTCGCTCTCACTGCGAGTTGTGTTCTTCGACAAAACTATCATTATTCTTCACTATAGTTTAGAGTGTGCCTTCCTAAAAGCATTGAGATATGGACGCATCAGCCGGGATTAAGATAGAGTAATATGCTGGAAATGACACGAACCAAGAAAACACCTGATAATCAGGTGGAGAGGAGCGTTACAGGTGTCCACGAATCGTATCGAGGTCGGAGCAGTACCAGAAAGCCCCCAGCGCCATCTAGAGGAAGAAATGAAGAGATATCGCATTGAGACTATCGAGCCAAAGACCCTTCCCTATCAGACTAAGTCGTTGTGTCCTGATTGTCTTCTTCAGCACAAAGAGGTGAACGTGATCAGTGCGACCGTGTATGAAGAAGATGGAAAGGTCATGATGAAGAAGACCTGCCCCCAACATGGCGAGTTCAAGGAGCTCTATTGGTCTGATGCGGAGATGTTCAGACGTTCAATGCACTACTGGTTCAAGTCAGTAGGTATTGACAATCCTCGGACTGAGTGCAAAGAGGGGTGTCCACTAGACTGCGGCCTGTGTGAGAACCACTTGGCACATACTGCACTCGGACTCATCGACGTGACAAATCGATGCAACCTCAAGTGTCCGATCTGCTTCGCAAATGCAGCAGCATCAGGGCGAATCTATGAACCATCACCTGACGAAGTCCTCGAGATGATGAAGAACCTGCGTAGGAATCTTCCCGTGGCCTGTCCTGCCGTGCAGTTCGCAGGAGGTGAACCCACAATGAGCGATCATCTGGTTCAGTACGTCCGGTGGGCAAAGCAACTGGGCTTCGACCATATCATGATTGCCACGAATGGAATCCGCATGGCGAAGACTGTAGATTATCTTCAAGAGCTGAAGGACGCCGGTCTCAATACCATATATCTCCAGTTTGATGGCATCACGGAGAAGCCATATCTGGCTGCGAGGAATCAGGATCTCCGTCCTATCAAGGACAAGGTGTTGGAGCACTGCCGTACCATCGGACTCGATGGAGTAGTTCTGGTTCCAACCGTTGTCAGAGGCCTCAATGACCAGGAACTGGGAGATATCGTCAGATATGGGATTAAGAATCGGGACATAGTACGCTGCATCAACTTCCAGCCTGTGAGCATCACCGGTAGGATAGACTACGAAGAAAGACAAAAGATGCGCATCACACTGCCCGACGCCATCAAGTACATTGAGGAGCAGACGGATGGGCTGGTCGGAGCCGATGACTGGTATCCTGTTGCCTCTATGTTGGGTGTAGGGCGTGCTCTCGGGCTCATGAAGGGTGTACCCACTGTTGAACTCCATTCGCATTTCGCTTGTGGGATGGCAACCTTCCTGTTTGTTGAAGACGATGGGACAGTCTATCCAATCACGGATGTGATCGACATTGAGGCGCTGATCAACACCTTAAGCGATGTTTGTAATCTCTATGCTGATGGGGCCACCCTGTCTGGAATAAGAGCCAAACTCAAGCTCCTCGGGTTCCTACGTCATATCAAAAAGAAGAACTTCATGCGACCCATCATTACCTCATTCTTGAGGAAGGGTAGCTACGACTCCCTAGCGGCCTTCATGCATCGTGTCATCATGCTCGGTATGATGCACTTCCAGGACCCTTTCAATATAGACCTAGAAAGGCTCAAACACTGTACGATCAACTACGCAACACCTGATGGCCGAATCATTCCGTTCTGCACCTACAACAACGTTCATCGTGAGAGTGTCGAAAGCAAGTTTGCACAGGTCATTGAGTGAAATAGTATACTCTCGCTACCAGAGACCTGCACTATGCTAGGTAGTGATGACATAGCTCTCACGTTCGGTGTTCCACCAAGGCTTTCGAAGTAACCATAAGAATCACTATCAGAGAAGCAGCAGTTACAGCGAAGCTTACAGGGTTGAGCAGCCAGGACCATTCTTCGATCCCTTCGTCCCTCGGCCCTTCGACCGTGACCCATACAGTATCCGAAAGCGTGTAGCTGTATGATGTGATGACTTCTATCGTGCAATTGTAAAAACCCGGACTGAGATCATCAAGTAGCAAGACAACCGCTTGATGACTCGAGGTGATACTCCCCGTTTGTTCCAAGGTTGAATTGACATAGATGGCATATTCTGAGCCAGTCCCATTCTCGATCGACCAATTGAGGTTAGAGCCCACTGAATCAGGAGGCACGATAATGCGCGGTGAAGACTGAATGGTGGGCAAAGGTCGATATGGAGATGGCCAATTACCTGGTCTTCTGAAGTAGTCTTGGTTTGCTACCAGCTCAAGATAGTCAGATTCGACGTAAGCTGATACATTGAATGGGCCCGAGGTGGTCATCTGTTCTTCAGGGGGATTAGGACTCCAATCCGACCATCCCTCGAGGCCAACCTCTACGAATACGTGTTTCGGGATTATTGGCAAGGTGCTAATCGTGTGGACATGCCAATACGACTCCGACTCGAATTCCATGATCAGAGAAGTAGGTGTCGTCGAGTAACAGGCACGGAGCTCGCTCAATGACGGTCCATAGGGGTGCCCCGGCGCGTCCCGATAGTAGTTAAATGAAAACGCAACATCTTCAGCAGTCAGGGCATGGCCATCCGTCCAGGTTGCATTCTGAACGATATCGACTCTGAATTGGGTATATCCTTCAGGAACCAATGGATTGTCAGAGTGGGTCTGAACCACCACTGACTCAGCCAGCCAAGGGATATCATAGCCATGCATATCTGTTGTGATGAGAGTGTCATATAGGGGCAATGGCTGACGATATCCGATAGAATCAGCCAGAGTGAACATATTAAAAGTGGAACTACGGTCATAGGACGAACTGATCCGGAGCGTTCCACCGAAGGGGTGATCCTCAACCTCCTTTAAGCGAACTCGGTAGTTCGTCCACCAACTAGCCATACCCTCCACAGGAGTTGACACAAATCCCTCGAATCTGTCAGTCCGATACGCGTTGCAGAAATAAGGCTCATAGCAGACTATGCCGGGTGACTCATATATCCAGATCTTCTGCATCTCAGCGGCAGCCAGTTTGATATCATCGTACTCAACTGAGTAGAGGAGTCTATCTGCCCAATAGTCGTATGTTTCATTCCTGAAGTTTGGCGAGTTCCAGTAGTCCACATCAGCGGATTGAGATGCAAATTCATATGCAAGCCACTGAACGCCGAGATTCTCCTCTCCTCGACTCATGGACTTGAAAGCTATATCATAATCGCCGTGATAATACAGCCTTCTGGAATACTCATAGTAGTCTCGAAGAACGAGCCGAGCATCAATAGAAAGTGACTGTAGAGCCTCCTCCAAGAACTCACCAGCAGTAATAGCCTCAGCAGAATTTTCAGCCACTTCGATCATTACACTGAAACTGGTGCTGTCTGGAGCTTGGCGATACCCGTCCCCGTCAAGATCGTAGAAACCCGCTTGGTCAAGCAACTCATTCCCCTTGTCCAGCTGTTGGTCGTAGTAAGAATAGTCAAGCATGCCTTCGACGGACAAGGGGTTGATCTTTGGCACACAAGAATCGAGCGGCTCGCTTTGGCCATCAAGCACTTCAGCTGACAATGCTCGCTTATCGAGAGCGAAGGCGGCTGCTCGTCTGAAGGCTGTGATATTGAGGGGGTACTTCTCGCAATTGATTACAAACATTCCATAGCTGTTCTTCAGGTTCTTTGAAACGACTATGTCGTCCGACTGTTCAAGCGCGGCAAGATAAGATTCTGGAATGGTGTCATCGATCAGGTCTATCTTGTCATCCAAGATTGCCTCCACCAGATTATCATTCCCCTGGATTACTCTGTACTGGAGCTTGTTCACGTACGGTCCGGCAAGTGGAGAATTCAGTCCTGCTGCGTTGGTCATTCTCGGAAACCCTGTGGCTACGAGAAACATGGTCAGGACTGTGAGCAAGAATAGAGAGGCTAATCGTCTTCTGCTTCGCATGTCCTACCGCACCTCAACACAACAAGCGTGCTACTCTTACTATAGAACCAGAGATTGTAAAGCTTATTGTGCCACCGACCACACAATTCTGACACGCCTGAATGAAGGATTGGTTTCGTATAGAACGGGACTGCCCATGCAGTGAATGGTGATAGCTGACTCTGTCGAAATATCCTAGGAAAGGGAAGAGATGGAAGGTTTATTTTCGAAGAGAAGGTACCTTTACCGGAGTCAAGCGGAGAGCCAGAGCATGAATCCGATACCCTCCAATAGCAAGAAAAGATTGGCCCTCACTATGGTGGTTGGGCTCTTGTTCGCTCACGGGTTGTCACCTCTATTAGTACAGTGTGTTTCCGCGCAATCGAATCCGGTTGAGGGCTGGGCAGTCATGATGGAGATGCTCTACTATCCAGAGGGCTGGAGCGATATTCCAACCGGCTATGCCGACAGTGAGAAATGGGATAACACACTTCGCTCACTTGGATGGCCTGCCAGTCACATCAACATCCTACATGGAGACATCACGCGTACCGCGATGGTGGATGCGATTGAGTGGCTTGCAGAGAAATCGGACGAAAACGATGCCGTAGTTCTGTTCGTCTTCTCTCACGGAAACTGGTTGAGAAATGTCATAGGTGATGGAATTGCTATTGGAGAAGCGTGGGAAGAGATTCCCAGTCCAAAGAGGCTTATGACCTTCTCAGCCTGTGGCGCGGGCGAGTACATCGCTGGAATTCCTGGTGCTGGGTCCGAGATTCGCGTTGGATCGGTGAAGAGAAACGAGTTGGCTTGGGCCGGTATTCCGGAGGAGAATCTTCCGGTGATTGGAGAGATCTTCAACCATTTCTTCACTTCAGCGTTCTTGAATGAAAGCGCAGATGCAAATGCGAACGGAGAAGTGAGCGTTGAAGAGGCCTTCCTGTTTGCGCGTCCACAGACCCAGGAGTATATCTTAGAAACCGTCTTCCCTGCATTTCCCGAATACGAGGAACTCTGCAATGGCTCCGCTCCTGAACCGGTCATGATGGATATGTATGCGGGGGAACTATCGCTCGCATGTGACGAGATCCAGACTGCCGCGGTCGACTCACGCCTAGTTGGAATAGCAATTTCTGCGCCCATCGTCATGCTGGCCATTGTCGTATACCGATACAGACGCTCCGATGACAAAGAACAGAATGTTGCTCAATAAGCATGAAACATCGCTTTTGCCATGAGAGAGATATCACCAGCCTTATCAGCTACAAGTCGAACTGAGAGAGATATGAAAGAATACGACATGATCGTACTCGGTTCAGGTGCCGGCATGAATATTGCTTCGGCTGCCTTCGAACAAGGCATGGAAGTGGCCCTAGTCGAACGAGGGCCGCTCGGAGGTACATGCCTGCTGCGAGGATGTATTCCCACTAAGATACTCACCTATGTCGCCGATACGATTACACAGATACAGCATGCCGAGAGAATCAATCTCCGAGCAGAAGTGAACTCGGTTGATTTTGAGGGGCTCATGAACCGCATGAGGGAGGAGACTCTGGGCGAGGCAGAGAAGATGGGCGAATCGATTCGGTCCGTAGAGGGTTACGACTGGTATCAGGTAACTGGGGAGTTTGTAGAGGATTATGTAATGGATGTAGGAGAGGAGAAGATCACCGCTCCAATCATCGTGCTTGCTGCGGGGTCGAGACCGCTCATTCCGCCAATCGAGGGAATCGAGAACGTTGAGTACCTAACGAACAAGACTGTGCTTGAGCTGAAGGAGAAGCCCAACTCCATAATCATAGTTGGCGGAGGATACATTGCAGCTGAGCTTGGGCACTTCTTCTCTGCAGTTGGAACCGATGTAACGATAGTGGGCAGAAATCCGCATCTCGTTAAGAACGAGGACCAAGATGTTTCAGAACTGCTCAAGGATGAGTTATCAAAAAGAATGAAGATACTCACCAACTGGGAAGTTACTGAGGCACGAGAGGAAGGCGATGAGAAGATCATCGTTGCCAAGAATCGCTCTGACGGAAACGAAACCGAGTTCCGAGCAGAACACATTCTGATAGCAGCAGGACGACGGTCAAATGCAGATCTCTTCAAACCTAAGAACACTGGAGTTGACACAGATGATCACGGTTTCATCAAGGTCGACGATTTCTTTCGAACGACAAAGGCAGGAATCTGGGCTTTTGGCGATGCAATAGGTGGTTACATGTTCAGACATCTGGCGAATGACGAATCACAAGTGGTGTGGTACAACATCCAGCGGACAATGGATGCCGAGGAGGATGAGGAACCTGAGCTCCTCTCAATGAGCTATCATGCGGTACCCAGAGCGGTCTTCAGCAATCCTCAGATTGCCACTGTTGGAATGACTCTAGCAGAGGCGAAGAACACAGACCGAGGTCTCCTTGTAGGAAAGGCAGGCTACGGAGATGTTGCAAAGGGTGCCGCTATGGGATACCCACCCGGATTTGCTCGAGTGATATGTGATGCAGAGACCCAAGAGATTCTGGGTGCTACCATCATAGGCCCCCATGCACCGATTCTCATTCAAGAGATCATCAACCTGATGTACACAGACACAAGGTCCTATGTTCCCGTATTTAGGGCTATGCACATACATCCAGCACTATCGGAACTCGTGCAGCGGGCATTCGGGAGAATGCGGCCGTTGGATGGAAACCAGCATCATCAGCACCATCATTGAATGGCAAAACGAAAGCACTAGGCTGAAGCCTGTGTCAATCCCATGTCCTCAGCTAATGCAATCGCTTTAAGGGCAGAAATCTCTTTGTCCTTGACCTCGAGCATCAAATCGAAGCTGTACTCTCCAAGTGCATGGAGGAAAGACTGGAAATCCTGAGTTTGGATCGATTTAGCATGCTTTCCTAATCGTCCGTCCTGTGTCCGGCTGCTGTAGTGAACAATGGGAATGCCGTCAGACCGACTCCATGTATTCCTTACCATCTCAAACGCCTCATCCAGCTTCTCACCATTTCCGTTGGCTTCATGATGGAGGTTATCAAGGACAACAGGGACGGCTATCTCATCATGAAGGGACACGCAATCCTCCACCGTATAGCTCCGCTCGTCGTTCTCGATGATCAAGCGTTTTGTTATCTTACTGGAGAGACCCTGATAGACCTTCACGAATCGCTCTTTGGCCCTCTCCTTGTTGCCGTAGACACCGCCAACGTGCAGCACGAACTTAGCGTCTGGTCCCTGATTCATGAGGTCAAGCACGTCGGTATGGTATTCAAGCTCGAGGATGCTCCGTTCCACAACATCGGCTCTGTTTGAATTCAGTACAGTATACTGGCCGGGATGCATCGAGACCCTCATATTGTACCGTCGAACGAGCTCCCCGATTCGGGCGAACCTGTCAGAGAAGAATGCCTGCCAGTCAACTTCACAAACAGTATGGCTAGCAAAGGGCACCAGATCCGATGTTATCCGAAAGAAGTAGATGCTGTGCTCGATATTCCATTGAAGGATTTTCTCCAAGCAATCAAGATTCTGCATGATTGTTTCTTTGAATCGCTTCTCGGACCACGAACTCAGTCTGAAGGTGCTTGCCGATGTGCATCCAATCGAGTTGTTCATGCAGGGATAGCCGATTCGTATCATTTCCACCTTCGCCCCAAGCTGTCCGCCCAGAGATGTGTTATGAACATTGACATGTGGGAGTGACTGAGGAAATGCAGAAAGATCGGGCTCTAGTCAGTTGCTCTCCATGGAAGTCGGAGTTGACCTCCAAATCTGTCCCGAAAGACGAGTAACACGATGACAAATGCAGCTCCTACTACGAAGCTTCCAATACCGACCCCCAGAAGCACCACGCCCTGCCCGTCAGGAACAGTCGCAGTGGTCGTGGAGGTTGTAGTCGTTGTTGTGCTAGTGGTTGCTAAGGTCACCGTCACAAGCACTGAATCACTGGCAGTATTATCGCCCTGGTCGGAAACGACAAGAGTGTAATTGAATGTTCCAAGAATCAACAAGTCCACATTGACTACAATCGGGGAACCATCCCATGCTGCATCAACAAGCACCTCACCATCTCTGAGAATCTGATAGAAAGAAGCACCCAAGTCAGAAACCGACCATGAGATCTGATGACCCGTTGAACCCACAACATAGTCTATATCGTTGGGGCTATCGATGCTGGGGGCAACTGTATCAACTACCTCGACGAAGACCGTATCAGCGTCACTATTGCCGCTTCCGTCGTAGGCAACAATAGTAATATTGTACAGACCTACTGATAGTCCATCGATGGAGTGGTTGATTGCTCCTCCATTCCATAAAACATGATGAACAATCAATCTGTTTCTGTAGATATCATAGTGATCCGGGTCTAGCTCTGTGACGTTCCATTTTATGTGGTTACCGTTTGATCCAAGTTCATAGACTATGTCAGAAGAAGAGCTTACCGCAGGTTTGGTGCTGTCACTCACTGTGACGAGGACTCTGTCATTTGCTACGTTTCCACTTGAGTCGGAAACAACGATTTTGAACTCATAAGTGCCCACCATTAGCCCATCAGTGTTCAAATCGATAGGTGAACCGTCCCACGAGGCTTCCTCAATCACGCTGCCATCCAGATAGATCTCGTATGACTCGGGGCTCAGGTCGGTTGGACTCCATGTGATGACGTTTCCAGTTGAACCCAACTCGTAGAGTATGTTAGGTATGCTGTCAATGTCAGGCGCGGTGGTATCGGCCACAGTAATCATCACTGTGTTAGCAGTCGACTTTCCATATGTGTCGAAGACTAGCAGAGTGAAGTTCCACATGCCCAAATCAAGTCCGTCTAAGTCCACTGTGACATCGGACGCATTCAGAGGGGATGAGATGAGCAGACTATGGTTTCTATAGATATCGTAGGTGTCTGGATGGATCTCAGAGATTGTCCAGGTAATAGAGTTCCCCTCAGAGCCCAATTCATAGGTCGCGTCTTCGGGCTGATTGATGGAGGGAGCATATAGGTCTAGGACGCAGGGGTAGCTGTCTATCCCTCCTCCGGTCCCCTCAATCAAGTAGGAGCCTGAACCTGGATAGTCCGACCAGCAGTTACCATGGGTGCCGTTATCCCAATTTGTAGATCCGCTATGGTCGTAAGCGTTGAGAGCCGTGTTGTACCCTATGCTATTCATGTAGAACAGGTTCGTCACTGAATCAACTTCCAGTTCGACGCCAAGAGCATTATGTATCACGGTGTTTTGAGTCAGCGTGCAGTTGGTGGAACTCGAGAGGTGGACTCCAATTAGGCCATTGTTAGTCGCGTTGTTCTCCAATAGCGACAGATTCTGCGACAACAGAAGAGCAAACCCGTGAGCCAGATTGGAGTCAGCTCTATTGTGTTCAAGACTGGCATTGAACAGAGCCTGTAGCCCGAACCCGATCTGGTTATCACCTGCCGTGTTGTATTCCAGAATGCAATCGTCTGAGCTGTCCACATTGAAACCGTACTTGGTATTACCTGTCGCAGTGTTCTCACTGACCATCCAGGCATCAGTGTTACTCATATTGAATCCACTCTGGATGTTATCACTGGCAATATTGCTATGGAGTTGCCCATTATCCGATTCAGTAACATAGAAGCCGTCGAAACCGTTCTGGTTTGCGTAGTTGGTGGTAGAATTGACAGCAACTGTTTGGAGGATGTGAAATCCATATTGGCTATTGTTTTCGGCTCGATTTCCTGTGAGACTACAGTACTCAGAGTACTTGATATAGAAGCCATCTTGCAGATTGTTTCTTGCCTCGTTGTCGGTTAGCGCTCCAGAAGTCACTCTGTCATGACTATATGCAGTAATGTGAAAACCATTCCTAGCGTTAGAATCCGCAAAGTTATCCTGAAACACCGGGTAGTCCGAACGATAGAGCGGCCCAAAACCATGATGCTCGTTCATCAGTGCCTTGTTCTCTATTAGATGACAGCCATCCGAGTTCGCTACCATGAAACCGTATTGAGCGTTCTTCTGGGCAGTGTTGTTTTGCAACGTGATGTTCTCAGAATTCCGTACCCTGACGCCATTCAGAGAGTTCTCCTCCGAGAGGATGTTCTTGATGGTGCAATTTCGGGAGGACAGCACAGTCAGCCCCTCTGTAGCATTCACGAAATGTCCATTCTGCAGTTCAAGGAAGGAGCAGTTGAGAAGCAGCACCTGACCGTAATCGGTTCCATCTATCACTGTGCCGTTAATATCTTGGAAATAGCCTAGCGGCTTGCCGTTGACAGTCGTATCTTCTACTGAGGTAAATAGATCGGTAAGAGAAACCGACTCGAGATACAAGCCATTGTTGTATAGAGTGTTTCCGGTGAATGAGCAGTTCTCGAAAGGCGCACTCATCATATCTACAATCCAGAAACCATACTCGCTGTTTGATATTGTGTTGTTGGATAGCACAGAATCGAATAAGGCCAGTTCAACGTACACGCCAGCCTCAGAATTGCGATGAATCTCGTTCATAGAAACATTGGATTCTTGGATCCACGTGCAATCCAGACCTATTCGGTTCTCTGCTGCCCTATTATGAGTCACGTTACTATTCTCGATGGACAAGTGGAACCCAGAGTATGAATTATGTGATGCATTGTTCTCCAAAACCGAGAAGTATCTGCCCGAAACCAAGATTCCGCGAGAGTTGTTGCTCGCGACATTATGACGAACTCTCACGTGTTGACTACTACCGATTATGAACGCATTTTCATTGATGGTTGCGGTGTTGTTAGCCACTAAGGAATAGTCGCAAAGATAGCAATTGACTCCCTCGCCGTTTTCACGAAGAGTGTTGTTTAGAACTGAACAGTCCGCTGATTGCTGAATGAACAGACCTGTGCTGTGCTTCTCGATCACGCAGTCTTGAATCGTGCCGTTTGGTGCGAACATGATATGAATGCCATGACTGCTGGAAGAGCCTGGAGCAGATATCAGGCAATCTATAATCAGGTAATGTGCCGTAGTGTCTTGGATATCGATGCAGATGCCATCGCTGGTGATGTTGTAGCCCTCGATACGATACGGATTTTCCGCCGTACCGTTGCCCGGAAATGCCGCGAGGTCGCCGTCATCTCTGACGACAATCGGGGGATGAGGGATGTATGCAGGTTCGAAACCCAGACATGAGTCTAGGTTGCTTCTTCCCACGTCAGAGGGGTTTGGGGCAGTTGTAGCCCCGTTCAAAAATAGCACAGCAAAGAAAAGGAGGAATAGCATTTTCGTCTTCATGTGGATAGTCCTCGGACCAAGGGTGCGCAAAAAGAGGGCGGTTATAAGCTGTCCGATAGGTCCAATCCTCCTCCGTCATGTTTGTGTACTCCACTATGCGAAGGCTTTGTTACCAGCCTGTTCAGAAGAGAAAACACCGACAAGCCTTATCATGGTTGCCATGAACTGAGAAGAAGCTTGGCTATTGTCCCTTAGCTCACCCCAGCAGAATTATATGATATTCCATGCGCTTTGCCGCAGAACTCATAGGCTTGGATGCCCGTATGAGATAGACAGCATACATAGACTGGATGCAGTTCGGAGGAGATTGGCACTGATGTTTCAGAGAAGAATCTATGACATAGCAGACGAAGACTTCGCTAGCGTAAGAGAAGACCTGACTCGCAGTGTGTATGGGCTTCCCTTGGCTCCCAACCTTGAGTCAGGAACGAGAATCACGCTCACAACAGTACATCCCAACGGCGAGTTTTTCTCACACAAAGATGAGTACCATCATGTATTCTATTTCATTGACGGGAAAGGCATCGGCTGGATTGGTGACGAGAAATATGAGATTAGACCTGGCCGAGTTGCACGTATTCCTGCAGGCACCCTCCATGGCTACCGAAATGATTCCACAGAGCCCATGGTGCTCTTAACAGTCAATATCCCAATCAGTGAATGCTAGCATGTGATGGGAGAACGAATTCGATACGGACTTATGTGATGCCCCTGTAAAAGTAGACCGGAGGAACTCAGAGTGACAAAGGATTATGCCCTCGCGAAGATGACCTGGGAAGAAGTTGAGAAGCGGCTTGACGAATCGAGCGTCATTCTTGTTCCTGTCGGGTCAACAGAGCAACACGGACCAGCCCTTCCTGTTGATAACGACCACTTCATCGCTACGGAATTAGCCACCAGAACGGCTGAGAAGGTCTGGGACGAGATGAAGATCACTGTGGCACCCACTGTTGTCTATGGATACTCACGCCATCACATGGAGTTTCCTGGCACTGTATCGATTCGTGAACAGACTCTATCGATGCTTCTAGTCGATATCTGCAGGTCTCTCGACGGCCACGGTTTCAGTCCCATTATCATGCTCAACGGCCATGGAGGGAATACTGCCGCCATCACCAATGCCCTTCACATCTTGCGAGATGACCATGATATCATCGCCTATGCGGTGAACTGGTGGAGCCTGGCCATGGACAAGATCAAAGAGGTCGCAACACCCCCAGTCTATCACGCATGCGATATGGAAACATCCGTTGCCTGGTATCTCGACCAGCGAGTGCTGGCCGAAGAGCTGGTTGATGAGCCGGGGGAGTCACCCTTACCTGACTATATTGTGCCGGACATGCTCGACGGATCACCTACAGCTCAGATGGCAACCATGATGAGACAACTCACTGATACTGGGAACGTCGGCTACTCCACTCAAGCAACGCGGGAGAAGGGTCAGGCAATTGCAGATGTGGTCATAGAGAGGTTGGTAGAATTCATCAAACGCTTGACAACGTAGAAATGCTGTGTCGTGTAAGAATTGATAAGCGTCAATTGCAAGCCATAGGTGGGTGCCGATTTGAGAAGAGCTGAAGACTGGATGCATCAAGCCAAGTTCAACCTTGAGCACGCTAAGGGGAGTATAGGCCTCAAGCACTATGACTGGGCTTGCTTTGCGGCTCAGCAAGCCGCCGAGATGGCTGTCAAGGCTATCTTCAGATCCCTTGGCGCAGAAGCCTGGGGACATTCTGTCGCTCAGTTGCTGGACGCGCTCCCGGAGGACTATGTACCAAACGAAAAGATTCTCTCATATGCACGAGAACTCGACAGGCACTACATACCAGCAAGGTATCCGAACGGGCTGCCGGGAGGCACGCCTAGAGACGCCTTTGATGAAGACGAAGCGAAGGAGGCAGTTACCGCTGCAGGAGAAGTCATCAAATTCTGTGAGAGTGTTCTGGCCCGCACCCAAGAGTGAAGTCATGAAAAAGACCAGACATGTTGCTGAACTCTTACTCAGTCTAGAATATGTTGTCGATGTCTGGTTGTTCGGATCCTACGCCACAGATGAGTTCATGCATCAGAGTGACATCGACTTGTGCGTTGTAGTTCATGATGACGCGAAGTTAAGAGAAGTCGACCTAATGAAAAAAGTCAGTCAACTCAAGACGGGTATGAACTTTGAGCTTCATGTCTATACAGAAAGCGAGCTCGAGGCCCTTCTCCAAGATTCTGGCAGCTTTGTTGCTCGTGAGATTGTGGGAAAGGGAGTTCATATCACAGGATAGGCTGTGATCCTAGAAGCCCGAGCACCAAACGAAAGAGAGAGGCTGCCCTTTGCCAAGCTTCGTTGCATAGATGCGACTGGGCGCAGCCGTCTTCCCTGTGGCACGCCCGAAACTCAATTTAGTGGGTTTGCCCATGAATCTCAGCTAAGCCAAAGAGCGGAACTCCTGGGTGTTGAACAAGTTGTGTGAGTGGTGTTACAAGCACGGGGCCGGAAAACGATGGTACTTGAACTCGAAGAACTACCTTGAGGAGACCGCCCAGGCGGTCGGGGCGCATGAGTACATCTTCGAGCTGTGGAAGCACTTCGAGAAGGTGTATCTGCAGAAGATCTATGGAATCTCAACCAAGGGGCCGGGCTACAAGTTCAGCACTCCCGTCATCGGCCGGGCCATCCATGCGTACATCAACAGCTGGTTCAGAAAGGAGAAACCGCTGAAGGGCAGAAACCCCAGAAGGGCGGAAGGACACCCTGGACAGGTAGTCACACTTGATGATGCGATGAAGGTGCTTGATCTTGCGGAGCCGATCCTGAGAGTGAACTGCGCCTGCAGACACATGACGCGAGGAATCGAAGATCCATGCTGTCTGGCCTTCGGGGCGCTTGCGGAGATGGTACCCAAGCTACCCAGATACATACCTGATAATGGAACAGAGCCCATGCATGTGGACGAGGCAAAAGAATTCGTTACCAAAATGGATCAGGGCGGCCGGGTTCACACCGTCTGGATGGGGCCCTCGCCATATATCGCAGCACTCTGCTCCTGCGAGCTGCCTGAGTGCGCAGCGACGCGCATCCGGACAGCCTACGACCTCCAGGCACTCTGGAAGGGTGAATACGTGGCCAAGGTAGACCCGATGAAATGTACCGGTTGCAGGCACTGTGTCGCGAGATGTCAGTTCGGGGCACTGAGTTTCAGCGACTCTATGAATATGCCGTTCATCGACCAGTGGAAGTGCTTTGGCTGTGGCCTATGTGCCACCGAATGCCCCGAAGGCGCTATTGACATGCTGGACAGAAACGAGATGCCGGCATTGCAGGATGTGTGGTGACATGAAGACAGAGATACGGGTTGACTATGAGGCCTGCGGTGACCCAAGGGAGTGCAAGAAGTGTCTGCGGATCTGTCCCGGCGCGCTCTTCATGATGTACTCACCTGATGGCCAGAGCAATGACCCACAGGACTGGCGCGTGGACGTTGCCTTCACAGACCTGTGCACAAGATGTGGGGACTGTGTCGAAGTCTGCTCCGCCAATGCGATCGAAATATCCTAGCTATTCATAGTCAATAGACAAGCAGTAGTGTTTTGGGTTTGATGCAATCCTCTAGCTTCACTGCTGACAGAACGGTAGCCTGCATCTCTTCAGACTACTTCTTGGTAGGCGATTTCTTACGAGCTAAGAATACGATTGCCACGATGATGACTATCGCTCCGATGCCAACCAGTCCGATTATCATGGAATCGATTGGCGAGGGAGTCGTTGTTGTTGTCGTTGTTGTCGTTGTGGTTGTGGTTGTGGTGGTCGTAGTAGAGGTCTCCGCCACTGAGACCCAGACCGTGTCACTGGCACTGTTCCCACTGGTGTCAGATACAACGATGGTATAGTTGTACGTACCGACCGCCAAGCCATCAACAAAGATAGAGATGACCTCAGAACTCGAGTTCCAGACTCCAGACTCCACCACTGTTCCGTTCAAATATATGGTATAGCTCTGGGGAGTGAGGTCGTCCGGGTCCCATGTGATGGCATGCCCGGTACTCCCGTACTCGTACCCGATGTCCGCAGGACTGTCAAGAGTGGGGGGAGTGGTATCGACCACCGTGCCAAAAACATACGGATGATTATCCACACTGCCGGCAGAACCGGGGATCGGATACGTTCCACTGCCATTATAGTCGTCCCAGAAGTTGCCGTGTTCACCATTGTCCCAGCTGTTCGAACTGCCATCATCGTACCCATTATCATGCGTATTGTTGGAGAGCTGGTTGAAGAAGAGCAGATTACCGCTACAGGTCGAAAACAAGTGGATGCCATAAGCATTGAGAATGGGAGTGTTGTTCGTCAGGATGCTATAAGAAGAGAAGTCGAGATAGAACCCATCCCATCCATTGCTGGAGGCGATGTTGTTCGTCAGGATGCTATAAGAAGAGTAGAAGAGATGGAGCCCATCCCGTCCATTATTGGAGGCAGTGTTGTTCGTCAGGTTACTATGAGAAGAGGAAGAGAGATAGAACCCATCCCATTCATTGCTGGAAGCAGTGTTCTTCGTCAAAGTGCTGTTATCGGAAGAGAAGAGATGGAGCCCATCCCGTCCATTATTGGAGGCAGTGTTGTTCGTCAGGATGCTATAAGAAGAGGAGTCGAGTGAGAATCCATGACCCTGGTTCCCGGAGGCGGTATTGTTTGTCAGAATGCTATAAGAAGAGGAGGAGAGACAGAACCCATTACCCCCATTGCTGGAGGCGGTGTTGTTCGTCAGGATGCTATAAGAAGAGGAGGAGAGACAGAACCCCCTCCCTGAATTGCCCGTGGCCGTGTTGTTTGTCAGGATGCAATTCGTGGAGAACTTCACCTGCACGCCAACAGAGACGTTGACGAACACCCCGTTCCTCACAGTGACTCTCGTGCAATTCGCAAGGATGACCTGACCGTACTGGTCACCGTCGACCACGATGTCGCTCACAGACTTGAAGTATCCCAAGGGTCTGTCATTGACTGTGTTGTCTGCGACATAATGTATCCAGTGGGAGAGAGATGACCCCCAGATGACTACTCCGTTACCCCTGAGCGTGTTGTCCGTCAGTGTGCACTCAGAAGAGTAGTAGAGATCGAGCCCATCCCGTCCATTATTCGAGGCAGTGTTGTTCGTCAAATTGCTATAAGAAGAGTGGTAGAGATAGAACCCTTCCCGTTCATTATTGCGTGAAGTGTTGTTCGTCAGGGTACCATCAGAAGAGTAGAAGAGAAAGAATCCAATGTTTGAATTATTCGGGGCAGTGTTGTTTGTCAGGATGCACTCGGAAGAGTAGTAGAGAAAGAACCCGATGCCTGAATTACTCGTTGCAGTGTTGTTTGTCAGGATGCACTCGGAAGAGTAGTAGAGAAAGACTCCGTGGTCATGCAGCTCAATGACACAGTCCTTGACAGCCCCATGAGTCACATTCTCGAACTCGATTCCGTCATCGCTTGATGTGCTAGCTCCTGAAATCAGACAGTCTCTGACCTCGAAGTAGACATCGGTGTTGCTGATGCTGATGCCCGTGGAGCTGTCAGTGATATTCAGCCCCTCGATCACATACGGATTGTCCTCAGTGCCATTGCCTGGCCAGCCCTGACTGACAAAGTCGTCATTGCTGGTGATAGTTATGGGCCCATTGGCGGTGTATGCGTCCGCCGGCGCCGCCTGTTGTCCATCATCACGTACCGGTGCTGTTTCGAATGGCTCATCGGTGGCTACATCACCACTGGATAAGACCACCATGAGAAGGAATAGCAGAGCTAGGGGAAGATACTTCCAGCCACTCATTGTAACCACACAGATTGCAGAGATGAAACGAAACCATAAAAATATTCAGAACGGCAAAGCCCGAGTATTCTCATCGTCTGCACCTATGAGAGTAAACCACTGCCCAGAGAATATGCCATCTTCCTTCCTCCGATGTCGAGCTAGTGCATCATACCTAAACAGCAGATCTAAGGTTATACGTCCAGCAAGCAATCAACAATTCAATCGTAGTGATGATGCTAACACGAGAACAGGAAAAGCCTGTAGTATCATTAAGTTGTTTGGTCCTCTTTCACGAAGGTTCCAGCTCGGACCTGTTCATATGCCTGCCGAATCTCATCCTGGGTGTTCATGACCACTGAACCACGCCAAGCAACCGGTTCATCCAATGGTTTGCCAGACACAAGAATGAATCGGACAGATGAACCTTCAGTCCTGACTGACATCTGATCACCCGAACCAAATACGACCAGCATGCGCGACGAAGCAGTGTTTCCCTTATCATCGAACTCAGCCTCACCTTCCAGCACGTATGCAAAGACTGTGTGGCCCTCATCGACGCTGTGATTGAACTCTGTCTGAGGACTCATTGATATGTCCAGATATTCCGGGTCGATGGTCACATCTCTAATGGGACCCTTCTTATCGGAAACGGCCCCCGCAATCACTCTGACCTCTGCACCACCCGACGTTTTGACCACAGGAATCGACTCGCTCTCAAAGCCCTGATACCTTGGCTCAGTCATCTTCTTCTTTGCAGGCAAATTGACCCACAACTGGAGGCCTCTTAGTTCGCCCCCTTTCATCCTTGGCATCTCTTCGTGGATGATACCACTCCCGGCAGTCATCCACTGGACATCGCCCGGACCAATCACACCGCTGCGTCCTGTGCTGTCCCGATGCTCCATGACGCCGTTCAACATGTAGGTCACGGTTTCAAATCCCCGATGAGGGTGAGATGGAAATCCTGCCTCATAATCTTGCTCGCGCTCTGAACCGAAGTCGTCAAGCATCAAAAAGGGATCCAGTCGATCTGTGTCGTCATGACCAATACCAATTGCTCGATGTACAACAACACCTGCGCCTTCCTGCATCGGACGGCTGTTTCGTGTCCATTCAACTCGTCGTATGCGACTCATGACCTTCACTGGCTTCATTATAGTTAATAATTCTTCATAAATGATTGCATTGTGGAACCTATCGACTCTGTATGTGGAGTACTCGCAAGATTGAAGTATCATGCAGCATGGAATTCAGCAGGTCAGAAGATGGTCAAGTGTTTTGTCACAGGTGGAACCGGTTTCGTAGGAAGTCATATTGTCCGTCTGCTCGTTGAGAAGAAACATGATGTAACGGTGCTGATTCGTGAAGACTCGTCCCAAAATCTGATCAAAGGTCTGGATATCGGGACTGCTGTGGGTGATGTTACAGACATCGATAGCCTCCTGTCAGCAATACCCGAGGATACGACATGGTTCTTCCACAATGCAGCCATCATGGCGGACTGGGGTGGAAAGCCGCACTTCTTTCCGGTGAATGTAGAGGGAACTAGAAACGTCTTAGATGTCATTTTGAGGAAGGGAATTCCAGATTTGCTCTTCACATCATCAACCGCGCTCTACGGGTTCCCAGACACAGAGCAGCCGCTTGATGAGAGTCAGGAGTACAGTCCAGAAAACTGGTACCAGAAATCGAAGCTGGAATCAGAGAGTCTTGTCTGGGAATACAGAGATGAGCACAAGTTCAGGGCAGCTGCTGTGAGACCGCCGGTTGTACTCGGGCACGGGGACATGTTCACAGGGCCCACATTCATCGAGCGGATCAAAGAAGGTGACATGTATTGGTTCAGTGGCGGAAAAAATACCCAGAGCTTCGTACATGCTGAAGATGTGGCAAGGGCACTCGTTCTCGCAGCAGAGAACATGGACAAAGCCGACGGAGAGGCGTACAATGTCACCTCATTCACAGTTACGTTCAAAGAGCTCATCGAGCAGCTCAGAAAAGAACTTGACGTGCAGGAATCTGTGAAGTCAATCCCCTACAGCGTAGCGGTTGGACTAGGTAAGATTGCAGGAGGACTCTATCGAGCTCTCAACAAATCCAAGGCACCGCTCATCACGGCATTCAGGGTCAAGATGTTAGGGTCAAAATACATCATCGACGATTCCAAAATCCGCGAAGAACTTGGTTACTCGCCAGAATGGGACCTTGAGTCCACTGTTAAGGACATGGTCGAATGGGGAGGATTTGTTAAGCCTAGGTAGTGACGCACCACCCGATTATCACTGCAGTGTCTTGCCCACCAGTATCCTCTCGGAATTCAGCTGATATGACGAAGATAACTCACGAATGCTCTACAATCCTCACTCTTACATCATAGACTGCCTCTATTGCTTCTGGAGTCAGCACCTCCAAGCCGCCTTCGATAAAGACTCGTCCGTCATGGAGCATCACAATCCTGTCGCAGTATTTCAGAGCGAGGTTGAGATTATGCGAGTCATGGCTAATACTTGGAGTAGCTTTGGTGATTTCTGTTTAGAGAACGGGACACAAAGACTCGAGAACATCTTCCAGAGCCGGGCTGGTTTCTGGGATATCTTCATAGTTGCGTATCGGTATATTGGTTTTCAAGAATCGAGAATCACCTTGTTTCTTTTGCGGAGTTTAACAATGCCAGCACTTGACCAACCAAAAAGACGCGAAGCACGTAGCTCAAGTCGCTCAGACTGGAACGCAAGCTCTCTAGCGAAAAATCGAGATCAGTCAGAACAAAATAGCTCGGTCTCACAGACTTACTGGTTTCAGTGACCTACATGTTGCAAGGTCTCCGGCCGAGTGTCACAGCTCACCACCTGAGTGTACTTTGCAGGAGGCATACGCACGAACCTAATCTGACTCTCTTACTCCTCGTGGCGATTGGCCATGCTTAGATAATCAACGAGTTCTACCAGGTCAGAAACTTGCACGTTTCCGTCTGATGAACTCAGAAGGTTATTCACACAGAACGGACAACAGGTGATGATATGGTCAGCACCAATTTCACGGGCCTGGTTGATGCGTTCTCTTGCTGTTGATTGGGCCATCTCACGAAAGGCGCTACGAACGCCCCCACCCGCTCCACAGCACCATGCATTTTCTCGATTCAAACTCATCTCGGATAGACCAAGCCCGAGCAGCCGCATCACGTCTCTAGGCTCCTCATAGATCGCCCCATGTCTTCCGAGGTGGCAGGGGTCGTGATAGGTGAAATGCCCGGTCATCTCACCATCTATCAAGAGATGGCCCTCTTCGATGAGCTGTTTGATCATCTGCGAGAGGTGCACGACTTCGAAATCGAAAGAGTCCAGAAGGGCGGGGTACTCCTTTGAGAGAGTCCGAAAACATCCCGCACAGGTAGTGACCACTCTCTTGCAACCAGCAGCCTCGAACTCAGCAAGGTTGTGTCTGGCTAGTTCTAACACGGACTCTGTCTGGCCGGTTCGCAACAGCGGCGAGCCACAACAATACTCGTCAACGACCGTAAAGTCAACATCAGCCTTCTTCAGAACGGAAACAGCAGCATCGCGGATAGACGTCTCACGGTAGTTAGAGGTGCAGCCAATGAAAAAGACAGTGTCAGCCTTGTCTGGCAGGCCGTGCTCGGCTACTATTGCTCGAGCGTGGTGAGTGTTCCCATAGGGGTTGTGATATTCAGCCACGTTATCAGCAAATGCTTCATGCTTCGATAGTGGACCGATTTCGCTTACATATCTCTCACGGAGTTCCTCAATTATCTTCACGATGCTCTGCGCCTGCGGAGCTTGGCATTGCTCCTCACAACTGCCGCAAGTAGTGCACGTGAAGAGGGACTCTGCAAGTTCGTCACTCCAACCCAGCTCGCCTGTTTCGAGACCTCTTCCCAACCATAGCCGACCTGATGCCCAGTAGCTCTCGAAGCGATAGTACTCCCCAGAGGGACATGAGGGCGAATAGTCACGGAAGACATACTTGCAGGTGGAACAGCGGATACACCGATGAAGCCACTGTTGGAGAACAGATTCGTCGGAACTCAAATCCCCCACCTCCCCGGGTTCATTATCCCATTGGGGTCGAGAGTATCTCGTATCCTCTTGACGAGTTTCACGAATTCAGGGTCTGCCCGTGCAATCAACTTCTTCGCAGCCCAGACAGGAGTCTTGTATGGTATGGCATTGTGGTCTAGTGCGTGGTCCAGCAATTCTTCATTGCAGCAGCGTACTCGCTCCACAGTCGCTTCATCTTTGGGAAACCTGATGATGAACTTGAACTCACCGTAGTGCATACCTTTCATGGGTTTAAGGAAGGCCATCAGCTCAAATCCGTGTTTCTCCACGATTCGTCGTCCCCCCGCAAGAGCCTTACCCCAGTTGCGTGGGTGGATATACGTACCGACCCACGTGAGACCGTCATATTCGGTGAGAATCTTGAAGGCGTCTGAAGGAAAGTCAACCCAACTCGCAGCCTGCTCTCCCATCAACGCTCTAATAGCATCCCAGTCAATCAGAAGGGGTCGCGACGGCTCGTGCTCAACAGACTCAACTATGCGGCGGACTGTATTCAGCTTATCTTGAGTCTCGATTCTTGTACTCCCTGATAATGAGAGCAGGGTACCGTAATCTGGTTCGCCTTCCATCGCGTAGACTGGAGGAGGGACCCCGAGCAGCATCTTGACCAGTGACAGCGACATACAGTCTGCGTCATCGAGGACCTGAGTCCTGACCAATTCTTGTATTAACTGAGTTGTTGCTTCCTCATCGAATGTGAACAGAGCGGCATGTTCAACGAAAGGAGGTTTAGGCCACAACTGAAGGGCCATCTTGGTCACGATACCGGTCATCCCTTGCCATCCGCTGAAGAGACCAAAGAGATCGGGAAGGGGATACCTTCCGAACCAGTTGTCATCTCCGAGTATGGCGCTACCCGTTCTGACGACTTCTCCAGTGGGAAGTACGACCTCGACACCATTCACGAAGTCAGCCATTGCACCATGAAGTGTGGAGAGATCACAGAGACCCTGTAGAAGTGCATTAGCAACGACTGACGTGAACGGAGGGGCAAGCGGATAGGTATACCTGAGATTCGGATGATATTCGTCCAGATACTTCCTGAGGTGGCCAAATGTCACACCGGGTTCGACAAGGGCGTACATCGCATCTTCATCGACCCGCAGAATCCTATCCATCCGCTTAAGGTCAACCACGATCGTATCTGGTTTTTGGGGGATGGTTAGCCCCCCAACATTCTGGCCTGTAATGAACGGTACTAGCGGCGTCTTCGCTTCATTCGCTAGTCTGACTATTCGTTGTATCTCCTCCACGTGTTCTGGCATTACAACTACCGCAGGTCTCCGAGGAGTATTCTCAGTCATGTCAAATGAATAGAGATACCGCTCAGGGACTCGGTCTGAAACGTACTCTGGACCAACTATGTCACTCAAACGGTCAACCAGTTTCATATTCTCACACACCTAATGCCGCAGCCATGAGTCGGTAGAAGCGCATCGCAGATATTGGGTGGCGAATCATTCCTTCTATCGTGAGTCGCCCACTCAGGAGCGCTCGAAACGGTGTGACCCTCCCAAGAGCAAGATCGGAAACGGTCTTGAACGAGGTCTTCACTCTCAGAGTCGGGTTCTCGGGGGACCCCTTGGTCACAGCCACTCCATCGTCTATATTGATACTGATGGGGTAATAGTCGGTCGATATCTCTGCAGTCATGACCCAGGACTTCACCTCTTCAGCGATCTTTTCGTTGTCAAGTGCCCGCTGCAAGAGTGAGTAGAACACCGCGCCAACAAAGTCCTGAGGCATCTCGTTCAATTCGCCATTCCTCTCGTGAGTTCGAGGACGTATTGTCGTGGCCCCTCTTGAAGTTGCTTGTCTACAAAGAGCTCACTGACAGAGAGCGAACTTACTCTGATAACAGAACCTCCCCCCATCTTCTTCAATATGTGGCCATTCTCATATTCATAACCTTGTAAGCACCGAAAAGAGGTTTATGAGAATCCTGATTCGCCTATATGGCACTAAGATGCACACTTTTATAAGCCGCGGACAAGAAAGTAGTCTGAAAGTCAAGAATAACTTGTGCTCCGTGGAATGAATACCTACAGGAGCCACTTGGACCTGACCCGAGCTGTAGCGATTTGAATAGCCGACACATCCCGAATGAGGAATACGAATAGATGAAGCAGAGATTTCAACCACAAGATGAATTGCCATATAACAATGGAAAGACCAGACGAATTAGCAAAGCACTGATTTCGCGGAGTGATAGAATTTGAAAGAGCAGCTCATCAGGATTGGCGGTTCTGAGAGCTGGGACAAGGACCTTCCGGCAATCGCTTTCGCATTCGATCGCTCCGGGACAGCATTGACCATCGAACGATTCCCGAGCAAAGACTGTTATGTTCGAGCAGAGAGACCCCCACAAGGCTCGGTGGAGTTCGCCGTCTACGGATACAAATCGGAGCATCACAACATCAAGGTTCTGAGAGAAGTGGTGGAGAAGCAGTTCGATGATACAGAATACCAGACGTTGAGGTTTGGTAGAAAACTGACCCTAGAGATAGATGGGGTTGACCGAAACGCGCTGATACTTAAGACAGGCAAGAACATCCAACAGCGGGACTGGGTTGCATCACTTGTCCCATCTCCGGACGGCGGACCCTATGGCCTGCTCCTTCTATTCGGGATCTACAACAACTCTAATGCAGTTCCGAACAATCCTGATGCCATCATTACTGGCGATCTGAAGACGATTGCAGATAGTTTCAGGTTGGGTTCAGATTAGATGAGAAAAACACCTTCTTCATAGCGATGGTCTATTGAGGTCCGGCCGGATAGCGAAATCGACAGCGCTAATGATGCCATCAAGAACATGCGAGGATTATTCCAGCTATAGTGCAAATACTCACACAATGTGATTCATATAGATTCTCTTCGTAATATATGAGTACTTGATGGATGTAGGTGGAATCTGTGTCATCTAGAGGATTGTTCCAAGGGAAGCCCAACGCTTTCATCGCCCCACTTGTGATAGCGATCATATTAGTTTCAGGGCTCTCTGGGGCACTGATAGGCAGCATGTTCAGAGATAGTGGACGTAACGATGAAACCCCTGCCGATCCAACAGATGATACCGTCTATGAGCCCAGAGATGTTGAGTTTCAATGGCGCCCCTTTGCGGAGTATCAAGAATATGATGTGAACTTTACGCTCAATGCACCACAGTACTCTCTTGAACAGAACCTGTCCAATGTCATCAATCTTCAGTCCTTCTCGTTCCTCTCGGATTATGCAAGAAATGCCATTGCTGATCACTATTTCGTAGCCATACCATCAGACAGCACGTTGTTCTCGAACATCTATCGGCAGAACTACGACTACGAATGGCCATCTTTTGTGACTTCAGACTCTGTCTTGCATGCATACCATGTACTCTTCGATCTGGCTCTCCGAAGAATTGAGGAAACCCACTTCATGAATCGTATAGGAAACCTCTCACGACACATGGTTGAAACCTCGCTCGGTCAATACATGCGTCTGTCAGATCCTAGGTGGAAGGATTATGCTAAGAAGAACACTGCATTCTTCTCAACAGCTGCAAAACTGCATGACCCGAATTGGACCTGTCCCGACCTAGTTGAGGATTGGGTTGATGCTGTCCTCAGTCTGATAGACAATGCAGCAGGATTCAGCAAAGATTGGTTCATGAATCAAAGAGTGGATTTCACACAGTTCATCCCACGAGGGCACTACACTGAGTCTGATTCATCCAAACGGTTCTTCAGAATCATGATATGGCTTGCCAGAGTGGCATTTAGACTAGAACCAGATGATGTTTGGTTGAGCGAACATGATAACAGAGAGAAGGGAAGAAACGAAACTGCTCAGGCTATTCTCATGTGCCGTGCCTTCCAAATGCCCAGCTCATTCTTCATTGACTTAACCTCTCCACTGCGGCTCTGGCAGGAGATTTACGACACAACATCTTTCTTCGTCAGCACCAGTGATGACCTTACACCTGATGAGTACATCTCAATCATAGATGAGGTATATGATGACCCACGCAATCTGACTGAACTGTGCGATAGCACACGCCTTGGGACTTTTATTGCAACGGCAAAAGAAGCTGAGGGTCCACGAATCATCTCAGGATTCGTGTGGGATTATCAGAGCATCAATGTCACCAAGGGAATGCGTTTCATGGGCCAGAGGTTCATCCCAGACTCCTACATGTTCAGCGAACTGACCCATATGCAAGTGCCTTGGAGATTGATGCCGAAGGCGCTTGACATCATGGCTGTGCTTGGCTCGGACCGCGCGTGGGAGCATCTTGATGACCAAAAGGAGTATCTGAACTATTCAGAACAGATCGATACGCTGAAGGAGCAATACGGCAATCTGAGTCAGGATGAATGGACGCAGAGCCTCTATTGGGCATGGCTCTACTCTTTCAAATCACTACTGGAGAATCCGGAGGAAGGCAATCCATCATTCATGCTTAGTGAGCCTTGGCTAGACAAGCAGCTCACTACCAGCCTTGGAACATGGACAGAACTGAGACATGATAGCATTCTCTATGCTAAGCAGTCCTATACTCAATACTTTCTCGAGGTGGTTCCGCCTCCCGGATATGTTGAACCAGTTCCCAAACTCTATGCTCGCCTTGCGTCTTTATGTAGGATGATGCTCGACGGACTGAGTGCTCGAGGAATCATTGTCGAGGACATCACAGATAGATTAGTTTCACTGCACGACCTGCTCAGGCAGCTTCAGACTATTTCGGAGAAGCAGCTCTCTGCCATCCCCTTGGACGCTACAGAGTGGTACCTGCTCGAACATATCGGGAGAGAGCTTTCCTACATAGAGGGTACCTATCATGATGGCGGACGAGCCGCCCTAGTCGCGGATGTTCATACAGACCCAGTAAACGGGCTTGTGTTACATGAGGCCACTGGTAATCCCATGGTGATTTTTGTCGCTGTACCTACTGAGGAGGGGGAGGTATTTCTTGCCAGAGGTGCGATGTACTCGCATTATGAGTTCACGTTACCCATGAGCGAACGGCTGACAAACGAAGATTGGTGGGCCATGTTAGAGTCAGATGAAGCACCCCAGATGGCTGAATGGATGGGTTCGTTCGTCTTGGGAATGGGTGATTCTCCTATGCAGTTCTCTTCGGAGCAAGTGTTGAATCTTGTCGAAATTGGCCAAGATGCCTCATCACAGCCACAAGCCCCTTCTCTGCTGCTCCTAACGAATGCGGCCCTGCTAGGAATACGGAGAGAGCACGAATTGTTGTATTTGTGCTCAGCTAGCATGTGTGGAGAATGCACATCTGCAGCAATATACCACGAGAGGATCCATACGGGAGGCTACGATTCACGAATGAGAGAGCTTGGAAGTGATTTCTTTGCACGACCCACCGATATCGTTGCGCGAGATCTACTGGGCAAGATTCTGTCCAAGGACGGTCTCAGCGGAAGGATTGTGGAAACCGAGGCGTATATGGACGAACCCGGATCTCATGCTCATATGGGGAACAAGACACCACGCAACGAGGTCATGTTCGGGCCGCCCGGTCACATCTATGTATACTTCATCTATGGGATGCACTACATGCTCAACTTCGTGTGCGAGGAAGAGGGAACGCCCGGCGCAGTTCTCATCCGAGCAGTAGAACCACTTGGGGGGAAGGATAAGATGGTCGAGAATCGAGGGAAAAGCGAGAACCTCACAAATGGCCCGGCGCGAGTCACGCAAGCCTTCGGGATTAATGCCAGTCACAACGGTCAAGAGATAGGCGAGAAGATCAAGGTCTTTGACATAGGAGAGAAACCCAAGAATATCCACACGACAACACGAGTGGGGCTATCAGAGGGTGAGGGTCTGCTCCTGCGATACTGCATTCAGGGGAATGACTGGGTGAGCAGGAAATAGGCTGACTGAATCAACGGGAAGATATATCCGATAGCAACAATAGCGCACGGCAACACGATGATTCGGGAAACGGTCTACTCAGCATGTGCTTTGAACTGCCCAGACATATGTGCGTTC
>CAYYQL010000033.1:0-29910 GCA_964473825.1 uncultured archaeon
CGGAAAGATAAGACTCGTACGAAGACCAAGAACACTGTCAGAGAAGGGCAGCTCCGAAAGGCGTAAAAACGCCCATGGTTTCGAACCCGCAAGAAAGGGTGATCAGCAATGCTCGGCGTGATTCTATCGATTCTGCTCTCGTTCGTACTGTCAGTCGCCATTCTGCCCGGCACCATACGCCTGCTTCGAGAAAGGGGGAAGGTTGCTGTGGATGTCCACAAGCACACCAAACCGGAGATCCCAAAGGGGGCAGGTTTTGTGCTTCTCTTTGCAGTAGTCACGACGCTTCTGGCCTATGTTGGAGTGACAACATTCACTTTGGATGAGGTGAACAGGGGCATTCTTGCAGCACTGGTGTCGATACTGATGGCCGGCATGGTTGGAAAACTGGATGACGACCTTGACTTCAAGAATCGCACCAAGATTATACTGCCTCTTATTGCCTCCATCCCCATGATTGCTATGCAGATAGGTACCAGTACTATGGATATTCCCTTCATCGGCACAGTGAACCTTGGTGTCTTGTACCCCCTGATTGTAGTGCCCCTGATGATGACATTCATTATAGACTCCACAAACATGTATGGGGGAATGAATGGTCTAGAAACAGGCCTTGCCAGCATAAACGCGTCTGCAGTAGTTATGTTTGTCATAATTTCGTCTCTTGTTTCAGGCCAGGGAATCCCGGAGAATCTGATGGCCTCAGGGGTGCTCACAGGAGCTCTACTGGGTGCCTCTCTAGGCTTCTTCATTTTCAACAGATATCCAGCAAAGGTGATTCCTGGAGACGTGGGAAGGCTGCCATTGGGGGCCGCCATGGGGGCTGCACTCCTACTTGGTCACCTGAATCGCCTAGCGGTATTCCTGTACCTGACATATGGCGTGAACTTTCTCCTGTATCTCTTCTATCGACTCCATGCACGAAGAAATGGTGAAGAATGTGTGAAGTTTGCGGAACCCACTGAGGAGGGGACGCTTGAAGTTGCTGGACCGTATGCTATGTACTGGTTGCTACCCCACTTCTTTGATGGTATTACAGAGCAGAAGAATGTGCGAATACTCCTGCTAGTGCAAGCCATCATAGCATATGGGGCAGTTCTATTGCTCCTCTTCGGTCCACCATTGACAATCTGGTGATTCTATCCGAGTTTATCCGGAAGATACTTCTCAACAACATAGTCCATACCGTGCCTACTGAAGGCCTGTTGTTCTGCCTTCAGTCTCAATTCCTTGAACCTCTTTATATGGTTCTGAGAGAGATGGTCGCGGTATCTGACATCGTTGGAAAGCTCGTCAAGTCTCTTCAGATCGTAGTCATTCATGGCTTCAGTAGGGAGCCGATAGTCTTCAATATCATCAGCAGTAACGCCAATCCACGTAGCATCAGGTACCGTGAGGTCTGTTATATGGGCAGAATTTGCACTTCCCGATGTAATGACTTTCGCAATATGCATACCCCAAGGGTCTCCATCAGTGAAGATGTAGACTGGAAGACTGAGACAATCATGTATTCTTCTGATGAGTCGTCGGGTCGAACGTGGCGCTTGGCCTCCGAGATGTACAAGGAGGGCGTCGAACCGCTTCCAAGAACGGGTCTCTATCAATCGTGAGAACATACCTCCCGATTCTACCGCAAGGATGACCTCTGCTTTGCTCTCGATGGGGTCTGAACTCATCAGAGCCGGGCCAATCGGAAGACCATCAGGGCTGATGGTTAGATCAACTTCCCTCCCCTCATATCCGGGAACATTGTATCGCATAGTAACCTCGCCGTATACTGATGAGCTCTCTTCGGGGTAAATCCCCATCTCTTCACGCGATAGACCGACGAGACATTCTAGGTCGGCAATCACTCGGTCCGATTCTGCTTGATCAGTAAACTCAACTCCAAATGCTTCACTGGAATAATACAGATCTCGCAATGAACTTGTCCTCGAGCTTTCTATGAGGCTTCTAGCGTAGGATGCCACCCACATCAGCTGAGCGAAACTCTTGACATGTCGGTAGTTACTTGCTGTACGTTGAACTCTGGATTTTCCCAGGACATACTGGTTATTCTCCTCGTCAAAGACAATGTTTCCCGTTCCTCGGTCGGGAAGCTCAACAACAGGAAAAGATCCCTGTTTGAGGTCATCCAATACAGATTGCCCTAGTGTCTGAAGAAAATGGAGGCGGTTCTCGCGATCAATCAAGGTCCATCACTCCAAAGTAATTCCGTGGCCAACTGCTCTGCGCGCTGAGCATCGGCATCTGCAAGGTCGGCACTAAACCGAGCAATCAATCTTAGCGAGGCTTCCATCTCACGCATCCGCCTCTCCGATCTCCGTGATCGCTGCCGTTTCTTCGTTATCTTTGATGCCCCTCGGCCCAATTCTCGGTAGAGGGCAAGGGCAGCTGATTCAATCTGCACCAAGTTAGATATAGACTGTTTTCCTGCCGCTTGGTATGGTACTCTTGTGGAACAGAAGCTGACAAAGAGAGCCCATGGTTGACCACCGGGAATCCCATACCGCGACCAGGAAACTCTCTTGAGTGTTTTTGTGAGAACATCATCACTTGCATCATATAGTAGAGGGACGCGATTAGCAAACCTGTACAAGTTTGGTTCATCTCCCTTTGAGAAGGCCTTGCTCGAGGCGATTATGCCCTCTATTATGAAGGGGTGACCCTCCCATTCCAGAGGACCTCTTGAAGCGTAGAAAGAATAGTCGAGTTCATACAGTCCGGCGACAGCTGATAGAAAGGCTCGTCGGTTGATAGGACTTAGAGAACTGCTATCAGGGCGGTTGAACTGGTCATAGGATTTCATTACGGTGGATATACGAGATATCTCTTCGCGGCTCAGTTCACCAACCTTTCTCCTTGGATTTTGACCAAGAAAGTCGATGAACTCAGATGCAGTTTTTCGGCCAACCTGCTGGAAGGACTCGACCAAGTATTCCTTCAATGATAGGGCGTCTCTCCCTGCCATGGTCCTCCGTAGCAGTTCTGTGTCCGCTGCCCGAGGGTGAGGTTTTGTCGCCACAGGCAGGGGAGGGAGCGCTTCTGCCCAAGGCCCCACATCAAGAATAGGCTCATTGTCGATTCTCAGGACCAATCGCGCATGAGGTGTTGCTATCGAACTCAACCTGAGATACTCCTCGATTCGAGCAGCAGCTCTTGAAAGGTCCCCATCAATTCTCACGGTGACTGTAGTTCCATTCTCAGACCGCAATCGGTCCCTAGTCAGTTCTACCACTGGATAGTTATTCTCGATGTCGACGTAGAGACTATACTCACGACCACGGTTGTTGCTCTGGGTGTGAATGATGACAGGAGAGTCGGTGGTTATCTGCCCGTACAAGACCGCCATGGTCACTCCAAGTCCGAAGGTACCGCGTTTTTGACGTAGTCCATACTTGCTACCATAGAGCACCTGACCGAACGCACTGGGCACTTCATCGTATGGTAGACCGGATCCGTTATCCTCCACCGAGATGATGACCTGATTAGATGTAGTAGACTCGATGGTCACTGTCACAAGAGGGAGGCGACCTGCATCTTCACATGAGTCCAGGCTGTTCTCAACGAGCTCGCGGACTGTGGAATAAGTTGCTTGGGTTGGGTTGCCAAATCCTGCCATTTGACGATTTCTATAGAAGAACTCGGATGGGGATATACTGCTGAATTCTGACTGTCTGCTCTCCGGTCCACTCATCTGTTTCATGGAATCTTTACATGAAACATTACATAAGGGAGGGTATTACATGCGACATCTGGAGTCGCGTTAAGCCCTGGTAGAAACTATTCCCAGAGCTGAGCCCGCATGCGGTTTATTTCTTGTCTCATTCTCTCAAGGTAGCTGTATACTGCCCCGTGAGGAGCTCCATCGATCAGCATATTCACAGCTCGTTGTGCATAATCTAGGCCTGGATCACGGCCAATGATTCCAACAGTACGGCCATAAACACAGATTTTCGTTTCGGTTATCTCTTCAATCACCTTGCGACTGCGACCATTCTCCCCAATTATCCTTCCAGCAACCCGCTTCAGCTGAGAGGGTGACGAACCAACGGCTTGACGTAGCGAGATAATCAGTAGACGTGTATAATCATCCAGTAGCTCGAATGCGTTCTGCGGGCTGAACCCACGAGCCATGGCTTTGACAATGTCTCTTGCCTTCCAAGCTAGAACTGGATCACTGCTGTCCTCTTTGCTTGTGATTGTCACATAGCCCTCTGAATTGACATCGAGGGAGGAGTTGGTGAGATGCTCAATCTTCTTCTTAACCCGACCGTTTCGACCCACAATGACGCCTATTCGTTCGAGAGGTACTCGAATCGTTTCATGGAATAACATCTTACTACTCACCGGATGATAGAATGTACTCAGTGATCACTTCAGGATCTTCTGTTTCAACATCCATCTTGCTAAAGAACCGAGTCATGTTTTGAATGTCACGGAGTAGGTATTTTCCAGCGTAATCATGTGCAGTGAGTACTGCTTGAGAAACGTCGATGATTACTGGTTCGTCGTACCAGAGGATATTGAACTCGCTTAGGTCGGCATGAACAAGGCCAGCGTCATTGTAGCCTAGAACAATCATATCGATTATATCATTGAACACTTCAGCAGGATGTTCAAGAACAGCGTCTTTCAGAAGGGGAGCTGGGAGTGCTGATTCCTTGTCTCCAATAAACTCCATGATTAGCACATTCCGTTCTATATCAATTGGTTTTGGGACCGTCACGCCAGCTTCATGGTATCTTTGAAGGTTCTTGTATTCTTTCATGGCCCATAGAGGGATGAGAGTACGCGCATTACGCCGTATCTTTTTGAAACGCGGGTCGCCAACAATGTATTCAAGCATATAGTCTGATTCGGCAGTGGTCATTCGGTAAATCTTGACTGCGACTGCCATTCCATCCAAATCCTCGCCTCGATAGACATTCGCTTCCTTTCCGGTGCTAATAGCACCATGTACTGCGTTTATTGAACCACGACTTAAGAGCTTGTACAAAATCTTCAGGGTGGGGGGGTCTATGACGCCCTCAATGACTTTGAACTCATCAGAGTCCTTTCTTCGTGTGGAGCGGGCATCAACTCTATCCTCTATGAGGCGTCGTTTCTTCTCAGCATCACGCAAGATATTCACCGAAAACATACGGTATTCTCTACTCGTTCATCTCGCTTAGAACACTTCTGTGCAGAAAAAGGCTTGGCTAGAACATCTTGAGAATGCCACGTCTCTTCAACCAGTCAAGCTCATTGCCCCGATAACGCCAGACAACATCACATTTTTCGTCTGTCTGGAAGGCCCAAGGTACTATCAAGACAGTGTCGCCGATTCTCATCCATATACGCTTCTTCATTCTGCCTGGAATACGACCGATACGTATCTCCCCATCCTCACATCTGACCCGGACTCTATCATGACCAAGCATTTGTATTATGATAGCGAACATCTCGCCTTCGTCACGTCTCGGCGTTCTGACTCTGAATGTTTCGTCGTTTCCTTGGGAATTTCTGTTTCTGCGCGACAAAGTAATCATCCGTCTACGAGGTAGAACTCTAGGCCAGTGTTACCTCGACCGAGCTTGGATTCCCACGGCATTTAAGCGTACCGAAATAACAGGGAGCGCCGTCATTCTTGGTTGTTTCTTGGAACAACATAGGTATGGCCGTCAACGTCAAGCAGATGAACCGTATCACCTACTCCAATGTCTTGAGCAAATCGGTCACGATCAACCTCTATAGTGCGATAGGATGAAGAATCCATCAGTTGAAATGGTTGGTCGTAGCCCTCAGCAATTATCTTGTATTCCCTGCGTTCGTTCTTAAGTGCAACGAATTCTATTGTCCTCCACTTTGAGCTCTTGGGATTCATCGTAAAGCTTGTCTGCTCAACAAGATCATAGCACCCGAGTCCACCTCTTCCAAGAGAAACAACCTCACATGGATTCCCCAAGACCTTGATGAAATCGCCCTTTCTGAAGCGTGGTAGTCTGAGAAGGATAGTGATTCTGTACTTCTCCCTTCCATCCTTGTCTTGACTAATGAGTTTGTAGTTCTCTTTTCGTTCTGCAAGGTAGCTGATTTGGATGTGGTCTGCAATCTTCTTAGCCAAATGCTCTGACCCAATCTTGAAATCTAGACCATGGCGATCTCGTGAGATCTCTGTGACATAGGCCTTGACATCTTTGCCGTATTCGGCCACAGTCATGTCGGTAACGATTCCGGCGATTTCTTCGGCTTCGTTATCTGTAAGTTTTCGCTCGTCCGTGCGAATCTGAATGATGGCCTCGTGGTAGCCCCCGCTCATCATTCCACAAGTATCACAGGTTCCATGACTGAACCTTATTTCGACAGGAATCTCTTCTTGATGCTTGGGGAGATCTGGATGGGACTGCCCACACACTATTAGAGTCACGTGGAGGACGCGATCTAGGCTCTTGTCTTCGTGTATCTCCAACTTTACATCAGGAGCGAGATAGCTGATTTCTTGTGAGAGTAGAATAGACACCTGAATCCCCCTCAATTCTGCTTCATCTTGATATCGCTCCTCTATGGCCCTCCATCCGCCAGGTACTTTCACCGCCCCGCATCGTTTGCACACTTGTATGGCGAGCGGCGTATCTACTTGAATGAGCGGATGTGATTCGTTGTAGCACTTGGTACAGAGTCCTTCCACTTCTGCATCTGCACCACATACATAGCAAGGAGGCTTCATGCTTCTCATTACTAGAGGTCCAGCTGAGCGCTTAAAGAATGGGGTATGGTCAAGACTCTGTCCTAACAGAAGTCTTTTGTTGTCGACGATTCTTGAGAATGATATGCCTCGCAGTAAGCGTTGGAGACGGGTCTCGAGAGAACCATCTGTTTCCGTCTACAAACCGGCCGGGATTCCGGCAAAGGATCTGGACGAGATTCTCATAACAGTAGATGAGTTTGAAACGATACGCTTGGCAGACTTTGTTGGAATGACTCAAAGGGAGGCAAGCGAAGTGATGAACATAAGTCAGCCCACTTTCAACCGGACTCTCGCATCGGCAAGGGCAAAGATTGCCCAAGGGCTAGTTGAGGGGTGTGTAATCAGGATTGAGGGAGGGCGTTATGTTCTCGCTGACGGTTCAGGTGCTTTAGAATGTAGAGAGTGCGGCCATTCCATTGAAGGTTCGGCCAGCAACCAGACTGCCTGCCCGAAATGCGGTTCCACAAGGCTTCGTTGGGTTCGATGGAAGGAAGATGACGGTGATTAGACATGACTACTAGCAGAATAGCGATTCCAATAGATAGCAATCAAGGACTGGAGAGCGCAGTAAGTGGACACTTCGGACACTGTCCAGCTTTTGCCCTAGTGACACTCGAGGACGGAAAGACTACACGCGTTGACTTGGTTGAGAATGTTCCTCATTCCAGCTGTGCCGGGCCAGTTAATCTCCTCGCCGAACACGGCATAGAGGTTCTACTTGCTTCGGGAATGGGCATGCGCCCCTATGTGATTGCACAACAGCATGGAATATCCGTACTGAAATCGGATGCCAAGACTGTGGCTGAGGCCATAGAAGATTATAATCGAGGAGATGCAAAGGATATGAGAAACGGGGGCCTTTGCCAAGGCGGGCGGGGAGCCAGTGTCTAGATAATCTGGTTCTTACAGTTTGGCGAGAGAACGTCACCTGCAAGAAACAGATTGCATAGATGCGCCTGATGCAGAAGACGCCCAGAATGTGTCATCAGTAGAGTTGTATCGCGAGCTCATAATCGCCTATCGCTAGAGCTTGACCCATTGGGCATGTGGGTGGCCTTCAATATACATAACAGCCTTTTCGTGAACTAAGCCTGCGCTGATTGCAGCATCAACTGTATCCTGACCCACCATATTGAGAATAGTAGCTTTCTTGATGTGTTCCAGACAGGTTGCCATATCAACAAGGGTATCGCCATAGAACTCCTTGCTCACTTTGAACTCAATATCTCCCTGAATGAGGGTTCGTCCCAGTAACGACTCGTCACAAATTGCTACAAGATAATGCTCCAGCGTTTCTCTTACCCGCATGTAGACGGATGACATTCAGGGACCTCCTATACAGGGCGAATCGAGGTTCTTGCACCACAGGCCGAACAATGGAGATAGTAAGCACTCTGTTCCTTTATGATGCTCGTATCTGGCCTTCCGCAGACAGGACAAATAACATATGAATCGATGTATCTTCTCAACATCTCTTCTACCATGTACTCGGAGAACTTACCGTTGAATATTGCATTGCTACCCTCAATGGTACCCGCTGTTGCAAGCTGCCCTGAAACGAACTTTAGTACTTCTTTTCCAGGACGATTCAAGACGTTCACTATCTCTTGAAAGTTCTGCCATATGCTTCTGTTACCTTGGACTATCAGCTGCACATCAGGAACTTGAAAGCGCTCACCAGATCTCTTGAAGGCATCTTCTGGCACTTGTGACCTGGCCCTATCGAGTAGGCTATTGTAATCATCCATGTGCAAGTGTGCCACCTGTCTGCTATTGAAGCTTCTGCTCTATGACATCTGTGATGGAAGGCCTAGGTGCTGGGGTCCAATACTCCAATATCCTCTGGACGCTCTCGAACGTACCCGTTCTCGAGTAGTTCGACCACTCTCATGTTTATCTCCATCTTGTCAATTCCCTCATCATGGAAGTGTTCAATCACGTCCTCAATCTTGACACCATCGGGCCCCCTTTTTTCTTTGATGTAATCGAGAATCTGCCGGGAGAGCTTGCCGAGCATACTGATGGGCGGGGTAGCCAATTCATCAGTGCCTTTCGTGCCTGTTGACGATTCAGAGATATAGTTCTCAAGACCTACGGTTTCTTCCACATCCACCTCTTCGCTCTCGGGAGTAGTAACACCGCTCAGTGTAAGAAGCCCCCAGAGTCGCTGTAACATGTGTAAGGTCATGTAGTTTCCGTCATCTATTCTTCGGACAATCTCGGAGAGAAGATAGATACGATCTTCATACTGACGGACTTTCCCGACCACCAGATACAGCTGATCTGCTTCAACCTCTTCCAGTAGTGAAGTATCAACGCCGAAGGTACGAGCCTGAATCACACCAGATCCATCATCGATAGTAATGCTTGCTAGATTCCGGTCCTCATTCACAAATTTCTCAACGATAAACCCCACTATACCAACCCGTCGTAGCTCAACACCATACTTTGAAACAACGCGAGGGCCTCCCGAATCATCAAACTGACCCTCAACGATGTCAGCCACTGAGGCTCGAACTGTGGTCATTCTCGGCTGCATCTTGTTCACACACCAACATCGACACTCAGGTTTTTCTTACAGTGCTATATATCGTTCACGGATTCGTACCGAAGGGCATGGTGGGCAATCACAAGAAATCGGTCAGTGTGCTCTGCTGTTGCATATCTCTAATCTCTTCGAGAGCCTCCTCCAACCTCTTGAGAGAACTGGAGATTCTCCCTTCGCTGAAATCATGCTCTGCACAGAGAATTCTATGAATGATCTTTGGATTGGGGTCGTTCCACACAGGGTCATTAATAGGAACCTCTGGAGGGTCCAAGAAGATTTCCCGGATCCGTTCATAGGGAAAGTCAAGTTCAAACCCCTTCTCATTGCTTACTTGTTCCAAATTACCATATTTCCGGATGAGCTTGAGAGCGGTCTTGGGTCCAATGCCCGGGATCTTGTCGTTGTAGTCCGTACCCACCAGAATGGCGATGTCAACAAGCTGTTTTCTCGATATCTTAAGGAGTCGGAGGTTCAAATCCAAGTCGATAACCTCTGGATTGATAGTCTTGTATCGATTTGACCTAGCAACCCGCCTTCTTCCTGTTATGGAGAGATTTCGTATCATACGGGGACAGTTGTATAACAACGAATCATTGTCTTGGCTTGCGCTTCCCCAGACCTGTTTCTGTCGAGCCATCTGAGCAGCAAGCGCCTCACCTTCTGATGGTGCTTGATATACCGGAATCCCCAGTGCCGCAAGCAACTCCTTACTCTCTTTTACCATCGGATCCGTGAGTCTGGAACTTGCCTGGGCCGCCTTCCGAGCGTCTTCTATTCGTCCCTCTTCCTTCGCACGCTTCCATTCGTTTCTTGCACTTTCCCGTATCTCCCTTCTTCTTTCGATCTCATCCTGTTTCAGGTCAGGGGGCTCACCATCAAACACATAGACAGGTTTTATGCCGTTCATGAGTAAGTTGATGTTCCGGTAGAAGAGGCCACTGAGATGGCTAGTTACCCGTCCTTGTCCATCCATGAGAGGAGTACCATCAGGCTGCCGGATTATTGAGAGGAATTGATAGAGTGTGTTGAATGCGTCAACAGCCACCTTCTTCCCGGAGAGCTCTTCTAGAGTGAAAGTCTCAGCCCTCATGATGTCGCCAAGTTTGGTTCCCATGGATTCGGCCTCCCAATGGAGTAGATATCTATGAACTATCAATTGCGCATATATGGCTTGAGATGGACTGAACCAGGCCTTGTCTGCGGATGCTTCGGTAGGTTTATAAAAAACTCATCGCTCGGCCCCTAGACAGTAGCAAGAACAAGCCCTGGTGATAATTTGTCTTCAATGAAAGCACTAAGATGCACCTCATGTCACGGGTCGATATCTCCCGAAGAAGATAGCGTGAGATTCCAGTGCCCATCGTGTGGAGGATTCTTGATTTGGCGCTGTGAAGTATGTAGGAGATTCTCTGTTAGGTACACATGTCCCAATTGTGGCTTCGAAGGGCCATAGCAAGGGAGAAGGATCATTATGGCAAGAGTAGTTATTACTCTCAAGATCATGCCGGAAGATACGGATGTGGACTTGGAGGGCCTTCTAGAGAAGATAAAGAAGAATGTTCCAGAGGATACTGATGTGAGAGCAAACGAGATAGTACCTATCGCCTTTGGACTCAAGGCAATACGAATGAATGTTGCACGTGATGAGTCTTTGGGTGGTACCGATGATATTGAAGAGGCGATTTCAAAGCTCGACGGGGTTTCTCAAGTCGAGGTTGAACGCGTTTCAAGGATGTAATCGCATAGACTGATTCATGAAATGGTTCGCGTATCGCATCGGAGTGTTTGGCGCGCAATTTGATACTAGATTATTAGCTATAGAGATAGACTCATTAGCGAACTCTCGGCAGGACAAGCTAGGTAGGCCCACAGGCCCGACAATCTCATGCTTGTTTCTGCCGAACAAGATTGAACAACGGAGGATGCTTTGAGGCATTGGTCGAAATCGTACTAAAAGTCGCAGAGGCCGAACATAGAGACATTGGACGGTTCATAGTTCGTATTGACGCCATCTCCATGGAGAAACTAGGCGTTAGAACCGGTGATATTATTCAAATCAAGGGTAAGCGTATAACTGCTGCGATTGCGTGGCCCGCGTACCAAGGTGATAAGGGACGCGAGATAATCAGAATGGATGGGCGCATAAGGAGAAACGCTGGCGTTAGCCTAAGTGAGAAAGTTACGGTTTCTAGGGCAAATGAAGAGCCAGCAAGAAACGTGACGCTTGCTCCCACTTCTGTACCGATTAGACCAGAACCAAGATTTGAGGAGTTCGTGAAACGCAAGCTGCTCAACTGTCCTGTCACCCCTCAAGACACCGTATTCATTCCTATTCTTGGCAGAGCAATCCCCTTCAAAGTCACAGACATTAAACCTAGTGGGACTGTTGTAGTACAGCACTCTTCGGTATTGACCATTGCCGAGAAAGCGACGGGAGACGTGATAGGACCCGCACAGGTGACTTACGAAGAGATTGGGGGGCTTGCAGAACCAATTCAGAGAATCCGCGAAATGGTAGAACTACCAATGCGTCATCCTGAGATTTTCAAGCGGTTAGGAATCGATCCGCCCCGAGGGCTTATTCTCCACGGACCGCCCGGAACGGGTAAGACTTTACTCGCGAAGGCTGTGGCCAGCGAATCGGAAGCTAATTTCGTCCACATCAACGGTCCAGAAATCATGTCGAAGTTCTACGGTGAATCAGAACAAAAACTTCGGAAAATCTTTGAAGATGCCGAGGAGAACGCGCCAAGCATTATATTCATCGATGAATTAGATGCTATAGCCCCAAAGAGAGAGGATGTACAGGGTGAGGTGGAGCGCCGTGTGGTGGCACAGCTTCTGGCCACTATGGACGGACTGAAAGCGAGGGGGCAAGTCGTTGTGATTGGCGCGACCAACAGAATCAATGCACTCGACCCCGCATTGAGACGACCAGGCAGGTTCGATCGAGAGCTTGAGATAGGTGTGCCTGATGAAACAGGAAGACTAGAGATTCTTCATATTCACTCCAGAGGAATGCCCCTTACGTCCGAGGGTGACGGAAAGGTGGATCTCCAAAATCTTGCGGTTATTACTCATGGATTTGTCGGCGCCGACCTCAATGCATTGTGCAGAGAGGCTGCCATGAAGGCTCTTAGGCGATATTTGCCAGAGATTGACCTTCAGGAGGAGGAGATTCCTCAAGAGGTCTTGGAAAAACTAGAGGTCAATGCCGAAGATTTCCGCACAGCCTTACGGGAGATTCAACCATCGGCCGTGAGAGAAGTCTTTGTGGAAGTCCCTAATGTGCACTGGTCTGATATTGGCGGACTGGAGGATGAAAAGCAGGAGCTTATCGAGGTTGTTGACTGGCCGCTGACGCGTCCTGAGGCGTTCTCAAGGATTGGGATTGCCCCACCAAAGGGCGTGCTCATATTCGGGCCCCCTGGCTGCGGTAAGACGTTGCTTGCCAAGGCTGTTGCAACCGAGAGTCAGGCCAATTTTATCAGTGTTAAGGGACCAGAGCTCCTTTCCAAATGGGTAGGGGAGAGTGAGAAGGCAATTCGCGAGGTGTTTCGAAAGGCTAGGACAGCTGCACCTGCAATGATCTTCTTTGACGAGATTGATGCAATTGCGCCTACTCGAGGACGGGCTGCTGGAGATAGCCATGTGACTGAACGGGTCATAAGTCAGTTATTGACGGAGATGGATGGTCTTGAGGCTCTTAAGGACATACTGGTCCTAGCGGCCACCAACCGGCCAGATCTCATTGACCGTGCTCTTCTGAGGACAGGACGCTTCGACCGTTTCGTATACATAGGACCACCCAGTGCTGAAGGGAGGGAAGAGATATTCCAGATCTATACGAAGGATATGCCTCTAGACAGCGATGTAGACCTGGCCCGGCTAGTTGCAGAAACTGATTATTTTGTCGGTGGAGACATAGAGGCATTATGTCGCGAAGCAGGCATGCGTGCTTTGCGGGAGAATTCTGATGCCGAAATTGTGTCTTGGAAGCACTTCGAGGACGCTTTGAAATCAATCCATCCATCGGTAAGCCCGGATGACCTAGAACGGTATAGAAGAATGAACGAGAATATTCGCAGAACCGCTGTGGCCGCGGTTACCCCACCCGGCGTCATATAGATACAGGAGAAAGAGATATTGTCAACATGGAACACGATACCGCTCAGAAGTCTTGTAATGCGCATCTTAAAGAAGAGGCACGGAGTTATCTTGGACGACGAGCTAGGACGTGCGCTCAAGAAGGAGCTCGGACATGAACCAAGTGAGGCCGAACTCAACTCTGCACTGATGCAACTCGAGATTAACGGCTTGGCTCATGTCAGCCAGATTACTAAGACGAAACGTCGAATCGAAACAATATCCGAAGGTTCAGAGTTCTTGGCTGTTGACGAGGACTGAGTACAGGATTGATTATCTGAGGCGAAGTTAGAATGTCTGTCAGGAGAGTCCTAGCAGCCGGTAAGTTCGACATCCTCCATCTTGGACATATCGCATATCTTGAACAAGCGAAGGAGCTTGCAAGAGAAGAGGGACATCTTATTGTAGTTGTTGCGCTCGATTCCACTATTAAGCGAGAGAGAGGGGCACAACCAGTATTTCCTCAGGAACAGAGAAGGAGGATAGTCCAAGCTCTTTGTGTTGTGGATGAGGCAGTGTTGGGATATGATACCGATGACCACACAAGAATCGTCAAGGAATTGAAACCTGATATAGTTGCGCTTGGCTATGACCAGCAGACGGACATAGAGGCTCTTGAACGGCTGTTCAGGAGAGAAAAGATGGATATTGAGATTGTCCGACTTGAGAAAAGAGACGCCGATGGACTCTGCTCATCCACTCAAATTCGAAAGAGAATTCTACAGTATTATAGCGAAAATGGCAAAGCAAGACCAAGCTGCTAGATTATCAGTTCTCCGCGCTCCTCAGCCTCTCTCACCGCTCTTGCCCTCCGCTCCCTTCTTTCAATCTCAACTCTCCAGATGAAATAGGACACTAATGCCACTGCAATCATGACTATTATTCCAAGGAGTGTATACCACCCTGAAATGAAATTCGAAAGGAAGTCCTTCAGAGGGGCACTTGTGAAATATGGCCAGTTAAATGCCAGACCGGAGCTGTAGAGAAAGCCCACTATGGTGATTTCCTTGAGATAGCCGATACTGTACTCATCTTGGTCAAAGAAGAATATCATTATCCCCATCCAGAACAAGTACCAGGGCATTACCCACCTGTAAAGGAACAAGATTGCCGGAAGCATATAGACATACAGAGGAACAAGACTGTTGATCCGCTCTCTCCAGCTCTGTGCCTTGAAATCGGAGAGTTTAGGCAAGTAGAGTGGGATGGTATAGAGGAGAAAGGCAGCATAGAGAACCAGGGGTATCAATGCAGGAGGCCATTGGTAATACGTAATGGGATCTTGAGTTAGATCAGGTGTTGCAAAAGTTAGCCCCGGGTACATTGGATTCACTACATGTGCACTGTAAGAGGACAGATTCAGGAAGTGCATAACAAGCGACTCGAATCCCACTCCTGCAAATGCAAATGGTATAACCGTCAGCAACGCAGATACGAAGAACCACACGGATGCCAGGGGGGCGTCGAGGAAGAAAAGAGGAAATGCAACACCCGGGTATATCTTCGTCTGAACTGCTAGCCCAAGTGTGAACATGGCCTTCCCCATTTGTTTCTCTTGCCTTAATACAAGAGCCATAAGAAGAAGGCAATCCACTATAGGCTCCAGTTTTCCTCCTCCGGCTGACATTATCAACCCATAGACAAAATAACCACCGAAGAACAACCGGGCCCAACGCTCGTGGTAGATCTTGTCTTTCAAGAGGACGGCAATCAGTACCAGATTAAGATTGAACACAAGTACGAGTAAGAAGTTCAGCCAAAGCGGCTGTAGTTCGTTGACACCCGGAAACAGGGCTGTTGCTATCGAGAAGAATATGAGACCGAACACAGGATACTCATAGGTGATGTTACCTAGGTAGTCGGGTAAGACGTGGTCGCCATCATTGAAATTCCACTCCTCTGGTAAAGCCTCAGCAAGCTCCTGGTCAGTCATGTTGTAGACCGCAAACCCATAAATCCAGAAGGCCTCACCATACATCTCGTTTCTATTTCGATCCCGTTGGATAACAAAGGAATTCGCAATGGGTATGGCTACCATGGAGATAACAAGGCTCAGTACAAGGTATCTTCGCATCTCGTAAATCTTGAAGGAGATTGCGCTGAGCATTTACTATCGACCTGCCGTGTCTGATTCAATTGAGGAGTTCTTGAACGAGCTCCGAGGGGTGGGCAAGTAATTAACCTTTTGTCGGAAAGTACTAGCAGACCAGGCTCTGTGACCTATGCGAGATAGGTGGGACAGGGCCAGTTGTCACACTCTAGGCAATGGGAACACTTCTTGTCATTGACAGTCATTTTTCCGTCCACGAGATGGAGGGCATTGTGCTCGCACTGGGATATACAGGAGCCGCACCCCTGACAGAGGATAGCGCGTTTCACCGCACGTTCAACCTGTTTCCCTAGCGAAATGATCTCGTCCTCGTTGTTTCCTCGAATGATTAAGGAGCCAGAGCTAAACAGGTTGATGCTATTCCCCCCACGCTTAATCCTGAGCGCACCAATTTCGTCCCAGTAGACAGCCTTGCCAAATATGGATAGCACCTCAGAGAGACGGTTCAGATCTAGTCCAGACGAGAACTGTCCTTCAATCGAATAACCGGCTGACACACATGGCGATACACCCTTAACAATACTCAAGGAGAGGCGGTCACTTGGGGAAGGTCTGTTCTCAGATATCGGGAGATCAAGTTTCTCAACTAGATTCATCTGTCCTGATGGCAGTTTTTTCCATCTCCAGAAGCCCATCTCAGCCCATTCCTTTGGAAAGCCATATTCCTCAGCCCAACGTACTAAGGCATTCATCCAACGTTCATACAGCACGGGATGACTATGCTCGAGCTGTTGGATTTCTGCGAGAGGAGAAGAAGGACAGAGGTAGCAGCCCATTCTCTGATAACCTTCATTATACAGAGGATTGAACTCTGCGTTCTCCCGGAAGATGTAGAGCCATACTTCTAGAGCATTCCAGTCTTGGATGGGGTTTGCAGATATCTGTCCAGGCACCCAAGGATTGGTTGACACTCTAGGCTCAATTGAGCGGTTGAATGACTCGAGCTTACGTTGTCCCATGAACGCCAGCGTATCACTACCAAGCTTCTCTGCTATCGCAGTTGCTGCAGGGCCTAATTTGAGCACTTTACAGCACCAACGGAAGTCTCGTGCCGGGGGACCGAATGTTCCTAGAGAGGCCCAGAATTGATCAGCTGCATCCGAACTTATCAGGTCTGCATCCCTTCCATCTGCAAATCGTTCAATGTAGTCCACAGTCTCAGGTAACTCTAGCCCCGTATTCAGGAAGAAGATGGGGGGTGACCTCCCAAGAGCCTTCTCCACCAAGAGGTACGTGACCAGTGAGTCCTTGCCACCACTAAAGCCCACTGATATTGGAAGATTCTTCTCTTCAGAAACATGACGTATAAACGAAATGGATTCGTTTTCAATCCGCTCAAGATTTCCACCATTGGACTTGATTGCTTCGTCCCAAGAAGATGTCTTGGTGTTAACCTTGGGAGGTGTGGGTTCTGAAAACTCACGGATCTTGATTGCATAGCCCTTTTCCTCTTTCCCCATGGCCTCACCACTCATACGGGCGATGCCCACCCCAATAACTAGGCCATCATAGTCAATCAGCCATACTTCGTCTCTCTCTTTAATTTCAGTATCGCACCCAGCAATTCCGGGCAGCATAAGATTGGCACCTTTTCGAAGAAAGGGAATTGCATCTTGATGTACTGATATCCACTTCTTTTTGCTGTGTTGACTTACTCTGCGGCCGCCCTCAGGTGTTAGTAGAAATATGTAACGCATCGTTGCGATATCGAATCTGAGTCGTCCAACTATGTAACCGTCCACGATTATCTCGTACATAGCGTCGAGAGCACCAATCTTGTTCATCACGACCGTTTTATTGCTCGGCACAATCTTCTCGCCGACACCCTCTCCGTATTGCTTATCGAGCGTGGCTCTTATCGAGCCGATGTGGCCCTTCATGGCAGGATAGGGATCACCTGGGGGAGTTATCTGGACCTTCCTTGGACTCTCTCCACACACCGAACAGGGGTTGGCTTCAACCAGTGGAACATTGCAAGTGTCACACCAGAATAGCCGTATGCGCGTTAGGTACGGTGCATGCCCTCTACGAAACCTTCTGCTTCTCTTAGCCAGTCAGAAACACATCTCCTTGTGTACCATGAACTCAGTCGAATCCTTCGAGCATCGTCTTTCCACGACTTGCCCCGATTCGGGTAGCTCCCGCCTCAATCATCGACTTTGCATCCTCAAAGCTGCCTATACCTCCAGCGGCTTTGATCCCCAGACGACCCCCAACAACCGCGTCCATGATCTGGATGTCCACTACTGAAGCACCTCTCGGACCGAATCCAGTTGATGTCTTAACAAAATGAGCCCCTGCCTCCTCCGCCAAATCGCAAGCCATTCGAATCTCATCTTCGGACAGATAGCCTGTTTCAAGAATCACTTTCACAGGGCTTCCTTTTGCAGCCTCTACAACTGCTTGGATATCTTCAACCACATATCGACTCTTTCCTGATTTGAAAGCGCCTATATTCATCACCATGTCAATTTCGGTTGCGCCACTTCGTATTGCCACAGCAGCTTCATACGCCTTTGCGACCGTGGCCATTGCACCCAATGGAAATCCAACAACACTGCAAATTTCAATGTCACTCTCTTTCAAGGACTCAGCGGCAGTACTGACATTGCAGCTATTCACACAGACTGCTCCAAAGCCATAGTCGAGAGCCTCCTTACAGAGCTCACGGATTCTCTGTTCCGTTGCATCAGGTTTGAGTTCTGTATGATCAATCATCTGAGCCAGTTTCTCTCGGGTAAGAGTCACGATATCAACTCCGGAGAGAAGGGCCGACTGCTGTGTTATTAACCCCTTCGAATGGTGAGATTTCCCAAAGGAATAAAATCAGGGTCCACCAAGATAGCTCCGGATATCATCAAGAACTTCCTTCTGAAGCCGGATTACGTCATGGACTTCAATCTCTTCGGCATCCTTCACGACAGAACTCAGTTGCACAACAGTACCGACAGCTTCCACCTTAGCGAAATCAACTGGAAACTCAACTTCTGCGCCTTTGACAATGAGTTCGGATCGTGTAGGATGAAGCCCGATACGGATGCTTCGAACAATTCCTATTCGACGAGCTCGGCTGTCCAGTACCTCTTTTCCCAGTAGCCGTCCAGGCATGCTGAGTTCGTACAACTCGGCCTCGATGTTCGGCATTGCCTCCTTCGTAGTCATTCCAGATGGGCTCCTGTGTTTCTAAGCCTGACTCGTAAAGCAGGCTTTAAACAGTGAGTATTATCATATCTTCCTAGATGTACTGTGCAACTACAAGAATCAAACGAACTGAAACGTTATCGAGTAGGAGGCTTTAAACAGGCGGGCTAACTGGTTCATGGTATATACCCATTTCCTAATCCAGAGGCTGGTCGATTGAGCGGAACTGAGTCCTTCGTCAGGACTAAACTAATCAGGAAGGGCAGCATAGAATATCGTACATACCAGGTTGGCCTAGCTGATATAGCATCCAAGAAGAGCACGCTCATAGTCTTAAGCACCGGGCTCGGAAAGACCATAATTGCAGCGCTTGTTGCTGCCAAGAGGCTCTTGGAACACGAGGGCTCAAAAGTGGTCTTCTTGGCCCCTTCCAGACCACTGGTTGATCAACAGACGAGATTTCTGAAACGAGTCATTGATATTGACTCTGCCAGTATTGTATGCCTAACAGGTCAAGACTCTCCCGATGAAAGAGCCGCCATATGGAGAGATGCACGGGTCATTGCCATGACTCCGCAGGCCCTCCAGAATGACTTGATACAGAGAAGCTATAATCTTGAAGATGTGTCGCTGATAGTATACGATGAGGCTCACAGGGGAGTCGGAAACTATGCATACACCTTTGTTGCAGAGCTTTACGAGATGCAGGGGAACAACAGACTCTCACTGGGGTTGACAGCCTCACCAGGTCACAGGACAGAAGATATCCGGACCGTATGCGATAATCTACGATTGGAACACGTAGAGGTAAGAAGTGAAACAAGTCCTGATGTGAAGCAGTACATAGTGTCGATAGACAGAGACATTCGCTATCTCCATCTTCCATCCGAAGTAGAGGTGTTGCGAGATATCCTGTATGGGCTGCTAGAAGAATACGCACGTCCTGTGCGAAACTACGGGTTCTCACTGCCCGATAGCAGACGTATGAGTCGAAGAGACATTCTAAAGACACAGGGCCAAGTGAGAAGAGAAATAGGATCATATACGAAACCCCCCAGTCACCTCTTTCTCCTTATCAGGAACCTCACTGCTGCCATCAGGATTGTGTATCTTCTAGAGTTCATAGGAACTCAAGGTCTTGCCCCAACACAGAGATACATCCAAGGTATGTACGAGGAAGTTCGAAACAAGAAGAGCTCTAAGGGGGTCAAGGACCTCATGTCTCGCAGCGAGTTCAAACAGTTTGAGAGCCTTCTACAAGCACTGATTGCAAAAGGGTACAGACATCCAAAGGCAGATGCCATACTTGAGATTGTAAGTGAACAGCTTTCATCCGACATGGACTCTAGAATTCTTATATTCACGAGATTCAGGGACACAGCAGCAGAAGTAGTTGAAGTCCTTGAACAGCTTGATGATGTTCGCGTTAGCAGATTTGTGGGGCAGAGCTCGAGAAGCTTGGACAAAGGATTCACTCAGAAGAAACAGGTTGAGATTCTAGACGGCTTTCGAAACAACGAGTTCAATGTGCTGGTCGCAACACAGGTCGGAGAGGAGGGACTAGACATTCCTGAGTGTAACCTCGTAGTCTTTTATGACTGCGTTCCGTCCATAGTGCCCTATATTCAACGCAGAGGAAGGACCGGAAGAAGAGTTCCAGGACGCGTAGTGATATTTGTGGCAAAGGGAACCCATGATGAATACTATCACTGGAGTGTGGTGAGCAAGCTGAAGAAGATGCCAGAGGCACTCAAGGAGACTGAGGAAGGCGAAGAGAGCTCGCAGACCAATCTCGAGGAGTATGTCTTAGAGGAAACAGTCGAAGACCAGCCAGAGATTAGGATACTAAAGGCGCACACAAAGGATGAACGAGTCCGTTTAATCGTAGATTCGCGAGAGCTTCCTACTGCAGTCCCCCGAGAATTGACACGCCTTGGTGTCGAGATATCAGGAGAATCACTCCAGATTGGTGACTACATAGCATCCGAAGAGGTTGGAATCGAGAGAAAAGAGAGCGGAGATTTCCTTCAGTCACTTATCGATGGTAGACTGTTTTCACAACTGAACTCGCTTCGTTCCGCCTATAGAAGAGCTGTCTTAATCATAGAGGGAGAACAACTAACGGGTCAAAGAGCAATAAATCCTGCATCGATATACGGGGCTCTTGCATCGATAGCGATTAGAATCCAAGTACCCATCATCTGGACGAAAGACGCAGAACAAACTGCCCAGGTATTATACAGGATTGCCAGAATGGAACAGATTGACGAGAATAGGCCATTGCGTACACGCACAGGTGACACCAAGAGCTCGGATGCAGAAACATTGGAATACATTCTCTCAGGTTTTCCCTTTGTTGATACTGTCACGTCACGGGCCATCTTCGAGAGATTTGGCACGCTTGAACGCATATTCAGTGCCTCAGAGAAAGAACTCAAGGAAGTAAAGGGTGTTGGACCTAAGATTGCAGGAAGAGTAAAGCGACTGCTGCGTACGATTCATCCCATATACAAGAAGTCGGAAGAAGACTAGTAGACCTTGGGGTTTCGTCCTTTGCCCTCTCGAAAGGCCTTTCTGAAGAAGTCAGTGACTTGGCGACTTACCGTCCAGTATCGTTCGTAGTCGTGGTCATCGAGGTAAAGAATGCTCAGAATTCTTCTCAGAGCGATATATACCTCTGGATCAATTGCCGACACCTGTTCTAGTGTGTCCTCTGCGCTCTTACGGCCCTTCCTCCAGAGAGAATCCCATTCAATAAACTGATCTACTATCCTCTTGAGAGTCTCCTCATCTGGAATGGCAAAGCCAAGTCCTCTCATGACCTCAATGATGTCTAATGAGGTACTGATGTCCGCTGGAGGACGCTCAGGTAACGCTGCCAAATTTCCAGTAGCAAGGAATATGTTCTCTGCTGTCGCGCGCCACAGCTTCTTGAGAATGTGAGTGTCCCCATTTCCTGCAGGTTCGTATCCATCCTGTTTGACAAGCCCACTCCGTTCCAGCTCCTTCAGATGATAGCGGACTGTCTGCGGCTTAATCGTATTATCCGGGTCCTTTTTGGCAAGGAAATCTACTAGTTCAGATGTTGACATACGTCTTGCCTTGAGTGCGTACAATATACGACGGCGACTCTCATCATTCAATGCATGGACTGCTGCAACGGCCTCTTCACCGGTGAGTATTTTCAGAGTGTCCATGTTCTTGTCTCCGATGTCTTGAGTCAGAGCTCGTGACAGTGCTGCCAGCCCTGACGCCTCTTTGTCAGTATCTAACCATACCCCCAAACAGAATCCCACCCTATTAGAGTGTCATGATTCCCGAACGTAGACGTGTGTCTATGCCGGAACGTAGATCCACTGGCGCATATCTTGTAGGCAGGGTACTCTCTTGATTAGTCTCTTTTTCAACAGTTTCCGAAGAGCGTATCTGACAGTTCGTGGTGCAAAAGACACCTTATCCAGTAGCTGCTTTGGAGTAACTCCATTTTTCCCGCTGCTTCTAAGGATGTCAAGTACTATCATCTGACTCTTTGTAAGCTTAATATCTTTCAATTCTTCTTGAAGTTCTTTATCGGTCATCATTTTTCGTTTCGTTCTCCTATTGTAAATTGATCCCGATAGCCTGACACGGGATGCCTGTTTCAGCATCGCGTCACACCATGTATCATTAATATCACATTTATGTATATTAAGTTATCGCAGTTCAGAGTAACCTAACGCGGTAACAGACCGCGCAATAAAACAAACTTTTAAATAAAAGATGGGCAAAGCCTTCTGATGGTTACGACTTGTAACTAGCAAGGCGCCAAACGCTTTAATCGCACCATGACGCATCACCAGATGACTCATGATGAAAGCAGCCGTACTAGCCGCTGGCGATTCTACACGGATGAAACCCTTGTCGGCATACAGACCAAAGCACCTGCTCCCCATTGCCGGAAAGCCCCTCATACACCACACTCTGCACTCATTGGCACAAGCAGGCGTACAAGAGACCCTGATCATATATGGTTACAGAGGGATGGAGTTGAAAGAGAATATTGACTCGCATGATTGGGGAGAAATGAATATCTCGTATGTGGAGCAAGAGGAGAGGAAAGGTACGGCACATGCAGCGTCCTATGCGCGGGACTTTGCAGGTGATGACAACGTATTGCTCATGAACGGAGATGTTCTTGTTGGCTCCGGTTCGTTTCGAGCACTAATAGAGCATCATAACAAGTCTGATGCAGAAATGACTCTGTGTGTTGCATCGATGGAAGACCCCACGGCATATGGAATTGTAGTGGAGGAAGATGGACACGCTCTAGATATCATTGAGAAACCGTCTAGAGACCAACTAGTGAGTAATCTAGTCAATGTGGGAATCTACGTTGCTGGGTCAGCACTATGGGATGCAATTGAGAAGACTGGCCTCTCCAGCCGGGGCGAGTACGAAATCACCGATTCTATCAAGATCCTAATTGAAGCAGGAGACGTTACTGTATGCAAGCTGTCAACTTGGTGGAAAGACATCGGTAAGCCTTGGGACTTGCTGACGGCAAACGAGCTTGTTCTGAAAGAGGGCGAAGGAAGAACAGAGGGGGATATCGAGAAAGGAGCAGTTGTTCGTGGCAAGGTGGTCATAGAGGAGGGAGCAACAGTTAGAGCAGGAGCATATATCACGGGGCCCTCGTATATTTCGAGCGGGTGTGTAGTGGGTCCCAACTGCTACATTCGCCCTCATACTTACTTGAGCCACGGAGTGAAAGTTGGCAACGCAGTAGAGGTCAAGAATTCGGTCATAATGGAGAACTCAAGTATAGGACACTTGTCATATGTTGGCGACTCAGTAATAGGTAGGAATGTAAACTTTGGAGCCGGGACTATCACAGCCAATCTCAGGCATGATAACGAATCCGTCTGGGTCACGGTAAAGGGGGATCGTACTGACTCTGGACGACGAAAACTTGGGACCATTATTGGTGACAACGTCAAGACCGGAATAGGGACATTGTTGTCCCCCGGAGTTGTCTTGAACGAGGACTCGCAAACAGGCATGGGTGTCATCGTGGACCAGGATGTTGGCGTCGGAGAATTGTTGATTGCCGAACAGCCCACACGTAGGTTGAAGAGAAAACAGTGACCGGAGTCAATCGCACCATGGAGAAACTACAAGAGTACAATGTGTACCGAAAAGACTTGAGAGACGTCCCGGTGCTCTTTGGCTTCTGTTATCCTTCAACCTATCGGGCAGGAATGACAGGTCTTGCAACTCATCTCTTCTATTCACTCCTTAATCTGAGAGATGATACCTCCTGTGAGAGATACTTCAGATTCGATACAGAAAGTCCAGTGCAATCAGTGGAGTCAGGTCGCTCCCTTCGGGACAACCACATGGTTGGTTTCTCGCTGACCTACGAAGAAGACATCTTGAATCTGGTGGAGATGCTGAGAGTCGGCGGAATCCCAGAAAGACGAGATGATCGTCGGCCTGAGGACCCAATCGTACTCCTTGGAGGACCCGTTGTCAGTGCAAACCCTGTCCCATACTCCATCATTGGCGATGCCCTGATGATCGGAGAGGGAGACATGGCTATTCATGATATCGTGAATTCAGTTAGAGACTCCAGCAGTAGGAGCGACGCACTCGCTGCGATGACATCAATAGGGGGGCTCTATCTACCGGATATCGGGCCTCTTGTTGTCCAGAGAAGAATTCATTCAGACATAGACAGCCTGTTCTATCCCACAGCACAAGTGGTGCCGATAGTTGACTCGGAGTCGCAATATGAACCGGTCTTCGGCCCATCTCTGTTGACAGAGGTGACCAGAGGGTGCGGACATACTTGCAAGTTCTGCCTGATAGGCCACATCTGTAGACCGCGTCGTTCACGTTCTCTAAAGAGACTCAAGGAGATTGTAGAAGCAGGTCTCGACCAGACCCCGGTTTCCAAAATCGCGCTGATCGGTTCCTCAATGGGTGATATGGCTCGGCTTGAAGAATTCACAACATGGATTGTCAATAAAGGACTCGCCTTGTCTACCCCCTCACTTCGGGCAGACGCGGTATCCGAGATTCTCTTGGATAATATGGTAAAAGGGGGGCAACGTACGCTCACTATTGCGCCAGAAACTGGCTCTGAGCAGCTGCGGAACATGATAGGCAAGGGCCTTGCAGATGAAGATATCATGAATGCTGCACGGCTTGCAGAGAGTGCCGGAATCAGATTTCTCAAACTGTATTTCATCATAGGATTGCCCGGCGAGAGCGACGAAGATGTCGCTGCCATAGCTAATTTAGTCCAAGAAATCACAAAGACGACAAGCACGATTGTAACAGTAAGTGTCAATCCTTTTGTTCCAAAAGCAAATACTGCTTTTCAGAGGTTTCCACAGCCAGCACTAGATGAAATACGTAGAAAACTGAAGATTGTGGATTCTCAACTAAGAAGGGTACCACGGGCAAATCTTGAAACACTTGACCCTAGATCTGCTCGCATTCAAGCGGCTCTATCGTTGGGTGATGAATCGACAGGGGAAGTTGCCATTGCTGCATCAAAATATGGAGGATATTCGGGGTGGCGAAGAGCCGAGAAGGAAACTGGGATCAGTTTCTTCTCCTTGGCAAGTGATGGCGATCGTCTGGAGGGGAGGCTCCCTTGGTCATTCATCCGAACCTAGCGGCGGATTACTATCGGGATAGCTGTTATAAGCATCTGCGGGAAATATCCTTGTGAAAACAGACCTTTGAACCCAATTCAAGAACTGGTGTATTGGATGCCTATGAACAAAGACTTCGAAGATACATTCCCCGCATTGAGCAAGGAACTCCAGAACGGAGAAACCCAAAAGAGAAGGATAGATGGAGTGCGTCATAGTATGAAGGACGACGTTGATACGGAAGAGAAAAAAACGTTCTTACCGGATGCTGTGGACTACATACGAAGATGTGATACCGCATCTCAAGCTCGAGAAATCATAGACTACCTAGTCGAGCAGGGGGAGGTGTCCAGCTCTGATGCTCGAGAGATGAAGATACAACTTAAGAGTGAGGGGCTTCGAAGCTTCGGCAGTAAGAAGGAGAAGGGACATTATCTCCGGTTTGGATTAGAAGAATAAGGCCCTCCTAAGGCAGAGTAGTCTTAGTAGGATGTTTGTTTTGAGGATGTCGAGATTCCGGTCTGGTAAAACGCGGATGATCTCCACAACATAGGACTCCCAGATGTGCCCGTGCTGTCCCATGGACGAACATCACTCAGATATCCAAGAGGGCACATCCTATATCTAACCATAGTCAAAACATATCTCTTGGAATTGGAGGTTGGTCTAATCCCTTCAAACAGCCAGCACAACAGATGCAAGCTAGAGCCAGTGAGATATTTGAAAGAAGACGATGACAGGTGCGAGTAGCAGTGCTCTCACTATCAGTGACTGTCCTCTATTCTTCAGCTCTCTGGAGGAGGGCGTGAAATAAAGAATGGCGCCCGCCAGTATTGCCACAGCAACCATGATTTGTGCCAGAAACAGTAGCGGTGCTACCAGATCCGTATCACTCATACCGAGTAGTGACAACCACGCATGGGTGGCGGTTTCCAACGTGATACCACCGATACCTGCAAGCCCGGCAAATAGGGTAACAAGATAGGGGCCAATGAAGTAAAGGGCGACTCCGACTACAACCAATATCTTGGCTAGTGAATCACTTAAGGAAGAAACGAATACCATAAGGCCTGCAAGAATCAGGATGAAATACCCTCTGATGGATAGTGCATAAAGAACGTTGAATACAAAAGTAACGATATCGAGCCAAGACTGAAGTTGCTCATCTGGCAATGGCATCTGCATCAGCGATGCCCAGAGTAAGACATCGTCCATTACATTCACGGCATTAAGTGACTACAGAGGAATATAACCACCGCTACTCAAGTTCCTCCATTAGAAGCTGAAAGTCCATCTCAATCTGCGATCTTACCTTCGGAGATCTAAGAGCTGCTGCAGGATGATACGTTATGAAGTAGGTATTACCATCTGCCTCATAGAAGCTACCGTGCGCATCAGAAATCTTCCAAGGTCCTATCAGAGATGAGGTTGCGACCCCTCCAAGTAATACAATGATGTCGAGTTGAATTATCTCGATCTGTCTATCAAGGTACGGAATACATGCCTCAATTTCGTCCTTCCGGGGAGTTCTGTTCTCTGGTGGTCTAGACTTTAGAATAGATGTGACGAACACCCTCCCCCGAGGAAGTCCAATCTTGTTCAATAAATCAGTGAGCAGCTTACCAGACGACCCGACGAAGGGACGGCCAGTCTCGTCCTCTGTCTTCCCTGGCGCCTCCCCCACAAGCATGACGTGAGCATCTATAGGTCCCTCTCCCGGAACTGCGTTTTTTCGTGTCTTATGTAGATCACACTTTGTGCAGTTCCTGATCGCCCTGTGTAGATCTTCAAGTGACTCTTACCTGCTCATTATAGACCGCATTGAGATGGGCTTTGCGACTAAAAAGGACAACTAAACCGATAACATTGCGAGGAGAGCTTGAGGCTCTGCTTACGCTTGTACGAAATAGACCTTAAAAGCAGAATCAATGAATCATCAGATAATAGCTCTAGGAGTTGCAGAAGACATGCGTATGCTACGAACCACTTCGGAGACCTTCCCGGCCGAGAAAGAGATGATGGGTGATATCCCGTATGTACTCCGGGTGGAGTTTGGGGCCCTTGAAGAAGAGCCAGAGAGAATCATCGGTAAGCCGATAGCGTGTTACAAGTGCGGAGGTTTTCTCCTCAGTGTGGATCAGATACTTGAGGAGGACAAGGTCGGTAAGCACTTCATCTGCTCCTTCTGTGGAACACTGAATGTTATTGAGGGAAAAATAATCAGTGCAGGGGACAATGCCGATTTCGTTGTGGAGCCTCCTCGTGATGCCGCAGAATCTCAGAAAGAACCACTAAAGCAAGTTGGAGGGAGCTTTCTCGCACTCATAGATGTTTCAGGTTCTATGGCAGGTGCTAACCTCGCTGCTGTCAAGAGGAGTCTCAGGACATCAGTTGAGAGTCTAGCCAAGAACGCGCCAAATACCATGTTCGGCTTGATAGAATTCGAGAGCAGAGTCTTGTTCAGAGACCTTCATTCAGGTGCAGAAATAGCCCTCCCGCGTAACTCCTATGCCAGTTTTCACGAGATACAGAAAGAAACCAAGAAGATGATGGACCGGATTAGGTTTCTGGGTGTTGGTGAGAATTCAGAGAAGATCAAAAAGCATCTCAATGCATTGCGTGATCAAGGAGGAACAGCTCTCGGCCCCGCTGTTGCCATGGGATATACCATTGCAAAACACCGAGATGTGGGCCGTGTTGTGTTGTTAACCGACGGGCTAGCCAATGAGGGTATAGGGGCACTAGAAGGCTACCAAGTCACTCCCGCAGCCAGTTTCTACGAAGAAGTAGGACTTCAGTTCATGGAAAATGGTACTGCAGTCGATGTTGTAGGCATTGCGTCGGGCGCCGGAATGGAGCTCAAGACATTGGGCCTTCTTGCAGAGGCTACAGGTGGGCAGATGTACTATGTTACACCTACCGAGCTTGACCAAAGCATAGCAGAATTGGCGGGTAGTTCTCTCCTTGGTCGGGATGTAGAAGTGCGACTGATAACGCCCACCGGTGTCAAAGTGAAAGATGCATCAGGGGTTTCGCGCGCGATTATTGAGGAACTGAGAACCAAAGCCGGGAGTAAAATCGGTGCAGTTGGCGAGAATCACGAGCTCTATTTCGAGATTGAACCCGAGAGTAAGATTGAGACGGAAGATGTGCCCATTCAGGTTCAGGTGACTTATACCGATGCAGAGGGCGCCCGCAGAGTCCGGGCAGTGACGACCAGACTCAAGGTTGCAAAAGACAACAAGGAATTGCTGGAGACTCTTGACCCCACCATAGGTGCAACGTTTGTGACTCAAAAGGCAGGAGAAGAATCCTTCAGAGGGAATCGGAAGGAGGGGAAGAAACGTATTGCTTCTTTCAGAGCAGCCATGAACAGACAGGCCAAGTCAGCGCCGGAACCAATTCAGAATCGGATGAATGAGATAGACAATGTCTTGGCTGAAGAAGAGGATGAGATGGAACGTTTGGATGATATGATGAAAGCTGCACCCGCTTCGGCGCCATCTACCGCGGCCGACCAGGCATATACCTCTGGACTTCAGCAGATGCGTCGTAGTTCGAAACAGATGTTCGGCAAGAATAAGGCCGACGAGGAGGAAGAGTAGCGCTAAACAGACGCTGTGTGTTCATCTTTCGCCTATTTGCGGGAGGGGTATGATCCCCGCAGAATGCGCAAAAGAGATATGCATGAGGGGACACACTGCCACAACTCTCAAATACCCAAGAGCGACGTAGAAACTGCTGACGCACTATCTAACAGTGGGGATTTACGGTTGATTAGCCAAGAGCGACTTGATGCAATTCTTGCAGATCTTACAGCCCAGGAGGGCATTAGAGGAGTCGTAGTCACAACCATGGAAGGTCTACCATTGAGCAGTGATCTTCCACCTGAAACCACTGAAGCCGTCGCTGCAATACTGACCTCTCTGGTAGGTAAGGCACTTGATGCAGTTCGAGAGCTTAAGGAGGGGTCTTTGTCGTTCCTGACCCTTGATACAACCGAGGGACAGATAAACATCGCACCGGATGTTAAGGAGGGCCTCATATTAGTAGTCCTCAAATAGGAAGGTATCCAAGAGGTACACCACCATGAGCGATCCGAAAGCCTTTGACAAGATACTCACGGAGATTATTCGACAAGATAAGGGAATCAAGAAAGTGATTCTTGTCGATAAGACTGGGCTTACAATAGCCAATGTGAGCAAGTTGAGTTACTACCCCGTCGATGTGGACAGCATCGGTGCAATTGCGAGTGCCGTGTTTTGTGCTAGTGAAGAACAGGGCAAGAACTTGCAGATAGGAGAGCTTGAGATTGTGACATCCGAGTTCTCGGAGGGAAAAATCTTCGCCTCAGCCTGTGGTAAGGGGGTTCTCTGTGTAGTATCAGAGGCAGAGGTAAACATCGGTCTCATTCGTCTGGTGATGAAGAAACAGGGTAAGCAACTGGCAGACGAGCTGGACAAGTTCCTCGCAGTGGAACCAATGGCACCCAGCAAGGATCGCGAACTTGACGAGGAAGACCTGAAGTCCGCCTTGGCCGAACTCGAGAGAGTTTAGATAATGAACCATTTCTGACAGATTGAGTGACCTCATC
>CAYYQL010000034.1:0-29858 GCA_964473825.1 uncultured archaeon
CCTGCCTGCAAAACCCTTTTCTCTGCTAACCTCAATCTCGGAACGGTGTTAACTCGATGGCCAAGAAAGTAGTAAAGTCAATGATCACTGACTTCAAGAAATTCAGATCTGCATGGGAGAAAGATGCAGGAAACCCCCATGAGAGCATAATGTACTATCTCATAGCTGCTCTAAACGTTGAGAAGGACCCCAAGCTTGCTGATGCCATGATGACTTTGGTGGTTTCGAAGAATGATACAGTGAAGGACTCTGCTTCTCCATCTGGAATGAAGCTCGGTCGAAGTGCCAAGTATTACGTCGGTCAGTTCAAGAAGAATCCGAACATTCCGAAGTCATATGTTGGGGGCACGTCTGAGAATAACTACAAGATATCTAAGGGTACTCTGAGGATGAACGTCGTAAGAGAGCAACCTCTGGACGACCGACTCAAGATATTCATCGATTGCGGTGGCGCCGACTCAGCGCGACCGGTGCAAGTAGCGAAGAACAAGCACGGCCAATGGAAACTTGTAGAATACAGTTCGCTATGTGTGGGTATCAAGAAGCCTGCATCGGAGAAGGGTGACTTCTAGTTCTCTTCGAAAACTCTGGACGAGCAGTTCAAGGAACGAGATATGCAAGTACAGAAGACACTTGAGCCCTGTTTCAACCGCGGATGCCAGAACATGGCGGTATCTCTGATTAGAAACCCCCCCTGCTCTTGGGTACATAGTAATGGCCTTTAGTGACCCGATATCTTTTCTGTCTGGTGTCCACGCTTGCATGTCGAACGCCTAGACATTGATGTTGAACTACGCCCCGCGGATTCCTTCATTCAGGTTGAAGGAGACATCATACTCAGGAATCTGAGAGATAACTTCACTTTCCTGCTGAATCCATGCCTAGAGATAGAGTCAGTTGAAGTCTATTACGATGGTTCGAAGCATCCTTTGAAACCGGTTGAACAAAGGCCTCCTAGAGATATCTTCATTCCGAGTAGCTGCTACAAGATTGAACTCTCTGAAGAAATCCAGAATCGCAATGAGCTCAGATTCAGGTTCAAATACAAGGGGACAATCTTCCGATATTCCTTTGACACAAGCAGGATTCAGTCAGACTATGTGGAGCTGGCAATCTATGCACTATGGTATCCCCGTGTCAGTTTCCGTGACAGACCTTCATTCAGTGTGCGACTCAGCGCTCCGTCTGACTGGATATGGATCATGAATGCCGGGCAAGTTGATGGTGGACCATTGACATGGAACGCCGATGACAATCGGACAGATCTGACTCTTCACGGAAGACCAGACACTAATGCCATTCATCCGGAGGACAGCAAGCTCTTCTGGGGATCACCACGCAATCTTGAGCTCTACAAGCCGCTGGAAACCGAATTCTCCAAGATTCAGAATCAGCTCATCTCTTGGCTTGGTGAACCTGATTCCAGGAGTCTTCGAATCATCTTAGTCCCTCGGGACTTCGGTGGTGGCTATGCCCGACATGGACTCATTGTTATTCAGGACGATACAGTTAGGGAGGTAGACAACGATGTGTCAATCATGCAGTACTGGGGCCATGAATTCTCTCACTCTTGGTTCAAGCGAACAAATGTTGAAGAGTATCACAATTGGGTTGATGAGGCCCTAGCTACCTATGCTTCACTGCTCGCAATAGAGGAGATCTATGGGGTTGAAGAGTTCAATGAGCGCATTGAGAAGTTCCGAACACGACTCGATAAACAGAAGGAACTCCCCTCCATCAAGTCCATCGAGAGGAAGCATCCTCATGCTCAAACGGTCTACTATGTCTATGGTACTCTTGTCATTCATGAAATTCGTGAGGAAATTGGTAGAGATATGATGATTGATGTACTTCGCCACTTCGCACAGAAGTGCGTGAAACAACCCAGGATTATCACTCAGGACTTTCTTGACTCTATGAACAGGATCACCGGGCGAGACTGGACGAATCATCTGGAAGAACGTCTCTCGGAGCCGCCACGCTCTCTCTCGTAGTCAAACCAGATAGGTTCCCTTGCCATTAGCTTTGTCTTTCCGCTTAGGCACAGTTTGACAAGCCATATAGCATAGTTCAGCCTGGTGAAGACTATGACTGTTCGTGTTGTTTCGTTCTTCTCACCCATCACTTCAGAGTCAGTTGTTGAGCAGATGACCGCTGCCATCCGCGATACGGGAGTCAAAGTAGCAAGCCCGAAAGCGGCTAAGCAAGGCTCGGAGGGAGGGAAACACCCCTCTCAAACGTACCTGTTCATCGGGACTGGTGGAACCGAGCAGCTTGTTGCGGAATATGTCGAAAAGATTCACATCGCCCCTCCCATTAATCTACTTGCTCATGAGAGTAACAATTCCTTGCCCGCAGCAATGGAAATCCGTGCATATCTTGAGTCTCAGAACATGAATTCAGTCATAATACACGATAGGTTCGAGTCATTGTGCAAAAGGATGGTCGAGTGGGTAGAGTTCGACGGTATTCTCCAGAAGTTGAGGAATTCACGAATTGGAGTAATAGGGAGTGTTTCACAATGGCTGATTGCATCGAACATCGATGACAGTGACGTGAAACGAAACTGGGGCATTGCGATTGAGGCGATCCCCTTTGAAGATCTGACGGAACAAATGGACGAACAGAGTGTTTCCACTCTTGCTCGTGAGTTTGCGGATGCTGCAGACCTAGTCACAGTACCGCACAGCGAAGTTCAGAGAGCGGCACAGGTTGCAGCCAAGATGCAGCAAATCGTGACGGACCGCGAACTTGATGCTGTCACGTTGGAGTGCTTCAGGCTTGTGGGGACTACTGAGGTGACCGGTTGTTATTCGTTGGCCCTTCTCAATGCCAGAGGTTTGGTTGCAGGGTGTGAGGGCGATCTTCCTACCACTTTCACCATGTACCTGTCAAGGCTACTGACAGGCAGTTCTTCGTTCATGGCAAACGTGATTTCTGTGGATCAGGACCAGGGAACTGTAGATCTCGCCCATTGCACGGTACCTCTCGACTTGGTTCTGTCCTATGACATAATGAGCCACTATGAGACTGACAAGAGCGTGGGTATCAGAGGGAGGATGGAAGACGGACCTGTTACATTGGTGAAGGTACATGGTCCGGGGCTAGAGCTATACTGGGTATCTTCTGGGCGCTTGATTACGAATCTGTCCGAAGACAGTGCCTGCAGGACCCAGGTTCGTGTGAAACTCAACGGCAATGTTGACTATTTCTTGAATGCATCTCTGGCTAATCATCATGTCATTATTCCCGGAGATCATGAGCAAAGATTCAAACGATTCTTTGGGTTCAGCGCTGGGACAACGTGATTTGCCGCCAACATGTAAAACGCGCGTAATACTGTCGATTTTTCGAAAGCCTGATACGGCTAACGCGACTTGTCAACGCCTCTAAACTCTCATAGTGGCAGATTCCTCTGCCCATAACTCTGCAAATAGCCTATTCAGTGCCGTGGTTCTTCCCTCACTGGTTTGAAGTCATTAGAAATGAGTACATGTTTGGTCTTGACACTCGAGATACACACTCAGACAGTATATTAGGGAAATCTACTGAGATATTTGTACTAGGCCGACCCTGTCGATCTGGTGGTTGTCCGCCGGGAGGACATTTGCTTGCAACGTGACCATAGCGATTTCACCCTTGAAGCAGCTAATCTCAGTCCTATGACGCAATCCACGACCGTCCTTGAAAGAGACCTCTGCACCAGGCTTCGTGCATTCCCAAACGATGCCCAATCATGGTATCTTCTCTCTTGTGTCCTAGAGTCAAATGCGAAGCACACTGAGGCAGAGAGTGCCCTCAGAAGGGCAATCGAGTTGAACCCGCGTCCGCCTCATTTTCACAAGAAACTCGCTAGCGTGCTGGAGGCACAAGGAAGCAGCAAGGAATCCCTGACTGTCTTGAGAGATGCAGGACTCCTCTCTGAAAGTGAGTCGAAGCGGTGTCACGTTCAGGACCTGGAAGCAACTGCACATGATAACATGCTCTTCACACCGAGTTCGTCGGATAATCTCGGTGAGAATCTAAGACGCAAGTGACTTCATGTGTGCCAAGGTTGCTGACAGGTCCACTTCTTGGGCCATTCGATTTGTTCTATGTCAGTGCGCTAGTGCTATCATGGTGTCACGTTTCAGACTGAACTACTCGTGAGTATCCTATTCCTTGTGTTATTCGATTTTCTCTCCCTTGAAGTCTAGGGCCGCTGAGTTGATGCAGTACCGTTGCCCCGTTGGTTTGGGGCCATCGTCAAAGACATGCCCGAGATGGCCGCCGCATTCCTTGCATAGAACCTCAGTCCGAACCATTCCATGAGTTCGATCCGTACGTGTTGCAACGCTCTCTGAGTTCATGACGTCATAGAAGCTTGGCCATCCGCCACCGGATTCGAATTTCGTTTCAGAAGAGAACAACTCGTTACCGCATGCTGCACACACGTACGTCCCATCTTTCTTATGCTTCACATATTTCCCGCTGAAGGGTTGTTCGGTGCCCCTCTCTCTCAGGACTCGATACTGCTTGGGGGTCAGAATCTGCTTCCATTCCTTGTCTGTCTTTTTCATTTCATCCACCTGATAACGATTGTGAATCAATACTAAAGACCTCTTTGTTATGGGAACTTAAGGTCTATAATCCCCCCTGTCTATGTGTCTCTGTACTAGGTGACCCTATTGATTGAATATGAAGACCGAACTGAAGCAGGTATGCATCTACTCAAGGAACTAGAATCGATGGAATTCGAATCCAAGCCACTAGTCATTGCAATTCCAAATGGTGGTCTCCCTGTTGCCGCAGAGATAGCCCGGGGTCTAGGAGCTGATCTTGATGTTATCATTGTCAGGAAGCTTCAGATTCCAGGAAACCCTGAGGCTGGGTTCGGTGCACTCACATCCTTTGGTTCTGTGATTCTTAATGATATCCTTGTCAGGCAGATGGCACTTGATGACAGTGACATCCAGGCAGCAGTTGACAAGACCGAGGCTCAGATTGAACGTAGGAGACAAGCGTTTGGGGGCCTTGTGGGCAAACATAATCCTAAGAACCGTGAAGTGATTCTTGTGGATGACGGGCTTGCGTCTGGTTATACCATGCTTGCAGCCATTGAATCGGTCAATCGCGAGAATCCGAGGAGAGTCATCGTTGCAGTTCCGACATCACCTGGTAGTGCGGCAAGCAGAGTAGAACGGGCATCTGATGCAATGATCTGTCCAAGAGTGGAAACGAGGCGCGTCTTCGCAGTCGCCAATGCCTATGAGAAATGGTACGATGTGCCCGACGAAGAGGCTAAGGAGATTCTGCAGCAGTTCAGAAGCTGACTACTCTACTCATCGAATTGTGATTCCCACATCCTTCTCTCTGCTTCCTGTGCCTCTTTCGGCAAGATGTGAAGATCTCCCATGGTCGAACCAATGATGTATATTTTGCAGGCTCGTTCAATGAGGACTGCATTATGGAAAGCTGTTTCTAAAGATGGGCCTATTGCGAGAGAACCATGATTAGCAAGAAGAACCCCACTTCTATCTTCCAGCGCATGCAGCACATTCTCTGCCAACTTGCCTGTACCTGGTATGCCGTATTCTGCCACTCGTATATGCCCTCCCAAGCTAGGAATGATCTCATCGATGACAGGTGGTAGTTGCTTTCTGAGGGCCGCAAGAGCTGATGCATAAACGCTGTGTGAGTGAACAATTGCTCTGCATTCGGGATGGTGTCTGTAGATGTTGAGATGTGTTGGGGTCTCCATGCTGGGTTTGTGGACGCCTTCTACAGTATTGCCCTCCAAATCAACCACTACTGCATCATTGGCTCGCATTTTAGAGTACGGAATCCCGCTTGGTGTGATGATGACATGGTCTCCCACTCTGGTACTAACATTACCCGAGGAGCCAATGACCATCTCAAGTTCTCGCATCTTCTGGCAAGTCCGCAGAAGTTCGATCTTATGATCATCATACATCTTGTACACTACCGATTCTTCTGAACTAGATGGCTAAATCATACTCTTTGTAGCTAACGGTTGAGGATAGACATCCATGGGTTGGCAGTAGAGATGGCTCTACCACACCCGGGAATCCGAGGTGATTCGTGAGTCTACCCGTGCAACTATCGGTCCATTGACACACGCGAGCCAATTCCTGCTGATATGGTTTCACCCCAGACACCGACCATACATTGCAGCATCTAACTCGATTCTTCAAGAGTCTTACCGACGGAACTATAATATGTGCGAAGGCATTCCTGAGAGCCTTGTGGTCTGGTCCGATGACTAGGTATCAGGAGTGGTTCCTGTTATCTTGCCGCGGCACAGTGCGAACAGAGGTTTCCTGCGGCATCTCCCGGCCGATGACAAACAGGTGAAATGAATGATTGACGTGATAGAGAAGGTACTGCCCTACATTGGCGGGCTGTGGACATTGCCCTGGATCGTGGTCGGTTTCTTGATGACTATCGCTCTGTCCAAGTGGCTAGGGCAGGAACGAGTCAATGCGGGGATGAAGAAGGTCGGGCTGCTATTGCTGTTTGTGTTCATACCGCTTCTGTTGTTCAGAATATTCCTGAATATAGGCTTTGGACCCGAGGAGTTGATTTTCACCCTGATCACCTTCGTAGTGCTCACCTTCATGTATCTCGTATCGTATCTCTTCGGCTATCTGGAGGCTGGACAGATGGCCCTCGCTGAGACCGAGCGTCGAACCTTCATGAAGACTGTTCTTACCAACCAGGGGCGCAGTGCTGCGTTCGTGGGCGGGATGATGCTTGCCATCGAGGAGTGGAAGGTGCCGGCAGCCATATACATCAGCATTGTTGGCATAGGGCTCTTTGCCGTAATTCCTTTCATGCTCTCGATTATGCACAACCGAGAAAACCAGGGCCAAGAGAAGGTCGCAACATTACCTTGGTTTCTCCGATTGTACCCATGGTATCTACTCTCTTTCGTCGTGGCTGCAGTCATTATCCATAGGAGCACCGGCGTGACTGTGACCGATTTGGGGGATGCAGGGGTGGTGCTTCACTTCGTAACTGCTCTCACCATACCAGCCGGTCTTTACTATGTTGGAGCCGGGATACATCCGGGAGATCTGAAGGTTGCTGAGATGAAGAAGCTCTTCTCCCTGAGGCGCGGGGCATCCACTGGTAGGGAGTTCCACTGGACAGTGGCCAGAAATGCCTTCTTCTCCACTCTTATCCTGACTCCGATTGCCATCATCTTGGTATTCGGGTTACTTATGTATGGGGGGGTCATTCCCAAGGAATGGTTTGCCGTCATAGCCCTGAACTCCATAATGCCCATAACCAGTACCAACATGTTCTTGATACCCTACGGCATAGACCGCAAGGGAACAGCTCTGGCCATAACTTGGACCACCATCATTGCTGTTCCAGCCCTTATGGTACTCATACCTGTGTTCATGAGTCTATTCACATAGCACTGATGAAATCGTCCGTTGTGAGTCCGGCCAGTTTGGACATCAAGGCCCCCTTTGAAGATGGAGTCCTGGTAGCCTCTCCCGATAGATGTGCGTATCGAACCATCTCGGCTCCTCCGAGAGAACGCTACATATCCCACTTACTTTCGTTCACCTCTCTGTGCTGCCGCTGTCCCCTCAGAGATATCGCCATTCATGGCAAGATGGATGAACCACCGTTTCCGAGACCTGCCAACGCGTGGCACATACCATAAGCTATACTTAGCTTCCCTCCGAGCAAACGTTATCCGAGGCATGAGGCCATGGCAGAGTTCAGACTTGAGGCTCCATTCGAACCAACGGGCGATCAGCCCCAGGCTATCGATAAGCTAGTGGAGGGTCTCGAGGCCGATCTCAGAAACCAGACCCTGCTGGGGGTCACGGGAAGCGGTAAGACCTTCACCATGGCTAACGTCATGGAGCAGTATCAACGCCCCACACTCGTCATCAGCCACAACAAGACCCTTGCGGCACAGCTGGCCAGCGAGTACCGCCACTTCTTCCCGGATAACGCCGTAGAGTACTTCGTTTCATACTACGACTACTACCAGCCGGAGGCCTACGTCCCTTCGAAAGACATGTACATCGAGAAGGAGACGGACATTAACGCAGAAATCGAACGCCTGCGCCAGAGCACCACCCGCTCTCTCAAGTCACGCAACGATGTCATCGTTGTCGCCTCGGTGTCTTGCATCTATGGTCTCGGAGACCCGAAGGAGTACGACGAACTCTCCATGGTGGTCGAGGTGGGTCAGGAAGTCGAGCGGCGGGAGCTGCTAGAGAAGCTCGTAGCCATGCAGTACGACCGGAACGACATGGAGATTGAGCCCGGCGTCTTCAGAGTTCGAGGTGATGTCATAGATGTATATCCTGGTTACTCGCGGGATGCCTTGCGGATTGAGCTCGATGGACCGAAGGTCTCACGGATATCACACCTTCAGGGGCTGTCGATGAAGCGCCTCTATGATGAGGATTTTGCGGTCTTGTGGCCGGCTCGTCATCATGTGGCACGCCATGAACGGATACTTGACGCCCTTGATGAGATTGAGCAGGAGATGCAGGAGCGAGTAGAGTGGTTCAGGAATCAGGGTAAGCTGGTTGAGGCAGACCGACTCAGACGTAGGACGCTCTATGATATAGAGATGATGCGCGAGACTGGCCTCTGTCAGGGCATCGAGAACTACTCTCGTTTTATCGATGGTAGAGCGCCGGGTGAGCCTCCGTATACGCTGCTGGACTACTTCCCTGACGAGTTCCTGATGATCATCGACGAGTCACATATGACAATTCCACAGGTTCGCGGCATGTACCATGGAGACCTCTCTCGGAAGAAGAATCTGGTTGAGTATGGGTTCAGAGTTCCCTCGGCAGTCGACAATCGGCCCCTCACGTTCGAAGAGTTCGAGGGGTATATGCAGCATGTCATCTTCACCAGCGCCACGCCCGGACCGTATGAGCGGCGAGTCAGCGGCCAGATAGTGGAGCAGCTCATCCGCCCGACTGGTCTTCTTGACCCGAAGGTTGACGTTCGTCCTGTAGAGAGCCAGATCGATGATCTCCTGGGCGAGATTCGGAAGACGGTTGAGCGAAAGGAGCGTGTTCTGGTGACGACTCTCACGAAGAAGACTGCAGAGATGCTTGCGGAGTATCTTGTGGAGAACGGTGTCAAGGCCAGATATCTTCACTCAGATATCGGTACGGTGGAACGTATCGAGATCATCCGTGAATTGCGACTGGGCAAGTTCGACGTACTCGTGGGAATCAACCTCTTGCGCGAGGGTCTGGATCTTCCAGAGGTCTCTCTGGTGGCAATCTTGGATGCTGACAAGGAAGGCTTCCTGCGGAGCGAATGGGCTCTGATTCAGACTATGGGGAGAGCAGCACGGAATGTGAACGGTCAAGTGGTATTGTATGGCGACCATGTTTCAAACGCCATGCGCACCGCTATCGATGAAACAAACCGTCGGAGAGAGCACCAGCTGAGGTACAATGAGGAGCATGGCGTCACGCCTGAGACCATCAAGAAGGCAGTCCAGGACATCGCGCAGGGTTTCCAGACGAGAACGAAAGACGCGCAAACACAGCTATCCGATTTCGACAGGTTGGAGATGCAGGAGATTCGAGATATCATTGTGAGTCTAGAAGAGGACATGAGACAGGCAGCTCGCGATTTAGAATTCGAACGGGCTGCACAGCTGAGGGACGAGATAGCTGAACTAAAGGCAAGGGTTGAGGGCAGATAGATAGATGACGGCAAGATACGAGACCGCAGTGGAGCCCGACGACGAGTTCGACGGTCCAAAGTCAATTGTCGTTCAGGGTGGCTCTGAGCACAATCTCAAGGGCATTGATGTTGTGATTCCCCGTAACAAGTTCACAGTGGTCACAGGCGTCAGCGGTTCTGGTAAGAGCAGTCTAGTCTTTGACACGATTTTTGCCGAGGGGCAAAGGCGCTTCGTTGAGTCACTGTCTCCTTACGCACGGCAGTTTCTTGGCATGACTGAGAAACCCAATGTGGACTACATGTCGGGACTCTCACCATCCATCTCGATTGATCAGAAGAGCGTGAGTCGGAATCCACGAAGTACGGTGGGCACAATAACTGAGATTTACGACTTCCTCAGATTGCTCTATGCCCGAGTTGGGGAACCGCACTGTCCTGACTGCGGCAAGAAGATAGAGCCGCAGACGGCCCAACAGATCGTTGACCGTGTTCTGATGATACCTGAAGACACCCGTGTCATGATTCTTGCTCCTATCGTAAGGGGCCGTAAAGGTGAGTACAGGAAGGAGTTCCGCGAACTGGTCCAAAAGGGGTTTGTAAGAGCACGTGTGGATGGAGAGGCGATCGATATCGAGGAAGGCCTGTCGCTTGACAGGTACTTCGAGCATACGATAGAGGTCATCATAGACCGCGTTCGAATATCTCCTTCAGAACGGTCTCGAATCTCAGAGGCTGTTGAAACCGCTCTTAAGATGGCTGAAGGAGTTGTGACCATCGTCACAGATGGCAGAGAACTGACTCTATCAGAACAGTTTGCCTGCGTTGACTGTGGTATCAGTCTTCCCGAGATGGAACCGCGCATCTTCTCGTGGAATACTCCACAGGGGGCATGTCCGAATTGTACTGGGATTGGCGTGATTCGTGAGTTTGACCCTGAGCTGTTCATAGAGGACCCCGAACTTCCTCTGAAGAACGGTGCCATCAAGACAGACAAGTGGCTTCTGAAGCGGAGTATCACGAAGAAGCTCGCTGAACGATACGGATTCTCACTTGATACGAAATGGGAGGATCTCACCAAAGAACAGAAACATGTACTCATGTACGGAAGTGGCGATGAAACCTTCAAACTGACATGGACAAACAAGAATCCTGATAGCGAGGTCCAGTGGGAGGGACGATTTGAGCGCGCATTTGAGGGCTTCGTATCACGAGCCAAACGGGTCTACAAGAAGACAAAGTCGAGTAGCCGTCGGAGGGACTTAGAACAACTCATGTCGTCTCATCCCTGTCCCGTCTGTAACCGGGGTCGGCTTCGGCCGGTTTCACAGGCTGTCACTTTCAATGGATGCTCTATCGTGGAATTGGACAGGATGTCCATCAAGCATCTACGAGAATTCTTTGACAATGTTGACATTGATGCAAGGCATGAACCCGTTGCCCGTCCCATATTGAGCGAAATCATGGGTCGCATTGGTTTCTTGGAGGAGGTCGGTCTCGAGTACCTGACCCTTGATCGCCTTGCACCATCGCTGGCTGGCGGAGAGGCCCAGCGAATCCGTTTGGCGAGTCAGATTGGGTCTGATCTCGTGGGTGTCACGTATGTATGTGATGAGCCATCTATTGGTCTGCATGCTCGAGACAACAAGCGTCTTCTCAATTCCCTGATGAAACTGCGAGACCTTGGGAATACAGTCATTGTTGTGGAACACGATGAGGAAACCATCCGGTCGGCTGACCATATCGTTGACCTTGGACCTGGAGCAGGGTCTGAGGGTGGTGAAGTTGTGGTTTCAGGCACTCTGGATGACGTTCTCGAGTCTGAGACCTCGATAACAGGTCGGTTCCTGAGAGGTGATGATGGTATCCCCATACCGGTTCAGAGAAGGACACCGAACGGAAGGTTCCTTGAGATTAGAGGTGCTAGACATCACAATCTGAAGTCAATCGACGTCAAGATTCCCTTGGGACTCTTCATAGCTGTGGCTGGTGTAAGCGGAAGCGGTAAGAGTAGTCTGATTGTTGAGACCTTGCAGCGTGAGCTTGCGCGGCGGTTCCACAATTCTCAGGAGAAGCCGGGTCCCCATGATGAGATTATGGGGGCAGACCTACTCGACAAGGTCATTGTAATCGACCAGAGTCCGATTGGAAGGACCCCTCGAAGTAATCCTGCCACATACACTGGCCTATGGACTCCCCTGCGAGATCTCTTTGCAAGCCTGCCCGAATCGAAGATACGCGGCTACAAGAAGGGGCGATTTAGCTTCAACACCAAGAGCGGCCGCTGTCACAAGTGCAAGGGTGCCGGGGTTGAAACCATCGAGATGCAGTTCCTACCCCCTGTTGAGGTTACCTGTACAGAGTGCAAGGGTAGGCGGTACGACCGTGAGACCCTACAAGTGCGATACAAGGGGAAGAATATAGCGGATGTCCTCGACATGCGGATTGATGAGGCACTCAGGTTCTTCGAAGGTCTTGGTCCAGTTGAGAGGCGCCTCCAGACACTGCATGATGTGGGTATGGGTTATGTGAAACTTGGGCAGCCTGCTACGACCCTTAGCGGAGGAGAGGCTCAGAGAATCAAGCTTAGCAAGTTTCTGTCTCGGCCCGCTACAGGACAGACGCTGATTATGCTTGACGAGCCCACTACGGGACTACACTTTTCGGATATCAAGAAGCTTCTCGAGGTACTGCACAGGCTTGTAGACTTGGGGAATACTATACTGGTCATAGAGCATCAGCTTGATGTTGTCAAGACGGCAGACTGGGTTATCGACCTTGGGCCAGAGGGTGGAGAGGAAGGTGGATACCTGGTCGCCGAGGGATCACCAGAAGATATTGCATCGAATGAGAAGTCCTACACAGGCAGGTATCTTCGACCACTTCTCGGGTTTGATGATGAATCTGGAGGGACGGACAAATGACTGGTCACATCAGAGTGCGAAAAGGAGAGGAGCACAATCTGAAGACGATTGATGTTGATATTCCTCGAGATCGCCTTGTTGTCGTGACTGGTCCGTCAGGTAGTGGGAAATCTACACTGGTCTTTGACACCATATTTGCGGAAGGTCAACGACGCTACGTGGAGTCATTGAGCTCCTACGCTCGCCGTTTCCTTGGTCGACTGGATAAGCCGAAGGTTGAGAGGATCACGGGTCTTCCACCGGCGATCTCGATTGAACAAAAGGGTCGCACGAAGAATCCACGGAGCACTGTAGCCACAAGCACGGAGATTCAGGACTATCTTCGACTCCTCTATGCAAACATTGGCATCCCCCATTGCATGGAATGCGGTGAAGAGATGGAGCAGCTCACTGCTGACTCTGCAGCCAGATTGCTGCTCGACGAGAATGGTGGCCAGCGAGTGCTTATCATGGCTCCGGTGGTTCGTGACGAAATAGGGAGACATGAGGAAACATTCCAGAAGCTGCGCGAGAAAGGATTTGTGCGAGTCCGAGTTGATGGCGAGATTCTTGACATCGAAGGTGTTGATATAGACGGGCGAATGAAACATAACATTGACGTTGTTGTAGATCGGCTTGAGGTACGCCACAAGCGCCGTGAGCGGGTTGTTGGCTCCCTGGAGACCGCTCTCGAGGTGGGGGACGGTACTGCTCTGGTTGTTCGTGAAGGGTCAGATGATCTGGTGTTTGCTGAACAGCTGATGTGCCCCCACTGCGGCGTGCAGTATGACAATCTGACTCCCAAGTCTTTCTCCTACAACCGACCTGACGGTGCCTGTCCCGAGTGCAACGGTCTCGGTGTGACGATGGATATCCATCCTGATCTGGTCGTTCCTGATGAGGCTGAGCCGACAGTCGGCATCTTCAAACGAGCTTTCCGAAACAGGAAGTGGTTGATGCGGAGAGCAAAGGCTCTAGCTGACCAACTTGACTTCTCACTGGACTCTCCTTGGAACGAACTACCCCGTTCGACTCGTGATATCCTCCTTCTAGGAAAACCTGAGATAGAACTCCATTATCAGACTGAGAGCGATACATCCGAATGGGAAGTCAAGCGAAAATGGAGGGGTCTGGTCGCCTGGCTCAGAGGAGTCTTTGAGAAGGGTCGAGGCAGTGAGAAGCAATGGTACCAGCGTCTCTCGCAGTACATAGCCGGGGAATTTGCCAAGAAAGTGACCTGTGCTTCATGCGGCGGCAGGAAGCTGAAACCAGTTTCTCTCAGTGTGACTGTAGGTGGCAAAGCGATAGATGAAGTCACATCTATGACGATTGAGCAGGCTCTTGAGTTCTTTGAGAGACTCAAGCTGACAGACCGGGACAGAAAGATTGCTGAACTCGTTCTCAAAGAGATTATATCCCGACTACGGTTCATGGTTTCAGTGGGGCTTGAGTATCTCAACTTGGACCGACTATCCATGACTCTGTCCGGTGGAGAGAGTCAGAGAATACGGCTCGCCACCCAAATCGGTTCAGCATTGACAGGCGTACTCTATTGCTTGGACGAACCTTCTATCGGGCTTCATCCGCGAGACATCAATCGGTTGATAGACACATTCTACAGGCTTCGAAGCCTGGGAAATACAGTGCTAGTAATTGAACACGACCGAGATACTATCGAAGCTGCTGACCATATCATAGACCTCGGGCCGTTAGCCGGAGTCCATGGGGGTGAGATTATTGCACAGGGGCCTCCGAAACAGGTTCTGTCAGATCCGAAATCCCTCACAGCTCAGTATCTCGCAGGCGAAAAGAAGATCCCAATTCCGAAGAAGCGTCGAAAGGGAAATGGTAAAACGATTCTTCTACGCGGCGTGAATACGAACAATCTGCAAGATATAGATGTCATGTTTCCACTGGGCAAGTTCGTTGTTGTTTCGGGCGTGAGTGGCAGCGGCAAGAGCAGCATGGTTGACCAGACTCTCTACCGAGCTCTGGCGAAAGAAATCAATGGCTCGAACGTGGCACCAGGCCCTTATGATTCAATTGAGGGCGTTGAGAACATCGACAGACTCGTACTTGTCGACCAGAGCCCCATCGGCCGGACTCCTCGATCCAATCCCGCCACCTACACGAAGGTCTTTGATTCTATCCGTGACCTTTTCTCTGAGATGCCTGAAGCAAAGAAACGAGGATATGCACCGGGTCGATTCAGCTTCAACACCCGAGCTGGCCGATGTGCGAAATGCAAAGGAAGTGGAACGATTCGAGTTGAGATGCACTTCATGAGCGATGTCTACATGACATGCGACGTCTGCGAAGGGAAGCGTTTCGAGCGCGAAACCTTGGAGGTCAGGTACAAAGGCAAGAATATTACCGATGTACTGAATCTGACAATCGACGAGGCTTTCGAGTTCTTCTCTGACATTCCGAAGATCGCAGACAAGCTCCAGACCCTGAGAGACGTGGGACTCGGATATCTTCAATTAGGGCAGCCAGCCACTACTCTGAGCGGGGGGGAGGCTCAGCGCATGAAACTAGCCTCAGAGTTGTCGCGCAGAAGTACGGGAAACACGCTTTACATCCTCGACGAGCCCACAACTGGTCTGGCAGCATCAGATGTCCATGTGTTGTTGAAGGTCATTGATAGGCTGGTGTCCATGGGCAACACGGTCATCACAATCGAACACAATTTGGAAGTGATCAAGACTGCAGACTGGGTGATTGACCTGGGTCCGGAAGGCGGTTCTGCTGGTGGGCAGCTCGTAGCTGCTGGTACCCCAGAGGACATATGTGATGTATGGAATTCTTACACCGGCAACCATCTAAGATCCGTGCTGTATGCACATGATGCAATCTACGGTTCGATCTCCTAGACTCATACATCGAAGCCCTCAAGTTCTGGAGCGCTTTTCGCAGGAGTGAGAGATTTGTCAGAAATCGAGAAACTTGTCAACGATCTTCCCGCCTCACCGGGTATCTACATCTGGAAGGATAGTGAGGGCAATATTCTCTACATCGGCAAGTCGAAAGAGCTTCGAAAACGCGTCCAGTCTTATCTCCGTCTTAGTGGTCTTGACAGAAGACGATGGGAGATGATGCAGAGCGCAAGTGACCTTGAAACCATCCTGACAAACACGGAGAAAGAGGCTCTGCTTCTAGAGGCCACTCTCATTCAGAAGCATAGACCAAAGTACAATATATCGCTCAAGGATGACAGAAGACACGCGTGGATTAGAGTGGACCTGAACGCCGAGATTCCCACGTTCAGTGTGACACGAGAAGTGGAGAAGGATGGTGCTTCATACTACGGTCCCTACGGGAGCACAAAGCGTGTGGAGCGATTTCTGGATACCCTGAGAAAGTACATTCCTATCGCAATGTGCACAGGTCCTGAAAGTGTCAGACGAGAGTGCATGGACTTTCATCTCGGGCGATGTGTTGGTCCTTGCAAGGAACGTGAACCTCCTGAGGAATACAGGTCCCTTGTTGAGCAGATGTGTCTGTATCTTGAGGGCGAACAAGAGAAGCTTGTTGCTCTCTTGGACCAGAAGATGACCCGAGCGGCAAAGAATCTGGAGTATGAGACGGCTGCGGAGCTCCGTGACAGGATTCGAGACATCGAGATTCTCATGAGCCGACAACGAGTTGTCGAGGCCAATGGCATAAGCCGCGATGCACTCGGTATGTCAAGAACCGAACAAGCTTCGCTCATCGAGGTGTTGGTCGTCCGGGGCGGCCGATTGATTGGTCATGATTCGTTTTACTTTGAGATTGACATGGAGACCTCCGACACAGAGCTTCTCACTACGTTCATCGAGCAGTTCTACTTCACACTTCCACAGCTCCCTGAAGAGATTCTTCTTCCCATAGACATCCCTGAAAGAGAACAGCTTGCTGAGTGGATGGGTGAGAATGTGGACACGCCTGTGAGAATCCTGGTTCCACAGCAGGGTCAAGAAATGGATCTCATAGAGATGGCGAACAGAAATGCTTACCGGGCCCTGAGAAAGATCCTTATTCTCGGAGACAGTGAAGAAGAGATAGTCCATGATGGTGTTAAGGAGCTCAAGATGGCTCTTGACCTTCGACATGCCCCGATGCACATCGAAGGGTTTGACGTCGCAAATATCCAAGGAACTGATCCGACTGGCTCCTGTGTTGTATTCATGAACGGTGAACCGGAAAACAGTCAATATCGCATGTTCCGCATTCGCGTGAAAGACACCCCCGACGATTATGCCATGATGCAGGAAGTTGTCTATCGGAGATACCGTGGTGTCCTTGAGCGCGGGAAGAAACTGCCTGACCTGATTCTAGTAGACGGTGGCAAGGGGCAGTTGAATGTCACACTGCGAGCTCTCCAAGAGCTGGGGCTGGACTATGTGCCATTGGCCTCCATCGCGAAGCAGGACGAAATCCTTTTCACCAAAGAACACGAGGAGGGCATAGCTCTCGATTTTGATTCGGAAGCTCTTCACTTGGTTCAGCAAGTTCGAGATGAGGCACATCGTTTCGCACAGAGATACCATCACAAGCTTCGAGAGAAGAGATTCACGGGGTCCATTCTGGAGGAGGCACCCGGGATCGGTCCCAAGAGGCGTGCTGCTCTACTCAGATTCTTCGGCAGTTATGACAGGGTAAGGCAGGCCTCTATGGATGAGCTGGCCGCGGCAGATGGGATGACTGAAACGACTGCGAGAAACCTCAGAGAATGGTTGGACGCCAAGGATCCCCTTTAGCTAGGAGGAAGATCATCTTCCAAGAATTCGCGCCGGAGAGATGAGCCAAGTCATGAACACGCGCTCTTGGGCCCAGAGCAGTGAGATGATTTGACATAAGAATTGCTGCGAGCTCAGGACTCTGCAATCCAATGACAAAAGCCTCATTGCTTCTCTTTCGCAAGTTGATTGAGTTTTTCCACCCTAATCCGTTGTCTTCTGCTTCTCTTTCTTCCGTACAGTATGTATAGTAAGAGTCCAACAACTGCCAGCAATCCACCGGAGAATAACGATTCCATGTTCAGAAAGGGAACCAGAATCAGACAAGTAACCACTCCCACTATCGGGAACAAGGGATAGAACCTCGCCTTGAAAGTTCCCGGAACGCTTAGATTCTTGGTCCTTAGCAAAATGACCGAGGCGTTCACAAATGTGAGACCGATTAGGTAGCCGAAATTTGATAGTCCAACCACGTAGATGACGTTTCCCGAAGCAGCAAAGATGCTGACCAGAATTAGCGTCAGCACCAAGGCAGGAAGTGGCGTCTTGAATCTGGGACTAACCCTATCAAGAACGGTTGGGAAGCATCGATCACGTCCCAATGAGTAGGCCACTCTTGTCGCAGCTAAGAACGTGGCATTCAACGCAGCGTAATTGGAGGCCGCCATGCCAGCCAGTCCCAGTGCAAAAGCACCGGGCCCCAACATCACTCCATAGACATAAGCGATGGGAGTATAGGTGTCCTGGACGTCGGTATAAGGAACGACACCGACTATCACGAGTGATGCAACCATGTAGATTGCTGTTGCTATGAGTAATGTCAGAAGAATCGCTCGAGGAATATTCTTTGCTGGATTCTTGACCTCTTCGCCCACAGTAGTGATGAGTTCTATTCCTACGAAGCTGATGTATAGAAAGCTCACTGCCTCCATGAAGATGATCGGTGTGGTTCCTGGTTTGAAGAAGGGTTCAATATTGGCAGGTTGAATGAAGACAAAACCAAAGAATATGAATGAGAAGAGGACTACCACCTGTAGGACATTCAGAAGTCCCAGAGTACGACTAACTCCCCCGATACTGACGACGTTTGTTATGAAAGTGATAGCGATGACGACTATGGCAATCAGACCAATCGTCGCCTCTGTGCTTTCAGGAATGAAGACTGCGAGGGTGTGAGCAACTCCGATTGCGTATACGCCGCAGCCAACAAGACTGCCTATGAATAAGAACCAACCAGTTAGGAACCCTGGAAAACCGCCGCAAGTATCATTCACATAGGTGTAACCTCCTCCCTGTTTGGGAATAGAAGCGGCAAGTTCTGAGTAATTGACTGCTGAGAATAGGGTCATCAATCCCGTGATGAAGTAGGCGAGGATAATTGAAGGTCCTATCATCCCTGCGGCAGCTCCTGAAACCACATATATCCCGCCGCCGAGTATGGCTCCGAGTCCGATATTCGTCGCCCCTGCTAGACCCAGACGTCTGTCGAACACTTCGGTTTTTTCGTTTGGCTCTTTGTGCAATTCAGGTCGCCGCCAGTATGATCCATGGGTACTGCTCTGTCCGAGTTTCGGATATGCTATTCTCCGAGCGGCCAAAGTGGTGCTTTTTGAAGTTTTTGCATTGAATGTGTGTGATTCAGCAACAGGCTGTGGGAGGAAGTCATCCGGGAGAGTGAGGATATGCCGAATTAACCCGTACCCTGAAGTTTAAATGCAAGACATCAGGGCATCTGCATAGATGGACCTCAATAAGAGGTCTTGATGGTAGAGTGACAAAACAATGATTTGGAAAGTAACTGATGCTTGCACGGCCTGTGGGACTTGCGCTGATGTCTGCCCTGTCGATCCGACTCTGTATGTGATTGAAGATGTGGCAGTCTACCTGGTTGATCGCGAAGACGAATGCACAGAGTGTTATGCGTGCGTGGACAGCTGCCCAGAGGGTGCAATCGAAGAAGCATAGGCTCATTGGGTTTCCTGCGCCTCAGCAGGACCGAGAATCATTGCAGGAGCGGACGGGGGTGTCTCCGATATTGTTAGATACTCCTGTCTGCTAATACCGTTCTGTTATCCTAGAGCGTAAGGATGCGAATCTACTTCACCCTGTACGGTTCCCCAAACACTGAATCAAAGAACTCTCGAAGGGATTCATCCACCAATACAACCCTGATACTGGCATCATCGTCTGTGTGGGGATTGTAGATCCCGCTCACAAGCTCAATCTTTGTCTCATCTTCTGTGAGAAGCATGGTCTTCTCTTCGTCTACCTCTTCATGCATATCGAAATGCTCCTTCACCCGGTCCATCATTTCTCTGTATTCTGTTGGGTCCACCTTGTAGAACAGCTTCATTGTTTTTGGCCTCCGATTTCTTTCTACGGTTAGAGGCTATCAGAAGGTATAAGTGATTCGTGGCTTCTCTGACTCACCACAAAGTAGAGGATTGAGCAAAAATGCTGAACCGCCACAAGATAATGGGTCTATTCGTAGTTCTCCTTACGGTCTCTTGGTTGTTTCCCCTGCTGGGTTCCACCTTCATCAAGGAGTTACCAACAGAGAAGGGTTTCACGCCCAGCCAGTTTGAATGGACCACGTACAATCGTGACATGAACGTTACAACTTTCGTATCACCAGACGGAAGCCGCGATGCGCTATGGGAGCTCCTTCAGAGCGCAGATGAGAGCATCTATGTTGAGATATACGGAATAAACAACCCCTACATCCTAGATCTGATTCATGAGATACATGACGATAAACCCGCGCTTGAGATGAAGTTTCTCATCGGATGGAATAGCTTGGGATACTACAGTCCAAATAAGTATGTAGCGAACAATCTCACAGAGCTTGGATACGAGGTGAGGTGGACGAACGCCTCCGACTTCACATTTGCCCATCAGAAGTTCTTCGTTATTGACAATGAAACGGCGGTTGTTCATTCCGGAAACTGGGCCAAGACGAGCTTTCCTGAAGAGGGTAAGAAGGCGAATCGAGAATGGAGCATTGCTATGACGGATGTACAAGTAGCGGGCTACTATCTAGATGTTTTCGACTATGATTGGTCTCGAGGGACGGAGTACGATGCAGGAACCCATGGTACGGGCGATCCCCTCTCCTACTCTCAGGTCGGGACCACATATATGCGGCCATTTACTACTCCTGGCAAGTTCTCTGGACAGATGAACGTGACGCCAATCTTCAGCCCAGATACCAGCTTGGAGGGAATTCTATACTGCATAAACAGCGCACAGGCCACGCTTGATATCCAGATACCCTATTTCACCAGTGTCGGTGATGAGGGTGCTGTTGACGAGATACTCGACGCTATCATTGCAGCCAAGAATCGAGGGGTCACTGTAAGAGTGATCTCCGAGGAAGAGAAGGACTGGATTGAAGTTGCCGAGATTCTGATAGAGCATGAGATTCCAATTGTGTGGCAGATGACAAGATGGTTCTCTGCAAACCACAACAAAGCTATAATCGTTGATGGACGCATCGTTCTGATCAGTAGCATAAACTACAGTGACGGCAGCATCACTCAGAATCGCGAGGCTGGAGTCATCATCGAGAATGACGAAGTGGCTCAGTGGTACCTCGATGTCTATGACTTTGACTGGTCAGTTGCAAGCTGGGAAGAGCTTGATGAAGTGAATCTGTATTGGGATCCCAATATCCCAAATCATGAGGCTGATATCACTGTCACTGTCTATGCCCATATGCTAAATGCAACACCTGTTGATGAGGTTTGGTTGGACTACAGAGTGGGTGCCAGTGCTTGGAACAATATCTCAATCATAGATAATCTGGCCAACTCGGAAGAGGGTAACCCAGAGAACTACTTCTATGTGATTCCTGCTCAGCCTGATGGAACCGACATCACCGTCGTTGGAAGGATACGAGTTGGGTCTACATGGCACGTTGGCCTTCCTATGGTCATCCGTGTGCGGGACTCGATCGGTTCTGCGACCACGACTACAACCACAACGACGACTACAACAACGGCTGATTCAATCCATGAATTTCTGGTCGAATTCGGAGTGTATATCGTCTTGATTGTCATTGCTGTGATATGTGGTGGTGGCTACAAGACCTACAGCAAACGACGCTAGAAACAGAGGTACTCTGTCTACCATACTATCTCAGAGTGGCAGAGATGTGGGCACTTCAATTGCCCCATCTCTTGCTCATTTAAGAGGCATCCCATCTTCCATCACAATCCGAACACCCGTTCTTTTCCATGGGCTTGAGGCGTCGGTTTCAGTCTGATGTCCTCTCAGCCAAATCTGCAAACTTACGGCAGCTCTGTGCGTCCTGTGTCTCGCCCCTTCGCATATGGAGGTCTGCCGCAATCCGATACGCCCGAGCCACCTCATCCCATCTCTGCTGTGCATCCATGCAGAGTGCAAGAGCTTTCCAAGTGTCGGGATTGGATGAATCTCCCTCTAGCGCCTTATGGTATGCTTCTACTGCCTCATCGATTCTAAACAGACTCTCTAGAGACCGTGCTTTCATGACCCACAGCCGTGGGTTCTCAGATTGCATAGAGAGGCCCGATTCTGCGGCCTGAAGTGCCTCTTCAAAACTGCCGGTGCCCAGATATGCTTCCGCCTTGTTAGCATATGCTCTTGGGTCTGTCCTATCGGCACTGATTGCCCTATCGAAGGCTTGAATCGCTTCTTTCTGTTCACCGATGTGAATGTGCACGAGTCCCTTTTCGTTCAATGCATCCAACGATTCAGGATTCGCCTGCAAGGCCTTCCCATATGCCTCGATTGCTTTCTTGTTCTCACCCTTTGATCGCTCAATTCGGGCATGTCCCATCCATTCTTCGTAGGTGCGGCCATCGGAAGACATACGCTTAGTCCCAACTGCTGCCGTTTTAATGGTTCTCTAGGGGGACTTCTATTTGAATCTGGTCAATGACATTAAGCCAGCTAAACAATAAGGGTTTTAACGTGGTCCCTACGAATCCACTGTAATGGGATTCTGAGGAAGGCTCTATGAGTGAAGATGAAGTCCGCGATGAAATGGAGAACGAATATGACGAGGCAGAAACAACCGAGGAAATACTCCCCCCGCCTAGCGGTGGCAGATTGAGAAGGTTCCTGGACGACCCCTGGCCCACATCGACCTTCATCCTCATGATGCTAGGGTTTGTGATAGTTCTATTCACGCCCTATGAGGTATGGTCGCAGTGGAGCTGGATGCTTGTCGGTGCCTACTTCATGTGGATCTTGGTGATTGTTGGCTTCGTCTTTTCAACACAGGTTTGGCGTAAGTCTTCTGGATCAAAGATGAGATTCGCGGCAATTGCGATTTTCATGGTTATCTTTGCGGTAGGGATACTCGGCACAATTGATCTCGGCTTATGGATGCTGATATCGACTCCTCTCCTACCGGGCCTTGAGGCACCATTACTTTATGGAACCAACGCGATTGTAGTGTTTTGTCTCTACAGTCTCTGGCTGCTGCAGAGAGCAACAAGCCCCGATCGTTCGTAATGGGTGAATGGCTTGTCTAACGGTGGCCGCACTCTTGAAGATGTCATGGTGATTATCAGGGATTTCGTCGAGGAACGCGATTGGACTAGATTTCAGAAACCGCGTGCGCTGGCAATCTCGGCTGCCATAGAGATGGGGGAGCTTCTCGAACTCTTTCAGTGGAGAACTGATGATGAGATATCCGAGCTTCTCAAGGATGACAAGTACCGTGCAAGCCTCGCTGCTGAAATTGCTGATGTCATGATATACCTAATAAGAATCGCTGACACGGCCGGAATATCCCCAAGCGAGGCAATCCTGACCAAGATGACCTCAAATCGTGAGAAGTATCCTGCGAAAGACTGCAGGGGAAAGATTCCTGAGAAACTCAAATAGACTCTGTCAATCTGCGGTAGATTTCGGGTCTTCGATCCTTCAACACATGGTTTGTTTCTGTGATATTCTTCTCATCAGCAGCTCGTGGGTCGATGTCAACCACAAGGAGATCAGTAGTTGTGCGAGACCCCCGTACTAGGACTGTGCCCTGAGGATCGGTGATCTGGGACATTCCTGAGAATTCAAGACCTCTCTCCTTGCCGATGCGGTTTGCTGTTGCTGTGAACACTCTGTTCTCTATCGACCTTGTCTTCATTGCATCTTGACAATAAGGTAGAACGAGGTTCGCTGGATGTAGTATGACCTGAGCACCTTTCAAAGCAAGGATACGAGCCATTTCAGGAAAAGCCCAATCAAAACAGACCATTATTCCGTATCTGTGACCTCTGAATCGGAAGACTGGCGGTTCAGCAGTACCCACCGAAAACCACTGTTTCTCCTGACCGAAGAGGTGGACTTTTCTGTAGGTAGTGATGTGTTCCCCTGCTCCAAAGGCGACCGCTGAATTGTAGAATGTTTCCTCCGCCCTCTCACAGATTCCTGAAACAATCAGCCGCCCATTGCTGGACCACTCTCTGAGTAGAGCAGATAGCGCCCCTTCCCCCACAGTCTCTGCTGTTGCTGTCAGTTCATCCTTGGACCGAAATGCATACCCCGAGTTTGCTAGCTCAGGAAGAATCAGGACTTCGGTGTCCTGAACTGAAGCCTGTTGCAGAGCATTCTTGATGGCCTCCATATTTTCCGCCACTGAGGCGACATGCGGTTTTATCTGGGCCAATCCTATTGTGACCATGAGTATCTTACCAAGCTTTGCTCCGGGATTCTACCTTCAAAGGTTTTTGTGGGGGAGGCTCCAGCAAAAAGCATTTCACAGGCCTTCATCAATTAGTCTGTGAGGACCAACAGATGAAGAAAGAAGACTCTGACCCCTCAGACGCAGAGTGGGCCGATACCGTTGAGTGGCCAGAAGAAGACTGGGGCGACGACTACTGGGACGAAACCGGTTCCGAGAACGGGTACTTCTGACTGGATTTGTGCAGGACAGACTACCGACTGCTCCCTTCTTGTTCCGTCCGGTCTTGTATTGCTTTTCGGCAACGGAGCAGTCGGTTATACGACTTCCTCAACTGCTTCGAATCATCCCGTTTCCATATCTCTCTTATCAGGTACAGGACTTCTCGTGCCTCTTTCACTCTCGCCATGAGCTCAGAGTAACGGCTCTTGAGTTTCTTCAGAGGCACTGTATTGTCTTTAATCGTTTCCTGCAAGTCGAGAATCCTACTCTCAAGAGAATTCAGCTGTCCATTGATTGTTGCATCGAGAGCCATTTCGATCTCTCTATCACTCTTTGGCCCAACCGCTCTGACCCTCGACCATCGGGAAACCTTGGCGTCAATATCCTTCATGGACTCTGCAAACTCCTTCGGAGTCAGTACTTTTCTTACACTTTCCTTCTGATAGAATCGAGCGATGTCTTTGGACCTGAGGTGGGGGAACAAGACTGCCCCTTTTCTGATACGAATATAGGCGGAACGGTTGAGCAGGCGCTGAGTCTTTTTCTTCTGTTGGGCTGTGGGTTCAACAAAGGAATAAGAAATAAGCACGTAGGTCCGACGTCGGTATAGTTCAGGGTCAGTCTCTTTAACTCGGGGAATCTCTCGTGCTCTCTTGAGTGTGAGATACCGGAACCTCTGCACATATTCTCGCACTTTCTTGTTCTGTACTGGAACCCTGTACACTCCTCTAGCCAGTCTTCGGATTGACTTGATCTTGCGTGCACCTCTTCTGAACTCCTTGTCGTCTCCTATAACGACAACGAGGAATGAAGTACCTGATAGTCTGTCCTCAGTTCGTGATTCCTCAGAAACGTTTCTGTCGTTCAATTCATCCCCTCATAGAAGACCGTAAGAATCGTCTGCCACTCGTAGGCCGAGTTTCGCTGACTCTTGAAAACCCCATAGGTGACACAAGTGAAGGCCCCTCATTGACTATAATATTATCTTTTCGCTAGAAGTAACTGTTTCTGGTGGGTTTGAGCGGTTGATTATCTCTTTTCATCAATAAGGGTGCAGTATAGGTCTGGAATTGACCATATGGGGTCTATGAGCAATCTTTCTTCCGTAGAGCAATCTTAGATTCAAACATGACAGGAGGCCCTGTGGAGGTGAAATAAATGGTCTTTGACGAGGATTTCGACGATGAAGATTCGGATGACGACGATTGGGACGACGACGATGAAGATTGGGACGACGACGAGGATTGGTAATTTCTGGTCGCAGTGTCAATCCCAATGGACGGTACGAAGGCCCACAGCTGGGCCTTCTACCTTTGTTATGTTTTAGAACAATCCGCCTTTCATGGCGGTCTGACAGGAACATGATGCTCTTTCTGGAATGCTATCAATCATCTCGAATGTCAGCTTTTTGACCCGCTCAACGTTTTTCGACATGGTCTTCAAGACCATCTCATGAGTAACGTGCTCCTCAGCATGAACGTCATAGTCAGTTGGCATTGAAACATTTACAAAGCAGATCCCCGCCTCCCGTGCAAGGGCGGCTTCAGGGTAGGCTGTCATACCGATCACTTCCCATCCCTGATTGTGGAAGAACATGGACTCGGCGGCTGTAGAGAATCTCGGACCGTTGATGCAGACGTATGTCCCCTTTCCATGGACCTTGTAGTCGAGCTCAGCTGCAGTATCGAGGGCCACTTGCCTGAGCTCAGGACAGAATGGCTCACCAAACGGGAGATGAGCGATTGGTCCTCCTTCAAAGAAGGTGTCCTTGCGTTGCCCGAATGTTCTATCGAATAACTGATCCGCGATGACAAACTCGCCCAACTTCACGGTGTCAGGTTGGAGGCTGCCACATGCTGCAGGACTTATGATTCTCTTCACCCCCAGTGCCTTCATGCCCCAGATGTTTGCACGGTAGTTGATTGCGTGGGGCGGAATGGTATGTCCCTTCCCATGCCTGGCCAGAAATGCGAAGCTTCGGCCTCTGGCCTTTCCCACTATGAAGTTGTCGGAGGCCGCACCATAGGGTGTGAACACCTTGATTTCTATCGGGTCCTCTATCACCGTAGGATCATAGTTTCCACTTCCGCCGAACATACCAATTTCAATAGGGAGTATTTCGTCAACATCGTCCTGTTTGTTTCTGTCAATGGGTACAAACTCAAGTCTTGGTTCGAATGCCATAATCTCACCTGTTATCGCTTTGTGCACTGATAATTCTGCGATACTGTCATTTATAGATGATACGGCATTCCGAGTACCTTGTTCTGGGATAGCGGTGTCACATTTGGTGTGCCCCACTAACGAGTTGAATTGTTGTGGTGACTGATTATTCCTTCAGTTTCCATGTTTTGTCCAACGGATAGACAATCTTGTCGAGATACCCCATGTGTGCTTTGATCTTCGAGAGCTTGTCGTCCGAGAGTACAATATTGTTGTATTCTCTCAGGTGTTTCTTCAGCTCGGGTGTACTCATCTCTTTGACCCCTTCGCCGTCGAATATCTTCATAATCAGAGCAGTCAAGTCCTCATAGAAGTTCCAGGGCCAAATCTCCCATGCCCAGCTTATCTCGACACCGTAGTAGTCTGGTTCGAATTTCGACCCTGCAATATGCATCAAGGTCGCAGTTCTCACTTCCTTCGGCCCACATGCTTTCACGTGTTCCACTGCCATTGTAAGACTCTCGCCGGTATCCGTAATATCGTCAACCACCAACACATCTTTACCTGAAACATCAGCAGTGAGGGGACATGTCAGCTTTGCTTTTCCATCTTTAGTTGCTGTGACGCCCCAGTGGTCGATTTTGACACTGTACAGCTCCTTGACAGCAAGAAGATCACACTGAATCCGTGCGTGTACCCAGCCACCTCGGGCGATACCAACAATTGCATCAGGTTTCCAGCCAGAGTCCCTAATTTTCAAGGCAGTCTGATAAGAGTAGTTGTAGATATCATCAAAATCTAAGACATAACAGAGCGCACCCTTCAAATCCATGATGTGTCACCAACACGATACCCCGCGACCAAAAGAACGTTAAAAAGGTGTTTCTATTGAGCACCCCTTTCGACATTCAGTCGAAGCGTGTCATACTCGCCCGGAGTGAATCTAATGCGGGTTCTTATCGACTGCCCTTCTAGCAGAGGTATTGGACTCTCGATGGGCATGAGAATCTCCTTCCATCCGTCTTCCATATTCAATCTGATATCATCGCTCAGGTCGGCCTCGAACATACCCAGGAACCCATGTAGAATCCCATTAGAACAGATGGTGAAATCCAGAAGCTCATCAACAGCCAGTGATTCGTCATTTGAGTTGAACGTGAACTCCTTGACAAGGACAAGATTTGCAAGGTCTCTAGCGGCCCCTCTCTCCACCGTCTGAGGAACGGGCATGAACGCAATGGCTTCGCGTCTGAATCGTGACCACACAGTGTTACACTCGACTGGTACTGCATAGATGCGGATATGATTCGGAAGAATGATTCCGTCCGTTTTCAGGATGTGTTTCTTGGCGTGGATTGCAGCGGGAACCTGTTGTTCAATCAGCATGAATGACGAAAGCATCTCACAAATAACTACGTCAGCTTTCTCTTCGGCAACGAAGTCTCTGAAGTCACTGACAACGAACTCCATGTTCGCATCCAGTTTGTTTCGTCTTGCTACCGACCTTGAGTATTCAACCGATTTCTCATTGATATCAACACAGACGACCTTTCTCGCACCGGCCTGAGCTGCAAGCATGCCCAGAATACCACTGCCACTCCCAATGTCAACTACTACGCTATCAGCGTCTACGTACTGCTCAATTGCACTGTTGAATTTGCCAATTCTCGTCCTGTGACTGAGCAGACTTATCGCATGCAGGAATGGAAATGGAGAAATGTAGTTTCTATTCGTCATTCTAATGCCTGATTGCCATATCATCAGGCATTTATAACAAGAGTGAAGACGTCGAGCTATGTTTGGATGGGTCACAGTATCTCCCCATCCGCTCAAGAGGTAGTGCCGATTGACAAAGGCTGCAATCAACCGTTCCAGAGAGGCAATCAGTGAGGGACGCTTTGCTGATGCTATCCAGATTCTGGAGCCTCTTGTTCTTGACGGTTGTGATGAGCCCGATGTCCTGCTCTATCTTGGGATGGCATATCTACAGACCGAACGTCCTCAGGATGCTGTGGAAGTGCTTGAGAAAGCAGCAGAGCAAGTTGAAGATCACTGCATTCTTGATATGTTACTTGGACGTGCCTACACTGCAACAGGCTGTCTTGATGATGCTGAGATGTACCTTGAAAGGGCCATTAGCAGAGAACCCGAACTGGTCGAGGCATGGGTAGATCTGTCAAAGGTTCTCTATTTCAATCATGAATATGGCAAAGCTGCACGTGTTCTAGAAGATGCAGTAGAACGCTTCCCGGACAATCGTGCTCTCCTTTCAATACGGGCAATGAGTCTCTATAGATTGGGCGACTACACCGAGGCGACAAAGGAATGGGGTGAGTTATGCCGACTTGACCCGCAGAATCCGAAATACGTGACCACGTATGCCTATTCACTCCTTATGCTGGGTCGGTTAGATGAAGCATCGCCGTACGTCGAGCAAGCCAGATCAATGGAACCTGATAGTCACCGTACTCTGCTGCTTGATGCCGAACTGAGATTCCGCAGAGGTGAGCTGGATGAGGCCCGAGATTTCTTCTCTAGGGCGCTTGAGCGGTGTTCTGATAGCCTAGAGGCAATAGCCCGGCTAGCTGTGATCGAATCCCGTAGGGGTAGGGAAGCCAAATCAAAAGAGTACCTCAACATTGCTAACGAGTTAGTAGAGAAGGAGCCCTCGTCTTGGCAACGAATCTGCGATTCTTATCAGATGCTTGGCGAGAAAGACCGTCTTATTGATTGCTTGACTTCTGTTACTGAAAACGACCGGAGCTGTGCAGCTGCATGGATTCGATTGGCCCGCGAATACAAGGAGAGGGGCATGGAGGCGCGGGCGTACGCCGCATGGAGGGAGTCCTTTGATATCCGAGGATATGTGAAGTTGTACTGCAGCGACTGTGAGACCTACTTCAGAGTGCCTTATGAAGAGAGTTCTGATTTCGACCCCCTTCAACATGCAGAATGCATATACTGCAACTCTATACTATCTATGCCTGAATCCTTAGCAGATATCTGATTCGGAGCCGAGCATATGAACACCAGACACTATCCTTGTCACCCAGTTCCCGGGGTCGGAGTGATAGTGGTTAGTCGGAAGGGTGTACTCCTAGTCCGTCGTGATAAGGATCCCGGGAAAGGCCTGTGGAGTATCCCTGGGGGTGGTGTTGAGCTTGGAGAGTCTCAAGAGCTAGCCGCGATACGCGAGGTAAGAGAAGAAACCGGTGTTGAGATAGAGCTGCTGGACCTTGTGAGCACAGCTGACCTCATCACAGTGGACTCAAGAGGCTGCATTGAGTATCACTACCTGCTGAATCATTATCTGGCTGAAGCAGAAACTGTATCCACAAGGCCCGAGTATCCTTGGGCAGAAGTCCGCTGGTTTGAACCCGACTGCCTCCCCATAGATGAGATGCCATCACGGATTCATTCTCTTATACGGGAGAAGATCGTCCGGATTCGAGAGCTCTATCGACGGGCGAGAGAAGAATCAGAGCTTCTTGCCTCTGATGG
>CAYYQL010000035.1:0-26266 GCA_964473825.1 uncultured archaeon
AGATTCTCTATATGCCGTCGGCTCTGTTCCTCACTCAGCTTGGTCTCCTTATGCTCGATGACCCGTCGCTCAAGACGATTCAGAGCCAGTCTATATGCCTCCTCTACACTCCAAGCTTCGGCTGAGCTGTAGTACTGAGTATTGGCGGTTCTGAACTGGAGTCGGCAGTGGATGAGTTGGTCACCCTTTGAGACCGGACCGTACTTCTTCAGATAGACAAACAGGCCGCCTATACCAACAACATCGCGATATCGACCCACAAATGAGTCGAACTCTCTGAGCATCGCAGCCTTCTCTTCCTCAGACATCCGGATGCCAGGCTTGACAGAGAACTGGACACTCATTCTACGCTCTTCCATGCCCTGTTGTGCAACAGGTTCTAGCAGGTCGCGCTTGGTCATGATGCCCACGATATGGTCGTCCTCCATTATCACAAGACTGGAGATATCATGCTCCTTCATCTTCCCGGTTGCATGTTCCAGTGAGTCATCTGGCCGAGCAGCGATAACGGGGGAGCTCATTGCACTCTTGATGGGCATATGAACCAGATCTGACTTCTCACCTTTTCTCTCTGCCATTCCACCCTGTCCACGGTCACCGGCAAAGTCGCCCCTCTGACGATCACGCCTGCGGTAGACAACATCAACGATGTCCTGAATGCTAACGATGCCCACCAGTCTATCGTTCTCGCTCACGGGTGCGTGTGAGAATCCATACGTGTTGAATATCTCAAGTACTTGGGCGATTGTGTCATGGGGTCGCGCCCGGACAGGATTCTCTGTCATGACCTGGGAAATGACGTTCTGGCCCCAGTCATTCTCTGCGGCAGCCCGGATAACATCGTCTCGGGAGATGAAACCACGTCGGGCCTCGCCAGCAAATACAGCAAGAACTGGGATCTGACTCTCAATCATCAGTCGTGCGGCCTCTGATATGTCATCAGTGGCCTGTATAGATGGTATGGGACGGCTTAGAGTCTCTACACTCGTCTCATGCGGGTCTAGCCGGGAACGCTTGATCCATCTTCTTGTCAGAACTCCCGAGTAGTTCCCCTTCCTGTCTTCAACAACCAACACAGGAGGGTCAAGCTCTTTGAGTCTGTCAATCACTTTAGCAATAGGTTCGTCTTCTGTTACGGTCTCGTAACCTTCCTGATACACTTCTTCTACTTTGGTATCGAACATAGGTTGTCCTTCTCGCAAATAACTATAGATAAGGTGCCCTTAAGAATCCACTTCCTTCCGAAAAAACTTGTTCACGAGATCAACGTCAAAGCCTTATGCTACGGACAAATATCCATACGTCACCACGGAGAAGGAAACGATGGAATATGTTGACACTCTCAAGCGACTAAGAGAACCACGAGTGTTCTCGCTCTTTGGAACTGTCGGCTCGGTGATTGGATTTCTGTCAAGCATCCTACCTGCCGCAGTATACGAGGGATCAGAAGGTCAGGTATATTCGATCTTCAATCACTTCATCTCAGAATTGGGAGAGCTCGGCGTGTCCGAGCTGGCGTGGGTGTTCAATGTGGGCCTCATTCTCGCGGGACTTGCATTCATTCCCTTCATGATTGGACTGGGGCTCCATCTTGAGAATATAATAGCCAAGGTTGCCATGGTTGTAGGCGTCTTCTCATCGATCACAATCGTATTTGTGGGGATATATCCGATGAACTACCGTGGAGCGCACGCTCTGGCTGCACTCTCATTCTTCTTCAGTGGCCTCTTCATGGCAGGCCTGTGGAGTCTGGCAATCATATTTCAGCGAGAACCACGGATCCACAGGGGTCTCTCCCTGTTCGGATTCATCAGTACAGCCTGTTTTGTGGCATTTGTATCGGTCGGCACAACAAACCTCGACCCCGTATCTGAGCGGCCGGACTTCTGGCTCCTACCAACACTAGAGTGGGCTGTCTACTTCTCGATCATTGGATACCTGCTCGCAGTCTCTTTGTACGCCAGGTTGAGGACAGAGCACAGGAATGGCTCGTCGTTAAGCGAATCTTGAGAGTGGGACCAGTTGTTATACGATGACATACCACTGATTCTCTCATGACATATCGTCAGCCCTTCGGTGTGCCATACACTTCTCCAGCCTCCAAGGCTTCTAAAAAGGCCTCGCGATATGGTTCGGGGACTCTGTTCAAGACACACCCGAAGTTTGGACACGATGAACAGACCCAGTGCCGCAGTGTATAAGCAATTAGCATCGCAACCAGAACTTGGACGGCGGCCCAATCAACTCTGTCCCAGAGGTACACAACGGGAAATAGCAGATAGAACAGCACCCAGGCGACGAAGACTGCCTGACCTCCACGACTTATCTCTTTGGGAGAATACACGAATATCTTTGGACTTCCCCAGTTCGCCAAGCAGTAGAATCGGTCGTCATTCCCATGTCTGCATCCTGAATGCTCATAACAGGGACAGTGACGACAGAGGACGTACCATTCAACTCCTCCGGCAAAGAAGAGCATTGAGAGAAGAACGTAGATCGGAATCATCAGGACGCTCTCGGCAAGCACTAAGCTCTCCAATCCCAATATCCGCCCGATGTCAAGACTCCAGCCAAGATAGCTTATGCTTGAACTGTACATCCCCAGACAGCCCACAATCATAGGTACGAAACCGATGAACGCAAACCATCTCGCATCACCTGACCCATAATGTGCAACAACTCCATGAACGCTTTTTCTGGCAAGAGGCTTCGTGTCATCCACGTCTTTCATTAGGTGTTCCTCGATGCTACGTGCTGAGGTTCTGCTTCTCGTTCCCGATTCTGCCATTTAAGGGAGGTGATTCCAAGATGCTGCAAAGCAAACAGTCCCTATACACAGCACACAGAGTGTGTCAGTGATACACATATGTAGCGAGTGGGACAAAACCTCTTGGTAACAATAAGGGCTTCTAACAAGAGGAGAATAATCATGAGTGAGAGTCCCTGCCCCCACTGTGGTAGCACAGCTAGAAGAATCATGTACAACAGCATGCATGTCCGAGAGGTCTACTGTGGTGAGTGCTTCCGTTGCCTTAATCAGGAACAGGTCACAGAGAGGACGCGCGTGGCCCAGATGGCTGCAAAAGAGGGGAGGCTGAACGAATTCTGGATGGGATCCTACAAGCCCGAGGATGACGAGGAATAGCGACCCGGTTTCTGAGAGGATATGCGAATCTCCGAACAGTACACCACTCTAGAAGAGAGATAGTCGCTGGAAAGTATGAAACGTGCCATGTTCTCAGAGTCATGGTCTGGTGTAGCTATGAAGCAGTGTGATAGGGGATTGTTGAGATAACGCTACAGATACTCTACCGGCATCGATTGTAGATTGCGGGCGTGACCTGATGTATGAAAAGGCAGGGACTCCGAAGGCATACACAGGCTTGCCTACTCCAGGAACAAAGAGGGGCGGCCGGGTAGTGCGAAACGTGCCTTATTCTCGGGGTCATAGTCCGGAGCATCAGCGGAGTGGACGAACACATCCAATCCCAATCCATTAGATATGTAATCGGCAGAGTCCTGAAGGGCCTCCAGTTCCTCGTCAGAACTTGACGAGTACTCCCACAGACCGTTTTCTTTCATGATCCAATCCACAATCGACTTGACATCTTGACCGTGCTTTCTGATTGAAGGGTCAGACATCAGGTGCTTCATCAATTCATTCATGACAAAGGATACATCAGAGTCTCTTATCATATCCAGCGCCTCGAACATCCACTGCTCAGCAACATAGACATGTACTGCGTCCTTCTTCTGTTCCTTCAAGAGTTTCTGAATCTCACGAATGTCGCGAACGGTTGCATCTACCACATGATGAGATCGCTCGATAGACTGGTCAATGAGATGTTCATCGGCCTCGGGCCACGGTGCGAAGGATACAAACCCCTCGTGCCCCATCCGCGACCAGAACTCCTCGCAAATGTGTGGAGCAATCGGAGCAAACAAGCGCACCCAGACATCACAGATGTAGGCCAATGTGCCCTGTCGTTCCTTCTCAGGCACGCCGGGTCGGGAGAGGTAGTCATTCACGGTCCCGATCATCTCTGAGGTGGCCATTATGGCATAGTCCCTCAGCCTGAAACGGTCAACATAGTCCGTTGCGTCTCGGATAATGGAGTTTACCCGGGATAGGGCCCATCTTGTGATGGTCTTGGGCTTGTCCTTCTTGTGATAGACCTCCGGCGCGTGCTTGGAATACTTGCTCATGATATCAGCAAACTGGCGTAGTCGGTTCCTGACTGCAGGTACATCCTTCTCTCGCCAGTCCATCAGACTTCCGGGCTCTGCGGCAGATATTGCATAGGTGCGATAGACATCTGCGCCATACTTCTGAGGAATCTCAACCAACGGGATGACATTGCCCTTACTCTTGGACATCTTGCCGCCCTCCATGTTCACATGCTCATTCAGACTGATGCATTGCAGCCAGTGCTTCTTTGGAAATATGGCCACATGATGAAAGATGGCGAAGCTCAGGTGGTTCGATATATGTGAGGGGGCGGTGTGACGCTGGTCGTTGGGATACCAGTATAGGAACTCTTCTCGCATTGATCCGAGTAGTTCCTCGCCAATCCCTGTCTCGCTAGCCACATCTTTGGGCTCGCCCTTACCCAAGAAGACGTAGTCGAAGAAGCCCAGACTCAGCTGGTCGGGCATAATCTTGTTAGATGTAATCTTGTGAACGATGGTGTAAAAGGCCATATAGATGGTAGAGTCGGACAATGATTCTATTATCCATTCTTTGTCAAATGGCAGACGAGTGCCAATACCTCGCTTTCTCGCACAGGGACGTTGAGTTAACCAGTCAAAAGTTGCCTCAAACAGGTTCCTGAAGGTATGAGGCACAATCTCCATCTCCTCAAGTGCCTCTCGGGCCTTCTCTTTCCATCCTGGCGACTGATAATCGAGGAACCACTGTCCTGCGAAGACACCCACTTGGACATCAGTGCCGCATTTGCAGATGACGGGTCGCTGGTCTGGCTCGTAGAACACATCGCATCGATTATTGCTCTTCAGCCAGCTGACAACATCTTCCTTCACATCCTTGATGGGGCGGCCAGAAAACTGCATGCAATTGTCCTTCATAACACCATCATAGAACTCGGCCTTGTAGACCTCCTGTGTTGCCTCTTCGAGTGCTACCTCTTCATCCTGCGACTTGATATCTCGCCTCTCAACAGCCTCTTTCGCGGGATAATCGCCGTAACCCTCGATATCGATCATATCTATGATCTCGATATCACGGACCTCTTCTGAAGAGATGCCGTACTTCTCCAGACCAGTTGGATTGTTCCACAGGTCTCGCAGAGCAATATAGTCAAAGGGTGCATGACCCGGGACTGAATAGACCACACCGGTTGCATTTTTCGGATTCACGAAGTCAGCAGGAAGAATTAGGATCTCATGGTCATCATGGATGGCCTTGAAGCGTTCGCCTATGATCTTCTTTCCCTTGAACTCGTCGACAATCTCAATCTCCTTGGCCTGAAGATCCAGCTTCTTGGCCGCCTCTTTCGAGATGACCCATTTCTCATCGTCCACCCTCGCCCAGACATAGGTTGCTTCAGGATTGATCCACATGTTTGTGATTCCGAAGATGGTCTCAGGCCGCAGGGTAGCAGCCACCAAGAAACCATCCTTGAAGGGAAACTTGATTGCAGTGAACTCTTTGATCTTGGCGGTCTCGCCCTCCAGGAGGTCGTCTTCACCAACAGGATTTCCGCAGCTTGGACAGTACAGCAGCGGATAGTCCCCCTGCTTGATGTATCCCTTGTCCATAAACTTGTGATATTGCCACTCAATGAACTTGTTGTATATCTTATCCCCTGTTGTGAACTTCCGCCTCCAGTCGATACTGTAGCCCAGTGCCTTGAAGTCTGATGAGATTGCGTCGGCAAAGAACTTGGCAGTTGTCCAAGGATCAGTGAATTTCTCCAGTTGCTCTTCCACTTCTTCTTCGGAGTCCAGATACAGCCGGAGGTCACGCTTGTACTGCTCCACCGCCTCCTCATCTCCAGCCTTGATCCGCTCCACCATTCCCAGAATCGGAGTGCCGGTCATGTGAGAGGCCATCGGAAACAGCACATTGTAGCCCTGCATTCTTCTGTAGCGTGCAATCATGTCACCTATTGTATAGGTTCGTCCGTGCCCGATGTGCAGAGCTCCGTTCGTGTACGGATAAGGAACAGTCAGGAAGAAGTCTTCTCTATTGGGGTCAGGATCAGCCTCGAATGATTTGGCCTGTGCCCATCGTCCTTGCCACTTCTTCTCTATCTCTTGGAAATCGATATCAGTCACTGTGTTTGGCCTCAACTGGTCTGGTGTTGATTGAAGAGCGAGATAGGGAGTCCGCTATAAAGGACTCGAAAAAGGAGTTATCGCAGGTTACTGAGAACACAATCCATCCTGGCTCACTCTGTTATTGCTGATGCCAACTGAACCTTATTAGGAATATGGTCAAAATCAGTTGGCCAACGAACATACTATGGTCCCCTGAAAATGTGCGCTAAACATAAAGTGAAAAGGAGACCCCACAGGGACCGCCTATGCTCCCAGACTGGATGACCACAGGCGACGAGTTCGTAGACCTTCACGCGGAACTCCACGACTACAGTCAAGTAGTGCAGCTTCTTCGGACAATAGAAGAAGAGGAGGACCTGAACAGGTACCTCAACGGACACAACTCGGGTGCGAGATGGTTCTTCCAAGTCTGCAGTAAAGAGTTTGTGGAAGAGCTGGCGAAAATCATCAATGGTATTGTCCGGTCCTCAGGACGAGTGGGTCCCGTCCTCGAGGTGATGAGTGGGGATGGCCGACTGCGTGACTTTCTCGAGCCGATGATAGAAAGAACTCTGATTGCTACCGACGCACGCACAGGAAGATACAACATCGCCTACCCGAAGGAAGTGGTCAAGATCGACGCACTTGCTGCAGTTGACACATACAATCCAGCAGTTGTCATCTGTTCCTGGGAACCCTATCTCTCCATGACAGGAATTGAGATAGCAAGTCTTGGAGTGCCATTCATCTGGATAGGAGATCCGGAGATGTGTGGGCATCCAGATATTCTGAGTCTTGATCACATCACAGTGGACAGTAGATACGCTCTCGGCAAACATGACTCCATTAAGGAAGAGGAATTTAGAACTGAGATTCTTATCTTCAACTGCAGTCCGTCTTGAGTGCAGCACGAAGCAAGTGATACATCGTTTCATATTGATAATCACAGTACTTCTCATACAAGACAGGAGAAGGTCAACCCATGGTGAAGCCAGCAGTTGATGCAGTGGACATCGATCTCAAGACAGGAAGCACTCTAGGTTTCTATACATTCGGAGAGGACCGGCCCAATCTACTCATCGTATCCGCCATGAATGGGCTTTCGGCCACGGATGTCTACACAAGTTTTCTCGTGATGAAACATCTCAAGTCCCTAGGTCGGATAGACGGTTCTGTGACCATCTTGCCAGTCGCCAATCCTCTAACATTCAGGCTAGGCATGGAGGTTTCACCTCTTGATTCTAGGGCGCTTGACTCTGCATTTCCTGGACATGAGAGAGGCACTGTCACACAGCGAACTGCATGGGAGATATGGAGAAAGGCGTCCCAAGCCGATTACGTCATCCACCTCCGAAGCAGCTGGCAGTCCTGTGTGAGCCATATTGTGGCTCTGCACCGAGACTACATCCACGTGAGAAACATGGCGTCACAGATTTCTCTTCCTCTTGTTGTGCAGAGTACTGGAGAGAGAGGAGCACTATCAACGGAGGCGGCCCATGATGGCATTCCCGTGGTATCGATTGAGATGCGCGGGAATAGAGGGCAGGTGGAGACCCAGGCTGCAGTAGAAGTCAGAGAGGCCATCGTCAACTTCCTGAGAATCAAGGGTATGATCCCAGGAGATACTCTAGAAGCGTCTAACACCTTGACAGGAAGAATGCATCATGTCAACGTGGACACGGAGGGCTTCTTTATCCCTACCGTCAGTCTTGGGGAGGTCGTAGGTGCCGAGGACGTGATTGGGAGGGTTGAAGATAAGAAGGATATTTGTTCACCCTATGATGGAGCCATAGTTTCGATGAACCCAATGAGTTATGTCTTCGAGGGAGACAGTATCGCGAGAATCGCTGCGCCACTTGTTGATCAATGGACAGGTCGTCAACAGGAAGAAGAGAGGGATAAACCAGTTCGAAGGAAATGGTAGTATGAGCAATGACGATATCGAGTACTTGATGCGGATCAATGTTGGCGACAACAGAATGCGCGAGAAGGGACGCATTCTCTTGATTGGAAGCTGCATGAGAACTAGATATCCTGAGATTGTTGAAGAGTTCAGAGCAACGCATGGCGGGCAGGCCGTCCTTGAAGTATGTCTTGAGGAAACGCATGTTAACCAAGCAGGTTTCAAGATTGGTTCGATTGTGAGATACTCCGATATCAAGAAGTTGACTGCCTTAACCGTGGATGGCAGCCCACATTGCGTCCAGCTTCACTATGTGATAGAGGATGTCAAGCGTCACTTCACACCAGAGGTAGAACTGGAGCATCACGTTGTGGAGCGAGGAGAGGTTCATGAGATATCCTCAGAGGCAGTGAAGAGGTCCAGGCATCTGTCTAAGATACAGAAGATGCTCAAAAAGCAGAGTGTCTGATTCCTATCGTTTCAGTCGGGGTAAAAGGAAGCCCGCCTGTTCTTTGTACCGTTCGTACTCCTCACCATAGTGGATGACAAGCTTTCTCTCCTCTAAGACTGCACCTATGATGGTATACGCAGACATGGCAATGGAGAAGACAATGACGCGGGGGAAAGGATAGACAAAGGCCAGACCTGAGAAGATGGCAACTGTTGCCAAGTAGAGAGGATGCCTGACTCGTGAGTATATTCCGCGAGTGACCAGCTCAGGCTTGCGATCTGTACGCATATCGGCAACCGTAGTCACAGAGATGATCTGAGATGCAGCTGTGGCCACCACGAGTCCAAAGCCTATCAGTATAGCACCGAAGGACACGGAGAGCCAATTCACCGAGGCGACGTCTAGGAAATAGATCCAGTCCCAAAACCACATCGATAGAAACGCCACAGTCAGTGCTATTACACTCGTGGCCTCGAATATGATAGCATAGCCCCTCTTCCCCCACCTGTCGATAATCCGCTGCTTCACAGGAAGGTGAGATAGTCCGCTGTGCTGCAGCCCAAATAGTGTCACTCCGAGTATGATCCACATGTACTCTAGCATTATTCACTCTCCAACCATTCTATTCTCATCGAACTGACATCATTCGTAACGCTTAAAAGCTCAATCGCATACATTCAACATAGTTAATTAAACATTGTTAATAAGGTGATAACTATGAGTAGTATGGAAAAAAATCCCTTCACGCCAATGGAAATATGGGAAGACACTCGCGTAGCTCTACGCGAGGATGACGAAGAAAAGAAGGTCGACGCAAAGCACTATCATGTGCGCTACATGGTCGGAGAGAGCGAGGACAAACGATTCGTTGATAGCGGACAAGATGATGTTTCCTCACTGTCTGACAAGAGCGTATACATGGTTCCTTCGATCCATCGTATCATGGACGAGCCGTTCCACTACAACGTTTCTGCAGTCCATCAGGTAAGTGGGAAAGGAAACATCGAGGGTAATATCAGACACCTCAAGCGAGCAGGTCAGTGTGAGAACCACGAGATGGTAGAGGTTGCATTTCAGAGCGCGGGTGTTGAGTGCTGCGCAATGTCCAAGGAAGAGGCAGATAAGCACCGTGCACCGATGAAGTACCTCGCTGGCTACCTGTTGGGGAAGAAGGATGGTCTCTTGAAGATTGCACTCTCAAAGACTGAAATCGACTCTGGCGATACTTACTACGAGAGCATCCATATCATTCCTGAGGCGGTTGTGAAGGAATGGTCTTGCCTTGAGGCCTAGACCATAATCGAATCAATACATACGAAATAATGATGGCGGGCATCCTGAAATAGAAGCAAAAGTGATTGCTTCTCAAGGTATGGCTCGCCGCTCCCTCCTTTTTCTTGTTCAGATACCACTGTGTGTAGGTGTATTCTCGCTGTGATACACTTGCATTCAAATGCTTAGACTTAAATATTCAAAATGTGGCCCCCAACTTCGCAAGTCCTCTCGGAATGCAGTTTTATCCACTGTTTCTGGTCCGATGCTGAGGACCAACCCTGATGAGGAAACTCCAAAGGTGAAGAAGAAATGGCAAAGCCACTCCGTTCCATGACTGATAAGAAACAAGGAACCACGATTTGTTCTATCTGCGGCGGTGACGACTTCTACGAGGACCATTCACGAGGCGAGACCATTTGCACATCATGCGGCTGTGTCATCACTGAGCGGATAATGGATACCGGACCAGAGTGGAGAGCATTTACTACAGAAGAGAGAAACTCAAGGGCTCGTACGGGGGCTCCCATGACACTCACCATGGCTGATAAGGGTCTAGCCACTACCATCTCATGGAGTGATAGGGACGCAAACGGGCGCTCAATCAAGGCTAGCAACCGAGCCGCAATCTACCGGATGCGGAAGTGGCAGATCAGAACTCTTGTTCACAGCTCCCAACACAGGAATCTTAGCATAGCCATGAGTGAAATGGATAGGCTTAGTTCTCAGCTTGGTGTACCACGCGAAACAAAGGAGACAGGTGCACTTGTCTACCGTAAGGCTCTGGCGAAGAGACTTGTCAGAGGTCGCAGTATCGAAGGAATGGTTGCAGCATCCGTCTATCTCTCATGTAGAATCCACAAGATTCCGCGACAACTCGACGAGATAGTTGACGAGGCCAGAGTGAACAGAAAGGAGCTTGGACAGTGTGTCCGTCTGATACTCCGCTACGTCAACGTCAAGGTCCCCATTCCATCTGCAAACGACCTTATGCCGCGAATCTCTGCCGATCTGGAGCTTGATGGTCCGACCGTACAGACAGCCATGAACATAATCAATGAGGCCCGGCAGAAAGGAATTACAGCAGGCAAGGATCCTGGAGGACTTGCAGCAGCGGCGCTCTATATTGCTGGCATTATAACTGATGACCGACGTACTCAGCGAGAGATTGCCGAGGCATCCAATGTGACAGAAGTCACCGTGAGGAACAGATACAAGGACCTTGCGACAAGCCTGAAGATAACGATACGGCCATAGATTCCGAAAGACACGTAGAAGGAATATCGAACCTTATTGATGTGAATATAACATCTATCGGTCTTGCCGTTACCGAAACCTTTCGCTTATATACGGAAAGTTCCAATGTATGCATGGTGCCGAAGACGAGCACCACTCCGAGGCCGTATTCCATCCATTAGGTATGTCAGAAGTAATCGCTCTCGGAGTATTAGGATAGTGAAACAACTAATGAACCGATCCACGAGATACAATTCGGAGAAAGAATCATCGCAGAACACATGTCCGGTGTGCGGAGGCAACGACTTCCACGAAGATGAAGCACGGGGAGAGAAGACCTGCACTGCATGTGGATGTGTTGTTTCCTCACACATTATAGACCACGGTCCTGAGTGGAGAGCATTCACTGCCGAGGAGAGAAATGCTAGAGCCAGGACCGGAGCTCCGATGAGGCTCTCGATTCCAGACAAAGGTCTGTCTACCAGTATCAGCTGGAGCAACAAGGACGCCAGAGGACGCTCAATCAAAGGCAAGAGGCGTGCAGCCATCTACAGGATGAGAAAATGGCAGATACGAAGCATTGCCCATCAATCACAACACAGAAACCTCCGGATAGCAATGAGAGAGCTTGATAGGCTCTCCTCACAGATGGGTATCCCGAGAAAGGCCGGGGAAACCGCGGCTCTGATCTACAGGAAAGCATTGAATAAACGACTCATCATGGGCCGAAGAATCGAGTCCATGGTTGCAGCATCGCTGTATCTATCGTGCCGCATACATAGAATCCCTCGCCAACTGGACGAGGTAGTGGACGAAACTTCCATCGACAGGAAGGCGTTATCGAAATGCGTCCGCAGGATCATTCAGAACGTTGATGTACATATACCCCTGCCCTCGGCAAGGAATCTGCTTCCAAGAATATCTGCAGACCTTGAGATGGAGGGGAAGACCGTTCAGAGGGCCTCTGATATCATCAGACAGGCAGAGAAGAAAGGCATAACTGCGGGCAAGGACCCTGGTGGCATTACGGCAGCCTCTCTGTACATTGCTGGCATCATTGAGAATGACAGGCGTACTCAAAGAGAGATAGCCGATGCTTCAAATGTCACTGAAGTGACAATCCGCAACCGATACAAAGAGATTGTGAGAGAACTGGGCATAACCGCCAACCCCAGACAGTACGAGTAATCTGTCGAGCAAATGACGATTTGGCAACCAAACCCTTGATTTAGGATATATTCCAAGAGAGGGTGACATGGAACAGTTCCTCATCGGTCTTTGTGGACTACCGGCATCAGGCAAGACAAGCCTAGCTCAGGCAATAGAAGGATTACTTGCATCACAAAGCGCCAGAGTGGTCAGTACTGACAGATGGCGTGATGAGGAGTACTACGAGAACTTCAGACCATCAAGAGAGAGACTCGTTAGAAGACGAGCATTGAAAGAGACAGAGCTGCTACTGAGTCGTGGCATCAGCGTCATCCATGATGATACGAATTACTATACGAGCATGCGCCACGAGCTGCTTGATATGGCTGTAAAACATGAGACATCTTTCGGAATCATCCATGTCAAGACACCGGTAGATACAGCTGTGAAGTGGAACGCTGAGCGAAACACATTCATTCCGGAGAGAGTCATCCGACGCATTGCCCTGAGAATGGATATTCCTGGAGAGAGATACAGCTGGGACAGACCCGTTCTTAGCGTTGATCTCAGTGCCACAGATGTTGCTTCAGCCGCTCAACAGGCTGTTGAAGCATTGGAAGCACTGGTGCCTGCAGAGCAGGAAGCCTATGAACAAGAAGCAGACAGACAGAATAATCTCATTGACTCGTTGACCAGAGACACAGTGACTCAATTCTTGGAGACCCATAAGGACCTCAGAGGCGATGCAAGGGTGAGCACCATCAGAAGGTCTGTGGCAAGAGGCGCCATGGACTCTGAGATTCCTGTGGAAGATGTACAGCGAGTACTCTTAGGACGTCTCAGACGACTCCTGTAACCATCTTCTAGGTCCCATGCTAGTTGAACTCAACCTCATGTCTTCAAACGGAAGCCAATCAAGGCATCTTTTGTTCTTTCCTGCTAAGTTCCAGTTTCAGATAAATCGCGAACAGAATAAGCGCAATCGCACCGAGTTGTAGGCTCGAAACTGGGAGCAGCACAAACCCTGATCCGACAAGTGCAAGAGCGAGGAGCAGCCCGCTCGCGCTCTTCAGTACAGTCCGAATCCACCACTTATTGTATTGTGAGGGCGAATCATCGGTGGTCGTCAACATCGTTGGATACACCACATATCATTAGGCGGCAAATGTGATTAGATTTTCGGATAGCGCATCAGCATGATTACAGCCAACTTGTATGGTGCCAGAACAAGGTTAGAAGTGATCTTACGTGAAAATGGCGGCCCCCTAGCAGAATCGAACTGCCATCGCTTGCACGATCATGGGTTTGAAGCCCACGGAACCCGACCACGGGCCCTGTAGGGGGCCAGAACTCGCCTTGAAGAACATATATGCAGGTCTTAAAGGTCACCTATTAGTACATTATTTGATAAGCCTTAAAGCGTATTGAAAGGTGCCACGATACTGTCATTGTGTAGTCGCCCCGGCTTTCGAGGCCTCTACGACACAACATCAAGAGGTGGATGATCTTGGTCATTAGTATAGACGGCGAGAGCCTGACTGTCGAAGATGTCGTGAGAGTGGCACGACACGGAGAGGAAGTTGATATTGCAGAACAGGCGGTCCAGAAGATAAGAAGGAGTCGGGATGTCGTCGAGCGCGCAATAAGCGAAAACAAGGTTGTCTACGGAATCAATACAGGCTTTGGAGAGCTAGCGAATGTCAGAATTGGCTCGAAAGACCTAGCACAACTGCAGACGAATCTCATCCGTAGCCACAGCGCTGGAGTTGGCCAGCCCTTCGACGAAGAATCGGTTAGAGGGATGATACTGCTCCGCGCAAACGCCCTCTCCAAGGGATTCTCAGGGATACGGTTGATAATCATTGAGACCCTCATTGAATTGCTCAATAAGGGAGTGACTCCCGTCATCCCTCAGCAGGGGTCTGTTGGAGCCAGTGGAGATCTGGCACCCCTTGCACATATGGCGCTGGTTCTTCTGGGGGAGGGAGAGGCCTTCTACGGTGGAGAGAGAATGTCAGGCCTTGACGCTCTCAACAAGGCAGGAATCAAGCCAGTGAGTCTACAGGCAAAAGAAGGGGTGGCATTGATCAACGGAACACAGCCCATGAGTGCAGTAGGGGTGCTGGCCGCCTATGATGGAATGCAGCTGCTCAAGGACGCCACTATCGCTGCCGCAATGAGCTTGGAGGCACTCCGAGGGACAAGAAGCGCATATGACGAACGCCTTCATGCAACCAGGCCTCACCAAGGCCAGATTGATGTCGCAGCAGCACTACGGAAACTCCTTCCTCCCAGTGAGATAGGCGAGTCGCATATGGGCTGCGATAAAGTGCAGGACGCGTATTCCATTCGTTGTGCGCCTCAGGTGATTGGAGCCTCTCTGGACACAGTCCGTTATGTGACACGACTGCTTGAGGTAGAGATCAATTCTGCCACGGATAACCCACTCGTCTTCTATGAGAACGAGGAGATTGTTTCTGGAGGTAACTTTCACGGCCAACCTGTGGCCTTGGCCATGGATTTTCTTGGTATAGCCCTAGCCGAGCTTGCTAATATTGCAGAACGTCGTATCAACCGTCTGGTCAATCCAAAGCTGAGTGGGCTCCCCTCGTTCCTGACGGAAGAGAGCGGATTGGAGTCCGGAATGATGCTTGCACAGTACACTGCCGCTGCTCTGGTCTCGGAAAACAAGATCCTGGCCCATCCAGCCAGTGTTGACTCTATTCCAACAAGTGCAGACCAGGAAGACCATGTCAGCATGGGAACTATCGCAGCTCGCAAGTGCCGCAGCATCCTTGAAAATGTGCGAAACGTTATCGCAATTGAATACATGTGTGCAGCACAAGGCTTGGATCTATTAGCACCACTCCAGACCTCTGAACCCCTTGTTCATGCCAAGACGACGATACGGAGAAGAGTGAAGAAACTTGAGGACGATCGACAGCTCAGCACAGACATCCAAGCTGTTTCCGAACTGGTGAAGACCAGACAGATCTGCAGGGCTGTGGAAGAGATCACAGGTAGTCTCTACGGCGACAGCCGATAGGTCCTATGGGCCCAACCGGGTATGTACTACTTCGCCGTCTGCAATCACCGTGTGCACAAGATTGATGCCGAACCGATAAGCGATGAAGTCAGGATTGGGGCAGTCGAGTATGATGATGTTAGCACGCTTGCCGGCTTCAATGCTTCCGACTTCTTGACCCCTATCCACGGCATGCGCTGCGTTTATGGTGGATGCGGAGATGGCCTCTTCTGGGTACATCTTCATCTTATAGCAGGCTAGTGCGATGGTGAAAAACATCGACTCGTTTGCACAGTTTGGATTGAAGTCTGTTGCGAGGGCCACAGGAAGTCCCATCTCAATCATAGAACGTGCATCTGCATAGTCAGTGTCCAGACTGAATGCTGTTGCAGGAAGGAGGGTTGCGATGGTCCCAGCACGTCGCATCTTCTCTAGGTCATCTACCGAGGCTTGAAGAAGGTGATCGCCTGAGACTGCACCAACTTCGGCAGCCAGTCCGGCCCCACCCAGCTGTACGATCTCATCAGCATGCACTTTCAGACTCATGCCGGCCTTCTTCGCTGCAAGCAATATCGTCCGGGACTGCTCAATATCGAACACTCCTTTCTCACAAAACACATCACAGAACTCTGCAAGATGCTCATCTGTGACTGCGGGAATCATCTCGTTCACTACGAGATCAACATAATCATCCGTCCGTCCCTTGTACTCAGGAGGGATCGCGTGTGCCCCTAGGAAGGTGGAGATGATCTCAGCGGGCAACATCTCGCAGAGAGCCCTTGCAGCTCTGAGCATCTTCAGTTCATTCTCTGTATCAAGACCGTATCCGCTCTTTGCCTCGATAGATGTTGTTCCTCTGGCTAACATACCATCAGCAAACGAAAACGCATTACTTCGAAGCTCGCTGAGTGTTGCAGAACGTGTTGCTCGGAGGGTATTCAGTATCCCTCCCCCCGACTCGAGTATCTCCATGTACGACTTGCCTGCGAGTTTCATGGCAAAATCATGTTCCCGTGAGCCACCAAAGACAAGGTGAGTATGACTATCCACAAATCCTGGCAGGGCAAGCATGTCGGGAAACTCAATGGGCGGAATGTCAGGTTCTTCGTCGACCGCAGAGAGCACACTTGGCGTTGTCCCAACGGCGATGATCCGGCCCCCTTTGATTGCAACTGCCCCGTTCTCAATCAGTGATAGCTCTCTCATCTCGGGTCCAGCCTTGGGGGCTTCACTATGCCCTGCAAGAGTCGCGAGTCGGCCAATATTAGTCAGTAAGAGATCGGGCTTCATACGCTGTCCTCATATGAGTTCTCAAGATAGGTTCCTGATTTACGTTGTGTTCGCCTTGGAAAAGCCATAACTAATTAAGCCGGCCGCTGTCGCGTTGAACCAACCATACAAAGGGATTGCTGATGAAGTATCTGATCCTGAGCTGGCAAGATGTATACAATCTCACCTTGCAGCTATCTGAGAGGATTGTCGATAGTGGATTCAAGCCAGATGTCATTGTGGGGATAGCACGCGGAGGATGGATACCAGCACGGATTCTATCAGATGTCCTCTATGTAAGCCCCATGTGGAACGTCCGCATAGAGTACTACTCTGCCCTTGGAGTCAGCGGGAAGGAACCCAAAATCACACAACCCTTGTCAGTACCTCTGGAGGATAGCAGCGTGTTACTGGTTGATGAGGTTGCTGATACAGGAGACAGTCTAGCACACGCGATAGAACATGTCAAGTCACACGATGTTGCAGAACTGAAGACAGCCGTACTCCACCTCAAGAGTGGATGCTGTGTCATGCCAGACTACTACATGCAGCTGGTTGATGCATGGACAGTCTACCCCTGGGAGATGCGAGAATCAATCATTGATCTGGTGAAGGTCTTCAAGAGCGAGAATCCAGAGAGCGAGATGAACGAGATCCGTGACAGACTTGTCTTCGAAGTGGGTTTCGAGCCTACTGTCGCCGACTACTTCATCAAGCGACTCTAGAATGATTCCAGGGTGAAACGAGCATGAGGATTGAAGAGCTCACGAGCAACACAGACGAGGTGTTCGCCGGTATAGCAGAACTGCAAAATGAGAACGACCTATCTCCAGATGATCTCATCAAGATCGCGATAGAGATGGCAAAGGATGCACTCGCGGTACAGTTTCTCAACCCTCACCACGTTGCAGGCGAATTACACCTTCTTGCCGCTGCCCAGAATGCATGGAATGCTTGGTCTGGAGACTATTCTATTGCTCGATCCCTTGATGTGGAGATTATACTCTACGCTTCTGCACAGAGACAGATCAAGAATGCATTCGCAGCCATGGGACTTGAGGTAGGGCTCGGCAGTGTGGCAGTGGTCGTTATCGCAGAGAGTGAGGACTCTGTTAAGGACATTCTGAGGAGAATGGAGCAGAGGGTGGGAACAAGTCTTGATGAGCCATTTAGCGTGGACCAAGAACGTCTGGAGAGAATCCAGCTGTTCTTTGACATCACAGACATTGAACTAGACGCAATATCCAAATCGGGCGCGCTGGAGGACAGATGGGAGGCGCTCGTACGATGTGTGGTGAGCCGCGTCTCGCTCGTTGCAACCGAAGCGTGAAGTCCTTACTCCGCCTCATCGATCAACTGCTTGATGGAGAGAATATCATCCTCTGACTGAAGAATCGAGAGTCCCGTCCATTTCCCCACAACTTCAACCCAGATGATCTTATCAGGTTGTTCAAGATCAACGGGACTGGACACGAGCTCAGCAACAGCATCGATGATATCCATAGTGTCAAGCTCTGTATATCTGCTCCGCACAGTTACTCTGAACTTCTCTTCAGGCCCGATTCTATCTACAAGCGTTTCTGCTGCATCAACAATCTCAGAGATCTCCGATTTCACACAACGTTCGATAGGCGTGAACTTAATTGCATATCTGAACTGGTATGGGTTCTCCTCAGCCAGTTCCTTCAGTTGTTCAACAACCTTGAACGGATCCTTAGATGTCCTCACTGCCAATAGACCGGATATCGGAGTGACATTCGTTTCAAGATCATCATCGCCGATAAGGTCTCCAATGAAATATACAACCTCTGAGCGAGCGGCGCTCTCTCGCTCTCTCGGTGTGCTTACAAGTAGATTCCAGTCGTGCAGTCGGTGTTCCCTCACTTATCAGCATATACTATTCGGTTCGTCCAAAACTCAAGCGCACCCTCGGAAACTCTGAGGCTCTCGGTCAGACGTTCCATGGAAATCTCGCCCTCACGATAGACTTTGATGTTTGCCGGGGTCCCCGGTTCAACCCCGATGATTGTTGAGCTTTTCGATGCCTCGGAGGGGCCAGCATCGATGTACAGGTCCACTTCATCACCAAGTTGTTCTTGTGCAATGGGAACGCTGAATGGAGTCGGGCCTCCGTGACGGTTCGCACTTGTACCAACTATCGGGCCTTGAATCTTCGCTGCGATCCCTCGAGGGATGATATGATTCGGTATACGAATGGCAATCGAATCCCGCGTTCCCGTGACATTGGAGGATACATCAGGTTTGGCATCAACAACGAGGGTGAGCGCCCCAGGCCAGAAGAGTCTGGTCAGAATGCTCTCAAGATCGCTGAAATCATGATACAACTCACACTGAGAATAGTCAGAGAAGAGGAGTGGAAGTCCTAGGTTAGGGTCCCGTCGCTTGACCTCAATCAACCGGTCCACAGCAGCTTCAATCCTCGGATCACAGGCAATTCCGTAGCTGGTGTCGGTTGGGTAGACAATCACACCACCAGAGAGCAAGATGTCTGCGGCCCTGCTAACGATGTCTTCTGGTGATGTATCCATTCGGTATTCAAGAGTTTCCGTAGTCAATTGGCCACTCCCACCTATTCAGCAACAAACACCCATATGGGCATTACGCTTTTCCCAATGAGTGATTGCCCACGCCAAAAATAGATATGCCGCTCGTCGCACTTATAGAGTGAGGGATGAAAATCCACGCCATAGTTCTGACTGCAGGAAAAGGAGACCGTCTTCTTCCGTTTACAGCAGAATATCACAAATCACTCTTCCCGATTCTAGGAGAGAGCATACTGCACAGGCTCCTCTCCGCCCTCATCGGCTCCGGAGTTGAAAGCATCACGGTCGGAGTCGGATGGCTTGCTGAACAGATTGCGACCCATCTCAAGGGCCTCAGGTTTGAAAAGAAAATACACGTGACACACGTAGAGAACTACGAAATCGGCCCTTTGAGAACCTTCGTCACTACTCTCCAGAGATGCCCTGCTTCAAGGCTTCTTGTATGCCCCGCGGACCTGCTAGCTGATGCAGAAGTCATCACGCGCTTCTTGAAGAGCGAGAGCAAGACGAGAGCACTAGTCAACATTGCAGTTGATACTGCTGCCAGCACAGGGACGAGAATCTATGGTGATGATGATGGAAAGGTGGTGAGCCTTACATCAAGTGATACAGCGAGGTACTTGGGCCGTTCCGCTATGCTCCTAGGCGTAGGTATGGAGTTCCTTGATTATGCGCTTGACTCTCTTCAGAAAGGATACACCACAGTGGCTCAGGCAATCGAACACGCGATTTCTCAGGGAGAGGAGGTCCGAGGTGTTCTCATACAGGGTGATTGGTTTGATATCGACCGTCCCAGATCGTTGCTGAGCTGCATGAAGCACCTGTTTGATATCACGACAACCACTGATGGGGCAGACATATTCCTGACACGTGGTGATCTGTTCGAAGTGGGTCAACACATAGAGTTTCCATCGGGAACCGCTATCGAGAAGGATGTTACTCTCAAAGGACCACTATACATCGGCAAAAGGTGTCATATATCCACAGGCTCACGCATCGGCCCATATGTTGACATTGAAGACGATTCTAGACTGGGCTCTGACGTCAGACTGACAGAGTGCCTTGCCTTCAACAATGCAGATGTTGGTGACGGTACTCATCTAGAACAATCAATAATATGTGGAAACGAAACAATCAGAGATAGGGGAAACTGATGTCGCCCAGCAGATTCAGACTGAGAAGAGTATTCAAGCGGCCAATAGCAAGACTTGCTGCCCCAATGGCAACTAGGGGAGTCAAACCGAACACTGTGACCTATCTCTCACTCCTGATTGCTATCTTATCATTTCTCCTTCTTCACCTCCTTGGGTCAGAACCTCTCTACGGAATTGCTATATTCATCATGGGAGTGCTAGACGGTCTGGACGGCGCCATAGCTCGTCTATCAGGCAAGAGCTCGGAGGTAGGTGCCTTTCTTGACTCGGTCATTGACAAGGTCTCCGAGGGAATCATCCTCCTTGCCGTTGCGTTCCATCTTGAGGGACATACAATGTTGGACCTGCGGGCAGAGTTCTGGATTGCCCTCTGCATCTTGGGTTGGCTCCTCACCAGCTATACCAGGGCAAGAGCGGATAATCTTCGTGTCGAAGACCTAGATGTGGGACTTGGAGCAAGATCTGAACGCATCTTCACCCTCTTTCTGTTTAGTCTGGTGTCTTGGCTTAGGTGGGGCATAGTTATTGTAGCGATGATGGGGCTTCTTACAGCGGGTTACCGATACTATCACTATACAAGAGAACTCGAAGAGCGTGAGAGTTCGAGGGAGTAAAGAGAGGGAAACACCATCATACTTAAGAGCAGCCCGAGCTAGGCCGCCCAAGAGCAATTTCGGGAGAACCGAGACTATGGCCATATTCAGGGCAGATCACTATCTTATTGCAGAATTCGATAATATCCAAGACGCAAGGGCAGACGGCGAGAAGGTCCTCAATGCACTCAAGGAACTGGATTCATTGAAGGACCTGGCAATTGTGTCGAAGCGCATGGAAGGAAAACAGTGGTCGGAGATTGTCGGTCGTATAGACATCCCAGAGGGCTCTAAGGCTTTCTGGGCCATGATCAAGAAAGAGGTCAATGATAGAGAGCCGTATAATCTCTTCGTCCGAATCGATGTGAATGCAGAGGCGGAGGACATCGAAGAGGCTCGTGAAAAGGTCAAGAAGTGGGTCGAGAAGGAGTGGGTTCCCAAGATTGAGGACAATATATCTGTCAAGTCCATCAAAGTTCTCAGACCCGAAGAGATTTACATGCCCAAACTGGACAACTAGCTGGTCAGTGTGGCAGGCATCTCCGTGATACTTAGACATGGTCAGACCACTATTCAAGAGGCGGAAAGAAACCGTACGGGTCTGCGCCGTCTAGGACTGCACAGTCTATTATGAGGGATTCACAGCAATGATATGCAAGTTGTTTCCAACAGCCTGCACAATCTCCATCTTCTTGTCACCTTTCAAATCACCAAATGCAATGAGTGATTCAACAGCAGACTTCTCTGTCTTCAGAGCGGTATTAGGAACCAATTGGCGACCGTCGAGACTCAAGAGGCCAATACTCGAGTCCGCATGAGTGACAAGTATTTGGCCGGGGGAAGAAGTGTCATCGCTCACATGACCCATCTTTATTCCTGTCACGGGACTGGGCCCCCTGAGGTTGTCAAACTGTTCAATCCGTCCCTGAACAATCCCATAGAGAGTGAGGTTATTATCGCATATAGTCACTATCTCATCATAGCGGTCCCCGCTCGCACTCCCGGCACAGACAAGACTCACCTTGCCTTTCGTTCCAGTTCGAATGGACTCATGAAGACGATCATCAGCGTATCTGTAGATGTAGAGCTGTTCACTATCATCGCCAAAGACGATTCGCGAAAACGGAACACCTTTGCCACCAAGATGATGAATGGAGAACACTGGATAATCGATGACTTTGTGAGCGAGCTTATCCAGAGCGGAGTCATACCAGCCAAAACAGCGTAGTGCCTTATCATTGGTTGAAACAATGACCTCTGCATTGTTACTCCCCATGACATTTGTAGCGCAGAGTGCAGTTGGAAGTGTGCCGAGGGGGCTGCGTGCCACTTCGTTCAGGCAACCATCGTCATAGTGGATTATCCTAAGGGTATTGTCTAGACCGCCGACAACAACATCTGGAATGCCATCCCCAGTGACATCACCTACGTCCATCGAGGACACAGGGGGGATATTTTCTATGCGGCATACTTCAGTTAAGGAGGAGAAAGACTCGGATGATAGCCGCATCACTCTGACATCACCGTTCATGGTTGTGACAACGAGGCTGTCAACCCCTTCATTCGTGAGGTCGACGAAATCCACTGAGGTGATGGCTTCTTTGAATGGAATGTCAGCAACCACTTCGAGCTCAGTCATAAGACAGAAACCTCATTTCGGACGTAAGTCCCTTGAAGTGAGTGGTTCCGAGTACAATTTAAGAGTTATTCCAATATGGTGGAGAACCAAGAGTACCATCACTCTGTGAATAGAGACGCGCTTAAGTTTCGCCCGTATGACATAGAGGAGACAACAAATGACCTCACCGGATGACGAATCGATGCTCAATCGGGACTATTGGAATGTTACTCCCGATGAACTGGCTGAGGAGATTAGGGCATTCTCTAGCGAGTTCGGTTCGTTTTCACCAGAATGGTTCGTCGAGGTCAAGTTCCATCTCCTCAAGAGCCACGGGCTAGTGAAGGAAACCAGAGATGAGCTCTGTAGCGTTGCAATTGACAGAGGGCTATGTCCGGACTGCGATCACCTTTACATCGCCAAGAAATGTCTTCTATGGTACAACCTCTACAAGCTGGTGAGCTGGAACATTGTTAGAAGGGCTCCCCCCTGCATTCGCATAGCTCTTACTAGAAAGAACATCAAGACCGTGGTCAACTTCCTCACGAATGCGAATCTTCTCGACCCCCCGTATTATACATCGAGGGGAGCTCCGACCTGTGCGAGTATGGAACGGTGGGGCCTCTGCAGTCCAGATGAGTACTGCAAAGCCATGAAGTCAGCACGAACTCTGCAATATATCAAGGTGAGAGAGAGAGTGAAACGCTCCAGGCCAACCAGATGAGCGTTGATGTCTTGTGACTCCTTAAATATCGGTTTCACCTTTCGCAGTGTTGAGTCGTGACCAATGCTCCCCAGAAGGAAACATCAAGGCGCGCTAAAAGCCGGTGAGACGAAAGATGCTGCACTCGGAGATCTCGACATTGAGACCGTGAATCTGATCAGGAAGACTGGCATAAGGGAGAGTAGTATTGCGGGGGGCGGTCGCGATGAGATGAATCGGGGGATACTCAGGGTGATAGCCGAGCATGAGAGAGTTCTGTCGCTCAGTGAGAAACACACCCGTCAGAAGGCCGTCCAAGACCCCATTCATGGTGCCATTCTCCTAGAACCATGGGAGCTCGATGTCATCTCTACATGGGCTATGTTGCGACTCCGTTATGTCATGCAGCTTGGTCCTGCGCACTTAGTATATCCGGGAGCAACCCATACACGTTTCCAACACTGTCTCGGAACTGACTTTCTTGCCCAGAAGTGTATTCGAGTTGTCAACTATTGTGAGGAGATTGAGACGGCCTGTTTCAGGCCCCTATCAGAGCTATTGAGTGACTATCAGCAAAAAGTATTCAGATCTGTGGCGATGCTACATGATGTTGGACATCCACCGACCTCGCACACAATAGAGTTTGCACTACTGTGCTGGGCAGGGATCTCGCACGTTGACCTGGGCGAGTACCTCATTCTGAACAGCGAACTCACAGACGCTCTTGAACAGAATGACATCCAGCCACAGGATGTCGTTTCAGTACTGAGAGGGAGAACCAAAGACCCAATCCTCGAGCTGCTGTCAGACTTCGTGGACTCCCCACTTGATATTGACAAGACAGACTACCTTATCCGAGACGCACACTTCAGTGGTGTGCAGCTTGGGCTCTTTCCAGCGGAGCGCGTGCTTCTGACGAATCGTGTCGTCAAGAACAACGAAGGAAAGTACATCAGAGCGTTCATGTTGAAAGCATTGCACTCGCTTGAGGCACTTATCCTGTCACGGAACTGGATGTTTTCAGACCTATATTTCCATCACGCGGTGAGAGTAGCAGAGGCTCTGACCAGTAAGGCGACCTACTTCAGGATAAAAGAGCTTGACCTCTCAAAGAACGAGATCGTGGGCCTCTTCACCCGCATGACAGATGGTGACCTCTACAGATGGCTTGAGGATGCGGAGACTGATTTCGTAAGGGAGTATGCGCTCAGAATCAGACTTCGCAGATTGTTCAAGGTGATCCTTGCGCGGCCCCTATCCTCATTTGACCCCTCCACACGCTCGAAGTTTATTGAGATGCTACATGATATCGACCTGCTGACTAAGACCGAGGAAGAACTCGGGGATGATGTAGGAAGTGTGATCCTAGATGTCGTTGACCCAGAACTGGGAGAGGAAACACTCGGAAAGATTCCACTCTTGGTGGGCGGTGAAAACACTGGGATGGACATTGTGAGCATCGAGGATGCCGATCAGGGAAGGCCCATCATGCATGCCCTTCGTCAGCAGAAGAGAATACTTCCCACTGTCAGGGTCTATGCCGATCCAAAGGTTGCCCGAGAAGTACGAAGACGATTTGAGCAGAGATTCCGGTCTCGCGAAGACGGTCATGTCGAAGATGAATATGATATGACGGATGTTTGAGATGCTCTGCCTGAAGAAACAGTCAATTCAGCCTTTCATGGGCAATCTGGGCCAAGATACGACTGAGCGATTTCATGATTGCAGTCTTCATTAGGATAGTGTGATTCTTCATCCTGATTTACTGCCGTTCAGGAGAGAAGTAGAAACAACTGCGATTGCTCTTCCTCGTGGCTGAGAACAATTCACACCATATTTCAAGGTCACTCAATCGTGAAACCGGGACAGTTATGAAACCCCATTGCATCCTATGCGATGCTCTTTATAAATGGGGCTCGCCCGGAGGTAGCATCGCAGGCTACTCAAAAATGGAACGTTATGGGGTCTTATCTGGGGAAGATTGATATGTTTGAGGGTCTGTTGCAAAGGTGAATCCCGGAGAACGGGAATTGAAACAAGTGACAGTCACTTTTCTAAAAGGTCCAAATAGGAGTTGCAGATTCTTGCTCCGCAGCTTCCACCTGAACTCCTTTCCAGTCATGCGAATACATGCCTCGTGTTTGAGCCTTGGAGTCTTGGCGGGCAACAGTGGTTCATCAAGCAGGGTGACCCGTCCGACACCATCTTCGCCCTCGATTTCCAGCACACTTGTCCAGATACGAGTGCTCATCTGATTGATGCACAGGGTCAGCACGTTCTTCAGCTCAGACAGGCCAATAGCCCCCGTCCGTTCTTCGTTGATCGTGTACTCCTTGAACCAATCCGCAGTGATATCCAACCCGATATAGCAGGTGCGCTCAGAGTTCAGCTGGGAAAGGTGTACCCCATCAGCACCCAGCCTGAAGACACACTCACGGAGCAGTTTCTCCAGCCCCGTGATGATGCCAACGAACCTCCAAACATTGAACCTCCCGAACAACAGATGCTTTACCAGCTGACCTCTCGTGACCAAGGTTCTCATGAGGCGATGTCTTATCGCGAACCCATGATATCCCATCAGAATCGGATTGCATGAAGACCTGTTTCACGAAGTATCACCTCAACTGCCATGGACTCCGTCAGAGTCATCATGGATCTGTCCCTCAAGGGCTCGCATCTTGGTCTCCAAGGCATCTGCAGTGATCATCTCTCCCCGCTTTCGTAGCTTCTCCAGGAGTCCTCTCATCTCCTCAAGGTCTCTTCTGACCTCGTTTCGTTTCTCGATATCAAGATGAACACGACAATACACCATGAGGAGGAGTCCTCTCGCAAGAGCCTGAAGGACAATGATGTCGGTCGGGTCCTCCTCCCTGAGTAGTGCAATCCCCTCCTCCACGAGATGAAGCCCCTCCGCCAGTTGTTCCCTCTGAGTTCGGAACTGAGCGTAGTGGACCAGCGTCTCGGCCAGATACGTCAGTGTCTCGGGAGCCTCTAAGACCTCCTCTCGATAGGCTGCGATGGTCTCCTCGTACTCCCTCGCAAGTGCGTCA
>CAYYQL010000036.1:0-26020 GCA_964473825.1 uncultured archaeon
ATATTGCCCTCTGGGCACTGATAGGTACACAGGATGTGCTCTACTACATTCTCTCCATGGCCATTGTCAACCTTATGGTGGCAACCCTCGGATTCACTATAGCCTCAAGAACACCAGGTGGCAAGACAGCCAGATAGACCGAACCCGAAGATTCATCGCAGGTAATGCTCCGCATGATCAAACCGCCCTATTGTTCGAAACGTTATAGGACAACTTGTCCTATAGATGCATGTTTCGATATCCATATCGAGAGCTGGAGACGTAGATGATTGACAAATGCCATAAACCCGTATAGCTACATCTGACACAAGATGACTCTGTGGTTCTGGCTATCCCTAGCAGGCTTCATTCTGATACAACCGATTCTCTACAAATCATATGAACATCGTGCACTAAAGTCACGCTTTGGACCAGAGAAAGCAGAGAGAGTTGGCAGGATGCTAGGAATAGTGAGCGGCTATGCATTCTTTGTCTTTTGGATTGGGATGTGGATTGCCCCACAACCGAGATTTGAGATTGGGTTCCTCCAGGAAGTCGTCATTGTGATACCGTTTGTGACTCCCTATATCTCTTGGAGGATTCCGGTGGTTCATTTCCTTGCAGGTGCTGCTTTTCTCCTGCTCGGCGGATGGCTAGGACTCAAAGGGGTGACTGAGCTCACGCTTGAAGTCTCGGAGACCCACCACCCGGATGAGATTGTCAAATCAGGAATCTACTCCAGCATCAGACATCCACAGTATCTTGGCGGATTTCTGTCCCACATAGGAATGACGTTCCTGTTGTCATCGTTGTACTCACTGCTCTGTACACCCATTGTCGCCCTTGTCATCTACCTTCTATGCCGGAAAGAGGAACGAGAACTTGTCAGGGAATTCGGAGATGAATATAGAGGATACAGGGAAGAAGTACCGATGTTCTTTCCCGGACTACACTAGATTTGAGAAATAGCGAGTTCCGGTGGCAATACCACCGGATACTTGTTCCTGCATTTCAGACGCGGGTTACTCGATTCCGACTCTGTCAGCAATCTTCACAATCACGAACACAACAAATGCCACGATAATGAATGTGAGAAGGGTCCCTGCAAAGTGGCCGACCCGGAATATGTAAAAGGTGATATCTTCCCACTTGATCTCGCCCAAGGGAATCTGGACAATGGGCATGATTATATCGCTCACCAAGGCCTGAACAAGATTGCCGATATAGATGCCCAAGATGAAGGCCACAGCCAATCCTAGTACCTTATACTTGCTCAGGAAATTGATGAATTCAGCAAAGAATCCTTCTGGTTGGGGCTTAGGCGGGGCTGGCTCAAGAAGCTTCCTGATACTACGCAGTTCCTCCAAAATCTCATCATTTCTCTCCATGTGACAACCATCCTTCGATAGTATAGGTGAAGAATGTGAGTCTTCTTTATACAAGTATTGGAGTACAGTACATGGAAGAAGGAAACTACTCTGTCCTGAGAGAAGAGGGAATCTCAAGTTCATCCGCAACGAACTCGGCCACATCGTTCCCATGGATGATCTCCAAGAGCCGCAGACCTAACGGGATAGACGAGGCAACTCCTGCAGCTGTGACCACCATGCCATCGAAGACAACTCGGTCTTCTGATACGGTGGCATACTTCGCTAGTTCCTTCTTTGCGATCTGGTGGGTTGCGGCCCTCTTCCCCTCGAGAATTCCAGCTGCGCCCAAGATGAGAGCACCAGTACAGACGGAGCAGATGGGTTTCTTCTCACTGAACAACCGCAGTTTCGTGAGCATATGTTCGTCACCCATTACTCCACGGATCCCCTTCCCACCAGGTACAATCACAAAGTCGTATCTGTTTGGGTCATCTGTGACAATGTGGGGTTTCACAATCATACGATTAGCACACTCGACTGTTCTATGAGGAGAAAAGATCTCAACTTCGATTGGGTCAGAGATGTCTAACAGACCCTCGTCTACCAGGGTTCTTACACTGGCAAGAACCTCATACACGCCGGCAAAATCTAGCTCTTCAGCCAGAGGGAACAGGTAGATACCAATCTTTCGCACGCCTTCTAAGTTCGAAGTCAAGATGAGAGTCTCCTGTGTTATTCGCGTTCTATTTGCTCACCGGGCTTACGTTGCCGCTATCGTGTACGACCAAGGCATCGATGTCTGTCCCAAGTTTGTCAATTGCCGCATCAATCGCAGCCTGTACTGTCTTGAAACCCTTCATGTGCATACTGCACACTTTCTCCTCAGCCATCTTGGTAACCATCCAGAGCTCGTGTTTGTCCAGAAACGGTGGTACTGAACCTACTTTGTGCCAACCGAGCTCGTAGTCCTCCTTGACCTCAAGAAACTTCTGATACATCTCCTCCACGCTCTTAGAGGATGTCATCATCCGTTCATAGTCTTCCGAGCCGATTCCGCCGGGGCAGGCAGCCACCAGTATCAGAATGCCTCCGTCCTTCACGGCCATTCGGGTGTTCTCGAATCCCTTGGCGCCCTGATAGAGGTCTTGGTCCAGTGGCGAGTGCACAACTGAGAGAACAAGGTCTGCGGGCCGATCAATCTCGGGAGCATAAATCTCTCGAGCGGTCTCGGCTCCTATATAGAGCTGTTTGAATATGTCACCAGCAAGGGCTTTAGCAACCTTCCCTGCCCCATCCTGAACCAGATTTATGGCGAAGGTCGGGTGGTCTTCTAGGAGCATGTGGACAGCTTCCTCCATGTCCTCGTGCAACGGGTTTCCCTTCAGACGAAGAAGCTGTGCCTCCTCAAGGAGTGCCATGGAGTGATTGGCCTCTACCGTATCATATGCAGCTACTCCAGGAAAGAGGCTCTTGCGTCCACCCGTGAATCCTGCGAAATAATGAGGCTCGATGGAGTTGATGGGAATGAATGCCTCAAAGTCGTTCAGTACTCCGTTGAATCTAAGTGGAGTGCCTCGAGTGGTCTCACCGAGTTCGAACATCTCGCTCTCTTTTGCGCTATGAAATATGACCGAGTCGCGAAGCTCATCGTAGAACTCACCAAGAATGAGGTCTCGAATGTCTTCTTCGGAGGGGCGCGCATGAGTGCCACTAGCGATTATGATCTTGAATTCCTCATCTTGAAGGAATGGTAGTATCTCTTTCAGAACAGTAGGCGTGGGAGTGCGCCTTGCATGGTCGTTCACTATGACCAAGAATGACTCGTGTTTCTCGATAAACTCTTCAAAGGAGATAGACTCGATAGGGTTGGATAATGCATTTCTAATCATAGCGCTCTCAGATTCTGAAGTTTCAACTGACTTGGGTTCCACGACATTAACATTACAGGCATCAGGAATCTCTATCTCTTCTTCAGAACCGCTATACTCGACTTTGATACGCAAAAGGCTTTCACCACACCATACTGAGGCGAAAGCCAATATAGGTGTAAGGAAATGGTCGAATCTGCACGTCTATACCGATGGAAACATATCTCTGACCATATGGACGGTAGGATAGCCCACCAGTAACGTCTGAGAGGTTGCCGGAACAATGAAGCTTGATGAATTTCACCTAGAGAGGATCCAGTCAAAATGGGAGAATGTCGTAGAGTATAACTTGAGTGAGAGTGGGATTGAGCCCCTCAGGCTCAATGAGCTGGTGCCTCATAACACGATGCAAAAGGCCATTCTGGAGACCAAACTCGGCTATCCTCAGACAAACGGGAGTATTCCACTGCGGAGAAACATCAGCAAGTTGTATCATGAAGCCACAGAGAATAACATCCTCGTGACGAATGGCGGCTCTGAGGCGAACATGGTGAGCATGTGGAATATGTTGCATGAGAATGAAGGCCGAAAGGACATCGTCATTGAACTCCCTAACTATATGCAAATCTGGGGCTATTCCAGAGCCCTCGGAGCCAATGTCAAGTCGTTCTGGCTGAAGAAGGAGGATAAGATGTGGGTTCCCGATATTGAGGGATTGAAACATCTTGTGTCTAAGAAGACCAGACTGATTGCACTCTGCAACCCAAACAACCCGACAGGATCCGTGATGAAAGAAGATCATCTGAAGGCAATCGCAGATATAGCAGAAGACTGTGGAGCATGGATTCTCTCGGACGAGATATATTCTGGAGCGGAGCTGATTGATCAGAGAACCCCAACTATGTGGGACTATTACGATAAGGTGCTTGTCACAGCGGGGCTCTCCAAGGTTTATGCGTTACCTGGTCTAAGAATCGGCTGGATAGCATGCAAAGATGAGGAGAAAGCAACTGAGCTCTGGGCCTACTCAGATTACACAAGTATTGCACCCTCGATGATGGGAGACGTGCTCGGACAGATTGCTCTCGAAACAAAGATGAGAGAATTCATAGAGGAGCGGACAAGACGCATCCTGAGGGAGAACTGGACTGTCATGGAGAACTGGTTAGAAGAGAACCAGGATATGTTCAGCTGCATCCACCCCGAGGCCTCTCCTGTGTGTCTGGTGGAATATCATGAAGATATCAAATCCACCAATCTTGCCGACAGGCTGATTGAGGAGAAGAGCGTCCTCATTGCACCTGGAGATCATTTTCTCCTACCTCAGAACATCAGAGTCGGCTATGGTCATGACAAGAAGAAACTCGTGAAGGGTCTCTCTCTGATTGCAGATTTTCTGAGAAAAGAGAAGTAGGGGGCACGACCCCCCCTACCTATAGATTAGAGAGGATACAACGAACCTCAGTTTCTTGCGAGGTAGTAGTCGGATATCTTCCGCTTCTTGATTATCGGAAGGGCCACTATCAGAATCGCAACCAGAATGGCCACGCCAGCAGCAGTGAAGAATATCACTGGGCTCGCTATCTGTTTGAGTGCAATCCCGGACGAGGCCCATACGACCACCAAGCCGAAGGCTAAGTCGCGCCGCTGGATGAGCATCAGCAGCGTCAGAACGAAGGCGACAATGACCATTGCAGCTGTAGCAAGCTCCTGAGTAGCGATAGGAATACCAGGGATGAGAACGTTCAGTGCTGATGCGATGTTCGCTATGGTCGCCAGAGATATCCACCCAAGATAGACACTAACAGGTAGGTGCACTGCCAGCTTCTCACGTAGTGGCACCTCATTCAGACCTATTCCAAGCCGCGTGTAGATGAAGAGCAGCGAGATCAGCAGGAGTATGATAGGCAGCGTTGAGGCAACTAACAGACTTGGGTTTCCAGCAGAGTAGTGGAAGAGGAATATCCATGATGTGTTCCCAATGGCTCCAAGCAGATGCCAGTACCCAATCTTCGGCAGGTATTCAGCACTTCTTTGCGACGGCCTTGCCTGATACACCATAAACACTCCAAGCAGGACGTAGATCACACCCCAAATTGCAAAGACCCACCCTGGTGGAGTGAAGAGATTGGGATATGAATCTGCGACATCGCCTGTCAGAACCCCATTGATTGGAATGATGTTGGCCACAGCATCCACAATCAGAGTCAGCAGGATTGCGACGATGTTGACCACTTGAAAGATCCGGTAATCATTACTCTCTGTCATAGTTATCAATGAATTCATTATTGTTAATAAACTTGCTTATTTTGCTGCAAATAGAACTCGACCAGACAGCTACTGATACGGGACGGATTAGTCCTCGAAGACCATGGGAGACTATCCCGAAGCCTTGACAGGTGCGCCGCAGTAGGGGCAGAACCGGTCTTGCGGTTTCAGAGAGAATCCGCAGTATACACAAGAACCTGCGCCCTCCTTCACCGATTCAGGAATCTGTACAGGTGTGGGAATCGTCCCTCCAGTTGAGGAATCAAACCAGACATCACTAGACCCACGTCGTTTCTCACGGATGATATGTTCCCTAGCCTTTTCTTGGGGAACGCCCGCACTATCAGCGATGTCCGATACTGTTCTTCCGGAGCCGGTACGGAGCTCTCGAGCTACTTCAGAACGCCCTTTCATGTTCTTGTAAATCTTTGATATCAACGAGCCAATCAAGATGATGAGGGGAATCAGAAAGAGCCAGCTTCGTGAGACCCAGTAAAGCCATCCGAGAATCACTATGGGGATGAAGGTCCCGCAAGTTACACCCTCTTCTTTCTGTTTCTTCCGGTCATAGATAGGCTTGTCAATACGAGATGTTTTTCCGTGGGCAGAACCGGATGTATAGGTATCAACATCTGGTGCGCGCCAGTAATCTACTTCTCGCCGAGTCTGGCTGATTTTCTTCTCTTCAGTTCTATCGGAGACCAACACACATACCAAGACGAAGATGGGGATGAAGAGCCAACCATTGCCTGTCACCATGAACACGATGAACAGAACACCGATAGGTATCAGCAAACTCCAGTTATTGTCATCGTCCGATTGCATTGAACTGGCCCCTTTGAACTATCTAATGCATTGATGATGTCTATACTTATTGGTATTGTTGGCAGGTGGTATTCCCGACAGCAGGTTCCTCACACTATATCCTTCTAATGGCAACTGCCAATCCGATGAGAACCCCTGCAGCAAGAAGTGCAGTAAATACAAGAGGATCGACTATGAGAGGCGGAGAGGACGATGTGGTGGTTGTAGTGGATGTTGAAGTTGTTGTGGCTGTTGGGTCCCAGCCCACAAGCCGGGCGGCAAGCCACCAGAATGCTTGGCCCTTCTGTTCACAACTTGTATAGGTGGTATGGCCTGCCTCATTACCATGGAAATCGTCATGTTCGACTGGAATGTCATAGGTCGTACCGTCACTCTCATACTCATATGTGGAATGATCCCCATCACTCCAACTGTCCAGATCCGCAAAATCGAACAGTATCTTGCCATTCTCCTCACAGTAGACACGGATCTGTTCGTTTCGAAGCCAACGGTTGTAACCATCTGCACCAGTGGATTGAGCGTTACAGGTCATGTACACGAATGTGACATCAGGATTTGCGGTTTCTAGGCCAGACACAGTATCAAGATATGCTTGCGTCTGTGCTTCGGAGTAGTAGTTCAGTTGCGCGCACCAAGACCACAAAGAAACGGTGATAGAAGGGGTTTCATCGAGAGTCGCCTGTGTTAGCTGGACGCCGCTCGTTGATTCCCAGTACAATTCGGGAGTAATATACGAGTGGTCACCATTCCCATCGTAGATACACAGGGTTCCAACCTCATCAGGGAGGTATCGGTCTCCCCGCGATTGGCTGAAAGTCGAGTTAGCAGACTCTATCCGTGACAGTCCAGTGGTTATCTGACTGCCATGACTGGTATGTGCGTAGTGTATCTTCAGATCATCCTTAGCCGCATCGACCCATTCAGACGGAATCTGGCCGAGATCAATGCAGGTGTGGTCGATTAGAATATACTCACTTGATTGAGCAGGAGAAGGAAGGTTCGATTGGGCCAGTGGCACCTCTACGCCGAATACAGAAACTGCAGAAACAAGGGCTACAACAAGCGTGACAGAGATGAACCTGTGGGACGGCACGGTCTTTTCCTCATGTTTCTATCTGACTGAGAAGATAATATCTCTTCTTCCGCGAAACCACTACTCAGAAGATTCAATTGTGTCAAGGACATTAGAACTTCCAGAGACAGTCTATCAGGAGAAACAGACGCGATGGAAGAATCAAGACTATGGCTCATTGTCTTCACTCTTGTTATCTTGGCAGGAATCATATTGATGCTGATACTCACTCCGCTGGGTATTGATGTTGTAGTGGTCAATGGCGTCCGACTTCTATCGATATTCTTGGGCATGTTGGGAGGTATAGCCCTGGGAGAATATCTGAAGATACGTAAGAATGAGAAGACGGGAGATATCCTCCTCTTAGACCTCACGGAGGAGCTAAGAGTCAATCGAAACCTGCTTGGTAAGGGAATCCCATTGAGAAAGGGGTTTTGGATTCTTGGTGTACGCTCAGGACGTGCGGAATACATCCCAAAAACAGAGAGACGAATGCTCTGGGGGATCTATCCAGTAATCACACACTACAATGACGATCTTGCTGAAGTCCATCGAGCTGAACTCAGAGGTAGAGATGTAAGCCCTCAAGTTGAATCGGAGTTGGAACAACTTGCTGCAAATATCAGGAATAAGATTGATGAATTCTTGGAGAGCCAAGATTGATAGGCAGCATCTTACTGTCTATCCACAAAGAAACAGTGAGCGAAAATGGTGATGTTCATATCCTGTTCAACCCTCGGTGGCCTGCGGACTGAATCAGACTCAGAGATGTTTCTCTTTGACCAGATAACTACCCTGTATAGAGTCAAACACTCTGGCTATGACTGTGTCGAACTTTACTACCGTCCTCATCCTAGCTGGGTGAAAGACACAATAGTTGCAGCACTTGAAGACCTCGAGCTGGCCGCCTATTCTATCCATCTGCCCAAGTTTCTCTTTGGATATGAAGAGAACGAATTCCGTGAGATTCTCGAGCATGCTTTTGGTCTAGCTGCTGATGCCGAGGTCGAGGTTGTAGTGCTTCACCCACCAAATGAAGAGGACCTGAAAGGAGATCTGTGGCGTGACTACATGGAGAGGATGTTGGAAACGTGCGACGAAGTGGACTGCATCCTCACTCTTGAGATTGTTCCCTATCTGACGAATGTCCATGAATTCATCCGCGACCAAGTTGATTTCTATGATGAGTATGACCTAGGTGTAACAATCGACCTTGAATTCATGCATATCCAGGGACTGCAAATCGAGAGTCTGATGGACATGTTTGGGGATAGAGTCAGCAACATACATTTTAGAGATAGTGATGGAGAACTCCTAGACCAAGAGGGACGTAGAAAATACTTGGTTCCGGGTAGTGGAGAGATTGACCTTAAGAACGTCATCAAGGTGCTGAAGAATAATGACTATGAAGGAGCGGTGACAGTGGAGGTCTCCCATAAGAAGCGCAAGGATATAGTCACGGCCAAACAATACCTTGACTATCTTCTCTCGATAACGTGAAGGCTTGTTCTGAGAACTGACCGCAATACAAGACGTACGTCGCCACTGCAATCATGATGAGTACGTATCACCCCGCCAAGACCGAATGGAGGCCAAAGAGTGAGTTACTACCAAGACACCAGTAGAATGCTGTCGCGAAAGGAACTGGCAGACCTAAGAAGACTGAAGGCTGTACGGGAAGCGTTGGATGAACTGAAAAGAAAGGGAATCTCAGCAGATGTTCCAGTATGCCCAAACTGCAAGAGTGCCCGATTGGTCGACCTGACATCTTATCATGATTTGGGATATATCGGATCATTCCAGCCTGCGTACTACTGTCTGGACTGTGGTTGGTATGGTAGAGTACTGACAATCATGTCAAATCGAAACGAAAAGGATGCGATCTTGAAGGATATGCGCGATGCCTTCCCATCAATGCTAGATGATACAGATTTGACAGAGAGAAACAGTCTTTGATATTCATTCCAGCTGTCCTGGCTCGGTCACCTACGGTGAGTTTCTCCCACTCTTTTCATATACTGCATTAGTATCCGAATTCTCTTCAGAGCTAAGCCATAGAGGCGAAATAGCTACAGTGTCGACTCAGAATACACTGACCACATAGGGGATTTCTCGCCCGGCAAACCTGGCGCCCATGTGTCACTAGGTTGTGATTCAATGAATAGATGCAGGATTTGGGGATGATTGCCTCAAGGAGTTCATGAGCCTTCTCTCTTGTAGTGTCGTCATCAATCAACCCCAGACGCTTCGTCACTCGCCAGACGTGAGTATCGACAGGTAGTGCTGCGCGTCCGAATGAGAACAAGAGAACGATTGCAGCAGTCTTGGGACCAACACCATGTAGTGAGGTCAACCAGTCTTTCGCCTCCGCCAACGGCAGGTCCTTCAAGTGGGAGATGTCGAGAGAACCGACCCTCCTTTTAATCTCGGAGAGAGCAGCCTTGATTCTCTCCGTCTTTATGCGGAAGAAGCCTGAAACGCGGATAGCATCCTCAACCGCTTCATTGGGCGCCTTCAGTAGTTCCTCCCAGCTTGAGAATCTCTCCTTCAATCTTGCAAAGGCACGACTGGTATTGACATCTGAGGTGTTCTGACTCAATATTGTGAGAACCAGTTCATCGATGGCTGGTAGCTGTCTACTGGCAATTCTGTCACCATATTCCTCCACAAGAACATCGCAGATTCGTTGTGCTTTCCGCTCGACCGACATCTCTCATCCAGCCATCGCTTGATGTGCCTGAATCTGCAGTTCGTACAAGGAATAGTACTTACCTCTCTTCTTCATGAGTTCGGCATGATTTCCGGACTCAACAATCTTGCCATCTTCGAGGACAAGGATCCTATCAGCCTTGACAATGGTGGAAAGCCTGTGAGCAATGACTATTGATGTCCGATTCTTCAAGAGCGCCTTCATTCCCTTCTGGATTGCGTATTCAGTATACACATCTATTGAACTCGTGGCCTCATCTAGCACCAGGATTCGAGGATTTGCCAGCAGCGCGCGAGCGAAACTCACAAGTTGACGTTCTCCCTCGCTGAGCCGTTCACCGCGCTCGCCCACCTCTGTATCAAGTCCGTTTTCAAGTCCTTCAATTATTCTTCGAGCACCAATTGCGTCAGTGGCAGCAACTACCTCCTCATCACTGGCATCTGGCCGCCCGTACTTGATATTCTCCCTGACAGTACCCATGAACAGGAACGAGTCCTGAAGAACGAGACCAATAGTCGCTTGAAGTGAGTTTAGAGTCACATCTCGAATATCAATACCGTCAATTCTGACAGATCCCTTGTCTACGTCGTAGAATCTGTTCAGAAGACTGACGACCGTTGTCTTTCCGGCACCAGTGTCCCCAACGAGGGCTATCGTTTCGCCTGCTTGTATCTCGAGGTTGAAGTTCTCAAGTACGTTCTTACCCTCAACATAGCTGAATGTGACATCATCAAATGCGATGTGACCATCCACATGAGGCATCTCGATTGCGCCCGGTCGGTCACGTACCGTTGATTCCGTGTCCATGACCGTGAAGACTCGCTCACCACCAGCAAATGCGCTCTGTACACTGGTGTAAAAGTTGGAAATGATCAGAATCGGCCTGAAGAACTGATCGCTGAAGCGGATGAACATGATAACTGTTCCGAGGGTCACAAGACCCTGGATGAGCCTCATTCCTCCAAACCAGAGTATGAGGAATGTTCCAAGACCACCGATGAAACGGATTGAGGGGAAGAAAGTAGATTGTGCCTTTCCCGCATCTACGTTGGACTCGTAGTCTGCTCGGTTTACTACATCGAAGTTCTCTACGTTGATTCTCTCGCGGGCAAAGCTTTTGGTGACCTTAGCGCCAGATATGCTCTCAGCCAGGTTCGCAGTGACAACCGAAATGGTCTTTCTGGTCTGCCTGTAGGCCTCCTTTAGCCGCTTTCGATAATATACGGTTGAAACCAGGAGGAGAGGAACCACGGCCAACGTGACCAGAGCAAGCTCCGTATCCACAGTGAAAATGACTCCTCCAATGGCAACCACAATGAATACTTGAGCGAAGGCATTGATGAGACCACCATTGAGCAGTTCACTCATTCTGTCGATATCGTTTGTCAGTCGAGAGATAACTCGGCCACTTGCAGATTCATCGTAGAAGTCTTGGGAGAGCGCCTGTAGATGTGAAAAGAGATCTTGCCTGATATCGTAGATGGCATTCTGGCCCATCCAGCTCATGAGATACTCACTACCATATGTAGAAACCCAAGAGAGTATCTGCAAAATCACATAGATGGCTGCTGTCATCATGAGAGCCTGAAGATCACCACTAGGAAAGTCCACATCTATAGCTTGTCTGAGTACGAATGGAATCAAGACACTGGTCACGATTCCAAGCACCACAAAAGCAGCCACTGCTGCAAAAGCTCTTGGATATCGTAGAAGGTATCCGACCATCCGTTTCAGAAGCTGTGTATCAGAGAACTCGTAAGTCCTGGCCTCTGGCTCGTCCTGTTGGTTAAGAGCACTACTCACCACTGATACCTCCCACTGTAACCTTTGCGCTGTCTTCTTCGTCGGGAACGGCTGCCGCCAGCTCCATCTCTGTCAGGGTGGAATGAATGCCTGCATAGAGCCCGTCCTTTGCTAGGAGCTCTTCATGGCTACCCATCTCAATGATTCTTCCTCGTTCCATCATCACAATTATGCTGGCATTGCGGATAGTACTAAGTCTGTGAGTGATGATGAAGGTGGTTCGACCCTCCATAAGATACTCCATAGCCTCTTGGATGAGTTTCTCTGTGTTAGCGTCAACAGAGCTTGTTGAATCGTCGAGAATCAGAATCTGCGGATCTGCAAGGAGCGCCCGTGCAATGGCAATCCTCTGCTTCTGACCCCCGCTCAATGTCACACCGCGTTCGCCAACAACCGAGTCGTATTGCTCATCGAGGGTCATGATGAAGTCGTGGATTCTAGCGGCTCTCGCGGCATCTTTCACCTTCTCCAATGGAGCGTCAGGACAGGCGAAGGCTATATTCTCACGAATTGTGGCAGAGAACAGAAAAGGATCCTGATGTACCATGCCAGTCTTTGCACGTAGTTCTCGGATCCCATATCTCCTGACATCGATGCCGTCGATGAGGACTCTCCCCGGAGAACGTAATTCGCACTGTTCTCCCTCGATCTCAACAAAGCCATCTTTGACGGGATGCTTCTGTTCATCAATTCTGACAAACTCGCCATCAATGACCCGATGCACCCGTCCGTCATAGTAGATTGTGGGATCCGAACTGACATCATAGAATCGGGGGATCAGGTTCATGAGACTACTCTTTCCAGAACCCGTCCCGCCCAGAAGCGCCACAACAGCCCCAGGCTTTACAGAGAAATCTATGTCTTTGAGCTGATACTTTTCTCCACTATAGCTGAAGTAGACATGCTCGAAGTCTATCGCACCCTGTATTTCATCGATATCAACAGGATCTTCAGGGTCAGTAACTTCTTCTTCATGATCAAGTATGTAGAAAGTCCTCTCAGCTGCTGCGGAGGCACGTTGATACATCCCCACACCCCAGCTCAGAAAACGAGCGGGAAGGATGAGCATGCTCACTAGTGTGATATATGCAACAAACTTGCCGTATGTGAGACCCTCGAGGACGAAAGACACACCGCCCAGGTAGATGAGAAATCCTATCGCCAAGCCGAACAGGGTGGGCAGCATTGGCCGATAGAGAGCAAGAAGTCTGAATGCCTCAGTCGCGAGATCGCGGTACTTACTGTTCTCCACTTCAACACGTGCATTTTCCCGTTCCTTTGCGGCGTATGACTTGACAACCTTCATTCCAACGATGTTCTCGGCAAGGACTGAGCTGAGCTCACCGTATTGGCTACGGGTCTTGTAGAAGACGGGACGAACCTTCTTTGCAAAGACATAGACAAATGTGCCAATGACAATGAGCATGGGGAGCATGTATAGTGTCAGTGTGGTGCTGATTGTCCACATGACTGCATAGGTGCCAACCAGAGTAGCAATGCCGATAACAATCACCCTGTACCCCCAATACAGAAACTCACGCATGGTGGTGACATCAGTCGTAACTCGCGCCAGCAGTTGACCGGTCTCATTGGCATCGTAGAACGAGAGATCTTTCTCCATCAGTGATTCATACAACTCGCCTCTCATGTCGTAGATCGACTGCTGAGAGGAGAGCGCAGCACCAAAACGACCAGCAATATCGAATATTGCATATAGACCGGCGAGTGCCAAATAGAGGAATACATTAGGGATGAGAGCGCTGTAGTCCTGTGAAGGTATGACTTGATCTACAATCTGCTCAATGACAATTGGCGTCAGTACGTTGAATATAGTACCCGCTATTGCACACGAGACGAATCCGACAAACAGCTTCCGGTTCCTGAGGGGATAGCTGGTGAGACGTGAGATGTAGCCCATAGTATCTTCTTCCAGCCCTCCATCATTATGCATGATAAGAGTTGTGAAAACTACATGAAATTCATGAGTTATTGGCGCATTGCTGCGTCAAGGCAACACCCAGCTCCCGACAGGCATCAAGATCCCGACCATAAGGATGGTCCTTGACCTTGAGTGGACTCTCTGCTACCAATACCGCTCCGACATTCTCCAAGTGCTCGGCAATGATATCCGGAGCTTCACCGCTCCATCCGTAAGACCCAAAGGCTGCAGCAGGTAGCTCGTCAATCTCAGCAAGCTCTGCAAGTATCTGGCGAACCTTAGGTAGGGGTTTCTTCATTCGTGTCGAACTTCCAATGGCCACAGCGCAGTCATCAACTACTCCGTCGAACTTGCGTGCTTCAACGAGTCTGCATTGAACACCCTCTGACTCGACCCCCTCACAGATCGTTTCGGCCATTTTCTTTGTCCTACCCATGGTGCTCTCATATATGACCAGTACTCGCATCTGAATCAAGACAACGCAGACTTCAAAGAACAAAAGGCTTCTGCAACAAGCATTGTCTTTGTCATGACGAAAAGTAAATGGAAAGGGACGCGCTAATGGCGTCCCCCAAGACCGGGACTACTCCCAGTTGTAGAAGTCGTCATCCTCGGATACTCTTGAGTTGAACCTCTTGAATTTCTTCATCGAGCGGTTGACAGCTCGTTCAACTTGGCCACCTATCCGCTCTCCAAGGTTCTCAAGCTCTTCGAGGCCCTTGATTCCCTTCTTGGTCAGCAGAATCTCCTTGCCGTTAGAGCCTCTGACAGATACTCCCTCATCTCCAACAGAGACCATCTTGTTCTCGCTCACAACATAGACGCGCTTGCCATAGGTGAGGACCAGCTCATCTTCTTTGACTACCAGAACAATCTTGGTTTCTGATTCATCTCTGCCGATGAGTATCTTACCATCAGGCTCGAAGTTGACTGATTCCTGGTCATGCTGCCCAAGGAGGGGTGCTGCCTCTGCAAGGAACTCATCCTTACCTCTGAAACCAGCTCCTGAGAGATCTTCATCCTCTGCCGTTTTGGAGTGCCCTTCGATGTCGGGCTTGTAAAATAGCAGTTGTACTCCCTTCAGGTCGCCACTCTCGGACTTGCCCACCGCACCTGCACGGGTCTCTGCAATGGCATCAACCACGAATCTGGCCGGCCCTGCAAAGACGATCCCTACTCTCCTATCATCTAGAGTTACATAGGACCAGACACACCCTAGGTCCATCTCGATGATAGCCTTGTCTGTAGATATCGGCAAGTAGGGCTCGGTTGTTACCATGACTCGCTCGTCAATCTCCAGCCTTGCCATTACTCTTCGTCCTCCTCTGAGTAGTTCTCTGATGTGTATTCAGATTGCTCTCCAGAGTCTTCAGGTTCGCCCTCGTCGAATTCGACACCCACCTCGTCCTCGGCCTCACGGCTCTGGCCATTTGTCAGCTGATACTCAACTCTGCTCGTAAGCCATTGGGCGAGACGATACGCAAGACGACCTACGACAGTCACATAATAGGTACCGCGGACCTCCCCCTTGATGATGTATCCCGCATCTAGCAGAGGATTCAGATGGTGAGTGAGAGAACTCCCGGTCTTACCGGTGTGGGCCTCCAACTCGTTGAACGATTTGCCACCATCTTTCAGGAAGTCCAATATCTTCAGACGTTCTTCACTGCCAAGTGGGCTTATGACTTCCGCCACCCGCTCGGGAGGTATTTTCTCGATCGCCCTCTTCTTTGGCCTGCGTCTGTGTTTGACCCTGAACTGGGGAAACTGGAGGCTGGCCTCTATCCCCTCGATGCCTCTGAGGCTTGCTGAGATTTGCTCACCCAGTCCGTCCATCATCTCTTCCAGACTCTCAGTCAGACCTTCGAGATTGATGGTTGCGCCGTAAGGCCTTGGTGGATGAGGGGGGCCAATCTTCTTTGGAGGAATAGGTTTTTTCGGATGTTCATGTCTCGGATGCCGTCGCCGTGGCTCTGACTCCCTCAGTCTCTTCTTCTCTTCACGAACTTCTTCGACTTCTTTCTGCAGAGCCTCCTTGAGCCTGCGTACTTCCTCGAGTTCGTCCTTGATCCTGTCTATGTCATCACTCAATTGTATCACTTATCCTTAGACTATCATGTATGATCGGAGTGCGCCTGAACCATAGTGACTGCTTGGACTCTTCGTCCCTTCAGCGTGTCGATCCAAATGGGTGTGTTCACATCTTGGACTCTCAGTCTTTTGTTGTGCAGTATCGACCCCGTCACACATGCTTATCACTTAACTGTATTAAGGTACATTATTACATATAAGCGTTTTTATTCGGTCAATTTACATTAAATCTGACAGGGTCAAAACGGTGTTTGCTTATCTATGAACCCACTATGTGCAATCTAAGCGAACCATAGAAAAGCAAGGGGTACTCAAGCAGCTCTGAAAGATATAGACACGAAATACACGCCTAAAAAACCCTTATTAACAAGATACAGCCTCTCTAACGCCTCACGCCTTGGTCTTGGATGTTTGCGTGGATGCGGAGGAAATGCCCCCTCTCGTCGATTGAGGGCACATCTACAGCACGTAGACGTTCAGCCAAAAAAAAGACGGGTGTGCAAAAAGATGGCAAAGAAGAAGAAAGAAACTAAGACTGACTATGTAGTCAAGAAGGCTGTCCAAGATTTTGCTCGGGCAAATAACATGATGGTTGGATCCGATTCGTATGATGCGATAAACGCCGGAATCCATGCCATGCTAGAAGGAGCAGCAGAACGCGCCAAGGCTAACAAGAGAAAGACTCTGAAGGCCTACGACTTCTAGTTCTAGTATATCTGTTGGGGCGTGCTCTGCAGAACGCGCCCCACTATTCACCAATTATCCGCTTGTTGGCCTACTCAGAAGCCAGACGCTGCTTTGACGCTAAGGCATTTGAGGAGAATCTCATCTCAGCCCTGCATCTTCCAGAAGATAGTCCAGTACGCTCTTCCAGATCTTGTTGTCCTCACGCATCTTGTTCTCGAAATTGTTGGTGTTGATGTATTCTTGCAGAGCCATCTCAGCCTCTTTGCCATAGCCCTCTTCTGAGGGGGTAGAGAGATAGCCGAGCTCTGACAGTGCCTTCGTAATCTCTGACGCAACATCACCCTTTATTGTCAAGAGATTGCTTGGGTCTTCACGGCTCAGAAGAGTCATATCATAGATGGAGAAGACACGCTCGAGTTCCTCGATGGGGCTTGGATGGTCATCGACACGCACATCGACATATCTGTCAGTGCCTCCCTCGTAGCCGCCACCTTTTCTGACCACAAGAAGGGCGGCCGACTGCATACCACGACGATCTCCCCCCTTGCTCTGACCTGCCTTCAGCGCTCCAAACAGCCTGTCTATGAGGTCGCCTTGTGTGGCCTCGAAGGTCTCAGCCATAGCACCAACAACCTCTGGTCCAGCTAGGATGTTCCCCTGACAGGCATACCCATCACCCATATGGTGCCCGGCCCACTCCATGCACTCCTCGCCAGTATGTACGGCCACATTTCCCCTAGAGTCCACGATGGCTACCTGTCTATGTTTGCGGCCCTCATCTGCAGCAAGAAGGACATCCAAAACCTCGGATGCGTTCATTCCACTCTTCAGAAAGTCGAGGCCCTTAGGCCCATACGAAACATTCGCCCACGCCTGGGTTGCGATTGCGCCAACCTCGGCCTCTGCCCAAGGGACGAGAGAACCCACTGCTGGGAACTTGCTCTGTACTATCACTCCGAGGTCCCCGTTTTCAGGGTCACGGGCCACCATTGAGAACGTTGAGAGCCTCGGGAAACGTGTGTTGATACTCATGTCCTATCCACCAATCAGTCTACGTCAACCAGGCTAAGAGAGCTTCATGACATAAAACCATCCGGGTTTGATAAGATTACGAGAAGAGCTAGATTGAAGAGGAATGGAATCGAGAAGATTGAAGCGGGTGATGGTCGAGTTGGAAGATATCTCAACTCTCACGTTGTGCGGACATGACTGTTCATTCTGTCCCAGTCTCAGAGAAGATGCCGAGCAACGGTGTCAGGGATGTAACGGTCAGAGCGGCAGACCATGGTGGGGCGAGTGCAAGGTATACAGATGCGCCGGCGATAAGGGCATCCACCACTGCGGGCTTTGCAACGATTTTCCTTGCGACTTACTCGCGGGACACTACGATCCTGACAACCCGGAGGGGCAGAGGAATGCAGTCGTGAGAATGGGAGTCTTGGCCTACCGGCGACAACATGGGGATAGGAAAGCACTGGCACTCCTAAAGAAGACAAGAAGATGAAAATCTTGCACCCGGGGTTGGTATGAGATGAAGTTTGATGGCTATGGAACGCCCTGTCTGCTCTATTGCGGCTCGTGCCGCTACTTCATGAACGCGGAATGCAAGGGGTGTGGAACAGAGAGCAGAGAGGGATGCAGCATCTATGAGTGCTGTAGGAACAAAAGGGGGCTGAAGTTCTGTTCAGAGTGTGAGCAGTTCCCCTGTGACACCCTGAAACAGAGTGTGGGGGTTCATCCCAAGTGGCTGGAGGATCAAGCCCGGTTCCCCGCAAGGAAATGGTGAGATTTGACTGAGAGCCGCAAAGAGCCCAGACATATGTGTGTAGGCGCTCGTTCATGATTGCACTCTCTCGAGGTCATCTTCACACGATACAAAACGTTGCGATTTTTTTTTCCAGTTCCGTTGCTGAGCAGACCATCCAGATTTCAATCAACGATATCAGAAGATAAACTCCCGACCGAGTTATCTCCCAGACCACCGTCAAATCTGTCCGAGCACAGTCACAAATTGTGACTTCATTGCGTGACCCTTCATTGTGGCTTCGCATTATATACTGATTCTGAGTGTTATTCCTTGTGAAATACAATGGCTCTAGCTACCAATGACCAAGTTTCATTCGAGAAGAAGAACAGTTTCCAGGGCAACACCCACGCGGTCGACGCCCTCTACTACGCATACATCTATCGGAGGTGATAGGACAATGGCAATTACTCTAGACAACAAGCATCCCAAGGACAACATCTCGAAGGAGATTACTACCAAGGCTATTGCTGAGGCATTCTTCCGGAGGTAGGATCACCATGCGTGATGCTCCCGACAGGAACACCTTTGATAACGAGGCCCCCAGCTCAGACCGCAGCAAGAGTAGTTCACTCTCGCTTGCCGAAGTGCTCGCGTTGGAAGCGACGTGAGCATTCTCCTTTTTCTTATAATCACTACTCAGACTTGAACCAAATTGTTAAGCAGTCTTTAGCAACTGTGGACCCACCGCGGATGGATATTTTCATATAACGGGACATCTATATCTCCAAAGGCTGCGATCTCGATGACTCGGCTTGGTGACTCTTGGCCGTTGCTGTCACATAAGAAGTCGGGGAGCCGTCACCTATTAGGCGATCGCCTTTGAAGCAGTTGCAATCTCCTGTCCCTGTAGAGCTCCAAGTACGGAAACCTGTTAAGATGAGAGTTCGACATGAACGCAATGAAGAGAGCATATAGTAGAGAAGAAGTACGGAGGGTTCTGAGCGAGTCACACGGATTCTCTCCACTTGAGGAGGGGCATCAGGGCGTCCTGAATTGTTTCGAGAAACACCCCTGCGTACAGGTGGACTCGATTGATGTAGCTGGACGGAATCAGGACCTCACCCTATTCAGTCGAGTCAAGGACTACCGGCAAGAGTACCTCCAGAACCTTCTCTATGAGAAACGCGCTCTGTTCGAGTATTTCTGCAAGATGATGTCTATCATTTCAGTAGAGAAATACCCAATCTTTGGTTTCAGAATGAGTAAGCGAAAGCGGGAATACCGCCCATTCTTCGAGAAACACAAGGCGGAGATTGAGTTCATACTGGATGCCGTTAAGCGGGGGCCGATCTGCTCAAGAGATCTCAAACACATGGGTACAACCGAGTGGGGCTGGGGCCAGCGAGCACGGGTCGGAAACACCTTACTCACCAGACTCTGGGTCGCGGGCCTGCTAATGGTCCATCACAGATCTGGAAACACGAGGTACTACGGTCTTCCCGAGGTCATCATTCCCGAAGAATATCTGGAAGAGGATATTCCCGAGGAGAAGGCAGTCAAGGAGCTGGCTGCCATGATTGTCAAATCCTCTCGGATCGTATCCCCCTCAAAGGCCCCTGAACAGTGGCATGAGGTAGGTAAGGTGAAGGACGTGCGAGAAACTCTGGGGGCACTAGTAAGTGAAGGACGCCTCTTCACAGTGAATGTTGAGGACTGGAGAGGGGAACTCTATTGTCCAACGGAGGATGAACCTCTGTGGGAGGAGGTAACCGATCAACAAGATTCATTCGTGCGCTTTCTGGCCCCGTTAGACCCACTCTTGTGGAACCGTGCCCTGTTCCAACATATCTATGGTCATGAATACGTATGGGAAGTGTACAAGAAGAAAGAGGACCGAATCTATGGGTACTATTGCTTGCCAATCCTGTTCGATGGTGACTACGTTGGCTTGATCGAACCTCGATTCCATTCGAAGAAAGGGGTCTTGGAGATTCGTAGCCTTCATCTATTCAGCAACTTGGACAATAGGAGGACATTCCATGAGATGTTCAACGAGGAGATCACTCGATTCGTGAACTATCTTGGTGCGGAACGAGTTGAAAACTGGACGAAGCACAAGTGGCTTGATGGCCTGCTACAATCCGCTCTGTCATGAAGGAACATACACTACTCTGATACCGGTCTATTGCGCATCGCTCATCACTGTCCTCTGGAGGCCACCTGTTCTGGACCTGATTGCCTGGAAGCTCCAGAGATGCGATTCCTACCATCTGTTCGTCCTGTGAAGATAGACGCGTCCAAAGAGAGCGAGAAGGCCAGTTATTGGAGTTGGCACCAGCCCTGTCAACATCCATATGCTAGGCGGGGAGGACAACGTGGCCAGCACCGGCATGCTAATCTGGACCAGCAATGCCGCAAGGGCTGAGAACCATCTCATTGAGTCTCGGTGGGCATCGTTTCCTTCTCTCCAAATGATCACTGCGAGGAAAAATCCAACTGCAAGAAGCACTGAAGCGACCAAGGGCTCCAGTCCAATCAAGGGAAACTCTGCGGTTCCAAGAGGTATGATGTATGCAAACACACCGGACCCACCATAGCCGAGGTATAATCTCCAGAGTGGAAAGTACCAGATGAAACCATGGGCAAAAATCGCAGTCGTGTATTGTTGAACGGCATACGGTGTGAAGAGTGTGCTGATGGCTACTAAGACAGGCAGGATATTCTCTGCCTTTCTGAAATCTCGATGCAACTCGATTCAACACCACAAGACTGCATCTATCGCGAAAGCTCATATGATTTTCGAGACTGACGTCTGGTGCTGGTGATCACGGTGAAATCGAGCAGCCATAAGAGAAAAAATCGGTTCCCTCTCGTATCGAATTTCATATCTCTCAGCTTGGACACGCTTGATCTAGTCGATAATCGTCGGAATCACATCGAACAAGTCGCCGACGATGCCGAAGTCTGCAATGTCAAATATCGGCGCTTCTGGGTCTTTGTTCACTGCAATTATGATATCACCCACTCTCGGACTCCTCTTCCGTCCAGAACAGCGTTATCCCCCAGTAATTGCCATAGGTCATACCATCAAAAATCGCCCGAACTGCGATGCATGTGGTTCCATCCGCTCCCCGATGTATCAAGACAGGATCAAAGGGCTCGTCAGTCTTCGGGAGAAGCTCAGTCTTTGAGACCGTACCTGACAGCTCGTTCTCGATCAGAATTGTGTGACCATCAAAAGATGTCAGAATGACATCAGCATCTGAGTCCTCATCGAAGTTGCCAGCTGTTGCGCCGCTCCATCCAGATGAGTACGACCAGGTGTAAGGAGTCAAGTCCGATTGAAACGGTACTTGGATGAAAGCGAGTTGACCTGTCATATCCTCTGTGTTCGTGGCCATCACGATTTCGTCAGAGCCATCCCCGTCAACATCAAGAGCCTGCAGGTAGACATCACGTTCTAAGTATATTGACGGGGGCAACTCGAGAGTTGCGGTGGCAGTAGAGGAAGAGAAGGGATACAGAATCGTCAGATTGTGCTCGGGCTGAGCAAAGACAATCTCGTCATTACCGTCACCATCGAAATCATGGGAGAGCACGGCTGAGAAATGATCTGACAGAGTCAAGTTACGTTCTTCAATCAGATTCCAGCTATCTGTGACCAAGAAAAGGAGAAGTCGCTTAGGTGGCCCGCTGGTGATCATACCGATCAGAGTACCATTCTGAGTACTGACGGGGAAGAGTCGTTGTATGAAATCCCCGTTCGTGAGCCTGCTTACCACCTCGGCCTGAAAGGTGTCGGTACCGTTCCCGATCATGATTATGAGTGACCCGGAGTTGTTCACTGTACAGATATCCGTGGCTGCATCGCCATCGAGGTCACCAACCAAGAGCTCTCCATACCCGTCAACCTCTGCCAGAACTGACGCGTTCTGAAACGACCCGTCAGGGTTCTGAAGGACTATCTCCACCGTGTAGAGGCTGGCCAAGATGAAGTCCTCGAGAGAGTCGTTGTTCACATCCGCAACCTTGACTGTGACATAGGGGATGCCAGAGATGCCGAATCTAAGTCGGATGCTCTACGAACTAAACCGCTCGCTGTCCGTCGGTGGAAAGACTTGAAAGACTACGACGACAGAAACGCCTACAACCAAGACTGTGATGACCGAAGCAAGAATGATCCTCTGCCTTCTATCCATATTTCCAACTCCTTACTATTGGTGTAGAATGATGTTCACATAGCGTCATCAGTCTTCGGCCCATGGCCCCAAACTCCTCATTGCCCATCTTCTGCATAGAACAGGACTATCTCCCAGAAGTGAAGAGGGATTTCTTCCCATTTCGCCAGAACACCGATACTTGGAACACTGTCTTCACCAAGATGAAGCAGAAAAGGTCCGAGAGGGTCCGTGGTCTTAGGAAGGAGTTCGGTCTGTGACACCGTGCCTGTGAACTCGTTCTCGATGAGGATTGTGTAGTCATCATAGGATGTGAGGACGATGTCCATGTCCGAGTCCACATCGAAATCACAGGCTGTTGCACCGCTCCATCCTGACGCATAGGTCCAGATGCTGTAAGATGGGTCTGACTCTGTCGTAATCTTGAGGATCAGGAGTTGACCTGTCATCTCCCAGGTATTGGCTGCCACCACTAGCTCCTTTGACCCATCACCCGTCATGTCAACCATCATCATCCACGCATCGCGCTCTGTATAGGTTGGGATAGGTAGCTCCACGTATCTTGTCGGGGTTGTGGAGAAGGGATGAATGATGGTCAGGTTTCCACTTGTCTGGAGTACAGCAACATCGTCGTTGCCATCCTCATCGAAGTCGTGCCGCAAGACAGCAATGGGATAGCCCGAGATGCTCACCGAGATCTCCTCAACGAGATGAAGACTGCCGTTCAGAGAGAAGAAGAAGACATTCCTGTCTTCCTCACTGGTTAGGATACCTAGCCCGGGGCCGTCCTCTGTTGAGAGTGTGAACAGTCTCCAGATGATACCCTCCACGAGAATTGGGGTTTCGGTTCGCTCGATGTGTCGGCTGCTGTTGACTGACATGAAGACAACCTTCCTAGGAGATCCAGCTGTCACAGCACCAATCACTGGTCCTGCGTCTGTTGAGAGGGAGAACCATCTATCGATAGTGCTATCAGTCGTGACCTCGATATCCCTCTGGTCGGGGAACGCGCCAGTGCCATTTCCAAAGGCAATCAGCAGGGATTGCGCGGACCTGCGAGCGCAGATATCGAGGTGACCATCTCCGTCCAGATCATACACGGCCAGCCCTCCTCCATCGGACTCGAGGATCACTGAAGTGTTGGGAAATGAGCCATCAGTGTTCTGGATAGCCAGTTCTACGGTGCTTATGGTTCCGACAATGAGATCGTCGTTGGAGTCGGAGTTCACATCAGCGAGTTTCACCGACACCGAGGGCGTTGATGTGTTCACTCTGATAGTCTGGGAGGTGAAGCGCTCGCTGACCTTCGGGGGAAGGAGCTGGAGAGCTACGATAAGCAAGGCACCTATTGCCACCACCATAACGATTGCAGTCAGTATCATCTTCCGTCTACTATCCATGTTGCCGACTCCTTATGTTAATGTAGAATGATGTTCACATAGTCTGCAGCCACACTGCCGGTCACTGTGGTATGAGGAGGATAGGGTTCATAGACCTGAGGGTTGAACTCCGCAATGGTTCCCCAGCAAGACAAAGCCCACCACCAAGACTGAGCAGTATCTCCATCAGGATCATGATTGAGCCTTGTACAGAATTCAGTCTTCTCCCAATTCGAGGCAGCATCCATTATCGATGCGTCTTCGTATGGTGGCCTGCACACAGCTTCCTGTGGCGGGTCAATATCGGGTCCGGTAACATACTCATCAGCAAGGTGAAAGAAAGCATGAGCAAGCTCATGGGTAATCGCAAGGTAACTCAACCAGCCGGTCCACGTCCCACTATCATGTGGCCAGTATCTTGGCAGGTGTATCTTTCCAAGTCCACGTAGGCTCCCCTGTATGGGATTGCCCTGAGGGTCCTTCGAGAACTGCATCACCGCATAGGGTGTGAAGTTGTTCAGCCAGTGGACATTCACATTAGTATCTGGGTCATTCCACATCTGGCCGCCAGTGTAGATGTCAATCCTTGTTATGATGAGTTGCTCTTCAAATGCATCCCATGCATGTGCAACGAATTCGTGCAACCCGGCGATGAAATCATTCAGATACTCGTCTGAAGGATTCCACTCGACTGATACAATCAGCTGGAGATCAAGTGGGACATACTTGCTCTCGCTCCTTTCCAAGCCAAGGTAGACAAGCTGCCACTGGCGATAATGACCTGCCTTGATCTCCAATTCAACTTCATATATGTCTGCATCTGGCATATATGATGACACGTCAACCGTCGTTTCGTATGATTGATAGATTATCACCTCATGCACTAGCTGGCCATTTACTCTAAGACGTAGATACCGATGGTACGGATCATCCGATTCCACTGCTACACGGATTCTCTCATCAAATGCACCGCTGCCATCATTCACGAAGACCTTCCGCTGTATCTGGGAAACATAGATCTGTGGCATTGCCTCGTTTCCGCCCAGGTCAGCCGAGGTATGCACTTGCGAGTGCATCCCGTTCTCAATGTATGCATATTCAAGGGCCCAACCCTTAGAGTAAGCCCCATGCCGTACTTCGAATATGATCTCATGAGGACCATCGGAGAGATACTGTGCAACTGTGCCAGAATGTCTGGTTGTGGAATCCACCTCTTCATACACCTTCTGGCCGTCCAGATAGATTCTGAAGTAACGTGCGTAGGTTTCATAGGGGTTGTAGAAAGAGAACTCCAGATTGACCCAAGTTTGCGATGCGGTTGGATGGTCAATCCAGACATGCTTGGTGATCCTCGCAATCGAGATATCGGGCAAGTACTCACCTGGGCTTAGGTCCTCGCGGTGGTAGAAGGATTTGAGAGTCTCATTGTTGCCAGCAATCTCACGGTCGCTCTCTGATGTAGGGTTGGGATGCAGGAGTTCTAGAGTCTGATTGTAGTCGATGTTGCCATACGGAGGCTCAGACTTTACTTCTCTATCGAAACTGATGCCCGTTGTAGATGCCACTGTGCTGTTGCCTGGTCGAGTTCCCGGAGAGAGGGTGTCATATTGAAACGTACTGGCGGAAACGCTTGGTATCCCGGCTCTTAGAAACGAGAGTACCAGAAATGTACATAGAATGGTTCTCATGACTCTATTGCGAAACAAACCTATACCCCCCGTAGTTATCCTACGGGATGTATAAAAGAATTCTGTCCAGTTGTGCTCTGTGTGAAAAGTCACCTCCCGGCATACTCCAGATAATTGGAACGATTCATATTATGCAGGATTACCTTGGGCAGTAGTTCTTGCCGTTGCTTCCGGTGCGTCCGTGACTGCAGGCTCCCACCGAATCGCACCTTCATCATGCTGAAAACGGTCTCCACAGGGCTCCTCTGTACATACTCGTGGAGTCGCCTCCACTTGTCAGGGTTTCGGTGGTACTCCAGGATCAACTCCCTGTAGCCACGGTGGCCCCGGGACCGGGGGCGTAGTCGCTCCTTAGGCTCGATCGCATGATAGACCCCACGGTCAGCGATGGACTGGACGTTTCGTCGGGAGATGTA